>CAWBJP010000001.1:0-318761 GCA_963789165.1 uncultured Actinomycetes bacterium
GGTCGGGCCCGACCTCGTAGCCCTCGGAGTGGAAGTGGTGCTCAACCGTGGCCACCCCCAGAGCCCAGCCGGTCGGCGGCCCCGGACGATGTCGTGCCACTCCTCGAGGGTCTGGTGGTAGCGCTCCACGTTGCGCCCGATGGGGCGCATCTCCTCCCGCTCCCGCCTCGTACCGGGGATGAGGGGATAGATCTGGAGAATCGGCTTCACCATCGCTCAAGCTCCCATCCTGTGAGGGCCGCCTCGTTGCGCTGAGGATACGGAGCCCGGTCGCCGGCAGGCCATGGGGCTGGGGACAAGAGTGCCGCCTGAGGATTGTGGGAGGCCACAGGGTCTGGATAAGTTGGCCGCCGTGACTCTTCGGGCGCTTCCCGCGCCGGGCACGGAGCTGCGCACCTGGTTGGACGCAACGTGCGAGTTCATCCGGGCCGTCAACCAGGGCCTGCCCAAGCACGACCTCTACAACCTCATCGCCGGCACCGTGGCCCAGCTCACCGGGTACGACTTCTGCGCCGCGCTCCTCCCCGACGAGGAGGGCGAGAAGCTCCTGATCCGCGGGTTCTACGGGCTGAGCCCCTCCTACGCGGCTGAGGTCAACGCCGCCCAGCCGCCCCTCATCCGCCCCGGGGCCCAGGCCGAGGGCCCGTCCAGCCGGGCCTTCCGCACCCAGCGTCCGGTCGTCCTGGTCGACATCCGGGCCGACGCCACCTGCCTCCAGTGGGAGGGGGTGGCGGCCGAGCAGGGCTACCGGTCGATCCTGTCGGTGCCCCTGGTGGCCTCCGAGGGCTCGCTCGGGGTGCTGAACTGCTACATCCGCCAACCTCGGGAGTGGGCCGACCACGAGGTCGTCCTCATGGAGACGGTGGCCAACCAGGCGGCTCTGGCCATCGAGTCGAGCCTGCTGCGGGAACGGGAACGAGCGCGGGTCACCGGCCTCGAGCAGCGCATCACCGCCCTCGAGGAGGAGCACCGGATCACCCGGCGCGGCGAGGACGTCTACCGGGGCCTGATGCGGCTGCTGCTGGCCGGCGAGAGCCTGGACCGCATCACCCGGGCGCTGGCCGGCTTCCTCAAGAGCGACGTGCTCATCGAGGACCCGGCGGGACATCCGCTGGGCGCCGCCGTGGCCCCCGAGGACCTCGATCGCATCCCCGGCCCGGCCGCCCGCCAGGACCCCCGGCTCGAGGCGCTCCTCCAGCGGGCCCGGACCGAGCACCGGGCCGTCGAGGTGGGCGGCGACAACGGTGCCCCGCCCAGCCTGGTGGCCCCCGTGGTCCTCGACGACGAGCTCGCCGGGCGGGTGTGGGCCTTCAACCCCGAGCGCGCCTTCGGGGCCTTCGAACGGCGGGCGCTGGAACGGGGCGCCCTGGTGGTGGCCCTGGCGGTGTCGAAGCTGCGCACGGCCCAGGAGGTCGAGTGGCGGCTGTCACGGGAGTTCCTCGACGACCTCCTGGACGGCGACGCCCGGGGCGACCCCGACTCGACCCTGGCCCGGGCCGTCCAGTTCGGTCTGGAGTTGAGCGCCCCCCATACCCTCGTCGTGGTCCGGCCCGATCCGAACGACGACGATGATCCCGTCGTCCGGGTGACCGGCAGTCCGGCCCGCCTGCAGCGCTCGCTGCTCACCCAGGTCCAGCGGGTGGTCAACGGATCCGGCATCGGCGGGACGACGCTGGTGGCGGCCCGGGGCGAGGACGTCATCGTGCTGTGGCCGAACGGCGACGGGCAGCCCGAAGCCGTGGATCTGGCCGAGACGCTCCGGCGCCAGATCCAGGCCTACGTCGGCTCGGTGTCGGTCGGTCTGGGGCCGGCGTGCCATGGCATCACCGAGTACGCCGAGGCCTACCGGCTGGCCGCCGGCGCCCTCGACCTCGTGCAGCGGGCCGGCAGCCGCGACCGGGTCGTGTCCCTGGGGGACCTGGGCGTCTACCGGCTGTTGCTTCAGGTCAAGCGGCCCGAGGAGCTCATCGAGTTCATGCGCGGCGTGCTGGGGCCGCTCTACGAATACGACGGCCGCCGGGAGACCACGCTGGTCGAGACCCTGCGCGCCTTCCTCCGCTGCGGCTTCAGCGCGGCGGCGACCGCCGAGGCGCTCATCGTCCATCCCAACACCATCAGCTACCGGCTGCGCCGGATCGAGGAGCTGCTGGGCATCGACTGCCACGATCCCCAGGCTCTCCTCCAGGTCCAGTTCGCCTTCCTCATCGAAAGCGTCCTCGCCGTCCCCTGAGCGGACGGCGGACCCTGGTGATGCCAGCGCCCCGGGTCATCGACCTTCACAGCCACATCGCCACCCCGGCGTGCCAGCAGCTGGTCGAAGGGCTGGCCCCGCCGCGGGCGGATCCCTTCACGTTCTATTCCGGGGAGGAGACGAAGGCCTACAACGCCGCTCACTTCGCTGCCCTGGTCCCCAAGCTGACCGATCCGGCCCGCCGGCTGGAGGACATGGAACGGATGGGGGTCGATCTCCAGGTCCTCTCCGTCGCCCCGCCGCAGTACTACTACTGGGCCGATCCGGCGCTGGGCCGGCGGCTGGCCCGCATGCAGAACGAGCACCTGGCCGGCCTCGTGGCCCGGCATCCCCACCGCTTCGCCGGGCTGGCCACCGTGCCGCTCCAGGACGTCGACGCCGCCGTGGCCGAGCTTGACCACGCGGTGCGGGAGCTCGGGCTGCGGGGCGTGGAGATCTGCACCAACGTCAACGGGCTGGACCTGGACGACCGGCGCTTCCGACCCTTCTTCGCCGCCGCCGCCGATCTCGACGTCCTGATCCTGCTCCATCCGCACGGGTTCACCCAGGCCGAGCGGCTCATGGACTACTACCTGACCAACGTCATCGGGAACCCGCTCGAATCCACCATCGCCGTCACCCGGCTGATCCACGGTGGCGTCTTCGAGGAGTTCCCGGCGCTCAAGCTCTGCGTGGTGCACGGCGGGGGCTACCTGCCGTTCTACGCCTCCCGGATGGACCACGCCTGGGAGCAGCGCCCGGAGGGGCGCCATCACATCCCCGACCGTCCGCCGAGCTCCTACCTGCGCCGGATCTACGTCGACTGCCTGGTCTACGACGAGTCCCACCTGGGGTTTCTCGTCGCCCAGTTGGGAGCCGGCCAGGTGGTGGTCGGGACCGACTACCCCTACGACATGGGCTTCTTCGACCCCGTCGGGCTCATCGAGAAGATGTCGCTGGCGGCCGAGGACCAGCAGGCGATCCTGGGCGGCACGGCCGCCCGCCTCCTCGGTCTGGACAGCTGAAGCCGGCGGCCGGGGGTTGTGTCATCCCACAAGGGTTCCCGGTCCAACCTTATGCCCTTCCCCATTGAGCCTTCGGCCCTGCCTGCGTAGCGTCGCTGCGCTGCGACCTGTCTGACCGGGCGCGACGCCCGCCGGAAGGAGATGCCTGATGGCCGAGATCAAGTTTGGAATCTTCCCCATCACCGAGGACTACCCCGACGGCCGGGACATGGTCCGCGTCTTCGACGAGATCGTGGCCGAGGCGCAGATGGCGGAGTCGGTCGGGTTCGACTCCTGCATGATCACCGAGCATCACCAGCAGCCGGACGGGTACTTCCCCAACCCGCTCATGGTGGCGGCCGCCGTCGCCCGGGAGACGTCCACCCTCAAGGTCGGCACCTGCGTGGCCCTCGCCCCGCTCTACGACCCCGTCCGGCTGGCCGAGGACACCGCCCTCCTCGACGTCATCTCCGGCGGGCGGATGCAGCTCGGGCTCGGGGCCGGCTACGTGGCCGACGACCTGGCCGCCTTCGGCGTCGACATGACCGAGCGGGGCACCCTGTTCGAGGACGCCGTGCTCTTCCTCCAGAAGGCGTGGACCGAGACCGACGTGTCCTTCCAGGGCACGCACCACAGCTACGAGAAGGTCAACGTGACCCCCAAGCCGGTGCAGAAGCCCCGGCCCGAGATCTGGTGCGCGGCGTGGACGCCCCAGGGCCTCCGGCGGGCGGGCCGGATCGGGGAGCGCTGGATCACCGACGTGATCAACACCCTCGACACGTTCAACATGTTCGCCGACATCTACCGGAAGTCGGCCGAGGAGAACGGCAAGACGCCGGCCATCACCGTGCTGCGGGAGTGCTGGGTGGCGCCCACCACGGAGCAGGCAACGGCCGAGTACGGCGAGTACGTCATGACCTCGCACCGCTTCTACTACGAGGTCGGGGGCTACAACGACACCGTCGACCCCTGGCTGAAGGAGCTCAAGTCGCCCGACGAGTTCACCCTCGACAAGGTGGCGCCCAACCGCTTCATCATGGGCTCCCCCGAGGACTGCATCGAGCAGATCGAGAAGTGGCATGCCGAACTCGGCACCGACTACTTCGTGATGCGCTTCCGCCACCCCAACGGGCCCGACCACAAGAAGGCCCTCGACGCCATGAAGCTCTTCGGCGAGAAGGTCATCCCCCATTTCGCCTGAGCCTCTCTGGATCCCGTCGGAGGAGCGCCGGTCCCGGGCTCAGCTGACCGCCTACACCGGGTGGCTGGCTGAGGCCAAGGGCCGGCGCTTCGCCGATTTCGACTACAACGCGCTGTGGCAGTGGTCGGTGGACGACCTCGCCGGCTTCTACGCCTCGCTGTGGGAGTACTTCGACGTCGAGGCGGAGCAGGGCTACGACGAGGTCCTCACCGGCGGGCCGATGCCGGACGTCGCCTGGTTCCCGGGCGCCCGGCTGAGCTATCCGCAGCACATCTTCCGCCACGGCGACGACGGCGCCGTCGCCATCCGCTTCGCCTCGGAGCGCCACCCACCGGCGGAGTGGACGTGGGGCGAGCTGCGGGCCCGCACCGCGGCGCTCGCCGGCGGGCTGCGGGCGGCGGGGGTCGGGCCTGGCGACCGGGTGGCGGCCTACCTGCCCAACATCCCCGAGGCCATGGCCGCCGGCCTGGCCTGCATGAGCCTGGGGGCCATCTGGTCGGCGTGCTCCCCCGACTTCGGCGTCCGCTCCGTGGTGGACCGCTTCGCCCAGATCGAGCCCAGCGTGCTGCTGGCCGTGGACGGCTACCGCTACGGCGGCAAGGATTTCTCGCGCCTGGCGGAGGTGAAGGCGCTTCAAGAGGCGTTGCCCTCAGTCCGCCGGACGGTGCTGCTGCGCCTCCTCGATCCCGACGCGGGCATGGACACGTTGCGGAACACCGTGGCCTGGGAGGACTTCGAGCAGCCGGGAGACGAGCTCACCTTCGAGGCGGTGCCCTCTGACCATCCCCTGTGGGTGGTGTACTCCTCGGGCACGACCGGCCTGCCCAAGCCGATCGTCCATTCCCACGCCGGGATGCTCATCGACCAGTTGAAGTACATGCACTTCCACTTCGACGCCAAGGAGAAGGACCGGCTGTTCTGGTTCACCACCACCGGCTGGGTGATGTGGAACGTGATCCTGGGCGGCCTGCTCACCCACGCCTCGATCATCATCTACGACGGCAACCCCGGCTTCCCCGACCTCGGTGTCCTCTGGGACCTGGCCACCCAGACGGGTATGACCCTCTTCGGCACCAGCGCCAGCTACATCGTCACTTGCATGAAGGCCGGCCTCCATCCCCGGGACGGGCGCGACCTGTCCGCTCTCCAGGCCGTGGGGTCGACCGGCTCCTCCCTCTCGACCGACGGGTTCGAGTGGGTCTACCAGGAGCTGGGGCCCGACATCTGGCTCAACTCCTCGAGTGGCGGCACCGACGTCGCCGGCCCGTTCCTGTGCGGGGTGCCCTGGCTGCCGGTCTATCCGGCCGAGCTGCAGACCCGCTGCCTCGGGGTGGCGGTGGAGTCGTGGGACGAGAAGGGCCAGCCGCTGATCGGCGAGACGGGCGAGCTGGTGATCACCAAGCCCTCCCCGGCCATGCCCATCCGCTTCTGGGGCGACGAGGACGGGCGCCGCTACCGGGAGGCGTACTTCGACGTGTACCCGGGCGTGTGGCGCCACGGCGACTGGCTGGAGCTGACGCCCCGGGGCAGCGGCATCCTCTACGGGCGCAGCGACGCCACCATCAACCGGGGTGGGGTGCGGATGGGATCGGCCGAGCTGTACCGGGCCGTCCTCACCCTCCCCGAGATCGTCGACGCCCTGGTGGTGGACCTGCCCAGCGACGACGGCATCGGCGTGATGCCGATGTTCGTGGTCCTGGCCGCCGGAACGGAGCTCAGCGACGATCTGGTGGAGCGCATCCGGGCCACCATCCGCGCCGAGTGCTCACCCCGGCACGTGCCCAACCGGATCTTCGCCGTGGACGAGCTGCCGAAGACGCTCACCGGCAAGCTGCTCGAGATCCCGGTCAAGCGCCTGCTCATGGGCGCGCCGGCCGAGAGCGTGGCCAGCCGGGACAGCCTGGCCAACCCCGACGCCCTCGACTGGTTCGACCGGTCACGGGCGGAGATCCTCGACGCGCTGCGCGCCCCGCCGCCTCAGGCCCGGCCCTCGTGACCCTGCCGGCGCTGCGGGGCGCCTGGTCGTCGGGCCGGCCCGAGGACGCCTTCGACATCCACAATCCCGCCACCGGCGAGGTGGTCGCCACCGTTGCCGGCGGTGGGGCCGCCGAGGTCGACGCCGCCGTCCGCCGGGCCCGGCGGGCCTATGACGAGGTGTGGCGCCAGGTTCCCGCCCGGGAGCGGGGCCGTCTGCTCTCCGACTGCGCCCGGATCGTCCGGGAGCACGCCGACGAGCTGGCGGCGCTCGAGACGCTGGAGATGGGCAAGCCCTACACCCAGGCCCGGCCCTTCGACGTGGAGTTCTGCATCAGCTCGTTCGAGTTCTACGCCGGCCTGGCCGACAAGGTCCGCGGCGACGCCGTCGATCTCGGCCCGGTGGCGGCCCACACCGTCCACGAGCCCTACGGCGTGGTGGGCGGGATCATCCCCTTCAACTGGCCGCCGATCCACACCGCGGCCAAGAGCGCCCCGGCGCTGGCCGCGGGCAACGTCGTCGTCCTCAAACCGCCGGACCAGGATCCGCTGACCATCATGCGGATCGTCGAGCTCCTCGGCGGCGTCCTCCCCCCCGACGTGCTCCAGGTCGTGCCCGGGCGGGGGCCCGAGGCGGGGACGGCGCTGGCCGGCCACCCCCTCGTCGAGCGACTGTCGTTCACCGGGTCAACCGCCACCGGCCGGGCCGTGCTCAAGGTGGCGGCCGACGCCATGACGCCGGCCACGCTGGAGCTGGGCGGCAAGAACCCGCTGGTCGTCTTCGCCGACGCCGACCTCGATGCCGCCGTCCGGGGCGCCATCGAAGGCGCCTTCTTCAACCAGGGCGAGGCGTGCACGGCCGCCTCCCGCCTCCTCGTCGAGGACCCGATCCACGACGGGTTCACCGAACGGCTGGCGGCGGCCGTGTCCCGGCTCCGGGTCGGCGACGGGCGCGATCCCGCCACCCATGTCGGCCCCTTGATCAGCCGGGCGCAGCAGCGCCGGGTCCTCGCTTCCATCGAGCAGGCCCTGGCCGAGGGCGCCACCGTCGGCGCCCAGGCGCCGCTGCCCACCGATCCCCGGCTGGCCGGCGGCTACTGGGTGGCGCCCACGCTGTTCACCGGCGTGACCCCGTCGATGACCATCGCCCGGGAGGAGGTCTTCGGCCCGGTGAGCGCCGTTCTGCGCTTCTCCGGCGAAGCCGAGGCCCTGGCCCTGGCCAACGACACGCCCTACGGGCTGGTGGCGGCCGTCTACACCGGAAACCAGGCCCGGGCCGGGCGACTGGCCCGGGGGATCGCCGCCGGCGTGGTGATGGTCAACAACTACAACCGGGCCTTTCTCGGCACCCCCTTCGGCGGCTACGGCGACTCGGGCTACGGCCGGGAGCACGCCATCGAGAGCCTGCTGGAGTTCACCCGCACGAAGAGCATCCGCCAGCCATCGGGGGTCGGAGACATCCCCGAGTGGGACGCCGTCGGGGAGGTTCTCGGCCCCTAGCTGTCGGTCCCGCCGAGGGCGCTGTCGCCCACCTCGTAGAGGCCGAAGGGCAGTGGCTCGCCCACCTGCCAGCTTCCCTCGAACTGGGAACGGTTTCCCGCCCGGCACGTACGGGCCAGGACCTGGCCGCCGAGCTCCAGCTGGCGGGACTCCCACTGCCGCAGGGCACCGGTCAGGTCGCCCCCCGCGGCCTGCAGAGCGCGCCCCAGCTGCCAGGCGTCCTCGGCCGCCTTGGCTGTCCCCACCGCGGCGTGGGGGCGCAGGGCGAAGGCGGCGTCGCCCATGAGGCAGACCCGGTCGAAGACCATGCGGGGCACCTCGACATCGACGATGACCTGGACGAAGGGCTCAGACGTCCTGGCCACCATCTCCGCCAGCGACCCGGGAAGGCGCTCGCCGGCGGCCCGCAGATCGTCCACGTGGTGGGCCTGCACCATCCCGGGCGGCATCGACAGCGGGTGAAGACGGCCGTCGCCGTCGGTCATGAGGTCGTCGAGGGGGGCGCCGGCGGCCACGTTGCGGTACCACACCCAGTTGAGGCGCCGCCGTCCCGGGCGCAGCGTCCCGTCCAGGTTGGGGATGGGATAGGCCAGGATGTGGCTGGCCGGCATCAGGTGGTAGGTGATGGCCTCGTGGAGGAGGGCAAAGGTCGGCGGGGTCAGCTCCTCCTCACCCACGGTGCCCCGCCAGGCCACGTAGCCGGCGTACGTGGGTCCGACGTCGGGGAGGAGGATGGCCCGGGCAGTGGAGGCCACTCCGTCGGCGGCCACCAGGAGGTCGGCCCGCAGTTGCTCGCCCCCCGCCAGCTGCACCGAGACCCCCTCCGCGTCGGCCTGAAAGGCGACCACCTCGGCGCCCATCTGGTACCGGTGGCGGCCGAGACAGGCCAGGAGGTGCCGGTACAGGGTGGTCCAGGCCGTGAACCGGTAGCGCGAGGGGGCCTGGTGGGCCACCGAACCGTCCCCGTCGAGGTAACGCAGCCAGCCGACGGGTGCGCTCACGTCCCCGAGATCGGCGAGGCGGTGCTCGGCGAGGTAGCGCACGGTGGCGGGGTGGAGGACGATCCCGGCGCCGCGCCCCTCCAGCGGTGAGGGCGAGCGCTCCAGCACGTCCACGTGCCAGCCGGCGTCGCGCAGCCAGAGGGCGGCGTTGAGTCCCCCCAGGGAGCCGCCCATCACCAGCGCCGTGCCGCCGGCCGGACCCGGGTCCGACGTGATCAGTCCTTCAGCTCGACGGTCACGAAGCGCATGGTCGTCCCGCCCACGTTCTCGAGGTCGTGGATCATGGCGTCGTCGGGTGAGTGGACGAGATACTTCGTCTCCCCCGGGGCGTAGTCCCTGACCACGAAGTTCCCGTCGGCGAAGCGCTGCAGACCCCGCCCAGGGTCGACCACGGTCCAGAAGTAGGTCTGGTCGTGGATGTGGAAAGCGCCCCGCTCCCCCGGCTCGAGGCGGATCTCCCACACCCGCACGTGGTCGTTCTCGAACCGGCAGGTGGTGCCGACCTGGTGGTTGCCGGCCGCCCGGGCGAGCTCATCGGCGAACTCGGCCGTGTCGTATTTCCCGTGCTCCTCCATCGGGGCCGAGTGTATGTACCGGTGACGTTCGTCGTCACCGAATCCAAGCCTCAGGCCACCGCCTCGGAACCGGGTTCGTCGGCGAACTGGGTCTGGTAGAGCTCGGCGTAGCGGCCGCCGGCGGCCAGCAGCTCGTGGTGGGTGCCCCGCTCGACGATCCGACCGTGCTCGATGACCAGGATGGCGTCGGCCCGGCGGATGGTGGACAGGCGGTGGGCGATGACCAGGGCCGTGCGGCCGGCCAGCGCGTCGACCAGGGCGGCCTGCACGGCAGCCTCGGACGCCGAGTCCAGGCTGGCGGTGGCCTCGTCGAGGATGACGACCCGGGGACGGGCCAGGAGCAGGCGGGCGATCGTCAGCCGCTGGCGCTCCCCGCCGGAGAGCCGGTAGCCGCGCTCCCCCACCACGGTGTCCAGCCCGTCGGGCAGTGAGCCGACCAGCTCGCCCAGGCGGGCCCGGCGCAGCGAGTCCCACAGCTCCTCCTCCGTGGCCTCGGGCCGGACGAAGAGGAGGTTCCCCCGGATCGTGTCGTGGAACAGGTGGCCGTCCTGGGTGACCATGCCCAGCGTCTGGCGGATCGAGTCGAAGGACAGGTCCCGGACGTCGACGCCGGACAGGCGCACGGCACCGCCGTCGACGTCGTAGAGACGCGGCGCCAGCCCGGCGATGGTGGACTTGCCCCCGCCCGATGTGCCCACCAGGGCGACCATCTGGCCGGGTTCGACGCGGAAGGACACCCCGTGGAGAACGTCGACGCCACCTCTCGTGTCCAGGGTGGCGACCTCCTCCAGGGAGGCCAGGGACACCTTGTCGGCCGAGGGGTAGCCGAACCGCACGTCTTCGAACTCCAGGGACGCCGGACCCTCGGGGACAGAAACGGCGTCGGGCTTCTCGCTGATGAGCGGCGGCAGGTCGAGCACCTCGAACACCCGCTCGAAACTGACCAGGGCGGACATCACGTCCACCCGGGCGCTGGCCAGGGCGGTCAGGGGGCCGTACAGGCGGGTGAGGAGCAGGGAGAGGGTGACGACGGTGCCCGCCTCCAACCGGCCCCGTAGCGCCAGCCAGCCGCCCAGGCCGTACACCAGGGCCAGGGCCAGGGAGGACACCATGGTGAGGGCGGTGAGGAACACCCACTGCAACATGGCCGTGCGCACCCCGATGTCGGCCACCCGCTTCGCCCGGTGTCCGAATTCCTCGGTTTCCGCCGCCGGCCGGCCGAACAGCTTCACCAGGGTCGCCCCCGGCGCGGAGAAGCGCTCCGTCATCTGGGTGGTCATGGCCGAGTTGTGGTTGGCCGCCTCCCGCTGCAGGTTGGCCAGCCGCGAGCCCATGCGCCGGGCGGGCAGCACGAAGACGGGCAGCAGCACGAGGGCCAGGGCCGTGATCGACCAGGACAGCCGGAACATGACGGCCAGGGTCAGGAGCAGGGCGATGACGTTGCTGACGACCCCGGAAAGTGTCCACGTGAAGGCCCGCTGCGCCCCGATCACGTCGTTGTTGAGGCGGCTGACCAGGGCGCCGGTGCGGGTCCGCATGAAGAACGCCACCGGCATCCGCTGGACGTGGCTGAACACGGCCCGCCGAAGGTCCAGGATCAGGCCCTCGCCGACCCGGGCCGACAGCCAGCGGGCCGCCACTCCCACGCCGGCGTCGAGCACGGCGATCCCGCCGATCACGAAGGCCAACCCGATCACGGTCCCGCTGTCGCGTCGTTTCACGATGGCGTCGACGACCTGGCCGGCCAGCACGGGGGTGGCCACGGCCAGGACGGCGGCGACCACGCTGAGGAGCAGGAACGCCACCAGCGGCCCCCGATGGGGCCGGGCGAAGCTGACGATGCGACGAAGCGTGGCGCGGCTGAAGCCGCGCCGGGGCTGATCGCCCTGCATCGCGCTCTCCAGTGCCATCCAGTGACTGAATCCCATGTCCATGGCTCTCAAGGTACGGAACCAGGCCCTAGGAAGCATCGGGCGCAGGAACGGTTTGGACCGGGATGTCCGCCTAGGGCTGGAGGCGGAGGACAAATCGCCCGTCTTCGCTGGGCCGCACCGTATGGACCATCATGGAGGTGTGGGCCTCTACAACCCCCGATACGAGCACGACGGCTGCGGCGTGGCCCTGGTGGCGCGGCTGGACGGCACCGCTTCCCATGAGACCATCCGCCGCGGGCTGACCTCACTGGCGTGCATGGAGCACCGCGGCGCCGAGGGCGCCGACGCCGACACCGGCGACGGGGCGGGGCTCCTCTTGCAGCTCCCCGACCGCTTTTTCCGGGCAGTCCTCGACTTCGAGCTCCCGGAGCCGGGCCGTTACGCGGTGGCGGTGTTCTTCCTGCCCACCGACGAGGCCCGCCGGGAGGCCCTCGAGCGCCTGTTCGTGAACAAGCTCAACCGCCGGGACCTGACCGTGCTCGGCTGGCGGGACGTGCCCGTGCGCCCGGAGCACGCCGGGCGGGTGGCCCGCACCACGGCGCCCGTCATCCGCCAGCTGTTCATCGGCTGCCCCCACGATCTGGACGCCGACGCCTTCGAGCGGGCGCTCTACATCGCCCGGCGCTCGGCCGAGATCGACTCGGGCGAGCAGCTGATCGTGCCCACCTGCTCGTCCCGGACCATCGTCTACAAGGGGATGGTGAGCGCCCCTCAGCTGCCGCGTTTCTACCCCGACCTGACCGACGAACGCACCGAGTCGGCCCTGGCCCTGGTGCACTCCCGCTTCTCCACCAACACCTTCCCGAGCTGGGAGCTGGCCCATCCCTACCGGATGATCGCCCACAACGGCGAGGTCAACACGCTGGAGGGCAACCGCAACTGGATGCGGGCCCGCCACTCCCAGCTCGAATCCGACCTGCTCGGGCCCGACCTGGCCACGCTGGAGCCCATCATCCGCCCGGACGGGTCGGACTCGGCCACCCTCGACAACGTGGCCGAGCTCCTGGTCATGGCCGGCCGGTCCCTGCCCCACGCCCTCATGATGCTCATCCCCGAGGCCTACAAGGGCCGTGACGACCTGCCCGACGAGGTCCGGGACTTCTTCCGTTACCACTCCTGCCTGATGGAGCCGTGGGACGGTCCGGCGTCGGTCAGCTTCACCGACGGCCGGGTGATCGGCGCCACCCTCGACCGCAACGGCCTGCGCCCCGGGCGCTGGGTCGTCACCAAGGACGGCTGGGTCGTCCTCGCCTCCGAGGCCGGGACCCTCCCCATCGACCCGGCCCTGGTCCAGGCCAAGGGCCGCCTGCGACCGGGCCGGCTGTTCGTCGTCGACCTGGAACGGGGCGAGGTCTTCGCCGACGGGCAGGTGGAAGCGACACTGGCCGCCCGGCGGCCCTACGGGCAGTGGTACGACGATGCCGTCCTCAATCTCGATGACCTGCCCGACGTGCCCGAGCGCCTGCGCCCGATCGAACCGCTGCGCACCCGCCAGCTCGCCTTCGGCTGGACGACCGAGGACCTCCGCGTGCTGGTGGGCCCGTTGGTGACCAGGGCCAAGGAAGCCGACGGCTCCATGGGCAACGACGTGCCCCTGGCGGTCCTGTCCGACCGGTCACCCTCCCTGTTCAGCTACTTCAAGCAGCGCTTCGCCCAGGTCACGAACCCGGCGATCGACCCCATCCGGGAGCACATCGTCATGAGCCTCCAGACCGGGGTGGGGCCGGAGCTCAACCTGCTGGAGGAAACCCCCAACCACGCCCACCAGCTGGTCATGGAACAGCCCGTCCTCCAGAACCACGAGCTGCGCCGCCTCCGGGGGGTCGACCACTACGTCTTCACCACCGAGACGCTCGACTGCACCTGGCCGGTCGACGAGGGCCCGGCCGGCTTGGCCAAGGCGTTGGAGCGGCTGTGCGGCGACGCCCGGTCGGCCGTCGGCATCGGCACCACCATCCTCATCCTCTCCGACCGGGCCGTGAGCGCCGAGCGGGTCCCCATCCCCGCCCTGTTGGCCGTCTCGGCCGTCCACCACCACCTGGTCCGCCTGGGGACCCGGTTGCGCACCGGGCTGGTGGTCGAGTCCGGCGAGCCCCGGGAGGTGCACCACATCGCCTGCCTGATCGGCTACGGCGCCAGCGCCGTGAACCCCTACCTCCTCCTCGAGTCCCTGCCCGACCTGATCGCCTCCGGTGAGCTTCCCGCCGGGATGACACCCGCCGAGGCCACGGCCAACGTCGTGGCCGGCATCGGCAAGGGACTCCTCAAGGTCCTGTCCAAGATGGGGATCTCGACCATCCAGTCCTACACCGGGGCCCAGATCTTCGAAGCGGTCGGCCTCGACGCCGACCTCGTCGACCGGCACTTCACCGGCACCGCCTCGCGCATCGGCGGGGTGGGACTCGACGTTCTGGCCCGGGAGGCCATGGACCGCCACGCCCGCGCCTACCCCGGCTCGAACGGAGGCCTTCTCCCCCCCGGAGGGATCTACGCCTGGCGCCGCTTCGGCGAGTTGCATCAATGGAGCCCGGACGTCGTGACCCAGCTCCAAAAAGCGGCCCGAGCGCCAGAGGGCGGAGGCCGGGCGGCCTACGCCGAGTTCGCCCGCCTGGCCAACGAGGAGAACGGGCGCCGGGCCACCCTCCGGGGGCTGCTGCGCTTCCGGGAGGCGCCCGAGCCCCTGCCCCTGGCGGCGGTGGAGCCGGCGGCGGAGATCGTCAAGCGCTTCGCCACCGGGGCCATGAGCCTGGGCTCCATCTCCCCCGAGGCGCACGAGACGCTGGCCGTGGCCATGAACCGGATCGGGGGGAAGTCGAACTCGGGAGAGGGCGGCGAGGATCCGAAGCGCCTCATCCCCGACGACAACGGCGACCGGCGCCACTCCGCCATCCGTCAGGTGGCGTCAGCCCGTTTCGGCGTGACCATCGGCTACCTGGTCAACGCCGACCAGCTCCAGATCAAGGTGGCCCAGGGGGCCAAGCCCGGCGAGGGCGGCCAGCTGCCCGGACACAAGGTCAGCGACTACATCGCCAAGCTGCGCTACGCCACCCCCGGCGTCGAGCTGATCTCGCCGCCCCCCCATCACGACATCTACTCCATCGAGGATCTCAAGCAGCTCATCTACGACCTGCGCTGCGCCAACCCGCAGGCGTCGGTGTCGGTGAAGCTGGTGGCCGAGGTCGGCGTGGGCACCGTGGCGGCCGGGGTGGCCAAGGCCGGGGCCGACCACGTGGTCATCGCCGGCCACGAGGGGGGCACCGGCTCCTCGCCGCTGAGCAGCATCCAGCAGGCCGGGCTGCCCTGGGAGCTGGGTCTGGCCGAGACGCAGCAGACCCTGGTGCGCAACGACCTGCGTTCGCGGATCGCGGTGCAGGTCGACGGGCAGATGAAGACGGGACGCGATGTCGTCATCGCCGGGCTGCTGGGGGCCGAGGAGATGGGGTTCTCCACCGCCCCGCTCATCGCCACGGGCTGCATCATGATGCGGGTCTGCCACCTCAACACCTGTCCGGTGGGCATCGCCACCCAGGATCCGGTCCTGCGCCGGCGCTTCGAAGGCACTCCCGAGCAGGTTGTGAACTACTTCTTCCTGGTGGCCGAGGAAGCCCGCGAGATCATGGCCCGGCTGGGCATCGCCCGCTTCGACGATCTCATCGGCCGCTCCGACCTGCTCGAGCTGGACGACGCCATCGACCACTGGAAGGCGTCGGGCGTCGACCTGTCGGCCGTGCTCGAACCGGGCGACGCCGACCTCGGCGTCGTACGGCGCAAGGTGGCGGACCCTCCCCCCGTCCTCGACGACGCGCTGGATCACGAGCTGATCACCGCCGCCGCCCCCGCCCTGGAGGAGGGGCGGCCGGTCCGTCTCGAACGCCGGATCACGAACCGGAACCGCACGGTCGGCGGGCTCCTGTCCTCGGCCATCGCCCGGGCCTGCGGCGAATCCGGCCTGCCGGAGGGGACCGTGACCGTCACCTTCGACGGCTCGGCCGGGCAGAGCTTCGGAGCGTGGCTGGCCGCGGGGGTGGACTTCACCCTCTACGGCGAGGCCAACGACTACACCGGCAAGGGACTCTCGGGCGGGGTGCTGGCCATCCGGCCCCCGGACGAGTCCACGTTCGCGGCCGAGGACAACGTCATCGTCGGCAACACCGTCCTCTACGGAGCCACCTCGGGACGGGCCTTCTTCCGGGGCCAGGCCGGCGAGCGCTTCGCCGTGCGCAACTCGGGGGTCGCCACCGTCGTGGAAGGTGTCGGCGACCACGGCTGTGAGTACATGACCGGCGGGATTGTCGTCGTGCTGGGCGAGACGGGACGCAACTTCGCCGCCGGGATGAGCGGTGGCATCGCCTATGTGCTCGACGAGCAGGGGATCTTCCCCCGGCGCTGCAACACCGACCTCGTCGCCCTGGAGGAGCCGGACGCCGATGACCTCGACGGGGTGCGGGCCCTGGTCACCGAACACGCCGAGCGCACCGGCTCCGAGCTGGCCCGGCGTCTGCTGGAGAACTGGGAGGCGCGCCGCGGCGCCTTCATCAAGGTGATGCCGACCGACTACAAGCGGGCCCTCCAGCGCCTGGCGCAAGCGGGCAAGGTGAACACAGCCTGATGCCCGACCCGCAGGGTTTCCTCAGAATCGGGCGGGCCATGACCGGTGACCCCCACCGCGACCCGGTCGAGCGGGTGAAGGACTACCACGAGGTGTTCACCCTGTTGCCCGTTTCCGAGGTGCGGGATCAGGCCCAGCGCTGCATGGCCTGCGGCGTGCCCTTCTGCCACAACGGCTGTCCGCTGGGGAACCTCATCCCCGAGTGGAACGACCTCGTCTACCAGGACCGCTGGCGGGAGGCCTACGAACGTCTCGACTACACCAACAACTTCCCCGAGTTCACCGGGTTCACCTGTCCAGCGCCGTGCGAGGCGGCGTGCGTGCTCGAGATCAACGACGACCCGGTCATGATCAAGCAGATCGAGCTGTCCATCATCGAGCGGGCCTTCGCGGAGGGCTGGGTGGTGCCCCACCCCCCGGCCCGGCGCACCGGGCGGACCGTGGCCGTGGTGGGCTCGGGACCGGCCGGCATGGCCGCCGCCGCCCAGCTGAACCAGTCCGGCCACCGGGTGGTGGTCTACGAACGGGACGAAGCGCCCGGAGGTCTGCTGCGCTTCGGGATCCCCGACTTCAAGCTGGAGAAACGGTTCGTGGACCGGCGCATCGCCATCCTCGAAGCCGAGGGCATCGAGTTCCGTTGCGGCGTCGACGTCGGCGTCGACGTCAGCGCCAAGGAGCTGCGGGCCGAACACGACGCCGTGATCGTCGCGGTCGGCGCCCGGCTGCACCGGGCGCTCGACGTGCCCGGCGCCAAGCTGGAGGGTGTCCACCTGGCCATGGACTACCTCTACGACCGCAACCGGGCCATCACCGGCGACCGGGCCCGCTACGAATCCACCATCACCGCGGCGGGCAAGCATGTCGTCGTCATCGGCGGCGGAGACACCGCGGCCGACTGCATCGGCAACGCCCACCGGGAACGGGCGTTGTCGGTGACCCAGCTGGACCGCTACCCCGGGCCGGCCGGCACCCGCCCCCGGGAGATCGCCACCTGGCCCGAGATGCCCCGGCGCCTGCCTTCCACCTACGCCCTGGACGAAGGTGGGGAACGCCGCTTCGACGTGGTCACCCTGTACCTGTCCGGTGCCGGCAACCGGGTGGACACGGTCCACACCGCCACCTCGGCCGGACCGCCCAGTTTCGAGCCGGTCCCCGGCACCGAAGCCGAGCTTCCCGCCGACCTGGTGCTGGTGGCCATCGGCTTCGCCGGCCCCGAACGCGACGCCTTCCTGGACCAGCTGGGGCTGGCTGAGGACGCCCGGGGCAACGTCGAGGCGCCGGGCTACGCCACCTCCGTCGACGGGGTGTTCGCCTGCGGCGACGCCCGCCGGGGCCAGTCGATCGTGGTGTGGGCCATCAACGAGGCCCGGGAGTGCGCCATGGTGGTCGACCGCTACCTGGAGCCGCGTCAGGGTTGAGCCCGGGTCCGCCCGCCATCCGGGGCGGAGGTCAGGTCACAGCTCGACCCTGGTGCCCAGCCCGGCGGCGATGGCCTGCTCGAGGACGAGATGGGCGGCGGCGATGTCCTGAGCCGCGACTCCCACCGACTTGTACAGGGTGATCCGCTCGCCCGGGGCGGGGACGGGCCGGGTCCCGGCCACCAGCTCGCCGATCTCGGCGTAGATGTGGTCCGGGCCGATGAGCCCTTCTTCGATGGGGATCCGGATGTCGTTGGAGCCTGATGGCGGCGGGGCCAGCACGGCGGCGCGCGACTCGACCACGAGCACGGCGGCGGCCACCGTCTCCGAATCCACTTCCTGGCCGGCGAGGTTGTAGCCCACCGACGTGACGTGGGTACCAGGGGCCAGGTCCGAGCGGAGCACCACGGGATCGGGGGAATGCGTCGTGGCGCAGACCACATCGGCGCCAGCGCAGGCTTCGGCGTAGCCGGCCGACGGCCGTGACCGCACAGGGCAGCAGTGTTTTCAGTTCGTCGGCCAGGGCCTCGGCCCGTTCCCGGCTGCGTCCGGCGATGCGGACCTCGGCGAAGGGACGGGTCCGCACCACGGCCAGGGCGTGGGAGCGGGCCTGCACCCCCGTCCCCAGGATGGCGAGCGTCCTCGCCCCGGGCGGGGCCAGGAGCTCGGTCGACAGGGCGGACCCGGCGGCGGTGCGGGCCGCCGTGATCGACGTCCCGTCGAGCAGCGCCAGCGGCGAGCCCGTCTGGGCGTCAAACAGGATCACGACCGCCTGATGGGTCGGCGTTGGACCGCCGGCGTTCTGGGGGAAGAGGCTGACCAGCTTGGCCCCGAGCCCGCCGAGGCCGGGGAGGTAGGCCGGCATGGCCGCCAGGAAGCCGGTGCGCTCCTCGACCTCGGCCCAGGTCCGCGCCGGCATGGAAGCCCGCCCGGCGCTGACATCGGCCATGGCCACCGCCACCGCCCGCCGGAGGGCGTCGAGGTCGAGGAACGCCTCCGTCTCCGCCCGGCTGAGCACCAGCATGGACGTGGAAGTCTAAGCGAGCCGGTCGGCCAGCCACCGGGCGTCATGCACGGCGTGGCCTTCGTAGTCGTTGTTGAAGTAGACGTACACGTCGCTGCCCTCGTCCCGCCAGCCCGCCAACCGGTCGGCTGGCCGCCACAGGCGTCGCCCGCCGTAACGGCCCCAGTACTTCCGCTCCAGGGCGGCCGGGCCGTGGAAGCGCACGTAGGTCCAGTCGGTGGTCCGCACCCAGGGATGGTCGGGCAGGAGATCGTGGATGCACAGGGCGGCACCGTGGCGGCGGAGCACCTCGAAGGTGTCGTCGTGCAGCCAGGACGGTTCCCGGACCTCCACCGCCCAGCGCAGCCGCGTGGTCGCGCCCGGGGGCCCGGGGGTGTCCCCACGACCGTCAGGAACTCGTCGAGCCGTTCGACGTTGCGACGCCAGAGGGGCGGGAGCTGCACCAAGGTCGGCCCCAGGGCCGCCCCGAGCCGCACGGCCCGGTCGAGGTGGTTGGGCAGCCAGGAGGCGGCGTCACGCAGCTTCATGCGGTGCGACCCGAACGCACCCAGCTTGAGGGCATAGGTGAAGCCGGGCGGGGTGTGGCGGGCCCAGGCTTCGACGGTCTCGACGGAGGGGAGCCGGTAGAACGTCGTGTTGAGCTCCACCGTGTCGAACATGCTGGCGTAATGCTTGAACCAATCCCGTTGCCGGATCCCGGCCGGGTAGACGATCCCGGCCCAGTCCCGGTATTGCCAGCCCGAACACCCGACGAGCGCCCGGCCGGGAGCGGCCTCTCCGGGAGGACCAACCCTGGGCTCGGTCGATGCCATGACCGCTATCTACCCCGGCGCCGGAACCGCTAGCTGAGAGGTTGGTCAGCGGATCCAGCGCCAGCTGGGGTCGGGCTCGCCGTCCCCTTCCGGCGCGGCGTGCGCCTTCTCGTCCTCGAGGGTGATCTCGTCCTTCGGTTCCATGGCGACAAGTTCGACCAGGAGCTGGCCGAGGTTCTGGTGCAACTGGGCCAGGTGATCGGTGGTGGAGACCAGGCCGTCCCGCACTGATGCGGCGTAGCGCTGGGCCTCGAAGCGGATGCGCTCCCCGGCACCGTCGGCGGTGGAGAGAATGGCCGACGCCTCCTCGCCGACCAGCTTGACCAGCGTGGCCCGGTCGACCTCGTGCCGCCCGTTGGCCTCCTCCAGCTGCCAGGTGGCGTCATCCAGGGCGCGGTTGGCCTCCGCCAACTCGCGCTCGGCCTTCTCCAGCTTGTGGCGGAGTCCGGAGATCACCTCGTCCCGCCGGAAGACCTCCTCGGCCACCACCCGCAGGTAGGCCCGGACGTCTTCCCGGACGTAGCCCCTCATCGCGATGAGGAACTCCTTGCCGGCTACTTCTTGTGGCTCCATCGCCAGGTCTTCTCCGCCACGAGACCCCAGGGAGGCCTCACTGTAAGTGGTAGCTATCGCTGCCGTCCAAACACTCGCGGTGTCGGGGAGGCGTCAGGTGTGGGCGTCGTAGACCTCTTCGGCCGGCAGGCTCATGAGGCGGTCGGCCATGTCACCCTTCAGCCACGTCAGGCGTTTCTCCTCGTCAGCCGTGATGGTCTCCCGGCGGACGAGAGCCAGCAGCTCGGCCGGCACCAGGCCGGGGCGGAGGGTGAGTTCGACGGTGGCCCGTCCCCCGTAGACGAGGCGGAAGAAGTACCGGCCGTTGGGGCTCTCCGGAACGTCGTCGCCGGCCAGGTCGGGATCGACGCGGTAGCGCCCCCCGGTGACCGCCCGGGTGACCATCTCGATGGCGTCGCGGGCACCGGGCCCCTCGAAGGCGGTTTCGACGCTGATGTCGTAGCGTTCGGGAGGTTGGCCCGCGGCCAGCAGGGGAAGAGCCCGCTCCATGACCTTGAAGCCGTGGGCTACGCCGCCGATGGCCCCGCGGCCGTGGTACTTGAGCAGATCTTCGAAGGAGAAGGCGATCAGCTCCCCGTGATCAAGCACCTCCAGCAACGCCATCTGCGGAAGACTACGGCGGGCCCGCCACGGTGACGGCATCGCTCCACGGCAAGATCGCCGCCGAGCTCGGCGTAGCCGAGCGCCAGGTGCGGGCCGCGGTGGAGCTGCTCGACGGCGGCGCCACGGTGCCGTTCATCGCCCGCTACCGCAAGGAAGCCACCGGCACCCTCGACGACGCCCAGCTGCGCACCCTCGAGGATCGGTTGGGCTACCTGCGGGAGCTGGAGGAACGGCGGACGGCCATCCTCGAGTCGATCCGAGCCCAGGGGAAGCTCGACGAAGCCCTCACCGCGCAGATCATGGCGGCCGAGTCCAAGGCCCGGCTGGAGGACATCTACCTCCCCTACAAACCCAAGCGCCGCACCAAGGCGCAGATCGCCCGGGAGGCGGGCCTCGAACCACTGGCCGACCGGCTCCTCGCCGCTCCCACTCACGACCCCAACGCCACGGCCGCCACCTTCGTCGATCCCGGCCGGGGCGTGGCCGACACCGCGGCTGCCCTGGAGGGCGCCCGGTCCATCCTGATCGAGCGATTCGCCGAGGACGCCGACCTCATCGGCGCGCTGCGGGAGCAGATGTGGGCCCGGGGCCGTCTGGTTTCCCGGGTGCGGAAGGGGATGGAGGAGTCCGGCGCCAAGTTCGCCGGCTACTTCGCCTTCTCCGAACCATTCACCCGGCTGCCCTCCCACCGGATCCTGGCGCTGCTGCGGGGCGAGAAGGAGGAGGTCCTGGACCTCACCTTCGAGCCGGAGCCACCGCCGAGCCCGGGCTCACGAACTCCGGAGATGAGTCGCTTCGAAGTCGACGTCGCCCGGCGTTTCGCCATCTCCGAGCGGGGCCGGCCCGGCGACGGCTGGTTGCTGGACACGGTGCGCGCCGCCTGGCGGACGCGCATCCTCGTCCACCTCGCCGCCGATCAGCGCGGCCGTCTCCGCCAGGTGGCGGAAGACGAGGCGGTGCGGGTCTTCGCCACCAACCTGCGCGACCTGCTCCTTGCCGCTCCCGCCGGTGCCCGGCCCACCATGGGCCTCGACCCCGGCTTCCGCACCGGGGTCAAGGTGGCGGTCATCGACGGCACCGGCAAGGTGGTGGCCACCGAGACGATCCACCCCCACCAGCCGCAGCGGCGCTGGGACGAGGCCATCACGAGCCTCGAGCGACTCGCCCGCCTCCATGCCGTCGAGCTGGTGGCGATCGGCAACGGCACCGCCTCCCGGGAGACGGACAAGCTGGCCGGTGAGCTCATCGCCCGCCACCCCGACCTGAAGCTGACCCGGGCGATGGTGTCGGAGGCCGGCGCGTCGGTGTACTCGGCCTCCGCCTATGCCTCCAAGGAACTGCCGGCGCTGGACGTGTCGCTCCGGGGGGCGGTGTCCATCGCCCGGCGGCTCCAGGACCCCCTGGCGGAGCTGGTCAAGATCGACCCCCGCTCCATCGGCGTCGGCCAGTACCAGCACGACCTGGCCGAGGCCAAGCTGGCCCGCTCGCTCGACGGGGTGGTGGAGGACTGCGTCAACGCCGTCGGGGTCGACGTCAACACCGCTTCCGTGCCCCTGTTGATGCGGGTCTCGGGCATCGGGGAGGGCCTGGCCGGCAACATCGTGGCCCACCGCGATGCCACCGGCCCGTTCCGCACCCGCCGGGCCCTCAAGGACGTGGCCCGGCTGGGGGCCAAAGCCTTCGAGCAGTGCGCGGGCTTCCTGCGCGTGCCCGACGGTGACGATCCGCTCGACGCCTCCGCCGTCCATCCCGAGGCCTATCCCGTGGTCCGGCGCATCCTCGGGGCCACCACCGGCGACATCCGCACGCTGATCGGCAACCGCACGGCGCTGCGCGCCCTCAACCCGGCCGACTTCGTGGACGGGACCTTCGGGCTCCCCACCGTGACCGACATCCTGGACGAGCTGGAGAAGCCCGGCCGGGACCCCCGCCCGGCCTTCGAGACGGCGACGTTCCGGGAAGGGGTGGACAAGCTCGCGGATCTCGAAGCGGGCATGGTCCTCGAAGGTGTCGTCACCAACGTCGCCGCCTTCGGCGCCTTCGTCGACATCGGGGTCCACCAGGACGGCCTCGTGCACATCTCGGCCATGGCCGAGACCTTCGTCAAGGATCCCCGCCAGGTGGTGAAGCCCGGTGAGGTGGTGCGGGTGAAGGTTCTCGGCGTGGACGTGGCCCGCAAGCGGATCTCCCTCTCCCTCCGCCTCGACGCGTGAAGAAGGGTGCTGCTGATCGGTCCGTAGAACCCCGTCAACTGCGGCGTCCGTGCGATCTCAGCAGCTGCGCGGCGCCCGGACATGGCGGCGCTTCACCCGGCCCGCATCGCCTTGCCGCGCCTCGGATTCACCGCGCACGGGCGCCGGAACGGAGACTTTTTCCATCGCTCCGGGGATCACCACGAGGGCCACGATCAACGCAGCCAGACGCAGCTCCCCGTTACGCACAAAGGCTTCCAGCGGCGGAGGGGCGTACGGCTCCACGACACCTTTCTACCGCTTCGGCAATATCTGGACTGGCGTTTTCTCGCTCCATGAATCACACTGGCAACATAAGTAACGGCTTAGACAGGTGAGGACGACATGGCTGCGAAGTTCCAGATCAAGAAGACGCCCCAAGGCGAGTTCCAGTTTCTCTTGCTCGGACCTACCGGACGGGTCGTCGTCAGCAGCGACTCGTACCGCACCAAGGCGGCCTGCGTGAACGGGATCGCCTCCGCCCGCAAGGCTGCGGCCGACGCGGCGGTGGAGGATCACACGACGCCGGCTGGTATCAACCGCACTCCCGCCCGGGCCGTCGCCGCGACCCGCGGGACTTCGACGAGCGCGGCGGCCAAGAAGGCGGCACCGGCGAAGAAGGCCACGCCGGCCAAGAAGGCCACGCCGGCCAAGAAGGCCACGCCGGCAAAGAAGGCCGCACCCGCCAAGAAGGCCGCACCCGCCAAGAAGGCTCCGGCCCGGAAGGCGGCACCGGCAAAGAAGGCCGCACCCGCCAAGAAGGCCGCACCCGCCAAGAAGGCTCCGGCCCGGAAGGCGGCACCGGCAAAGAAGGCCGCACCCGCCAAGAAGGCTCCGGCCCGGAAGGCGGCACCGGCAAAGAAGGCCGCACCCGCCAAGAAGGCTCCGGCCCGGAAGGCGGCACCGGCAAAGAAGGCCGCACCCGCCAAGAAGGCTCCGGCCCGGAAGGCGGCACCGGCGAAGAAGGCCGCACCGGCCAAGAAGGCGGCACCCGCCAAGAAGGCCCCAACCAAGCGCTGAAAGCATCTTCAAGGGGGCGGTCGTCCGGCCGCCCCCTTGATCGCGCCTGGCGGCCGGCACGCCGTCACGACAGGTAGGCGGGCGGCGTGAGTGGCAATGCTCCAGCGGTGCCCGAAGGGATCCTCGAACTGGCCGCCGCGCTCCCCCGGGCCGCGATTCTCGATGGGTCGCAACGGAATGGCCCCCGCCTCCAGAGCCCGGGCGAACACCGCGTCGACATCGTCGACCTGGACATCGAGCGTCACCGCCGTACCGCCAATTGCCTTCGGGCCCCGGAGCCCCCGCTCGGGGTCTTCACCGCAGAGCATGACGAGGGCGGCGCCGAAGACGATCTCGGCGTGATCCACCCGGCCGTCGGGGGACGGAAGGCGTAGCCGTTCGCCGGCGCCGAACACCTTGCCGTAGAACGCGACGGCGGCACCGACGCCATCGACGCACAGGTACGGGGTCACGCTCGAAGACCGGGCCGTGTCGGGTTCGGACCGCATGGGAAGCCTCCAACTTCTCGGGAACTGGTCGGAGCAGAGGTTGCCTCTCCAGGGCGCCCGGGCACATCGGGCACCTGCCCTATTTCCGGTCCCGCCCACGCCCTAATTCCTCGTCGCGCACCGAGGCTCGGGCCCTACAGTGCGCGCCCATCACCAGCGAGGGGAGACGGACCAGGAAGTGACGCGTGCCCAGGAGTCCCGCCCATGATGATCCCGTCACCACGCCCCGGATCAGCCCCGTCTTCGTCGGTCGGAACCGGGAGATCGCCTGTCTGACCGCGGCGCTGCAAGCTGCGGATGCCGGCCGGACGACGGCCGTGGTCGTCTCCGGCGAGAGCGGAGTGGGCAAGACACGGCTCCTCTGCCACTTCGGCCGGCTGGCGGCCGAGCGCGGGAGCACGGTTCTCCTCGGTCGCTGTCTCGAGCTCCAGGATGCCTGCCCTCCCTACTGGCCCTTCCTCGACGCCTTCCGGCGGCTGGTCGGGCGTCTCGATCCCGACCAGGTCGACGACCTGCTGGGGCCCTTCCGCCACGAGGTGGCACCGCTCCTCCCCGGCGGGCGGCCCACGAGCGAGGTCGTCTCCCGGGTGCAGGGTCGGGCCCGCTTCTTCGAGCTGGTGCTGGGTCTGGCCGAGCGGCTGGCGGCCCACGCCACCGTCGTCCTGCTGATCGAGGACCTCCACTGGGCTGACCGGTCCACCCGTGACCTGCTGGGCTTCCTCCTGGCCAACACCATCGAAGACCGGTTCCTGGTCGTCGCCACCTACCGGGACGACGGCCTGACGCCCGACCATCCCCTGCTCCCCTGCCTGGCCGAACTGCGGCGGCGGCGCGTCGGCTTCCTCGATCTGGCTCCCTTCACCGACGAGGAGCTCACCACTCTGGTCCGGGCGATCCTCGGTGCCGACCCGGATCCGGAGCTCATGGCCGGGATCTGCGCCCGATCCGACGGCAACCCCTTCTTCGCCGAAGAGCTGCTGGCGGCGGCCGGGCAGGATCACACCACCGAACTGAGCCCGACCCTGCGCCACATCCTCGGTGCCCGCGTGGCCTCCCTGTCATCGGAGGCCCAGCTCGTGGCCCAGGTCGTGGCCGCCGCCACCGGACCCGTGAGTCACCCGCTGCTCGAGTCGGTGGCCGGCCCGCGGGTGCTCGTCGGCTTGGGCGAATGCGTGCACGGCGGCGTGCTGGTCGTGGACCGATCGTCCCGCTACTGGTTCCGCCACAGCCTCGTCCGGGAGGTCGTCTACGACACCCTGCTCCCCGGCGAGGCGGCCCGGATCCATGCCACCTATGGCGAGGTGCTCGACCGGTGCCCGGCACTGGCGGACGAGCATGCGGTGGAAGCCAGGGCCCACCACTGGTTCACGGCCGGGGACCAGCCCCGGGCGCTCGTCGCCGCCGTGGAGGCCGCCGGGGCCGCCGAAGACGCCCACGGCCACGCCGAAGCCCACCGGTTCTGGACGCGGGCCGTCCGGCTGTGGGAGCAGGTTGCTGACGCTCCGGACCGGACCGGGCTCGACCGCCGGACGATCGTCGAGCACGCCGCCGTTGCCGCTCATCGGGCCGGCGACCATCTCGCCGCCGCCGCCCTGGTGGATTCCGAGGCCACCGGCGACCAGGGACGAGATCCCTTGCTCCACCAGGCGATGGGACGGTACCTGTGGGCCGGAGGGGACACGGCGGGCGCTCTGGCCGCCTACGAGAACGCCGTCCGCCTCGTGGTCGATCGCGAGACCCCCGCGGCGGTGACAGTGCTGGCCGCCCAGGCCGAAGCTCTCATGCAGGCCGGCCGCTACCGCCAGTCCCGCCGGCAGGCCGAGGCGGCCCTGGGCGTCGCCCGACGCCTCGGCCTGGCCCGGGAGGAGGCGCCGATTCTCGCCACCCTCGGATTCGATCTGGTCTTTCTGGGCGACGCTCCCTCGGGGGTGGCCGCCCTGGAAGAGGCCGTGGCCGTCGCCGGCCGGGCCGGGCCACCCGACCAGGTGGCGCGGGCCTACCTGAAGTGGGCGGAGCTGCTCGCCGGTCCCCTGAACCGCCTGAGCCAGGCGACCCACGTCACGCGGGAGGGCGCGGCCTGGGCCCGGGCCCACGGCCTGGGGCGCTCGTACGGCGCCGGCCTCGACGCCGTCGCGGCCACCACCTTGTTCCGCCTCGGGCGCTGGCGCGAGGCGGCCCCTCTGCTGGCCGGCGCCCTGGCCATGAAGCCGACGGGCGCGGCCGCCATCGAACTGCACCTGGCCCGGGCCCGCCTGGCGGCCGGGCGCGGGGATCTGGAGACCGCCCTGGGCGACCTGGAAACGGTGGAACGGCGCTGGACCCGGGCCACCGCGCCCCGCTACCAGGCGCCGTTGCTCACCCTCCAGGCCGGCCTGGCCCTGTGGCAGGACCGGCCCGAAGAAGCCCGGCGGGCCGTCGCCTCCGGGCTGGCACTGGTGTCAGGCAGTGAGGACGTATGGCTCGTGGCGCCGCTGCTGTGGCACGGCCTGCGGGCGGAAGGCGAGCGGGCCGAGCAGGTCCGGGCCCGCTCCGGGCCGGACGGGGCCGGAACCGACGAGGTCGAGGCGACGGCGGCTGATCTGCTCGACGAGGCCCGCCGGCTGTCGCACCGGTCTCTGGCCGTGGCCCTCCCGGTGCGTGACGTGGTGGCCGCCTACCTGGCGTTGTGCGAAGCCGAGTTCGGGCGGGTGGCGGGGGCGGCCGACCCGGAGGTGTGGGCCGCGGCCGCCGCCCGCTGGGACGCGCTCGGTCACCCGTATCCCGCCGCGTACGCCACCTGGCGGGAGGCGGAAGCGCTCCTGGTCCGGCGCTCCCGCTCGTCCCGAGCGACGGAGGCGCTGCAAGCGGCACACACGGTGGCCGTTGACCTCGGCGCCGAACCGTTCCGTCGCCAGGTGGAGGCGTTGGCCCGACGGGCCCGGGTCACTCTGTTGTCGAGTTCGGACTCGGTCCCCTCGCCATCCTCCGGCGGCGCGACGCCGGCGCCGTCCGCGCTCACGCGCCGGGAACTGCAGGTGCTCCGATTGGTGGCCGAGGGCCACACCAACCGGCAGGTGGCGGACGAGCTGTTCATCAGCCAGAAGACAGCCAGCCTCCACGTGTCGCACATCCTGGCCAAGCTGGGTGTCACGAGCCGGGTCCAGGCCGGAGCGATGGCCCACCGGCTCGGGTGGGTCGGAGTTCCCTGATGGCCGGTCTCCCGACGCGACAGAATCGCCCGGTGATGTCGCAGGACACCGCGCCCGTGCTCACCGCCGGTCCCGTCTCCACCGTGGCTGAGGTGATCCAGCGCCTGGGCGAGATCAAAACCGCCGTCGCCGGCCCGGGCTCCGGCAACGGGATGTACTGGTTCAGCCACCTCTACGTCGTCATCACCGAGAATGTGCAGGCCAAGATCGACGGGGGGCGCTTCTTCGCCGACAACGAGTACCTCACCGCCCTCGATGTCGCCTTCGCCAACCGCTACCTCGACGCCATCCGGGCCCATACCCGCAGGGAGCCGGCACCCGAGGTGTGGCGGCTCCTGTTCGACGTGCCGGCCGACGGCGAGATCCTGCCTGTGCAGCTGGCCATGGCCGGCGTCAACGCCCACATAAATCTCGACCTGGCCTTCGCCGTCGTGAACGCCTGCCGCACCCTGGACCGGAAGGACATTGACTCGGGGGCACAGAAGGCCGACTACGACAAGGTCAACGCCATCTTCGCCGAGGAGATGGATCGCCTCCTCCACGAGCTGGCCCGGGGCTACTCCGCCCACCCCGGAGCTTCGGGGGTGTCCCCCGCGCTCGAGATGGAACGGGTCAGCCTGCTGGAGCGCCTGGCCAACCGGATCGTGGTCCTGGCCCGCGGTGCGGCGTGGGAGAACGCCGGACACCTGTGGTCCTTCGATGCGGGCTCGGGTCCTTGGCGGCTCCAGGAACGGATGATGGACGAGGTCGCCGCCACCCTCAGCCGGGCGCTGCTCGTCAACCTCCCGGGCTGACCGCTGTGCTCTGCTCATGGCTCTTCGCCTGGCGGCTCATCGTGGTGCGACCGGGGGCCCCTGCCCCGGTCGCCGCCGACGCAAGCGTCGGCTCAGGCTTCGAGCTCCATCGTCTTGTCGAGACCGGTCGTCTCGAACACCTTGCGGGCCTGATCCTGGAGCGACCTGACCACCAGCTCGCCACCGGACTGGCGGAGCCGGGACTGGGCCCGGACGATGACCCCGAGCCCCATCGAGTCGATGAAGCGGACGCCGCCGAGGTCGAGCACCAGGCTCCCGCCCGGCTCGGGGAACAGCGTCTCGAGCCGTTCCCAGAGGAAGGGGGCGGTGAGCACGTCCAGCTCGCCCCGAACGGCCACGGTGATCCCACTGGCATCACCGGTGACATCGATGTCGAAGTCCTCGGGTTCACTCAGGCGGAAGGTGGAGGGAATGTCCGTCACGCACTCCACACTGTCACACCCGGTCGGTAAGGTCGACGTTGCCATGGCCCTGCTCGAGAATCCGACCTTGTTTTCCCCGGGGGACACCCCCGAGCCCCCGGGTCTCCCCTCGGGGGACGGCCTTCCTGCCGAGGGGTTCCATCCGGCCGTCGCCACCTGGTTCGCCCGCCGCTTCCCGGAGGGGCCGACCCCGGCCCAGGAGCAGGGGTGGGTGGAGATCGCCGCCGGCCGGGACACCCTCATCGCCGCCCCGACCGGCTCGGGCAAGACGCTGGCCGGGTTCCTGGTGTGCATCGACCGCCTGTACCGGGCCCACGCCGCCGGGATCGATGTACAGGGGACAGCACAGGTCGCTTACGTATCTCCGCTCAAGGCGCTCGCCGTCGACATCGCTGAGAACCTCGACCGGCCCCTGCGGGAGATCGCCGAGGTGGCAAAGGAGTTGGGTCTCTCCGCCCCCTACCTGCGTGTCGGCGTCCGCACCGGCGACACCACCGGGGGCGAGCGCGCCTCGATGCTGCGCCGTCCTCCGAACTTCGTGGTCACCACCCCCGAGTCGCTCTACCTCCTCGTCACCGCGGCCCGCAGCCGGGAGATGCTGCGCAGCGTCGAGACGATCATCGTCGACGAGATCCATGCCGCGGCCCGCGACAAGCGGGGCTCCCACCTGACCCTGACCCTCGAGCGCCTGGAGCACGTCGCCGCCCGCCGCCCCCAGCGCATCGGCCTGTCCGCCACCCAGCGGCCCATCTCCCTCATCGCCGACATGCTCTGCGGGGCCGGCGCGCCTGCACCTCCCGCGGTGATCGACACCGGCCACCAGCGCCACCTCGACCTCGCCCTCGAGCTGCCCCAGGGTGAGCTGGAGGCGGTCGCCTCCGGCGAGCAGATGGGCGACGTCCTCGACCGGATCGCGGAACTGGTCGGCCAGCACCACACCACCCTGGTATTCGTGAACACCCGCCGCCTGGCCGAGCGCCTGGCCCACCAGCTGGGCGAGCGCCTCGGCGACGACGTGGTCTCCGCCCATCACGGCTCCCTGTCCAAGGACCGCCGCCACCGAGTCGAGACCCGCCTGCGGGCCGGGGACCTCAAGGCCCTGGTGGCCACCGCCTCGCTCGAGCTGGGCATCGACATCGGCCCCGTGGAACTGGTCTGCCAGGTGGGTTCGCCCCGCAGCATCGCCACCTTTCTCCAGCGGGTCGGCCGTTCCAACCACTCGCGGGCCGGCACCCCCAAAGGGCGGCTGTTCCCGCTCACCCGGGACGAGCTGGTGGAGAGCGCGGCGTTGCTGTGCGCCGTGGGTAAGGGGGAGCTCGACGCCATCATCCCGCCCGTGGCTCCCATCGATATCCTGGCCCAGCAGCTGGTGGCCGAGGTGGCGGCGGAGGAGTGGCGCACGGACGACCTCTACGACCTGATGCGCCGGGCCCATCCCTACCGGGACCTGACCCGGAGCCAGTTCGACGAGATCCTCGAGCTGGTCAGCCACGGCATCGTCACGGGACGGGGGCGGCGCGCCGCCTACCTCCACCTCGACGGGGTCAACGGGGAGGTCCGGGCCCGGCCGGCGGCCCGGCTGGCGGCGGCGACCTCGGGGGGCGCCATCCCCGAGGTGGGCGACTTCCGGGTCGTCCTCGAGCCGGACGACCTCTTCGTCGGCACGGTCAACGAAGACTGGGCCACCGAGTCCATGGCCGGCGACATCTTCCTCCTCGGCACCCACGCCTGGCAGATCCGTCAGGTCAGCGCCGGGACCGTCCGCGTGGGCGACGCTGAGGGGAAGCCTCCGACCATCCCCTTCTGGACGGGTGAGGCCCCGGCCCGCACTCCCGAGCTGTCCCTCGAGGTATCGGCCCTGCGGACCACCCTCGACGGCCACCTGGCTACCGGCGACGTCGAGGGGGCCAAGGCCTGGCTGCGGAGCGCCGCCCCGCTCGACGCCGGCGCCGTCGAACAGATCGTCGGGTACGTGGCCGCCGGCCGGGCCGGCCTCGGCACCGTTCCCACCGCCACCGACCTGGTCTTCGAACGCTTCTTCGACGAGGCCGAGGGGATGCATCTGGTCGTCCACTCGCCCTACGGCGGACGCATCAACCGGGCCCTGGGGCTGGCCCTGCGCAAGCGGTTCTGCAAGTCGTTCAACTTCGAGCTCCAGGCCGCGGCCAACGACGACGCCGTCGTCCTCTCCCTCGGGCCCCACCACAGCTTCCGGCTGGCCGACGTGCCCCGCTTCCTCAACTCGAAGACGGTGCGCAGCGTCCTCGAGCAGGCCGTCCTCGACGCTCCCATGTTCCAAAGCCGGTGGCGCTGGAACCTCAACCGGGCCCTGGTCGTCCTGCGCTTCAAGGGCGGGCGGCGCAACCCGCCGCCCATCCAACGTATGGAGGCCGACGACTTCATGGCCGCGCTCTTCCCCCAGGCCGCGGCGTGCCAGGAAAACATCACCGGCCCTATCGAGATCCCCGACCACCCCCTGGTGCGCCAAACCATGCACGACACCCTCACCGAGGCGCTCGACATCGAAGGCCTCGAGGAGCTGTTGTCGGGTCTGGAGAGCGGGCGGATCCGGGCCCACTGCCGGGACACGACCGAGGCGTCGGCCTTCAGCCACGAGATCCTCAGCGCCAAGCCCTACGCCTTCCTCGACGACGCCGAGGCCGTCGACCGCCGGACCAACGCCGTCTCGCTACGCCGGGGCCTGCCCGTCGACCTGGGCACCATCGGCCGGCTCGATCCCGAAGCCGTCGACCGGGTCCGCGACGAGGTCACCCCCGACCCGGTCAGCGCCGACGAGCTGCACGACCTGCTCCTCAGCCTGGTCGTCACCCCGGCGCAGGCGCCGTGGCGCCCGCTCTTCGACGAGCTCGCCGCCCGGGGCCGGGTGCGGTCCACGACCGGCGCGGCCCCGGCCGTAACCGAGCATTGGTGGGCCGCCGAGCTCTCGACCCCTGCTGCGGTGCTGCTCGAGGGCCGGGTCGACGACGCCCACCCGCACGAGCAGGTCGTAGCGGCGGTGCTGCGCGGCCACCTCGACATCTCCGGGCCGCTCACCGCCGCCGGCCTGGCCGGGCGCTGCGGGCTGTCGACGTCCACGGTGGCCATCGGGCTGGCCGTCCTGGAACACGACGGCTTCGCCCTCCAGGGCGCCTTCACCAACCCCGAGGCGGCGGCCTCTCCCGAGGCGGTCGAGTGGTGCGCCCGACGCCTCCTGGCCCGCATGCACTCCTACTCCCGCAAGACCCGTCGCCAGAACGTCGAGCCGGTCAGCGCCCAGGACTTCATGCGCTTCCTGCTGCGGTGGCAGCACGTGGCCCCCGACACCCAGCTCCGGGGCCGGGTCGGCATCCGCCTGGCCATCGAGCAGCTCCAGGGTTACGAGGCGGGCGCAGCCACCTGGGAGCCGGAGATCCTGCGCCGCCGCATCACCGACTACCAGCCCGCCCTCCTCGACCGGCTGTGCCACGACGGCGAGGTGACCTGGTTGCGGCTGTCGGCCTGGCAGCCCGGCGCCGGGGCCAAGGGGGTGTCCCCCGGTGACCCGGCTCGCCGCTCGAGCCCCTCGAAGGCGACGCCCATCACGGTCGCCTTCCGGGAAGACCTGCCCTGGCTGCTGCAGGCGGGCCGGTTGGCGGCCACTCCCGAGGTGCCGGCGGTCGGGGCCACAGCCGAGATCGTCGAGGCGCTGGCGGCCAAGGGCGCCCGGTTCGTGTCCGAGCTCGCGGCCGACACCGGCCGCCTACGCACCGACATCGAAGAGGCCCTGTGGGACGGGGTGGCCCGCGGGCTGCTCACCGCCGACGGTTTCGCCGCCATCCGCTCCCTGGTGGAGGACCGCCGCCACCCGCACCGTCCCACCCGGAGCTCGGTCAGCCGCCTCCGGCGGGGCGCGACCGGGCCCAGCACGGCGGCGGGGCGGTGGTCCCTGGTTCCTGCAGCCGAGCCGGTCGAGGACCGGGAAGGGCTGGCCGAGGTGGTCGCCGACCAGCTCCTGCAGCGCTGGGGTGTCGTCTTCCGGGACCTCGCCGTCCACGAGGGACTGCCCCTGCCCTGGCGGGAGATCCAGTGGGCCCTGCGCCGCTTCGAGGACCGCGGGCTCATCCGCGGCGGCCGTTTCGTGGCCGGGTTCAGCGGCGAGCAGTACGCCCTGCCCGCGGCCATGGACGGCCTCAAGGCCATCCGCCGTCAGCCCCGCTCCGGCGAGCGGGTGGTGGTCAACGCCTGCGACCCGCTCAACCTCACCGGAGTGATCATCCGTGGGGCCCGGACCCCGGCGGTGCGCACCAACGCCGTCACCTACGTCGACGGCCTGCCCGAGGACATGGCCGAGGCCCCCACCGCGCTCAGCGGATGAGGACCAGGGTCGCCTCGGGGACCTCGGGGTGGAAATAGAGGGTGATGGCGTCCGCCGGGGGTTCGTCCTGCCGGTGGTCGATGACGATGGGCACTTTCTTCTTCGGGCCGAGGGCGGCCTGGATGCCCAGCACCAACGCACTGACGAGCGCGGTGGCGGCACCCCGTGTCCGCCACCGCTCGCCAGCCATGCTCTTCACCGAAGCCAGATTACCGGCCCGGCCGGCACCGGGCCCCTAGACCGTGGCCTTGGCCCCCAGGGTCGCCTGGGCCAGCTCGATCCGGAAGCGCTCCAGGCCGTCCTGCTGAGTCTGGGCCCGCTGCTGGAGGGCCTTGAAGTCCATCCCGGACAAGGCCTCATGGGCGGAGGCCACCTTGTCCAGCGAAATCCAGAGGTAGATCTTTCCCTGGACGCCCAGGCACAGGGTCTCGACCGAGATCAGGTTGGCCAGGTCCTTCTCCGACGTGCCGAGCTTGAGGCGGGTCAGCTTCTCGCCCAGCCAGGCGCCCGCCTGCTTGACCGGGTTGCGGGTCGCGCCGATGGAATCCATCAGGCCTTCGAGCGTGCGTTTGTCCTCATCGACCTCGCTCAGGAAGCCCTCTAAGAAACGTCCCAGGTCGGTTCCGGAGTTCTCGTTGACGAGCCGCTTGGCGATCTCGATGGCCATCACGGAACCGCCGAGGTGGTCGTTGAGGTAGATGTCGATGGGCTGGGGCTCGTTCATGGACGGCCTCCTCGTCGCAGGATTGTTGTTGTCAGCACTCCTTTCTCCAGGACTGGATGGGTAAACACTCCCGTGCGGCCCGCCGCCGCCGGGCGCGGCATGATCGGGGACCTTCCGGACAACCGCCTACAGGAGGAACGAATGGCGATCTCGGTCGGCGACAAGATTCCCGACGTGACGCTCCGGATACTCACCGACGAGGGCATCAAGGCGGTCCAGAGCCGTGAGGTGCTGGGCTCGGGCCGGGTCGTCCTCATCGGAGTCCCGGGCGCCTTCACCCCCACGTGCTCCGACTATCACCTGCCCGGCTTCGTGCTACGGGCCGACGAGCTCAAGGCCAAGGGGGTCGACACCATCGCCTGCGTGTCCGTCAACGACGCCTTCGTGATGGGGGCCTGGGGCAGGGCCCAGGGCGCCGAGGGCAAGGTGGTCATGCTGGCCGACGGCGACGGCGAGTTCACCGCCCAGATGGGCCTGGAGTTCGACATGTCCGCCACCGGCCTCGGCACCCGGACCCGGCGTTTCGCCGCCATCCTCGACGACGGCATCGTCACCGACCTCGCCGTGGAGGAGGGTCGGGGCGTCAACGTCAGCGGCGCCGACAAGCTGCTGGCCAAGCTCTGAGCCGTGCCGGCCTACGACCTGGCCCGGGTCCTGCTGCGGCCGCCCCTGCGCGCGGCCCTGGGCTGGCGGGTGGAGGGACTGGAACACATTCCCGGGTCGGGTCCGGCCCTGCTGGCCGCCAACCACATCTCCCTGCTCGATCCACCCGCCGTCGGCTATCTCGCCGACCTGCGGGGCCGGGAGGCGCGCTTCCTGGCCACCTCGGGGCTCTTCCGTTACCCCGTCCTGGCCGGACTCCTCCGGCGCATGGGCCAGATCCCGGTGGAACGGTCCACCGCCCGGGCGGCGGCGTCGCTGGAACCGGCCGCCGTCGCCCTCAAGGCCGGCGAGGTGGTGGTCATCTTCCCCGAGGGCGAGCTCTCACCCGACCTCGAACCGGGCCGCGGCCGTACCGGCGTGGTCCGCCTGGCTCGCGCCTCCGGTCACCCGGTGATCCCCATCGGGCTGTGGGGCACCCACCGTCTCCAGGCCCGGTACCACTGGCCCCGGTGGCGCCCGGGACTGGTGGTGGCGGCGGTCATCGGAAGGGGCATCACCCTGCGTCCGGACGAGAACGACCGGGCCGCCACCGACCGGATCATGGACACCATCGCCAGTCAGGTGGCGACCGCCCGGCTGCTCTACGGTCAGCAGGTGCCACCCGGCGAGGACGCCTGGTGGACCCGACACCGCCGCGCCCAGGCGAAGCGGGTGAGCTCCGAGCGGCAGTGAAGAGAGGTGGTCCGGGTGCGACGTGGCCTGCTGACACTGGTGGTGGTCTCGGGCCTGTTGGTGGCGGCCTGTAGCTCCGGCGGCTCCGAAACCGAGGGTGGGGGCGGCGGGGAGAGGGCCTTCTCTATCGGCATCATCGAACCGGAACACCTCCTGCCGCCGACCACCAACGCCACCAACGACATGCAGGTGCTGTTCGTCCTCTTCACCGGTCTGGTGGAGTACGACGCCCAGACGGCCGCCCCAGCCAACGTCATGGCCGAATCGATCACCTCTCCGGACCAGCAGGAGTGGACGATCAAGATCAAGGGCGGCTGGACCTTCCATGACGGCGAGCCGGTCACCGCCCGGTCCTTCGTCGATGCCTGGAATTTCGGCGCCTACGCCCCCAACGCGGCGGGCAACTCCTCATCCTTCGCCAAGATCGAGGGCTACAACGACCTCCAGGGCGACCCGGCCGCCACCCCGCCGGTCCCGCCCCCGGCCAAAGAGATGTCCGGTCTGCGGGTGGTCGACGACACCACCTTCACCGTGCGGCTGGTGGAGCCGTTCAGCCAGTTCCCCGTCACGTTGGGATTCCAGGCCTTCTACCCCCTGCCCCGGGTGGCCCTCGACGATCCGAAGCGCTTCGAGGAGCAACCGGTGGGCAACGGTCCGTTCATGATGGACGGACCCTGGCGCCACGACGAGAGCATCCGGGTCAAGCGCTACCCCGACTACCAGGGCCCGCCCCCGGCGGCCGACGCCATCGAGTTCAAGATCTACGTGAAGAAGGAGACGGCCTACCGGGACTTCCAGTCCGGAGAGCTCGACATCACCACCGAGCTGCCCGCCACCGAGATTCCCGGCGCCCGCGAGACCTACGGCTCCCGCTTCGTCGAGCAGCTCAGCTCGGGCCTCAACTATCTCGGCCTCCCGCTCTACCAGCCCGCCTACGCCCGTAAGGAGATCCGCCAGGCCATCTCGCTGGCCATCGACCGCCAGGGCATCATCGACAAGATCTTCGACGGGGAGAAGGACCCGGCCCGTTCCATCGTCTTCCCCGCCCTGCCCGGCACCAGGACCGATGCGTGCAAGCTGTGCGACCTCGACGTGGAGCGGGCCCGGCAGCTGCTGGCCCAGGGGGGTGGGTGGAAGGGCGGGACCCTCCACATCTGGTTCGCCATCGGTCGGGACCACGAGCAGTCCATGGAGGCGGTGGCCAACCAGCTCCGCACCAACCTCGGGATCACCGACGTCAAGTTCGAGACCCCCGAGTTCGCCGTGTTCTTCGGTGCCGTCAAGGCCCACCAGGTGACGGGGCCGTTCCGCCTCAACTGGCTGATGGACTACCCGAGCCCGCAGGCCTACCTGGCTCCGCTGTTCGGGTCGAAGAGCTCTTCCAACCGGGCGGGCTACGCCAACCCGAAGGTCGACGAGCTCGTGGCCGCCGGCGACCGGGCTCCCTCCATCGAGGAGGGCCTCAAGTACTACCAGGAGGCCGAGGATCTCATCCTCGACGACATGCCCCTCATCCCCCTGTGGTTCGCCAAGAACCAGGGCGTCCACTCCGAACGCACCGATGGCGTCGTCATCGACCTCCTCGGTCGGGTCCGGGTGGCCGACGTCTCGGTGGTGGGATGACATGCCCGGTGGTCGGATGACATGCCAGGTTGTCAGATGACATGCCAGGTGGTCGGATGACATGCCAGGTGGTCGGATGACATGAAGGTGGACCTGGTGACCCCGGGAGCGGCCCTGCCCCGCATCGGACAGCTGGCCCGGGAGGCGCACGCCGGCGGCTTCTCCGGCCTCGTGTTCGTCGAATCGGGGCGGACGGCCTTCCTGTCGGCCACGGCCGCCGCCCTCGCCGCCCCGCTCGACCTGGCCACCGGCATCGCCGTCGCCTTCGCCCGCAGCCCCATGATCACCGCCCAGCTGGCCTGGGAGCTGGCCGACGTCACCGGCGGCCGCTTCCGCCTCGGCCTCGGCACCCAGGTGCGGGCCCACGTCGAGCGGCGCTACAGCATGCCTTTCGAACATCCCGGGCCCCGGCTGCGGGAGTACGTGCTCGCCCTGCGGGCCATCTTCGCCGCCTTCCGGGGCGACGAGCGCCTCGACTTCAAGGGCGACTTCTACTCGTTCTCGCTCCTGACCCCGCAATGGGCGCCAGGGCGGATCACCCACGACCATCCCACCATCGACGTCGCCGCCGTGAATCCCTGGATGCTGCGCATGGCCGGCGAGGTGGCCGACGGGCTGCACGTCCATCCGCTCAACAACCCCACCTACCTGCGGGAGACGGTGCTGCCCAACCTGGCTGCCGGGGCGGCCCGGGCCGGGAGGGACCCGGCCGGCCTCACCCTCTTCGTGCCCACCTTCGTAGCGGCCGGTGACACAGAGGCGGAGCTGACCGCCGCCCGCGAGGGCGTGCGACGCCAGATCTCCTTCTACGGCTCGACACCCAACTACGCCTTCCTCTTCGATCAGATCGGCTTCGAGGGGACCACGGAGCGGCTCCGGGAGCGGCAGAAGGCGGGCGACCTCGACGGGATGGCCGCCGTCATCACCGACGACCTCCTCGACCACTTCGCCGTCAGCGGCACCTGGGCGGAGCTGCCCGAAAGGATCGTCGAGCGCCACCGGGACGTGGCCGACCGGGTGGTGCTCTACCTCACCGGCGACGACGTCTTCGCCAGCCCGACCGACATCGAGCAGTGGGGGGCGGTGGCAGCCGAAGTGGTGCGGAAGTCCTCGGACGCTTAGCCGACCTACAACAGGGCGGCAAAGGCGCGGGTGACGATCCCCGAGCGGGAGAGCGCCTCCAGGACGGCGGCGGCCCGGACCCCGTCCCCGGACACCTTCGCCTCGCCGGTGGCCACCAGGCTCTCGAGAGGCGAGCCCATGACGAGGGCGAGCACGCCCGCCTGGGTGAAGGTGACGGTGGCGGTGGGATCGGCGGCCGGTCCCTGGGCCGCCCGCACCCGCCCATCGACCACATCGAGGGTGGCGACCTCGGGTCCCACCCGGATCTCGTAGCTGCCGTCGGCGTCGTCGACGTCGACCTGAGCCCCGGCGCCCATGCTGAGCAGGGTGAGGGTGGAGCGGGGCGAGAACTGCTCGGCCAGGGGCGGGGCCAGGAAGCGGCGCACCCCCCAGATGGCCAGCTCCCGCATGGCCGGTTGCAGCGCCCGGCCCTCGTCGGTGAGCTGGTACCAGCTGGCCCGGCCCTCCTGGCGCCGGGCGACGAGACCGGCGGACTCCATCTCCCGCAGGCGGGCGGTCAGGATGTCCGTGCCGATCCCGGGCAGGCCTTCGAGAAGCTCGCCGAAGCGGCGGGGGCCGAGGAGGAGGTCACGGATGATGAGCAGTGCCCAGCGGTCTCCGACCACGTCGAGGGCGAGGGCCAGTGAGCAGTGCTGGTCGTAGGTGCGTGCCATCTCTTCTTCAGGATAACGGCTTGACTTGGATTATCCAAGGGAATAATACTTGGAAAATCCAAGCAGGAGGTTGGCCATGTACGTCGCCATCGAAGTCGAGCAGCTGGCCAAGACCTACGCCGGAGGCACCGAGGCCCTGCGCGACGTCACCTTCCACGTGGACGAAGGGGAGATCTTCGGCTACCTGGGCCGCAACGGCGGCGGCAAGACCACCACGGTCCGGATTCTCACCGGCCTGACCCGCCCCACCACCGGACGCGCCCGGGTGGCGGGCGTCGACGTCGTGGCCCGGCCCGAGGACGTCCGCTCCCGGATCGGCGTCACCCTCCAGGAGGCGGCCCTCGACGAGCTGCTCACCGGGCGGGAGTTCCTCACCCTGGTCGCCTCCCTGTGGGGGTTGCGCCGCCAGGCGGCCCGGGCCCGGGCCGATGAGCTGCTCGAGCTGTTCGACCTGGCCGCGGCCGCCGGCCGGCGGGTGGGCACCTACTCGGGCGGGATGCAGCGGCGCCTCGACCTGGCCGCCGCCCTGGTCCGTCGCCCCGAGGTCCTGTTCCTCGACGAGCCCACCACCGGGCTCGACCCCCAGTCCCGCCGGGCCCTGTGGGACGAGATCCGGCGGCTGCGGGGCGAGGGCACCACCGTGTTTCTCACCACCCAGTACCTCGAAGAGGCAGAGGCGCTGGCCGATCGCCTGGCCGTGGTGCACGAAGGCCGAATCGTGGCCCTCGGCTCACCCGAAACGTTGCGGGCACAGCTGGGTGGCACCGTCCTGCGGCTCCGCACCAACGCCGCCGATGCCGACCGCGTCGCCACCCGCCTCGTCGGCCGGGCGTCGCTGGTCAACGGCGGGGGCACGGTGGAGATCGACCTGGACCAGCCCGCCGACGCCCTCGACGCCGCCGCCGCCCTGGCCACCCTCGGCTTGCATGTCGACGACGTGGAGATCCACCGGCCCTCCCTGGAGGATGTCTTCGTGGCCCTGACCGGAGCGGGAGCCGGAGCCGGGGTGGGGTCCGGGTCCCGCTCCGGCGAGGCGGCGTGAGCACAGCCTCGGCCTCCTTCCCGCTCGGCACGACCCTGGTCGGCGGGGACACCCGGACCGGGTTCGCCCGGACGGCGTGGCTGGCCTTCCGGCGGGAAGAGCTGCGGGCCCGCCGGCGCTTCGCCATGGCCTGGGTGTTCCCCCTGGTGCCCCCCGTCGTGACCGTCACCCTCTTCGCCGACCTGACCGGGTCGGTGGCCCGCCTCCCCGCCTTCCCCGACCCCTCCTACTTCGACTGGCTGGCGGCGGGGGCGATCCTGTTGCCGGCCATGATGGGCGCCGGCTTCACCGCCGTGGGCCTGGCCGAGGACCTGCGGGGCGGTTTCGGCGACCGGCTGCGGCTGCTGGGTGCCTCGGCGGCGGCGGTGACCATGGGCCGGCTGACCTTCGACGCCGCCCGGGTCCTGCCCGCCGCCGCGCTGGTGCTGGCCGTGAGCGCGCTCCAGGCCGACGACGTGCACCCATCGCCGGCCGGGACGGCCGCACTGTTGCTCCTGGCCGCCGCCTGGGCCGTGGCCTGGAACTCGTTGTTCCACCTCGTGGCCCGGCTCTCCGCCAGCCCCCAGGCGCCCCAGGCCCTGCTGCCCCTGTTCGCCCCGGTGACCTTCCTGTCCACCGTGTGGCTGCCGGCCGAGCTGATGCCGGGGTGGGCGGAGGGCATCGCCCAGACCAATCCGGTTTCCGCCGTCGTCGAGGCAGCCCGGCAGTGGACCACCGGCACCGTCGACCTCACCGTCGTGGCCGGCGGGGTGGCCACCATCGCCTTGTGGAGCATGGTGCTGGGCATCGCCCTGACCCTGGTGGAGAGACGCCGGGGATGAGCCGGGTCTTCCTCCGCCACGCCGCCCTCACCTTCGGGCGCACCACCCGCCACGCCCTGCGGGAACCGGCCTGGGCCTTCGTGTTCCCGGCCGTGCTCCCCCTGGCCTTGGTGGCCATCATCACCCAGGTGTTCGGCGTGATGATCGCCCTGCCCGGTTACGGCACCGACCAGCTCGTCGACTTCGCCACGCCCGGTCTCGTCTTCGTGGCCGCCATGATGGGCGGCGGGTTCGCCGCCGGCCGGCTCGTCACCGACGCCGGGAACGGCTACCTCGACCGGTTGCGCCTGCTGCCCACCTCGCCGGCCGCGGCGCTGACCGGCCTACTGGCCTTCGAGGGGGCCCGGGCCGTCCCCATCGCCGCCCTCCTGCTGGCGGTGGGCGCGCTCCTGGGGGCGCCCCTCGGATCGCCGGGAGCGGTGGCGGTGGTGCTCGCCCTCGTGGCCCTGTGGTCGGCGGCGTGGAACGCCCTGTTCCTGGTGGCCGGTCTACGCACCCGCAGCGCCGAGGTCACCCAGGCCCTCCTGCCGCTGTTCCTGCCCTTCATGTTCACCAGCAGCATCTGGGTCCCTCACACCTCCATGCCCGGCTATATCCGCGAGCTGGCCGAGCGCAATCCACTGGACCTGCTCACCGTGGCCGCCCGCCCCCTGCTGCTCGACGGGCACCTGGCCACCGGCCCCCTGCTCCTGGCCACGGGCGTTGCCGCCGCCCTCCTGGTCGTCCTGGCCGGGGTCGCCGCCCGCCAGCTGGCCAACCTCGTCACCGCCGACTAGCCGCCGGGCGTCACTCCGGTGGAGCCACCACCCGCAGGCTGGCGTCGTCCACGTCGTAGACCGCACCCCACACCACCGTCCCCGGGGCGAGCCACGGCCAGGCCCGGATGACCTCCACGTCCTCGTGAACCGACGCCTCCACCTGGGCGAAGGGCCGGAAGTCGATGTCCGTGCCCGTCGCCGCGCGCAGCTCGTCGTTGCTGCGTCCCTCGAGACCGCAGTCGTCGTGGTGGATGACGCCGACCTCCGTGGTGCCGAGAACTTTGGTGGACAAGGCGATCGAGCGCATGGCGTCGTCCGTGGCCCGACCCCCGGCATTGCGTACGAAGTGGGCTTCGCCCACCTCGAGTCCGAGCGCCCGCAGCAGCTGCAGGCGGGTATCCATGCAGGTGAGGACGACCAGCTGCCGGGTGGGCCGGGGTGACCTGGAGGTGGCCGACCAAGGGTGGAGGGCCCGGTAGAGGCGGTTGGCGTCGAGGATGCGGTCGAGCTGGGACATGGCTCAGGCCGGCCTTCTCCCGGAGACCGCCCAGGCACGGGCCATCAGGCTGATGCTGCTGTCATCGGCCGTCGGGAGGACGGAACGAAGGTGGTCGCGTAACCGGACCCGGCGCTCCTCGGTGAGCGACATGGCATAGCCCGGAGCCGGACCCTGGCCGCCGAGGAACGGCGTCCAGTACTCGTCGAAGTCCCCGAAGGGCGTCTGCACGTCGATCGCCTTCACGTCCACGTCGGCCAGCCCCGCCCCCAGGAACAGACTTCGCAGGGGGGCGGGCTGGCAGAGCGGGAACCGGACGCCTTCGTCGAGGGCTCGGGCATCGGGGTCGAGCGCCACCGCCGCATCCCAGAAGTAGCGCATGAGTTGCATGTCCCCGGCGTAGTCCCACACGTAGGCGCCGATCACGCCACCGGCGGCCGTGGCCCGGGCCATCTCGCCCACCGCGCTCGGCGGGTCAGGCACGAAGTTGAGGACGAGGCCGGAAACGACCGCGTCGAAGCTCCCATCCGGGACCGGGAGCGACCGGGCGTCCCCCAGCTCGAACGTGGCCCGCGGGTCGTCGATCCGGTGGCGGGCGTGCGCCAGGTAGCCCTCCGACGGCTCGACCCCTTTCACGCTGACCGGTGCCGCCAGGCCCAGGATGGTCCCGGTCAGCGCGCCCGTCCCGCAGCCCACGTCAAGCCAGCGCCGACCCGGCTCGACCGCCAGCCACTCGAGGAACTCCCGGGCCACGAGGCGGCTCCAGCGACCCACATACGGTTCGTAGGCGTCGCCGAGCGCCCACACGTCACTCATGCCGCGGGGATGTCGATGGTGAGCCCGGTCAGCTCCTCGGAGCGCTCCCACAGCCGGAAGGCGTCGCCGGCATTGCGGGCCGGCCGGCTCGGGATCTCGACCACCGGGTGGCCGGCCAGGATCAGGCGGGGTCCGTAGAACTGACCGCTCCGGGCACCCGGGTCGGTGGCGGCCCGCACGATCGGGAGAGCGCCCAGCCAGGCCGGCTGACCGAGTGCCATGATCGGCATCAGCAGCTTGTTGGTGAGGCCGGCGCCTTCATGGCCGAGGTCGGTGTGCGATCCGCCGGGGTGGGCGGCGAGGGCCATCGTCGTGGCCTTCGCCTCGGTGAGGCGCCGGTGGAACTCGGTGGTGAACAGCAGGTTGGCCAGCTTGCTCTGGCAGTAGGCCCGCCAGCGGTCGTAGCCCCGCTGCTCGAGGAACAGGTCGTCGAGGTACATCCGGCCCACCCGGTGGGCCACGCTCGACATCGTCACGATCCGCGAGCCCGGGGTGCTCAGCAGCAGGGGGGCCAGGCCCGCGGTGAGGGCGAAGTGGCCGAGGTGGTTGACGCCGAGCTGCATCTCGAAGCCGTCCTCGGTCCGGGACTCGTCGACGGCCATGAGCCCGGCGTTGTTGAGCAGCAGGTCGAGGCGCGACTCAGTGCTGCTGACGAGCTTGGCCGCGGCGGCGACCGAGGTGAGGCTGGCCAGGTCGAGGGGCACGGTCTCCACCGCCCCGGTGGCCACCGCCCGCACCTGCTCGGCCGCTGCCTCGGCCTTCTGGGCGTTGCGGCAGGCGAGCAGCACCTTGGCCCCGCGGCGGGCCAGCACCTTGGTGGCCTCCAGGCCGAGGCCGGAGTTGGCCCCCGTCACCAGGGCGACCTTTCCTTCCAGTGACGGGACATCCTTCTCGTCCCAGCGGGCGCTCATGGCCGCACCTTACCGACCCCGCCCGGCGGGGTGGGCCAGACTTGCCTCCGATGCCGGCGGAGCTCGAGTGGGACGCGCCCGGTCCGGGCGACTGGTGGTTGGTCAAGGAGCACTTCCCCTACGCCGTCAGCCACATGTTCTCGTCGCTGTTCCCGCCGGTGACCCTCGGTTGGAAGGTCGGCGCGGCGCGCTACGGGCTGCCCACCGGTGAGGCCCGGTGGGCGGCGGTCAACGGCTGGATCTACTACGGCCCCCAGATCCCGCTCACCCGCGAGGAGCTCGACGGGCGTGAGGTGGCGGCCGCGGCGACGCTGACGTCCTCACCCTGGCGGGACGAGGTCGGCCGCTGGCACGACGAGGAGCGGCCCCGGGTCGTCGGAGCCAACCGGAGGCTCCAGGGCCAGGACCTCCGAGGGTTGGATGACGCCGGGTTGGGCGAGCATTTTCAGCGGTCGGTGGACAACTTTCTCCGCTGGGCGCCGCTGCACTTCGAACACACCGGCTTCGACGTCGCCGGCGGCCTGCTCTTCAGCGCAGCTGCGGTCTGGAGTGTGGACCCTGCCGCCCTGCCGGAGCTCCTCGCCGGGGCCTCGCCGGCCAGTGCCGCCGTCGACGTGCACCTGGCGGCGGTGGCCGCGGCGCTCGACCGCGCCGGCGCGCCGGCGCCGGTGGCCTCCATCGCTGACCTGCGTTCGGCCGGCGCCGAGGCGGCGGCTGCGCTCGACGGCTACCTCGACGACTACGGCTGGCGGCCGCTGGCCGGGCACGACCTGCTCGAACCCACCGTGGGCGAGCGCCCCGGCCTCCTCGTCGCCGCGGTCAACGCCCGCCGGCGGCAACGACCCGCCGGCCCCCGGCGAGATGTCGCCGCCGCGATCCGGGGTGCCCTTCCCGAGTCCGAGCAAGCGCGTTTCGACGTGCTGGTCGCCGACGCCCGTTCCAGCTACGCCCTCCGAGACGACGACGTCGGCGTGTGCTGGAACTGGCCGCTCGGACTCGTCCGGCGGGCCGGCCTCGAGATCGGCCGGCGGCTCACGGGTCGCAACCTGCTGGCCGAGCCCCACCACCTCTTCGAGGCCGACACCGACGAGGCCTTGGCTGTGCTCGCCGGGGAGGGGCCCGGGCTCGAGGAGCTGGCCCGACGATGGGACGTACGGGCGCGAGCCGCAGTCGAAGAGCCGCCCCTGCACCTCGACGGCGGCGGCGAACGCCCGGCGGGCGATGATCTCCCCCCCAGCGTCGCCCGCCTCTCGGAGATCCGCGAGGCCGTGTGGAACGTGACACCCCCTCGTGTCGACGCCCCGCTCCACGGCGTGGGCATCGGGTCGCAGCCGGCGGTGGGTACGGCGCGGGTGGTGCGCCTCCCGGAGGAGATGACCCGGCTCGTCGAGGGCGACGTGCTCGTCGCCGTGGCCACGACGACCGCCTTCAACGCCGTCTTCCCGCTGCTGGTGGCAGTGGTGACCGAACAGGGTGGGCTGTTCAGCCACGCCGCCATCCTGGCGCGCGAACTCGGACTGCCCGCCGTCGTCGGTGTGCCCGACCTGTTCGCCGGGGTCCGTGACGGCGATCTGATCGAGGTCGATCCTGCCGCCGGAGCGGTCCGGATCGTCGCGTCGGGAGGAGGTGCGTAGCCTACCGACGGTGAGCAACCGTTCCGACCACGAGTTTCCCTCCGGCTCGGGCACCTGCGCCGCCTGGGTGTACACGCCGCCGGCCGATCCGCGGCCCGACACGAAGAGCCGGCCATGTGTGGTGATGGGTCACGGCTTCTCCCTCACCCGCCACGAGGGTCTGCCCGCCTACGCCGAACGGCTGGCCGCGGCGGGCGCCGTCGCCCTCGTCTTCGATTACCGCCATCTGGGCGACTCGCCCGGCCAGCCCCGGCAGCGGTTCCGCAAGGCGGCCCAGCTCGAGGACTGGCGGGCGGCGGTGACCGCGGCTCGGGCCCTGCCCGGAGTCGACCCGCAACGCATCGTGCTGTGGGGGTTCTCCTTCGGCGGCGGCCACGCCGTGGAGACGGCGGCCGCCGACCCAGAGGTCGCCGCCACCATCGCCCTGTGCCCCTTCCTCGACGGCCTGGCCCGGGTCCTGGCCACCCCGCCCCGGGTGGCGGCCTGGCTCGTGCCCCGGGCCGTAGCCGACCTGGCCGGCCGCCACAACCTGGTGCCCGTCACCGGTCCCCTCGGGGCGCGAGCGGCCATGCCGTTCGCGGGTGAAGCCGACGGGTTCGCCGCCGTCGTGCCGCCCGGCTCGCCGTGGCGCAACGAGATCAGCCCCGGCATCTTCGCCACCATCGCCTTCCACCGCCCGGTGGCCAAGGCCCGCAAGGTCCACTGTCCGCTGTGGGTCGCACTCGGAGAAGCCGACATCACCGTGTCGGGTAAGGCCATCGCCCGGCTGGCCGCGCGGGCGCCGAAAGCCGAACTGCACCGTTATCCCTACAGCCACTTCGAGCCGTTCCTGGGCGACGGGCCGGGGCGGGTCGCCGGCGACCAGGTCGATTTCCTGCGCCGGACGGGGGTACTCACCGACTGATAACCGGCCACGCCAGGAAATGAGATGACCGTGGAAGCCTTCCTGCTGCCCTCCGCTCCCGTGACCTCCCTGGACGAGTACCTGGCCGCCGACGGCGGGCTCGGCCTGGCCGAGGCCCAGAAGCTCGGCCCGGCCGGGACCATCGAGGTGATCGGCCGCTCCGGGCTGCGGGGCCGGGGCGGAGCGGGGTTCCCCACCGGGCGGAAGTGGTCGACGGTGGCCACCGCCGAGGGCACCCACCACTACATGGTGATGAACGCGGCCGAGGGTGAGCCGGGCACCTTCAAGGACCGGGCGCTGCTGCGGGCCAACCCTTACCAGGTGGTGGAAGGGCTGATCATCGCCGCCTACGCCGTCGGCGCGGTGGAGGCCTTCATCGGGATCAAGGCCAGCTTCGAGCCGGAATCGGCCGCCCTCACCCGGGCCGTGGCCGAGATGCAGGGGGCGGGCATCTGCGCCGAGTGCCAGATCACCCTCGTCCCGGGCCCCGACGAGTACCTCTTCGGTGAGGAGAAGGCGCTCCTCGAGGTCATCGAAGGCCGCGACCCGCTCCCCCGCCTGTTCCCGCCCTACGAGCACGGCCTGTTCGCCACCGCCCCCCAGTCGGGGTGGGAGTCCACCCCCCGGGAGCCCGGGCACCCGGAACAGCACGAGTCCAACCCGACCCTGGTCAACAACGTCGAGACCCTGGCCAACGTCCCCGTCATCCTGGCCCGGGGCGCGGACTGGTTCCGGGGCCGGGGCACGGAGGCGTCACCCGGTCACGTGGTGAGCACGGTGGTGGGCGACGTGGTGGCCCCCGACGTCGGCGAGGTGGAGCTGGGCACGTCGCTCCGGGAGGTGGTCGACGCCATCGCCAGCGGCCTGCCGGCGGGACGCCAGGTGAAGGCCGTGTTCTCCGGGGTGGCCAACCCGGTGCTGAGGGGCGACCATCTCGACATCCCGCTGTCCTACGAAGGGTTCGCCGCCGCCGGGAGCGGGATGGGGGCGGCGGGATTCATCGTTTACGACGAGACGGCCTGCATGGTGGAGGTGGCCCGGGCCATGTCCCGCTTCCTCTACGTGGAGTCCTGCGGGCAGTGCCCTCCGTGCAAGCTGGGCTCGGAGGCGGTCACCGTCTCACTCGAGCGGATCCAGGCCGGCGCCGCGGCCGAGTCCGACGTGGCCAAGATCGGCTCGTGGCTGGGCAAGGTGACCGACGGGGCCCGCTGCTACCTGGCCACCCAGGAGCGCCAGGTGGTGGGCAGCGTTCTTTCTGCCTTCCCCGAGGAGTTCGCCGCCCACCTGGAGGGACCGTGCCCCCTGCCCCGGCCCATCCTGGTGGCCAAGCTCGTCGACCTCGCCGGTGGCGTGGCCCGCTACGACGAGCGCCAAGCCCGCAAGCAGCCGGACTGGACCTACGCCGACTAGCCGGCCACCTCGAGCAGGTCGACAACGAAGACCAGAGTCTCGTTGGGCTTGATCGGGCCCTGGCCGAACTCCTTGTAGGCCAGCGCCGGCGGGATGATGAGCTGGCGCCGCCCGCCGACCTTCATGCCCGCCACGCCCTCGTCCCAGCCCTGGATGACCGCGCCGGCGCCGAGGGTGAAGGGAAAGGGCGTGCCCGAGTCCCACGAGGCGTCGAACTCCTCCTTGTCGGAGTAGGAGACGCCCACATAGTGCACGGTGACCTCCTTACCGGCGACGGCCTCCGCGCCCGTTCCCACCTTGATGTCCTTGATCGTGAGCTCGCTGGGGGGCGGGCCGTCGGGGACCTCCACCTTCGGTTTGGACCCCTCGGCACCGCCCCCGTCGCTACTCTCCCCGCCCTTGTCGTCTCCGCACGCCGCGAGAACGAGGCTGGCCATCAACAGGAGCAGGATGAAGATACGGCGCATCGAGACGTCCTTTCGCGCGGGGCTCGGGCGCAAGTCTTACTAGGGTTCCGGGCCGTGGTCCTGGCACCGGGTCTGTCGGCTTCCATCGAGCACGTCGTCGTAGAGACCGACACGGCGATCGCGTTGGGCAGTGGCGACGTCCCTGTGCTCGGCACCCCCCGCCTCCTGGCCCTGGCCGAGGAGGCGACAGTGGCCGCCGTGGCCGAAGCCCTCGACGCCGGGTCGACGACGGTCGGCTACCGGGTGGCCCTCGAGCACCGGTCCCCGACCGCGGTGGGCGAGAAGGTGAGGGCCGAGGCGGTCCTGGCCGAGGTGGACGGGAGGAACCTCGTCTTCCGTGTGACCGTCTCTGACGGCACGGGCCCGGTGGCCGACGCCACCATCACCCGGGTGGTGGTCGACCGGGCCGGCTTTGTCTTCAGGCTCGGTCGATAGTGGTGGCGTGAGGCTGGATGCTGACCGGCCCGCACGATTCTCCCCGCAGCACCCGGACCACGAGCTGGCCGTTGGCCACCGAGGCTTCCACACCGCTGCCGTAGCCCTCGGGCAGGTCGATCTCCCGCTCGTAGCCCCCGTAGTCCCACTCCTTGACGAGGAACTCGCGGGGACCGGCGCTGCGCAGACTGGCCCAGAAGCGCAGGCGGGGGGCGTCGAGCTCCACGGTCACGTCCTTGGCCGTGACCGCCGGGAGGGGCGCCACCACCACGAGCGCCCCACTCGTCTCGTACACGTTCACGGGGACCTGCTGGGGACGCATGGTGGCCTCGGCGGCGGCCTTGGAGTCGAGAACTTCCTGGTGGGTGGGTTGCCCGCTCATCATGTCGAGAACCCTACCCGGGGATACTCCCCGTTTACCCGTGAATGCGAGAATTGCCGTGTGATCATCGACTGCGCCCTCTACGAGGACGGGCAGCGCCAGGGCGGCAAGCTCGAACTCGACGAGGTGGCCGCCGCCTGCCACCGCAAGGACGCCTTCGTGTGGATCGGCCTCTACGAGCCCACCGAAGAGGAGTTCGCCACCGTGCGGCGTGAGTTCGGCCTCCACGAGCTGGCGGTGGAGGACGCCATCAACGCCCAACAGCGGCCCAAGCTCGAGGTCTACGACGACACGCTGTTCGTCGTGCTCAAGACCGCCCGCTACGACGAGCCGTCGGAGACCGTCGAGCTGGGCGAGATCCTGATCTTCGTGGGCGACGGGTTCGTCGTGCACGTCCGCCACGGGGCCGCCAGTGCCCTGGCCGGCGTCCGGGCCCGGATCGAGAGCCGCCCCGACCTGTTGGCCTGCGGGCCCAGCGCCGTCCTCCATGCCATCGTCGACAAGGTGGTCGACGACTACGAGCCTGTGATGGAGGGGCTGGAGAACGACATCCGGGAGGTGGAGCTCCAGGTCTTCTCCGAAGGCGACGCCGAGAACCCGGTGCAGCGGATCTATCTCCTCAAGCGGGAGGTGCTCGAGATCCACGGGGCCGTCGTCCCGCTGGCCGCCCCGCTCGAGGTCCTGGCCCGGGGCCGGGTCCCCTGCCTCCACGACGACATCCGGGAGTACTTCCGGGACGTCCACGACCATCTCCTGCGGGTGGTGGAGCAGGACGCCACCTTCCGGGATCTGCTCACCAGCGTGCTGGAAGCGAACCTGACCCGGGTATCGGTCCGCCAGAACGAGGACATGCGCAAGATCTCGGCCTGGGTGGCCATCGCCGCCGTCCCCACCATGGTGGCCGGCGTGTACGGCATGAACTTCGAGCACATGCCCGAGCTGCACTCGACTGCCGGCTACCCCGTCGTGCTGGCCGTCATGGCCGTGGCCTGCCTCTCCCTGTACCGGGCCTTCCGCCGCAGCGGCTGGCTCTGAAGGGCGGGCAGACCCATCTATTGGGTGGTATGTCCCACCCTGTAGCGGCCGGAAACCTGCCGGGACCAGGACGGAAATGATCCGGGTGGGCTATTCCCGGAGGGGGGCGCGCGCCCGACCATTGGGTTTGAAGCTAGGGGCAACTGAGGAGGGGCAATATGAAGGTCCTCGTCGCGGAGGACGACCCGGCGGTCCGCGGCCTGCTGGCCGAGATCCTCGGCCAGGACGGTCACGACGTGATCCTCGCCGAGGACGGCCAGGAGGCGTGGGAGGAGTACCGCCAGGCCGCCCCCGAGGTGGTCATCGCCGACTGGATGATGCCGCGCTCCGACGGCCTCGAGCTGTGCCGGCGGATCCGGACCGAGCCGGCCAACCCCTACACCTACATCGTGGTGGTGACGGGCCGGGCCGCCTCGGCGGACGCCCTCGAAGCCATGAAGGCCGGTGCTGACGACCACCTGGCCAAGCCGTTCACCGTGGAGTCGCTCGAGGCCCGCATGGTGGCCGCCTCCCGGCTCACGCTCCTCCACCAAGGCCTGGCCGAGGAAGGCTCCCAGCTCCGACAGCTGACCGACGGGTTCCCGGCGCTGGCCAACGGTGACCACCGGCGGGCCCTGATCGCCGACCTGGAGTCGCTGGCCGACCGGACCCGCCGCTACGGGCACCGCTACTGGCTGGCCGTCATCGAGATCGACCGCCTCGACCGCTACCGGACCTACCACGGCGCCGAGGCGGCCGAAAACGTCACCCAGCGGGTGGCCGAGGTCCTCCGGCGCCAGAGCCGGACCGGCGACAGCCTCCACTCCCTCGGCGGTGATCAGTTCCTCCTCGTGCTGCCGGAGCAGGACGACCGTTCCGTCCAGCGGGCCGCCGCCCGCCTGCGCCGGGCGGTGGAGGCGATGGACATCCCCCATGTCCACAATCCCCCGAAGAAGCTGGTGACGGTGAGCATGGGGTTGTCCGTCTTCGAGCGGACCAGCTCGGCCGACATCGGCCACACCCTCTTCGCCGCCTCGGAGCTGGCCATAGCCGCCCGGCGGGCCGGAGGCGACGTGGCCATGGCCGCCTCCCGCCACGGAAACGGCGACCGCGCCAGCGGCCTGCGGTCGTCCGGGCGCCGCTCGGGGAGGCGCTGAGTCAGGCGCTCTTCCTGCTCTTCCTGCCGGTCTTCTTGCTCTTCCTGCCGGCCTTCAGGCTGGCCTCCAGGGCGGCCATGAGGTCCACCACCTTCGGCTCCTCCTTGGCCTGCTCGGAGACGACGACCTCCTCACCTTCGGCCTTGCGCTCGATGTACTCCAGAACCCGCTCCCGATAGGTGTCGGTGTAGCTCTTCGGATCCCACTTCCGCGTGAGCGAGTCAATGATCTGGGCCGCCAGCTTCATCTGCTCAGGCGGCGTTTTGGTGCGCCGGTCGGGGATGCCGGGAACGTCCGAGACGGGAACCACCTCGTCGTGGAACAGCATGGTGGACAGGGCCAGGGCGCCGTCCTTGGGTCGCACCGCGGCCAGGTACTGCTTCGTGCGCATCACCACCCGGCCGATGCCGACCTTGTCCTGGCTCTCCAAGGCGTCCCGCAGCAGGACGTAGGCCCGCTTGGCGCCCTCGCCCTCACCCGGAGCCAGGTAGTAGGTGCGCTCGAAGTAGATGGGGTCGATCTCCTCCAGGGCGACGAAGTCCTCGACGTCGATGGTCTTCGTGGCCTCAGGCTCGAAGGCGGCGAGCTCCTCGGGGTCGATCATCACGTAGTGCCCCTTGGACATCTCATAGCCCTTGACGATCTTCTCGTAGGGGACCTCTCGGCCCGTCTTCTCCGACACCCGCTTGTTGCGGATGCGGTCGTCGGTCCCCTCCTGGAACTGGTTGAAGGCCAGGTCCTTTTCGCGGATGGCGGAATACATCTTCACCGGGACGTTGACCAGCCCGAAGCTGATCGACCCCGACCAGATCGCTCTCGGCATGGACACACTTCTACCCGTACCCTGCTGCCACGATGCGATGGACGATCGAGCGCCGCTGCGGCCCGGCGGCCGAGCACCTGGCCGCCCCGGCCGCCGACGACCGTCGCGTACGCCTCCTCGACCTGACCCGGCCCGCCGTGATCCTCGGGTCCACCCAGCCCGAGACCACCGTGGACGCGGGGCGGGCGGCGGCGGCGGGCGTCGACGTGGCCCGCCGGCCCAGCGGCGGCGGGGCGGTGCTGGTGGTCCCGGACGAGGCCATCTGGGCCGACGTGTTCCTCCCGGCCGGCGATCCTCTCTGGAGCGACGACGTGGGCGTGGCCTTCCACTGGCTCGGCCGGGCCTGGGCCGAGGCCCTCACCCGGGTGGGCGTGCCCTCTCGGGCCCACGAGGGGCCAATGCGCCACACGCCGTGGTCGAAGCTGGTCTGCTTCGCCGGCCTCGGGCCCGGCGAGGTGCGCGACGCAGGGTCGGAAAGAAAGATCGTCGGCCTGTCGCAGCGCCGCACCCGGACCCACGCCCGGTTCCAGTGCTGTGCCCTGCTGCGCTGGGACCCGGGCACTCTGGTCGGCCTTCTCGCCGGTCCCGCCCCGGGGGGGCACCGCCGGCGACCCTGGCCGGTGTGGCCATGGGGATCGGGCCGGAGAAGGGTGCCGCGCTGGTCGACGCGTTCGGCGAGGTTCTGGCCCAACTCTCCTAGGCTCTGCCCATATGGACACATCCGTGGCCGACGTGCTCTCGGGGCGCGTACCGGTCGGCAGCCAGGTGACCGTAAAGGGCTGGGTCCGGACCCGGCGCGACTCCAAGGCGGGCCTGTCCTTCGTGGCCCTCCACGACGGCTCCTGCTTCGCCGCCCTCCAGGTGGTCGCCCGTCCGATGTCCTCGGGGACACCCCAGACCCCGGGGCTCGAGAACTACGAATCCGAGGTGCTCCACATCACCACCGGCTGCTCGGTAGTCGTCACCGGCGAGCTGGTGGAGTCGGCCGGCAAGGGCCAGACGGTGGAGGTCCAGGCCGAAGCAGTCGAAGTCATCGGCTGGGTCGACGATCCCGACACCTACCCGGCGGCGGCCAAGCAGCACAGCTTCGAGTACCTGCGGGAGGTGGCCCACCTCCGGCCCCGGACCAACACCTTCGGGGCGGTGACCCGGGTGCGCCACTGCCTGTCCATGGCCGTCCACCGCTTCTTCTCAGAGCGGGGCTTCTACTGGATCCACACCCCCATCATCACGGCCAGCGACGCCGAGGGGGCAGGAGCCATGTTCCGGGTCTCGACCCTCGACCTGGTCAACCTGCGGGGTGCTCCCGACTACACGGAGGACTTCTTCGGCCGGGAGGCCCACCTGACCGTCTCCGGCCAGCTCAACCTGGAGGCGTACTGCCTGGCCATGAGCAAGGTGTACAGCTTCGGTCCCACCTTCCGGGCCGAGAACTCGAACACGGCCCGGCACCTGGCCGAGTTCTGGATGATCGAGCCGGAGATCGCCTTCGCCGACCTGTCCGACCTCGCCGACCTGGCCGAGGCGCTCCTGAAGGCGATCTTCACCGCCGTCCTCGACGAGCGGGTCGACGACCTCGCCTTCTTCGCCGAGCGCATCGACCCCGAGTGCATCGGCCGCCTCGAGCGCTTCGTCGAGGCCAGCTTCGAGCGCATGAGCTACACCGAGGCCATCGGCCACCTGGAAAAGGCGGGCGTGGACTTCGAATTCCCGGTGTCGTGGGGCGTGGACCTCCAGTCCGAGCACGAGCGCTACCTGACCGAGACACTGGTCGGCCGGCCCGTCGTGGTCATGGACTACCCCCGGGACATCAAGGCCTTCTACATGCGCCAGAACGACGACGGGCGCACGGTGGCGGCCATGGACGTGCTCGCCCCGGGCATCGGCGAGATCATCGGAGGCAGCCAGCGGGAGGAGCGCCTCGACGTCCTCGACGCCCGCATCGAGGAGATGGGCCTCGAGCGCGAGCAGTACTGGTGGTACCGCGATCTCCGTCGCTACGGCACCGTCCCCCACGCCGGCTTCGGACTCGGCTTCGAGCGGACCATCGTCTACGCCACCGGCCTGGCCAACGTCCGCGACGTCATCCCCTTCCCGCGGACGCCCCGCAACGCCGAGTTCTGAGGCTCAGTCGCCGGCCACGTAGAAGTCCCAGGAGCCGGACTCTTCGATGGTGGTTCGCCAGCCGATGTAGCCGCCGAAGTCGGCGAACCCCTTGAAGTCCTCGTCGTCGTAGAGGGGGCGCAGGGCCTCCTTGTCGGCCTCGGGCACGGCGGCCCACGAGTCGTAGGTGAAGGCCGACGGCCAGGCGTAGGCGGTCGGCGACATGTTGGGCGCGACCCGGACCGGCCGCTGGAGCATGCCCACCAGGAACCGCATCGGCTCCTCGCCGCTGGCCTCGAACTGACGCCAGGTCATCGACGGCGGGCCGGACTCGTCCCCGAAGCCGGCCTTGAAGCCGGGCGCGGCCAGCTTGTCCAGTTCGGCGTAGTCGCAGGCCGCGGCGGCCGCGGCCACCGCCTTGCGCTTGGCGGCCACGGCCTCAGGGATGTCCTGGGGCCCGACTTCGGCGCTCTCCCCCTGGGCCGAGCACGTCGGCCGCTCGACCACCTTCAGGCTCTCGACCATCCTGTCGAGCACCCGCTGGTTCTCCGCGTAGTCCAGCTCGCCGAAATCCGAAGTCGTCGCCACCAGGCCGAGAGGGTCGAGGTTCACCACCCACACGGTGCTCAGGGTGCCCTCGGGCAGGATCGTCCCCTGTACCGAGCGCTGTTCACGGCGGACCGCCTCGTGGCCGGCGACCGTCGCCCGCCGCTCGGAGACGACGTCGGCGTCGGGGGAGGGAAACTGCATGTTGGCCCACAGCCCGTCCACCCCCAGATCTATGGCGAGTCCGGGAGCCTCCGAGTTGTATTCGAGTTCGAGGGGCTCGGGGTGGAAGAAGGCACAGGCGGGGATGTGGTGCTCGGGGTCACGGGGGTGGGCCCACCAGTCCGCCGGATAGGAGACCTCGAACTCGGTGGCGGCACAGACCTTCTCCGACGCCGCCGCACTGGTGGCCGTGGCCCCCGGGCTGGTCGAAGACGGTGAGGCGCCCTCCTCCCCGTCCTGCCCGCAACCGGCGAGCAGGAGGAGGGTGGCCAGAGCGATGCCGAGGGCGAGGCGCGGCGACCGGGTCACGACCCGGGGAGGCTACCTCCGGACGCCCCACGATGCAGCGAATATGCGCACCCCCGTTAGTAACGAACTTCTCATAATTCCGTACAAGTACGGAAGTCCATTCGGCCGCTCCGACCGTAAGTTCCGTCTTACTGACGACCTTGCGAACCCTTGGAGGTGGCCTGATGCCGATCGACCACGACGGGAGCTTCCGTGTCCCGCAGAACCCCGAGGTCCCCCGCGCCGTTCACCAGGCGGTGCTCGAACAGACCCTGGCCGACCGGCGGGCGGAGGTCACCAAGCTGGGGACGCTCGCCGACGAGATGGAACGGATCGGCCAGCTCCACCGCGCCCGGATGGAGGAGGCAATCGGCGCCGATGCCTATCAGCAGATCCGGGCGGCACGGGACGAGGAGAAGCGGGCCCAGCAGAGCCGGCAGCAAGCGCCGTCGCTCGAGGAAATGGGGCCCGAGGCGCTGGACACGTTGCAGCAGGAACGGCGAGTCCGCAGCGAACAGCTGCTCCAGTCCTTGGGCGTCGATCGCGAAACCTTGCGGGCGGCGAGCAAGGAGACGCACTCGCTCATCGAGGGGTTGATCCCCCGGGCCACGCCCAACGGCCACAGAGAGACCCTGGTCACGCCCGAGCAGGTACCCGAAGACATCCGGAGTGGCAGGGCCGAGGCGTGGACCTGGTTCAGGCCTCCGTATGCCGGGTGGGACTGGAGCCGCTACTGGTCGTTGCGGGGCCCCTGGGTACCGAGCGGCCCGCACTACATCGACCAGGGCACCGGGTACGTCGGCTCCAGCAACAACATGGCCAACTCCGACGCCGGCGACGACGACGAGGGCTACCAGGGCTGGAACGCGTCGGTCGGATTCTGGCACTACCTGCGCTCCGCCGGGCAGGTGGAGGTCTGGATCAAGGGCAGGTCGACCGCCTCGCACCACCACATCAACCTGTACGACGAGTTCGGTGTCTCGAGCGCATCCGTCTACCAGAACAACTTCCTCACCATGAAGGTCACGGCGCCGAACGCCAGCCATCTGAGCCTGGCGGAGACCTCCCGCTTCTGGGTCCGGGGCTGGACCGACGGGCACTGGGACGAGCACTACCTGTGCAACGGCTGCGAGTACTGGAAGTACCTGCGGAGCGACATCGGCTACCCGGCCGACACGTGGGTCTACATCCTGGTCGGCACGTCGACCCTCAACCACTGCTTCGCCAACGACGTGCGGGTCTACAGCACAGTCGACTTCGGCTGGTTCCTTCCCGAGGTGGCCGTGGGGTCCACCGGCGGCTGACCGGTCCCGGGTGGAGCGGTGCGCACGGTGTGCTCATACGATGCCCCCCGTGCGCACCCTCTCCACCAAGGTCGACACCTCCTCGGAGGAGTACCGGGACAACCGGGCGGCCATGCTCGCCCGCCTCGACCTGCTCAACGAGCAGCTGGCCATCGCCCGGGCCGGCGGGGGAGAAGTCCGTGGCCCGCCACCGGTCCCGGGGCAAGATGCTGATCCGGGAGCGCATCGACCTGCTCGTCGATCAGGACTCTCCCTTCCTCGAGCTCTCTCCCCTGGCCGCCTGGGGCACCGACTTCACCGTGGGGGCGAGCCTCGTCTCCGGCCTCGGTGTCGTCTCCGGAGTCGAGTGCATCGTCATCGGCCACGACCTGACCGTCCGGGGCGGGACCATGAATCCCCACTCCTGGAAGAAGATCGACCGGGCGCTGGAAATCGCCCGGATCAACCGGCTGCCCATGATCTGGCTGGTGGAGTCGGGCGGCGCCGACCTGCCCACCCAGGCCGACCTGTTCCTCCCCGCCGGGCGGACCTTCCACGACCTGACCGTCCTCTCCGCCCTCGGCATCCCCACCGTGTCCCTGGTCTTCGGCAGCAGCACCGCCGGCGGGGCCTACCTGCCCGGCACCTGCGACTACTCGGTCATGGTGAAGGAGCGGGCCAAGGTCTTCCTCGGCGGGCCGCCGCTGGTGAAGATGGCCACCGGCGAGGACGCCGACGACGAGGAGCTGGGCGGCGCCGACATGCACTCCCGCATTTCCGGGGTGTCCGACCACCTGGCCGCCGACGAGGTCGAGGCCCTGGCCATCGGCCGGGAGATCATGGAGCACCTCAACTGGCGCAAGCTGGGGCCGGGGCCGACCCTGCCTGCCGACGAGCCCTACTACGACCCCGAAGAGCTGCTCGGCATCGCCTCCGACGACCTCAAGATCCCCTTCGATCCCCGCGAGGTCATCGCCCGGGTGGCGGACGGCAGCCGCTTCGAGGAGTTCAAGCCGCTCTACGGCTCGTCGCTGGTGACGGGCTGGGCATCCGTCCACGGCTTCCCCGTCGGCGTCCTGGCCAACGCCCGGGGCGTCCTGTTCAACGAGGAGTCGCACAAGGCGGCCCAGTTCATCCAGCTGGCCAACCAGGTGGACACGCCGCTCGTGTTCCTCCAGAACACCACCGGCTACATGGTGGGAAAGACCTACGAGCAGCGCGGCATGGTGAAGGACGGCTCCAAGATGATCAACGCCGTGTCCAACTCCTCCGTGCCGCACCTCACGGTCCACATCGGCGCCTCCTACGGAGCCGGGAACTACGGCATGTCGGGCCGCTCCTACGACCCCCGCTTCGTGTTCGTGTGGCCCAACACCAAGACGGCGGTGATGGGCCCCGAGCAGCTGGCCGGGGTGCTGTCCATCGTGGCCCGCCAGTCGGCCGCCGCCGCCGGGGTGCCCTTCGACGAGGAGGCCGACGCCGCCCGCCGCCGGACGGTGGAGGACCAGATCGAGCGGGAATCGACCGCCTTCTTCATGAGCGGCAAGGTGTTCGACGACGGGGTGGTCGACCCTCGGGACACCCGGACGATCCTGGGCCAGACCCTCTCCGCCTGCCACTCCAACGTGATCGCCGGGTCCCGGGGCTACGGCGTCTTCCGGATGTGACGGGAGTGGGAGTGGGCGCCCCCATCACCAAGCTGCTGGTCGCCAACCGGGGTGAGATCGCCCTGCGGGTGATGCGCACGGCCCGGGCCATGGGGATCGCCACGGTGGCCGTGTACTCCGACCCCGACGCCGGCGAGCCGTTCGTGGCCGCCGCCGACGAGGCCGTGGCCCTGGGGGGCGCCACCCCGGCCGAGTCCTACCTGCGGATGGAGGCCATCCTGGCCGCGGCCGCTGCCACCGGGGCCGATGCCGTCCATCCCGGCTACGGCTTCCTGGCCGAGAACGCCGACTTCGCCACCGCCTGCGCCACCGCCGGCCTCACCTTCGTGGGGCCGCCGCCGGCGGTGATGGCGGCCATGGGCTCCAAGCTGGCCGCCCGGGAGCTGATGACGGCGGCGGGAGTGCCCGTCGTCCCCGGAGCCGACGTCAGTGCCGTCACCGATGACGCCGGCCTGCTGGCCGCCGCCGGCGGGGTCGGCTACCCCTTGCTGGTCAAGGCCTCAGCCGGCGGTGGTGGCAAGGGCATGCGGCTGGTCTCCGGGCCCGGAGGCGTCGCCGAGGCGGTGGCCGGCGCCCGGCGGGAAGCCGCCTCCGCCTTTGGCGACGACACCGTCTTCTTCGAGCGCTACGTGGAGGCGCCCCGCCACGTCGAGGTCCAGATCTTCGGCGACCACCACGGCCGGGTGGTGTCCATCTTCGAGCGCGAATGCTCCATCCAGCGCCGCCACCAGAAGATCGTCGAGGAGTCGCCCTCCCCCGCTGTCGACGACGACCTCCGCACCCGGCTGTGCGCCGCCGCCGTGAACGCCGGCCGGGCCGCCGGCTACGTAGGGGCGGGCACGGTCGAGTTCCTGCTCACCGCGGACAAAGCCTTCTTCTTCCTGGAGGTCAACGCCCGCCTCCAGGTCGAGCATCCGGTGACGGAGATGGTGACCGGGCTCGACCTCGTCCGGCTCCAACTGCTGGTGGCCGAAGGGCATCCCCTGCCCGCCGAGGTGGGGACGGCCACCCTCTCCGGCCACGCCATCGAGGCCCGCCTCTACGCCGAGGACCCCGAAGCGGACTTCCTCCCCGCCCCGGGCCGGCTGCACCGCTTCCGGGTGGAGGCGGGCGGGGGGATACGGGTGGAGTCCGGGGTCGGCGACCACAGCGTGGTCAGCCCCAACTACGACCCCATGCTGGCCAAGGTCATCGCCTGGGCCCCGACCCGGGAGGAGGCGGCCCGCCGCCTGGCCGCCACCCTGGCCCGGGCCCAGATCCACGGGGTGACCACCAACCGGGACCTGCTGGTGCGGGTCCTGCGCCATCCCGAGTTCGTGGCGGGCGCCACCGACACCCACTTCCTGGAGCGCCACTCCCCCGCCGACCTGGGCCGTCCGCAGGCCGACGAGGGCGGCGAACGCCTCCACGCCGCCGCCGCCGCCCTGGCCGGCGCCGCCGAGCGACGGGCGGGCGCCAAGGTCCTGCCCACCCTCCCCTCGGGCTGGCGCAACAATCCCGCCGGGCTCCACACCACGGCCTACGAGGGTCGGGCCGGGCGCCTGGAGGTCGGCTACCGCGTGGGCCGCGACGCCCGCTTGGAGGTGAACGGCGCCGCCCTGGCTGCCATCGTGGAAAGCGCCGCTCCCGACGAGGTCGTGCTGCGGGTCGACTCGGTCACCCGGCGCTTCTCCGTCCACCGGGTGGACGGGGTGGCCTATGTCGACAGCCCGCTGGGCGCCTCCGTGCTGCGCGAGGAGCCCCGCTTCCCCCACACGGAGGAGGAGCGGGCCCCCGGTTCGCTGCTCGCCCCCATGCCCGGCACCGTGGTCCGGGTGGCGGTGGAGGAGGGCGAGACGGTGGCCGCCGGGGCACTGTTGGTGGTCCTCGAGGCCATGAAGATGGAGCACCGGGTGACGAGCCCGGCGCCGGGCACTGTGGCCGAGGTCCGGGTCAAGGCCGGCCAGACCGTCGACGGCGGTGAGGTGCTTGTCGTGGTGACGGAGGACGGAGCCAAAGAGGGTGGCTGACCACGACAGCTGGGTGGCGCGCGACGCCGCCGTGGTGTGGCACGGCTTCACCCAGATGGCCTCCTACGCCGGCAACGAGCCCATCGTGGTGGAGCGGGCCGAAGGTCGCGAGCTCATCGACGTCGAGGGACGCCGCTACCTCGACGCCATCTCCTCGCTGTGGGTCACCACCCTCGGCCACCGGGTCCCCGAGCTCGACCGAGCCGTCGTCGACCAGCTCGGTCGGGTGGCCCACTCCACCCTGCTCGGACACGGCAACACCGTGGTGGTGGAGCTGGCCGAGGCCCTGGCCCGGGTGGTGCCCGTCGAGGACCCCCACATCCTGTTCGCCTCCGACGGGGCGGCGGCGGTGGAACAGGCGCTCAAGATCGCCTTCCAGTACTGGGCCAACCGGGGAGTCGAGGGCCGGACCAACTACCTGGCGCTGGGCGGCGCCTACCACGGCGACACCGTGGGGTCCCTGTCCGTGGGCGCCGGTGGGTTCGGCACCGACCTGTTCGACCCGCTGCGCTTCCCGGTGCTGCGGGCGCCGGACCTCGCCACCGCCGCCAGGATGGTGGCCGACGGGGCTGACCGCCTCGCCGCCGTGGTGGTCGAGCCGCTCGTCCAGGGGGCTGCCGGAATGGCGCTCCACTCCCCCGCCGACCTCGCCCGTCTGGCCGACGCCGCCCGGGCGGCGGGCGTGCTGCTCATCGCCGACGAGATCGCCACCGGCTTCGGCCGGACCGGAACCCTCTTCGCCTGCACCCAGGCCGGCGTCCGGCCCGACCTGCTGTGCCTGGGCAAGGGCCTCACCGGCGGCTACCTGCCCATGTCGGCCACGGTGGCCTCCGGCACCGTGTTCGACGCCTTCCTCGGCCCTGACCTGTCGTCCCAGACCCTGTACCACGGCCACTCCTACGGCGGGAACGCCCTGGCCGCGGCGGTGGCCCTGCGGCACCTCGCCCTCATCGACGAGTGGAACGTGCTCTCCAACGTCAATGCCCGCAGCGCCCAACTGGGCGAGCTGTTCGACCAGCAGGTGGTCCCCATGCAGGCAGTGAAGGAGGTGCGCCTGCTGGGGCTGATGGGTGCAGTGGAGCTGGCGCCGCCGGCGGAAGGACTGCGCTGGGGCCGGCGGGTGTGCGCCGCCGCCGTCCGCCGGGGTGTCCTCCTGCGGCCCCTGGGTGATGTGGTGGTGTTGATGCCGATGTTGACGAGCACGGCCCAGGAGATCGAGCGGATCGTCGCCGTCCTTGGCCAGGCGATCGAGGAAGCGACCGGGGGAGCCGCAGCCGGGAACTGACGAACTTTTGGTGACAGATTCATCCACCCCTCGGCGAAATCCGTCACCAAAAGATCTCGGCTCCAGGGCGGAACGGCACCTCACTGCGTCGTGGCGGTCAGTCCCCGCCGGGCCCGCAACCCGCTGGCGGTACCGTGACATTCAGGGGCCGTCCTGCAGCAGAGCGACGGCCCGCCGCTCGACGTTGGCCAGACTCAGCTCCCCGGCCGTCGCTAGCGCCTGGTCGAGGAGTTCCCGGGCCTGTTCGGCATCTGCGGCCTGCCGCCGGGCGAGGAGCATCCGTGCCCATTCCAGGCGGGTGCGGGCCAGCCAGACGTGGGCGGAGAAGTCTGTGTGCATCCGGGCAGCCTCGGCGAAGTGCTCCTGGGCGTCGTCGTACCGGCCGAGGATCGAGGCGAGGCGGCCGAGGGCGTGGTGGACGGAGCCGAGAGCCAATGGCCCGCCGATGGCGACGAGGTCTCGGTGGGGAGACAACCGCTCGTACAGTCGGGCGCCGCGCGGGCGGTCTCCGAGGTCGGCGCAGACCTCGGCCAGCATGGCCATGCTGTAAAGCCACATCACGTTGAAGGGCAATGCCACGAAATCGTGGGCGGCCACTTGGTCAAAGAGAAGCCGCGCCTCCTCGGAACGGTCCTCTTCGCAGAGGGCGTAGGCGAGGGCGATGGCATTGAGCGGCCACAGATGCGGCCGATTGAGGGCCTGGCGGAGTTGGTCGAGCATCGGGCCCACACCACCACGGTCGATGGCCAGCAGAAACATCTGGGCGCCGTAGGTGCGGAACGAATCGGGCAGGCCGGCCGCCCGGCCGATCGAATGGCCCTCGTTGATGATGGCGGCGGCCCCGTCGAACTCACCGGTGACACGGGCGAGCAGGCCTGTGTGCCAGGTGACGAGCCAGCGCATCAGCGGCTGGCCGAGGTCGCCGGCGAGGCGCTCGAGGGCGTCGATGTTGGCGGCGGCGGCGTCGCGATCGGCGATCTCGATGGCGGCCATCCCGCCCCACAGCGCGAACCAGAATTCGAGGAGGGGGTCGCCGAGCTGGTGGGCGAGCGTGGCGAGTTCGGCGATCTTGGCTGGTCGTTCTCCTCTCGTGGTGGGCACCCACGTGGAGATCACGTGGATGGCCAGGACATGGCCGAGGGTGGGCTGATCCTCGACCCGCCGGGCGATGGCCAGAGCTTCGTCAGCCAGCCGGAGGCGGTATTCGTGGTCCGGCGCGAACGTCAGTTCGGAGGCGAGAGCCGCCAGGAGGCGGGCCCGCAGGGGAGTGTCGTCATGTCCGAGGGCTTCGACGGCCGCTTCGAGGACTTCGACACGCTCCCAGTCGACATCAATGCTGGCGGCGTGGAAACCGCGGTTGTTCGCCACCGCGGCCTCCGCCAAGGCTTCGGCGTCGCCACGTTCCCGGGCGAGCGTGGCGGCGTCGAAGAGCGTCTGGCGGTACGCGGGGTGGCCGGCGCGACGCTCGGCCTCTCCGAGGAGGATCAGCACCTTCATCCGCTGCCCCGCGTCGGTCGGGTGCCCGGGGGCTCCGAGGAGCTCGAGGGCTTGGCGGTAGTAGCTCACCGCCTCGTCGTTGGCGTGCTGGGCGAGGGCCTGGTCGCCGGCGCGGGCGGCATAGTGGACGGCTCGGGTGGTCTCCGCCGCGGGGGCGGAGGCGTGTGCCCAGTGGTGGGCAAGCGCCGGGAGATGGGTGTCGAGACGGGCCGCGTGCACGACCTCGATGGCTTCTGCCACCCGCCGGTGCAGTGTGGTCCGTCGGGCCGCTGAGAGGCCGTGGTAGAGCGTCTCCCGGACGAGCGCATGCGCGAAGCGGTACCGCGGGACCGCCCCTGGGACTTCGACGAGGAGCCGGGCGGCCGTCGCTTCCTCCAGGGCCGCCACGAGTTCGTCCTCGTCGAGAATCTCGGTTTGATGGATCACTCGTGCGTCGAATTCCGCGCCGGTGACGGCGGCGACCCGGAGCACCCGGTTGGCGTCTTTGGAAAGCCGGGCCAATCGCCGGCCGATGACGTCGCGCACACCCTCGGGGATGCCGATTTCTTCGATCGGAAGGGCCGTCCAGGTTGCGACGCCGGGTCGCACCGCTCCCGTTTCGGTGAGGTGACGCAGGAACTCCTGGACAAAGAACGGGTTCCCCTCGGTTTCCTGATAGATCATGTGGGCGAGAGCGACGGCCGGTCCGTCGGCCGTGTCGCCGAACGACCTCGCGACGAGGTCGTTCACGGCCACGTCGTCGAGGCCGCCGAGCGAGACGCGTTCGACGGCCCCCTCCCTGCGGAGGTCACCCACGAGCTCGACGAGCGGGTGGTCATGGGCGAGTTCGGTGTCCCGGTACGTGCCGACGACGAAGAGTCGCATGGGGGCTGGGGAGCGCAACAGGTGACGCAGGAGAAGCAGCGTGGGTTTCGCCGCCCATTGCAGGTCGTCGAGGACGAGGAACACCGGGTCTTCTGTCGACGCGGCCACCAGCCAGGCCGCCATGGCGTCGAACAGCCGGTATCGCTCGGTCTCAGGATCGGATTTGACCGGTGGCGGCAGGCCGGGAAACCGTTCGGCTACTTCAGGTAGGAGGCGCACCAGTTCGCCTGGATAGCGACCGAGTCCCCGCAGGCATCCGATCGGTCGCGGCGTGGTCGACGAATTGCCGCAACGCTTCAACGAAGGGCTGGTAGGGAACGCCCAGGTCCTTGTCGCAGCGGCCCGCCAGGACGACGCCGCCGTCGTCATGGACGCGCGTCGCGAGCTCGGCGGCCAGTCGGGTCTTGCCCACCCCCGGCTCCCCCCCGACCAGGGCGACCCGCCGCTCCCCCGCCGCCGCCTCCTTCCACAGCTGGCCGAGTCGCTCCAGCTCGGCGTCCCGACCGACGAAGATGCGTCCGATGTCGGTGAGGAGCGGCGGCATCGGAATCGTCGACACCGGCGCCGGTTCCCAGTCGACGCGCACTGTGGGGAGCGGCTCGGGCAGCCCCTTGAGGTTCAGCTCCCCCACGGAGGTGAAGGTGGCGACGCTGCCCCGGGCCAGCCACCGCACCATCTCCGAGGCGAGGATCTCCCCGCCGGTGGCGGCGGCACAGAGACGGGCCGCCTCGATCACCGGGGTGCCGTGGACATCGTCGTCCTCGACGCTCACGTCCCCGGCCGACAGTCCGACCCGCACCGCCAGCGGCGTCGGCGTCTTGGCGGGCCGGTTCAGCCGGTCGACGGCCTGCTGGATGGCCACCGCACCGGCCACGGCGTCGGACGCGCCGGCGAACGTGGCCATGATGCCGTCGCCCAGACCTTTCACCACCCGGCCGGAGTTGGCCTCGACAGCCTGGGTCAGCAGCCGGTCATGGGTGCGGCGCAGCTCCTCAGCTGCCTCCTCCCCCACCCGGGCTCGCAGCTCGGTGGATCCCACGAGATCGGTGAAGAGCACGACGGCGACCAGCCGTTCCGATCCGGCACCGCGGCCTGCGGCCATGCCCGTGATGCTAGGGAGCGGGCAGCGCAACCGCCATGGATAGTGGGTGCCGTCCGTACCGGCCGGGGAACTATCGCCCCCTTCATTGCGACTTCTTCCGTCAGCGGCGCGTGACGCTGCCGCGCGGAAGAAGGGGAGCGCAATGCGGAGAAGGGCATTGCTGACGTTCGTGGTCGCGTCCGTCCTGGCCGCGGCTTGCGGGAGCAACGGCGGCGACGGCGAGCAGGCATCGGACGAGGCCCAACCCGCTCAGACCACCGCCGGCCGGGTGATCACCCCGCCCGAGCTGGCGGGCCTCTCCCTCGGCGACCCCAATGTGGTCGTCCCCGCCGGCGCCCTCAACCCCACGGTGGCGCTCGACCGGGCCTCGGACACCCTCTACCTCGCCTTCGGGCGGGAGGTGCCCGGGCCCGATCCCGACGAGCCCGTCCTCCAGGCGGTGGTGGCCCGCTCCCGCGACCAGGGAAAGACCTTCTCCGAGCCGGTGGTGGTCAACGACCCCGCCGAGCGTGTCGACACCAGCGTGGTCTCCCCCACCCACGTGGCCGTCGGCCCCGGGGGCGAGGTGTACGTCCTCTACCAGCACAACGTCGATTCCGAGTACGACGAGTACGGCCTCAGCTACCTGCGGCTGGTGCGCTCCGAGGACCGGGGCGTGACCTTCTCGGCGCCGGCGGCCATCGCCGGGCCCGACGTCGAGGGCGTGACCACGACCATGTCCATGGCCTCCCTGTTCGTGGCACCCGACGGCGACCTGTTCATCTCCTTCATCGACGATCGCGAGGAGCTGGCGGCCAAGATCGCGGGCGTTCCCGAACCCGGGCCCCACGACCACGACACCGTCCCGCCCGCCGTCCACCTGCGGATGGTGCGCTCCGGTGACGGCGGCCGCACCTGGGGTCGCAGCGTCCTGGTGGCCAAACCGATGTGCGCCTGCTGCGGCACCCGGATGGCCCAGGGCGGCGACGGGCCCTTGTTCGCGACGACGCGATCCGCTTTCCTGGAGCTGAAGGACTCCTACGACGCCGTGCGCGACCCGATCCTGTCGGCGTCGACGGACGACGGCGCCACCTGGTCGGAGGCGAGCAAGATCCACGACGACAAGTTCAAGATCAGCGCCTGCCCCGACGTCAGCGCCGGGCTGTCGGTCGATTCCACCGGCCGGCTCCACGCCGCCTGGTACACCGGCACCGAAGCCCACCCCGGGGTCTTCTACGCCATCTCCGACGACGACGGGAAGACGTTCACCAAGCCGTCGACCCTCCTCACCGGCGAGTGGGTCCCCTACGGGGACGTGAAGCTCGCCATTGACGGAGCCGACCACGCCTGGGTCGCGTTCGAGGACCGCCGGGCCGACCAGGACCAGATCCGCCTGGTACGCATGGACCGCCAGGGCCGGGCTGCCTTCTCCAAGACGTGGACGGGGACCGCCCCCGATCTCACCGCCGGCGACGGCTTCGCCGTGGTGACCTGGGGGACCCAGGGCGAACACGACGCCGCCGGCGCCGTCGGACTGCTGGTGGCAAGGCCGGGCGCTTGAGCGCCCGGCGGGCGGGCGCCGCCCTCCTCCTCGTGGCCGCCACGGTGGCGCTGGCCGGTTCGGCCCGGGCCTCCTCTGCGGAGACGGCCCAAGCCGAGGCGACCACGGCCCCCGACTACGGCGCCCGCCGGCTCGGCACCCAGGACGAGGTGCGCCTGGCCGACCTGCGGGGCGACGTCGTCCTCCTCAACACCTGGGCCACCTGGTGCAAGCCGTGCAAGGAGGAGATGCCCGACTTCCAGGCCCTCCACGAGCGCTACCGCTCCGACGGCCTGCGGGTGATCGGGGTCAACACCGACGAGGGCCGCGGCGACGCCAAGGTGACCCGCTTCGTCGATCAGATCGGCGTCACCTTCGACATCTGGCGTGACCCCCGGAACCGCTTCGCCGACGACTTCCGGGTGCTCGGCCCGCCGGAGACGTTCCTGGTGGATCGCGACGGTCAGGTCGTGCGCCACTGGCGGGGCCAGATGAACCCCAACGCCTCCGGGAACATGGCCTCCATCCAGGCCGCCCTCGCCGGCGACGCCGACACCTCCGGCGCGGCCGGCACGGTGGCCACCGCCGGCCTGCTCATCGCCTTCGGAGCCGGGCTCCTCAGCGTGCTGTCGCCCTGCGTCCTGCCCCTGGTGCCCAGCTACGCCTCGGTGGTGGCCGGAGTGAGCCTCGGCCGAAGTCGGCGCCAGCTCGTCCCCGCCGCAGCCGGCACCGGCCCCCGGACGGAGGGCGGAGCCGAGCCGGCGCCGGCGGGCTCCGACCGGGGGGCGGCGCTGCGGGCCGGATTGGCCTTCGTGGCCGGCTTCTCCTCCGTGTTCATGGCCCTCGGCATTCTCGTCAACCGGGCCGGCGCCGCCCTCGCCGACAACCGCGAGTGGCTGACCCGGGCGGGCGGGGTGGTCCTCGTCATCCTCGGGCTGCACCTGGTCGGGGTGCTGCGCATCCGGGCCGCCGACAAGGAGGTTCGCCTCCTCGAGATGGGCGGCGGGCGGGCGGGCTACGCCGGGGCGTACCTGGTCGGCGTGGCGTTCGCCGCCGGCTGGAGCCCATGTGTGGGGCCGGTCCTGGCCGGGATTCTGACCATGGCCGCCTCGGGCGGCTCGACCCTGCACGCCGCCGTGCTCCTGGCCGCCTACTCGGCCGGGCTGGCCGTGCCCTTCCTGGCCGCCGCCCTGGCCCTCGACCGGTTCCTGGCCTGGTCGGCCCGGCTCCGCCACTCCTGGCTGCCAGTGGCCGAGCGGGTCAGTGGCGCCCTGGTGCTGGCCATCGGAATCCTGCTGCTCACCGGCGTGTTCTCCCGCCTGGCCTCCTGGCTGGCCTGACGGCGGCGGCCTACGCCGCTCAGTCGCTGGGCTCGTCGAAGAAGCCGGGGAGATCGGGCCTGGTGGAGGTCGTCGATCCATCCGGCGGCGCCGTCGTCGACGGGCTGCCCGAGGACGGGGACGTGGACGAGGTCGTGCCCCCCGGGCCGCTGGTGGTGGTCGTGCTCGCCTCCCCCTCCGCCTGTGCCGGGGCGGCGCTGGTCCCGCCCACCACGGCGTCGGCCCGCAGGTCCTCGAACAGGCGGGCGGCGGCCGTGGTCAGGTAGACGACCGACTGGCTGCCGGCGGTACCGACCCGGCCGGGGGCCACCACGTTGCGCAGGCGGGCCGGGTCGAGCCGGCGGGCCAGGGCGGCCAGGTTGGGCAGCCGGTCCCGGGGAATGTCGAGGCGGACGTAGTTCAGGAAGATGCCCACCCAGCGGGCCACCCCGGCGTCGTCGGCCACCTCGCTGCGCATCTTGGCCAGGGCGGACAGCATCAGCACGCCCTGGTTCTCGGAGCGGGAGAAGTCGCCGTTGGCCACGTCGTTGCGGTTCCGGGAGAAGGCCAGCGCCTCGGCCCCGGTCATCCGGTGCCAACCCCGCTCGAAGTGGGCCCCGGACATCCGGTCGTTCATGCGCCGCGACACCATCACGTCGACCCCGCCCAGGTCGTCGACCATCCGGGTCAGCCCCGGGAAACCGGTGATCACGTAGTAGTCGACGGGCAGTCCGGTGAGGCGCCGGACGGTGGCGGCCAGCAGGTTCGGCCCCCCCAGCGCCAGAGCGTTGTTGATCTTGTCCCGGCCGTGGCCGGGAATCTCCACCCAGGCGTCACGGGGCAGGCCGAGCAGGGTGCCCTCGCCCGTCGCCGGGTTGACCGCGGCCAGGTGGATGGAGTCCGCCCGCGTGGCGAACATCTCCTCCCGGGGGCGGGCGTCGGACCCGGCCACCAGGATGAACACCAGGCCCTCGGGCACCGGCTCGCTGGTGGTGAACGGGATGGCGGGCGCGAACGGGGTCCCGTCGGCCGGCACCATGCCGCGGCCACGAGGTTCGGGCCGGCTCCGCTGGTCGGCGGCGCCCTCCACGAACAGGTCGGCGGGCGGCGGGGGCAGCTTCGTGCGGTCCACGGTGTTCGGGGTCAGGATCTTCGGCCCGGCGGTGGAGGTGCTGGTGCCCTCGGGCACGCCCACGACGGCCGCCGGCGCCGGGCGGGACCCGGCGCAGCCCGCGCCGGCCAGCGCCAGCGTGGCGGCCACGGCCAAGCTCACGACGCTCCCCCGCATCCTCCCCACGCCCTTCACGGTAGATGAGTTCCGCCGCCCGATCCGGTCATCCAGAGTCTGGAAGAAGGGGGCGGGTGGCGCGGGCGCTCCGGGTAGCGTGCCCTGGCAATGGATGAGGGAGCAGGGCCGCCATTCGACGTGGGCGAGGAGGCGGGGTCGGAACTGGCGGAGCTGAGCCAGGTGGTGGCCTCCCAGGAGAGCCGGGAGAGCATCCTGCAGCGCCTGGTGGAGACGGCCTGCGCCGTTCTGGAGGGCTGCACCGCCGCCAGCGTCACCCTCGTCGACCGGGGCCGAGCCACCACCGCGGTGGCGACCGACGACATCGCCCGGGACGTGGACCAGGCCCAGTACGACACCGGCGCCGGGCCGTGCCTGCGGGCGCTGCGGAACCGCAAGCCGGTCTTCGCCCCCCTCCGCGACCCCCGCTGGCCCCTGATGCGGGAGGCCGCCATCCGCCACGACCTGATGTCGGCGCTTTCCGTGCCGCTGCAGATGGGGGAATTCGCTTTCGGGAGCCTCAACCTCTACACCGCCGACCCCGAGGGCCTCCGGGCCGAGTCTGACGAGGTGGCCGCCGTCCTCCTGGCCGATCAGGGTGCGGTGGCCTTCGCCGCCGCTCACGCCCTGGAGCTGGAGCGCCGCACCGCCCTCACCCTGCAGCGGAGCCTGCTCCCGGGTGAGCTGCCGGCCGTGGCCGGCTATGACCTGGCCGCCAGCTACCACCCGGCGGGCAGCACGGCCGAGGTGGGAGGCGACTGGTACGACGCCTTCCTGGTCGGCGACGACGGCGCCCTCGCCGTGGTGGTGGGCGACGCGGCCGGCCACGGGCTGGAAGCCGCCGCCCTCATGGGTCAGGTCCGCACCGGGCTGCGGGCCTACGCCCTCGAAGGCCAGGACCCCGGCACCTGCCTGCGGCTCCTGTCCCACCTCATCGACAAGTCCGACGAGGACACCGACTTCCGGTTCGCCACCGCCTGCATGGTCCTGGTCGACACCGCCACCGGGATGTGCCGGGTGGCCAACGCCGGCCACCCGCCGCCCGCCCTCCGGGAACCGGACGGGACGGTCCGCTTCGTCGGCGGCATGGGTGGGGCGCCGATCGGAGTGTCCGTCCCCGGCCTGGTCGACGAGGACTTCGTGGCCCTGGAGCCGGGCGCCGTGCTCGTCCTCTACACCGACGGGCTGGTCGAGGACCGCCGGCGCACCGTGGACCAGGGCCTCGGGGAACTGGGCGACGTCCTGGCCGAGCCGGTGACGGAAACCGGTGAGCTGTGCGAGCGCCTGGTCTCGACGTTGCTGGCCGACCGCCTGCAGGAGGACGACGTCGCCGTCCTCGCCCTCCGGCGCCTGAGCTGAGCCCGGCGCGAAATCCGTACCGCTACGGAGGTGACGCCGGCCGCCATCCCTTAGCGTCCGCGGCCCAACGACTGGATCGAGGGGGCCAACATGGCCGCACCTGCTGACACCGCCCGAGGCCTCGTCGAGGCCTTCAACGACGCTGACTGGGACCGCATGCGAACCGTCGTCTCGCCCGACATCGTCTACCAGGAGACGGGCACCGGCCGTCATATCCAGGGAGTCGAGGATTACCTGACCCTCTGCGTGACCTGGCGGCAGGGATTCCCCGATGTCGCCGGCGAGGTCACCGCCGCGCTGGCCGACGGCGGCACCGTCGCCCTCGAGGTCACCTGGTCGGGCACCCATACCGGACCGCTCGCCGGCCCGACCGGCGAGATCCCCGCCACCGGTAAGCCGATCCAGGTCACCTCCGCCATGTGGTACCAGATCGAGGGCGACCAGGTGACGAACCTGCGCAACCACGTCGACATCCTCGGCATGCTCAACCAGCTGGGCGTCCTCCCCGCCTAACTGGAGACGCCGCGGCTCCGGCCCACTCGTTGGGCGGGCCGGAGCGGTGGCGGTAACTTCTCCGCCATCGCCAGGGAGACGCAGGTCACGGTCATCGGAGCCGGGTCGTGGGGCACCACGGTGGCCTCCCTGTGTGCCCGCAACGCCCCGAGCCTGGTGTGGGCCCGCCGGCCCGAGGTGGCCGAGGAGATCGAAGGCAAACACACCAACTCCTCCTATCTCGGCGACCGCCCCCTCCACCCTCGGCTCCGGGCCACCGCCTCCCTGGAGGAGGCGGCGGCGACCGCCGACGTGCTCGTCATGGCGGTGCCCTCCCACGGCTTCCGGGCCGTGCTGGAGGAGGCCGAGCCCCACGTGCGGCCCTGGGTGCCGGTGGTGAGCCTGACCAAGGGGCTCGAGCAGGGCACCCATTTCCGGATGACGGAGATCATCGACGAGGTCATGCCCGGCCACCCCGCCGGCATCCTGGCCGGACCCAACCTGGCCAAGGAGATCCTCGACGGACTGGCCGCAGCGGCGGTGATCGCCATGCCCGACAGCCACGTGGCCACCGCCCTCCAGGACGTGTTCCGCACCACGCTGTTCCGGGTCTACACGTCGACCGACGTGATCGGGGCGGAGATCGCCGGGCCGCTCAAGAACGTGTTCGCCATCGCCGCCGGCATGGCCGCCGGTTTCGGGGTGGGCGAGAACACCCGGGCCCTGATCATGGCCCGCTCCCTGGCCGAGCTCACCCGTCTGGGGGTGGCCATGGGCGGCCGGCCCGAGACCTTCGCCGGCCTGTCGGGCCTGGGCGACCTCCTGGCCACCTGCAACAGCCCCCAGTCCCGCAACCGCCACGTCGGCGTGGAGCTGGCCAAAGGCCGCACCATCGACGAGATCATCGCCGCCATGAACATGGTGGCCGAGGGGGTGAAGGCGTCGCGGGTGGTGATGGAACTCGCCGCCCAGTACGGCGTGGAGATGCCCATCGCCCGCGAGGTGTACAGCATCGTCAACGAGGGCCGAACCCCCGAGGAATCCTTTCGGGGCCTGCTCCGTACCAAGCCCACCACCGAGTCGGCCGCCGGCTGAGCCCCCTCTTCGCCTTCAAACGACCAAGGCGCCATGAGGGGGTTGGGGGTGCGTTGACCGAGGGGTTTACCTCAGAACGGCGCCCCGAAAGGGACACAACGGACCAAGTGAGCGAACTGTGCTTCCGCAGGGACCGTGGAGGTACCTGCGGAAGCACAGTTCCGAAGTACGCCCCGAGCTCCCGCACCCCCAACCCCTTCACTGCCGCCTTTCGCCCGCGCGGGCCTACCCGGGCTCACCCCGGCCAGTCGTCCATCGTCTCCACGAACATCTGCCGCACCTCCTCCACGTGCGCGTCGACGTCCTCCCGGCGCCAGTTCCGGGTGTCCACCGGCGGGAGCACGGCCACGTCGACGGTGCCCGGGTGCACGAGCACCGACCCGCGCCACATGAGCTCGCCGGCGTTGCGGATCACGATGGGCACGACGGGCACGCCCGCCTGCCGGGCCATGTGGAAGGCGCCCTTCTTGAAGGCCCCGAGGGTGGCGGTGGCCGAACGGGTCCCTTCCGGGGCGATGGCGATGGAGACACCCTCCCGGAGGCGCTGGATGACCTGGTCGAGGGCGGAGACGGCCTGGGCGGTGTCGGAGCGGTCCACATAGGCCACCCCGGCCAGGGCGCCGAACACGGCGAAGCGGGGGTCGGCGGCGGCCTCCGCCTTGGCCACCCCGGTGACGTCGCGGCGCAAGAGGTTGCCGATGATGAGCACGTCCAGGGAGCTCTGGTGGTTGAACACGAAGATGGCCGGCCGCTGCGACCACAGGTGCTCCTCCCCCACCACTCGCAGCTTCACGCCGGCCAGGGCCAGGGTGAGGTCGGTTCCGGCGGAGGCGGCCAGGTTGGCGGCGTCGCGCCGGCTGCGGTTCAGCACGCCCACGGCCAGGGCGGCGCCGGCGGAGGCGGTCAAGCCGGCGAAGGCCGCCCCGGTGCGGACCAGTGCCGGCAGGTCGACGCCATCGCGCCGCCGGAAGCGCCGCACGGGCCAGCCCCGCTCCTCGGCCGCCTTGGCCAACCGGGGGCCGGGGTTGAGGGGCCGAGGCTTCCCCACCGACTCCAGGAAGGCGATGTCCTCGTCGCCGTTGGCGTAGCCGAAGCTCTCGGCCAGGTCGACCCCGTGACCGGCAGCGAAGGAGCGCACCGCGGCCGCCTTCCCCTCCCCCCACAGGACGGGGCCGTCGAGTTCGCCCGTCATGCGCCCGTCCTCATCCACCTCGAAGCGGGTGCACAGCACATGGTCGATGCCGAGGTCGGCGGCGAAGGGCCCCACCTGGTAGGGGGTGGCCGACGAGGCCAGCACCACGGTGTGGCCCCGGCGCTGATGGGCCTGCACCAGCGCCCTCGCCTCCGGGTAGGCCATCCCGGCGATCCGGCCCTTCCACAGCCGCTGCCCCACGGCGATGAGGTCTGCCTCGGGCTCACCCCGGGACGACCGGGCGGTGACCTCCATGAGCCCGGTGACGTCGCCGCCCCGCAGGGCCATGTCCAGGGCCGCCCCCACACCCCGGAGCAGCTCCCTGGTCGGGACCTGCCGGCGTCGCAACCGGTCCTCGACGAAGGCCCGGGCCGAGTAGCCCGAGATGAGCGTCCCGTCGAAGTCGAAGAAGGCACCCACCTTGGGCCCCGCGGGGGCCGCCTCCACTTCGGCGGTGAGGTCGTCGCCCGGGGTTCGCGAGCTCATCGGGGGGAGTGCTCCAGGGGCAGGGCGGCGACCGCCGCCTCCCGCACCCGATCCACCCGGGCGAGTGCCTCGGCCACCTCGGCGGCGAAGGCGGCCCGCCGCCCGCTGAGGCTGGCATCGACCGCGGGGTCGCCCAGAAGGCCCCGGTTGACGGCCAGGAGCCAGCCGGTGCGGAACAGCTCCTTGGAGGCCGACTCGGGACTGGCCAGCCTTCCCTCCAGGTGCCATTGGCGCGACACGCCCACGCCTGCGGCCACGAACGCGTCCTCGTCCCCTGCGGCCACCGCGCCGGATTCCGCCAGACGCTCGGCCACCACGAGATAGACCTCCAGGAAGGAGCGCAGCACCCGGTGGGCGAGGAACAGCCCCGTCCCGATGAGGCGCTCCCACACCTCACCGGGATCCTCGCCCCGGGTGGACCAGTCGGAGTCGAAGAGGTCGATCTCGCCGGCCAGCTCAACGGCGAAGTCCCGCTTGCGGGCGAAGAAGAACTCGAACTTGAGCAGGTCCCGCAGGTGCAGCGCCTCGGCCCAGGCGCTCTCCAGCGGCTCGGGGGGATTCTGGCCGGCCACCCGGAGGGCCACCATCTCCACGATGGCCCGGTTCACGAAGAAGTGGATGCCGGCGTTGCGGTAGAAGGCGGCCTCGAGGTGGCGCGCCACCGACCACACCGGCTCCGGTCCCGCCCCCTCCCGGCGCAGCACCCCGTTGCCAGTGAGGGTGTCGAGGGTGGCCCGTACCCCGTCCGGCGTACGCAGGTCGACGTCTCCGGCCACCTCCAGACCCCGCCGGTCGAGGTAGTCCAGCAGCGGGGCGAGCAGAGCGACGGTCTGGTCCACGGACAGGGCCCGATCGTCCACCCCGAGGAGGGCCAGGCTGACCAGGGAGTTGGCGGTCAGGGGCGTGGCCCGGTTGATGCGGTGGCACACCTCGAAGGCGAGCTTCTCGACGGAGCCGTCCGAGGCCTCCAGACCCTCGGCCAGCGGCAGCGGCTCACTGAAGCGGACGTGGACGGTGCCCATCCCCCGACCCTGGGCCCGGGCGTAGCCCAGCGCCCAGGAGAAGCTCTCCGGGCGCTTCTCGGCGCCGTGCTCCTCGGCCGCCATCGTGCGCACCTCGTAGAGCTGGTCGTAGACGATGGCCACCGGCACCAGGTGCACGTCCCCGGACGGTTTGGCGCTGCGGAACGCCTCCACCAGGTAGGCCAGCAGGCCCAGCCGGGGCGGGCGCAACTTGCCGGTGCGGCTCCGGCCGCCCTCGATGTACCACTCCAGGTTGAAGCGCTTCCGAACCAACCAGCACACGTACTCCCGCAGCACGAAGCGGTAGACGGGGTCGTCCCGCACCCGGCGGCGGATGAACACCAACCCGGCCCGCTTGCCGATGGGCCCCACGGGCCAGAAGGCGACGTTGATGCCGCCCAGGACGTGGTTGGGGGGGAAGCCGTGGTCGTCGAGGGCTTTGCGGAGCACCAGGGGGTCCATGTAGGACCGGTGGCTGGGCAGGAAGACCAGGGTGCCCTTGCTGCCCAACCGGCCCAGCGCTTCGAGACCCGAGCGATCGACGTCGATGTCGTAGGCCCGGGCCGCCACCCGTTCCAGCTGACGCCAGGCGGCGAGGGCCACCGGGCTCTGACTGGCCGCCATCTCAGCCAGGGCTGCGGCCGCCTCGGCCGCCACCTCCTCCTGCGTCCCGGCACCCGACGCGACCAGGGCGGCGACGCCCTCCTTGAAGCGGGCGCTGGCTTCGATCTCCTCCACCACCAGCCGGGGCACCTTGGGCCGGCCCGTGAGCCGGCGCTGGGCCCGTTCCAGGGCCAGGGCCCCCTGGCGCCGCACGAAGGCGCCGAAGGCGACGGCGTCACCCCCGCCGGTGGCGGCCTCGAACCGCAGGCGGAGCTCGCCCACCCGGGCCGGTTCGCCGGCCACCACGCGGGCGCCGGCCGGGTGATGGCGCAGCAGTCGGTCCTGGAGTCGCCCGGCCAGAGGTCCGGCCAGCTTGAGGGCGCCGCCCAGCCGCTCGACCCACGCCACCCGGAGGGGCACCACCTCGGGGTCGCCGCCGCGCCCGGCGAGCCGGGCCCCGAGGTCGGGTTCGTCGGCCGCCAGCGCCTCAACGGTGCCGTCGACGGTGTCGAGATAGTCCGTCAGCAGGCCGTGCTCGAGCGCGGTGTCCGCAAAGAGCAACGCCACGCTCTCGCCCGTCCCCGGCCACGGCGTTTCGTCCACCCTCGACATCAAGCTCAGCCTAGGACGATGCCCCTCCGGTAGCCTGACCGCCCAGTCGTTTCCCGATGAGCGAGGTTGGGTAGCCGGGCGGATAGTGGCGGACGCGACTCTTCAGGCTCCGTTGTCCCCACACGCGCCCCTGGCGCGGATCTCGGCGCGCGTCCGTCCTCTGGCCGTGCCCCTGGCCGCCTACGCCGCCTCCCGAGCCATGACCGCTCTGGCTGTCGCCCTGGCCGCCTTCGCCGGCGACAAGCCGGTCGGGCAGGTGCTGGTGACCTGGGACGGGCGCTGGTACGAGAAGATCGTCAAGCACGGCTACCCCATCACCGTCCCGCAGGGCGAGTGGTCGGCGGGAACCGGCCACCGGGTGCAGAGCGAGATCGCCTTCTTTCCCCTGTACCCCCTCCTGGTCCGTCTCGTCGACCCTCTCATCCCCGGCGGCCCGTCCACCGCCGGCGTGGTGGTGACGCTGATCTGTGGCGCGTTGGCCACCGTGTTCGTCTGGCAGTTGACCGCCTGGATCGCCGACCGGGACACCGCCAACCGGGCCGCGGTGCTGTTCTGCTTCTCCCCCGGCGCCTTCGTCCTGTCCCTGGTCTACGCCGAGGCGCTCATGCTCGCCCTCGGGGCCGCCTGCCTCCTGGCCCTCCTGCAACGCCGCTGGGTGGTGGCCGGGGTGCTGGCTGCCCTGGCCGGCGCCACCCGGCCCAACGGCGGTGCCTTCGCCGTGGCCTGTCTGTGGGCCGCGGGAGTGGCGGTCTGGCAGCGGCGGGAGTGGCGGGCCCTGGTGGCCCCCGTGCTGGCCCCGGTCGGGATGGCCGCCTTCTTCGCCTTCCTGTGGTGGCACACGGCCGAACCCGGCATCTGGTTCCGGGTCCAGTCCGACGGGTGGGGTGAGCAGGTCGACTTCGGCCAGCGCAACCTGAGCGAGGCCTGGGCCTTCGTGCGCGGCCCCCTCGACCATCCCAACCGGCTCGTCATCGGGCTCAGCCTGGTCCTGGTGCTGGCCTGTGTCGGCCTGCTCGTCAAGGTCCGCCTCCCGGGCGCCCTCAACGCCTACGCCCTCACCAGCCTGACCCTCGTGCTCACCTCCCACATCAACGCCCGGCCCCGGTTCGTGTTCGTGGCCTTCCCCCTGGTGATCGCCCTGGCCCGGTGGGCCCGGCGATCGACCTTCACCGTGCTGGCCGCCACCTTCGCCGCCAGCACGGTGATGCTCACGATCTTCTACGGCCTCCAGCGGAGCAGCTACTACCCCTGACGGCGCCCGTCCCCGGCCGCTTCCCCTGACTTCTAAAGCCTCGAGAAGATGCTCGCCATCTCGGCCTTGTCGAAGGCCCGCAGGGTGGTGGTGCGCACGTTGCCCTCGGCCCCGATGGCGAGGCAGAAGGCGGTGATCGTCTCGTCGTCGGGAGCCTCCACAATGCTCACGGCGTCGTAGGGGCCGATGGTCCACAGCGTCGTCTTCATCTTCCCGCCCAGCTTCCGGAGCTTCGAGGCGGCCTGGCCGGCCCGGTCGAGGCTCTCCTGGCCGCTGGCCACACCCTGTGCGGTCCAATTGATGAGGATCACGTAGTTGGCCATGTCATCCGCCCTCCCTCGCCGCGTACCGGGGCCCGTCGGGCACTGGACGGCCGCTGCGGACGCGCACGGTACTTTGCTCTGCATGCCTAGCGACGGGCTCGACGATCTGGATGCCACCGGCCTGGCCGAGCTCGTCCGCTCGGGGAAGGCCAGCCCCACCGAATTGGTCGACGCGGCCATCGCCCGGATCGAGGCGGTGAACCCGGCCCTCAACGCCGTCATCCACCCCCGTTACGACCGGGCCCGGGAGGAGGCGGCCGGCCCGCTGCCCGACGGTCCCTTCCGGGGTGTGCCCTTCCTGCTCAAGGACATCTTCTGCCATTCGGCCGGCGACCCGTTCCACGAGGGGATGCGCTTCCTCAAGGAACTGGACTGGCGGGCCCGGGACGACACCTACCTGGCGGCCAAGTACAAGGCGGCCGGCCTGGTGGTGCTGGGGCGGACCAACGCCCCGGAGCTCGGCATCCAACCGACGACCGAGCCCGAGGCCTACGGCGCCACCCTCAATCCGTGGGACACGACCCGCAGCCCGGGGGGCTCCAGCGGTGGGTCGGCGGCCGCGGTGGCCGCCCGGATGGTGCCCGCCGCCCACGCCAACGACGGCGGCGGCTCGATCCGCATTCCGGCCTCCGCCTGTGGCCTGGTGGGCCTCAAGCCCTCCCGGGGCCGCACCACGCTCGGGCCCGACGGGTATTCGGTGGGGGCGCTGGCCGTGGAACACGTGGTCTGCCGCACGGTGCGCGACGCCGCCGGCCTGCTCGACGCCACCGCCGGGCGCATGCCCGGCGACCCCTACGTGGCTCCGCCCCCCCGGCGCCCCTTCACCGCCGAGGTCGGCGCCGACCCGGGACGCCTGCGGGTCGGGCTGCTCACCTTCTCCCCGTCGATGGGTGGGCCCGTCGATCCCGAGTGCGTGGCTGCCGCCACCGGGACCGGAGCCCTGCTCGAGTCCCTCGGCCACCACGTCGAGGTGGCCCACCCCGCGGGCCTCGAGCGCCCCGAGTGGAGCCAGAACTTCCTCACCCTGTGGGGGGCGGGCGTTGCCCTCGGCCTCGAGACCTGGAGCCGGCGCACGGGGAAGCGCATCCGGGCCGAGGATGTCGAGCCGCTCACCTGGGCCCTGGCCGAGACGGGTGACGCCGTCGGGGCCATGGCCCTGCTCGCGGCCCATGCCTGGCTCTCGGAGGGCAACCGCGACGTGGCCCGGTGGTGGAGGGACGGGCCCACTGGGGAGGGCTTCGATCTGCTCGTCACGCCGACGCTGGCCGAGCCTCCCGTTCCCCTCGGCACCTTCGCCGGCTCACCCGGCAACCCCCTTGAGGGTCTCTTCCGGGCCGGGCTGTTCTGCCCCTTCACGCCGCCCTTCAACGTCACCGGCCAACCCGCCATCTCGCTGCCCCTCCACTGGACCCCGGAGGGGCTTCCCGTCGGCGTGCAGCTGGTCGCCGCCTACGGCGCCGAGGACGTGCTCCTGCGGGTTGCGGCCCAGTTGGAGGCAGCCCGCCCCTGGGCCGGGATGCGGCCGCCGGTGTCGGCCTGACTCGTCGGGACACCCGGCATCCGGGTTGACGGTTGTTATTGATGTTGTGGGAGTTGCTCAAATACTCGATTGTGTCTAGCCTTGCCCGTGATCGATGATCCCGGGAGGGCCTCGTGGCGGAGGACCGGAAGCGGGGACGGCTGGTCGCCTTGGCGGTCGTCCTCATCGGCTTGATCTCAGCGCAGTTCTCCATCTTCGCCGTGGCGCAGGCCGAAGGCTCCCCGGCCATCGAGCTGTGCTGCGCCTGGGGGAAGAGCCTGGCCGACGGCCAGCTGACCTGGAGCCTGGAGGGCGCCGACCCGGCGACGGCCGAAGTGATGCGGGGCGCCGTGGCGGCCTGGGACAACGCCCTGGGCACGATCGCCCTGCTCGAGGTGCCGGCCACGGAGCGCAAGGTCGACATCCGGATCACCTACACCGAGGGCTCGGGTGACAGCGAAGGGCTCGCCGTCACCTCCTTCACCCGCCGGGGCCTGATCCGCCAGGTGGAGTTGACCGTGGACGCCCCTCGGGCTCCGTCCGGGTCGGGCGCCGTCGAGCAGATCACCAAGCACGAGGTCGGCCACGCCCTCGGACTGCGCCACGCCAACTTCGAAGGCGACCTCATGTCGCCCATCGTGAATCCGGTGGCCGGTCCGTTCTCCGCCTGCGACATCGCCGGGGTGACCGAAGCCAACCGCTGGCAGACGATGGACGGCCGCCGGTCGCCGCGGCCGCCGACGGCCTCCGAAGTTCCCTGTTGACGCCCCCGCCCCTGACGGACGGGCCGGCCGCTAGTAGCCGGTCTTCTGGACCTCGATGGTGATCTTGTCGGTCAGATCGAGGGCGGTGTGGGCCCCGTCACCAGCCTGGAGGCAGAGCGTGTGGCTGCCGGCGGCCAGGGTGAGCTCGGCCTCCTTCTGGGCCATGCCGTAGTGGAGGTGGGTGTCGTCCTTGGGGATGACCTGGCCGGTGGCCACGCATTCGCCGTCGACGACGATGTGGAAGTGGCCGGCTCCCGCCTTCACCTCGCCGGCGGGCTCGATGGTGAAGCCGGTGGCTTCCATCTGCACCTTCACCGCCCCGGTGAACTTGGCCCCGTCGACCGGCGCGACGAACTTGACGGCTCCCGCCACCGAACTGGCCGCGGCCGACGTCGTGGTGGCCGCGGCCGAGGTCGTGGTGACCGCGGCCGAGGTCGTGGTCGTCTCCGCCGCTGTGTTCTCCGCATCGTCTCCGCAGCCGGCCAGCGCGCCCAGCACCACCGTCACTCGCCACCAGCACGCCGCCCGTTCGAGATCTTCATCGGATCTCCCCTTCGCTCACGGGCGACAACGTAGTCTTCCGGCCCCCGCGGGCCGGGGTCAGCCTGACAGGGGCGTGGCCACCACCCGCCCGGGGCGCAGCCTCGACCCCAGAACAGTGGCGGCGATGAAGGCGGCCGCCGCCACCAGCACGATGGAGCCGCCGGGGGCCAGGCCGAAGATGCGGGCCAGGGCCAGGCCGGTGACGGCGGAGGCCGTGCCGACGGCCGCCGACCAGGCCAGGGTGGAGCGAAATGAGGAGGCCAGGCGCTGGGCCGTGCCGACCGGGAGCACCATGAGGGCGGCGACCAGCAGGACGCCCACCACCCGCATGGCCGCCACGACGGTGAGAGCGGTCAGGGCGGCGAGAGCGAGGTTGAGGGCGTCGACCGGGAGGCCGGCGACCCGGGCCGCCTCCTCGTCGAGAACGACCGCCAGCAGGGCCCGCCAGGTGACGGCCACCGCCCCCACGATGAGGGCGCCCAGCGCCACCACCAGCCCGGCGTCGCCCGGGCTCACGGTGAGGATGGAGCCGAACAGGTAGGTGAGCATGCCCGGCGTTGAGGGAGCCGGCCAGGCCCGAGAGCACCACGCCGCCGGCGATGCCGGTGTAGAAGAGCAGCGCCAGCATGAGGTCACCCGAGGCCTGGCGGTGGGAGCGCAGCCACTCCAGGCCCACGGCCCCGACCATGGCCACCACCAGGGCGCTGGCCAGCGGCCACACGCCGAGCAGCAACCCGCCCGCCACCCCGGCGAAGGCCACGTGACCGATGCCGTCGCCCATCAGCGACATGCGCTTCTGGACGAGGAAGGCGCCGATCAGGGGCGCGCAGGCGCCGACGACCACCCCGGCCAGCAGGGCCAGCTGCATGTACTGGCGGTCGAAGGGCCACGGCAGGGGCAGGACGGCGAGCAACGTCGGGGGGATCACCGTTCCAGCCACACGGGCAGGTCCTCGGCGTGGACGCCCAGGCTCACGCCGGTGGCCGACAGCTCCTCGGGGGCGCCGTCGAAGGCGATCTTCCCGTGGCGCAGCACGACCACCCGGTCGAGGTCGTCGGCCACCGCGGACAGCTCGTGGGAGACGAGGAGGACGGCTGTGCCCCGCTCCCGGACGAGCGCCACCAACGAGTCCCGGAACCCGCGTTGGGACTCGACGTCGAGGCCGGCCACGGGCTCGTCGAGGACCAGCAGCTCCGGGCCGCTGGCCAGGGCCTTGGCGATGAAGGCCCGCTGCTGCTGGCCGCCGGACAGCTCGGAGAGGAGGCGGCGGCGCAGGGGGGCGAGGTCCACCGCGGCCAGGGCGGCCCCGACCGCCTCCCAGTCATCGCGCCGGAGACGACGGCGCCAACCGCGGCGGGCGAGACGTCCGGAGGCCACGACCTCCTCCACCGTGGACGGAAGAACATCGGCGAGCACCGGGCGCTGGGGGACGTAGCCCACCCGCCACCGTTCGGCCAGCTCGGCGGGCGGGACGCCGAAGAGACGGACGTCGCCGCCCTGGGGCCGGGTCAGCCCGAGGGCGAGGCGCAGCAGCGTCGACTTGCCCGACCCGTTGGGGCCGACCAGGGCCACGAACTCGCCGGCCTCGACGCTGAGGCTGACGCAGTCCAGCACCGCCTGGCGGGGATAGGCGAAGGAGACTGCGTCGACCTGCAGGGCGGGGGCGCCCACGTCACCCTCCTGGAATGAGAACTGTTCGTCGAGCCTAGTGCTAGCCACCGGCGGCACAGCCCAACGCCTTGACCAGGGTCCCGAGGTTGTCCCGCATCACCGAGGCGTAGGTCTTCCCGGCGTCCATCTCCTTCTGGGTGAGGCCCTCGAGGGGATTGAGGACCGCGGTGCCCACCCCCGCCTCCCGGGCCAGGGTCTCGGCCACCTCGGGCGACACCAGGGTCTCGGAGAACACCGTGGTGGTCCCCGTCGAGCGCACCAGCCCGGCCAGGTCGGCCAGCCGTTCCGGGTCGGGCTCCGACTCGGGCGAGAAGCCGGCGATGGCCTCCTGGGTCAGGCCGTAACGGCGGGCCAGGTAGCCGAAAGCGGCGTGGGCGGTGACCAGCACCCGCCGCGGGCAATCGCGGAGCCGGCGGCCGAACTCGTCGTCGAGCAGGCCGAGCTCCCGGCGGTAGGCGGCGGCGTTGGCGGCGTAGACTCGCCCGCCGCCGGGATCGGCCTTGGCCAACCCTGCCTCCACCCGTTCCACCAACCGGCCCAACAGGGCCGGGGTCGAGCCACACGTGGGGGTCCATTCCCTTCCCGGCGGTTCCGCCGGCCCCTGCCTCCCCCTCGCCGGACTCCGGCATGAGGGTGAGCCCCTCGAGGGCGTCGATGGCCAGCCCGGCGGACCGGCGGGCCACATCCTCCACGCCGGGCTGGAACCCCGCCCCCAGGAAGACCACGATGTCGGCCCCTCGATGCGGTCGACCTGGCGGGGCGTGAGCTCCAGGTCGTGGGGCTCGGTTCCCGCCGGAGTCAGGTTGACGACGTCGACCCGGTCGCCGCCCACCCGCTGGGCCGCCTCGAAGAGCGGATAGAAGGCGGCCACCACCTGGGGGCGCCCGCCGGCGACCGCCGACTCCCCTGTCCGACGGCCCTCGCAGGCGCCGACGGCAAGGATGCCGACCAGAACCAGCGCCAGCCCACCTCGAGTGCGCATGTCGTTGGATGATAACAGTTCTCATTCAGACTGGAGCGCCGGCCGGGCGGCTTCAGGCCCGGCCGGTGGAGCCGAACCCGCCCAGAGCCCCGGCTGGTGGCGTCGAGGTCGTCGACGGCCATCCATTCCACGGTCTCGGCCCGGGCGATGACCAGCTGGGCGATGCGGTCGCCCCGGGACACCTCGAAGGGCTCGTGCGGGTCGTGGTTGACCAGGATGACCCGCACTTCGTCCCGGTAGCCGGAGTCGATCAGGCCGGGGGCGTTGAGGCAGGTGACTCCGTGGCGCAGGGCCAGGCCGGAGCGGGGCAGGACCAGGCCGCAGAATCCTTCCGGAATGGCGAGGGCGACGCCGGTGGGCACGGCCGCCCGGCCCCCGGCGGGGGCGAGGGTGACCGGCTCCCGGGCCCGCAGGTCGTAGCCGGCGTCGCCGGGGTGGGCGGTGGCGGGCAGGGCCAGGTCGGGGTCGAGCGAGCGGATCGGGACGGGGATCACGGGACACCCCCGAGCTCGACCGCCCTCCAGCAGTACCAGGCGGCCACCGAGCGGTAGGGGCGGAAGGCGTCGCCCAGGGGAGCGAGCTCCCGGGGCGTGGGCAGGTCGGGGAGGCCGTAGGCCAGGGCGTAACCCTTGCGGACGCCGTAGTCGCCCACCGGCCACACGTCGAGACGGCCGAGGGTGAACATGAGGAACATCTCCGCCGTCCACCGGCCGATGCCCCGCACCGCACTCAGGTGGTCGACCAGGTCGTCGTCGCCCATGCGCCGGGCGGCGCCGAGGTCGAGGGTCCCGGCGGTGGCCGCCTCGGCCAGCGCCCGCAGGCAGGCGGCCTTGGCCCCCGAGAGACCGGCGCCCCGGAGGTCTCCTTCGGAGGCGGCCAGGATTGATTCGGAGGTGGGCGGGCCGCCGAGGGCGGCCAGGACGCGCCCGTAGATGGAGGCGGCCGCCTTCCCGGCCAGCTGCTGGTACACCACGCTCTCGCACAGGGCGGCGAAATGATCGGCCTGGCGCCGGCCCTTCATGCGGGGCGGCCCGGTGGCGGCCACCAGGCGGGCCATGACCGGATCGCGCTCAGCCAGCTCGGCGGCGGCCTGGGCGGGGGTAAGCCTGGGCACGGCCGAGCACCCTATAGGTTGCGTCGGTATGGACGGCGCAGAGATCCGGACCCGGGCCGCGGCCCTCCTGTCCGGCGACGGGTCGGACGAGGACGCGCTGGCCGGCGTGGTCGAGCTCCTCCACAAGGCCCAGCCGGCCTGGGACTGGGTCGGGGTCTATCTCCTCGCCGGCGAGGAGCTGGTCCTCGGGCCCTACGTCGGGGCGCCCACCACCCACATCCGCATCCCCGTCGGGCGAGGGGTGTGCGGCACGGCGGTGGCCACCGGGAAGAACCAGGTCGTCGCCGACGTGATGGCGCTCGACAACTACCTGGCCTGCTCCACGGGGACCCGCTCGGAGATCGTGGTGCTCATCCGCCACCAGGGCTCGGTGGTGGGCCAGTTCGACATCGACTCGGACACACCCGGCACCTTCGGCCCGGATGACGAGACCCTGCTCGAGGATCTGGCCGAGCTAGCGGCGCCCCTCTTCGCCCGCCTGGCCGCGCGGCACCTATGAGCAGTCCAACCGCCTCCGAACTCGACCGCTACCGAGCCAGGTGATGGCGATGGCGGCACCGGCGCTCCCGAACACCAGTCGGGCGTCGGCTTGCTGAGCGATGCACATGGGAGAAGCTGACGCGGGGATCGTCACCGTGTCGCGGCACGGGCTGGGTTCGGGACGGGCGGACGCACTCACGCCCAGGAGCGCGGCACAGCCGGCAGCGAGGCCGAGCAGGACTCGGGTCACCAGGATTGCGATACGCACGGCTCTGTCTTCGGCAAGATGGAACCCCTTTTTACAATCTTGGGCGCGAAATCCTCCCTATCCGGGGATATCGCGCCCAAGTTTCTTGCCGGTCAGGGGCAGCAGGTGTCGGCCAGCGATTCGGCCGACCAGGCCCGCCGGGCGGCGGCCGCGGCCAATGCCCCGATGACCAGGGCGGCGACCGGGTCGGCCCACCACCACCCGAAGGCAGCGTTGAGGCCCACGCCGGCCAGGAGGACGCCGGAAAGGAGCGCGCACAGGTTGGTCTGATCGGCGTCGGCGGCCACGGCCTGGGAACCGAGGGTGGGCGCCAGGGCCCGCTTGGCCCGGGCCAGGCGGGGCATGAGCAGGAAGGAGAGCAGGGCTAAGACCAAACCGGGCACGCTGGCGTCGGGACGGGCACCGGTGGCCAGGTCGTAGCCCCCCTGCACCCACACATAGGCCGCCAGGGCGGCAAAGGCGACGGCTATGAGACGGACGGCGCGACGGTCGTACTCGGCCATGCAGCCGGCGCGCCGCTCCTGACCCAGCCGCCAGGCCAGCACGATCGAGGCGGACACCTCGATACCTGAGTCCATCCCGAAGCCGATCAGGCTCACCGAGCCGGCAGCCACGCCGGCGGTGATGGCCACCACCCCCTCGATCACATTCCAGCCCAGGCTGATCCGGTTGAGCAGGCGGGCCCGGCCGAGGGCGGCCGACCTCTCCCCCGGCGCCAGCCGGAGCGGGGTGGCGCCGTCGCCGTGGTCGTGCTGGTCGTCGCAGTCGTGGGCCTCGTCGTCGTGTCGGGGGGACACCCCCGCACCCCCGGGCTGCCCGGGGGACACCCCCGCACCCCCGGGCTGTCCGGGGGACACCCCCGCACCCCCGGGCATCAGCCCACCCCGTGGCGGAGATGCTCGCGGGACAGGTCGAGCAGGAGCCGGACGTGATCGTCGTCGAGGCGGTACCAGACGATGCGTCCGTCCCGCCGGGACCGGACGACCCCGGCCGTGCGCAGGAGGCGCATGGCCTGGGAGACCGACGTCTCGGGCACGCTCACGGCGGCGGCGATGTCGCAGACGCACAGCTCGCCCGCCTCGGCCAAGGCGAAGAGGATGCGGGTCCGGGTGCGGTCCCCCAGGAGGCGGAACATCTCGGCCAGCCGCTCGGCCTCGGGTAGGCCGATCAGGCCCTGGCGCACCTCGGCCACCCGCGCCGGGTCGACCATGCGCACATCGCAGTTGTCCGCCGCCATCGCCGCCGGGCTCCGGGCCATGCGGGCTCACTCCTTTTCGCCACGCCTTGTCATCTGCGTGGATGTGCAGATATTACCCCGTTGGCCCGGGGTAAGGGAAGGGGACAACCATGGACGCTGTGGGCCAACGCTTCCCCATCTCCTACACCGGGATCAACGCCAAGGTCTTCCCGCTCCTCGGCATGCCCCGGAGCCACTCCTACGTGGAACTCGACGACGACATCGTGCGGGTGCGCCTGGGCTGGGGTTTCGCCGCCTCCATTCCCCGCCGGGCCATCACCGGCGCCGGGCGCGGACCCGACGTCCGGGGCATCACCGCCGGCGCCCACGGCTGGCGGGGCCGGTGGTTGGTGAACGGTTCCCGGGAGGGCATCGTCCGCCTCGACGTGGACCCGCCCGCCCGGGCCTGGACCCTGGGCTTCCCCCTCCGCCTGCGGCGGCTGGATGTGAGCCTCGAGGAGCCCGAGAGGTTCCTGGCCACCCTGGGAGCATCCGGCGCCATCTAGGCTGACGGCCATGGCACGCGACGTGGAGAAGACGGACGACGAGTGGCGCAGCGAGCTGGATCCCGACCGGTACCAGGTGCTCCGCCGGGCCGGGACCGAGCGGGCTTTCACCGGGAAGTTGCTCCAGAACCATGAGGACGGCACCTACGTGTGCGCCGGCTGCGGCGCCAAGCTGTTCTCCTCCGGCACCAAGTTCGAGTCGGGATCGGGCTGGCCGAGCTTCTACCAGCCCGAGGAGGACGACAACGTCGAGCTCCACGTGGACAGGTCCCACGGCATGGTGCGCACCGAGGTGTTGTGCAAGCGCTGCGGCGGGCACCTGGGCCACGTCTTCGACGACGGCCCCGCGCCCACCGGTCAGCGGTACTGTATCAATTCCTTGTCGCTGGATTTCGAGCCCGACGACGACGACGCCGCCTGACGCCCGCGCGGTTACTTGTAGGCGGTGAAGGCCCGGCCGTAGGCCTCCCGGGCGATGATGCCCTTCATGATCTCCGGGGTCCCGTCGCCGATCTGCAGGCCGATGAGATCCCGCAGGCGCTGCTCGAAGGGCGCGTCGGCCGAGTAGCCGGAGTAGCCGTGGAGGAGCATGGCGGCGTGGGTGGCGTCGACGCCCACCTTGCCCGCGTACCACTTGGCCATGGCCGCCTCCGAGGCGTGGGGCTCACCCCGGTCCTTCTTCCACAGCGCCCGGTAGCCGAGCAGGCGGGCGGCATCGAGGGCAGTGAGGTGCTCGGCGACCTGGAAGGCGACGCCTTCGTGGGTGGCCAGCGGCCGGCCGAAGGCGTGGCGCTCCTTGGTGTAGGCGATGACCTCGTCAATGGCCTGGCGGGCGGTGCCCACGAAGGCGAGGGCGATGATGGCCCGGTTGTAGTCGAAGGACTGCATGGCCTGGACGAAGCCGCCGCCCTCGGTCCCCAGCATGTGGTCGTCGGGCACGGTGACGCCGTCGAGGAAGAGCGAGCCCCGCTGGGACAGCCGCTCGCCGGCACTGGCGTAGACCTGGCGGCTCACCCCGGGGGCGTCGAGAGGCACGAGGAAGGCACTCACCCCCCGGGCCCCCTCCCCGCCGGTGCGGGCGAAGACCACCGAGGCGTCGGCATAGCCGGCGAAGGTGATGGACGACTTCTCGCCCGTGAGGGCCCAGCCCCCGCCGGCCCGTTCGGCCCGGCAGGACAGTTGGGCGGCGTCCGAGCCCACGCCCGGCTCGGTGAGGGCGAAGGCCACCACGGAGCGGCCTTCGGCCAGCGCCGGGAGCCAGCGCGCCTTGACCGTCTCCGAGCCGTGGAGGGTGAGCAGGTCGGCGGCGATGGCCCCCAGTTGCACGAACAGCGAGTAGTTGAAGTCGCCCCGGGCCAGCTGCTCGGCCGCGATCCCGAGGGTGACGTAGGAGCCGGGCGCGCCGCCGTACTCCTCGGGGACCCGCAACCCGGTGACGCCGAGGGCGGCCAGGTCGGCCAGGCGCTCCCGGGGGAAGGGCTCACCCCGGTCCCAGCGGGCGTAGTCGGGGGCGAGGCGCTTCTCGGCGTAGCGGCCGAGCTCGGCGGCGAACTGTTCCTGCTCTTCGGTGAGGGCGAAGTCCATGACGCGAAAGGCTATGGCGCCGGCGGGGCGGCGTCGGCACCGGCCAGCACGACGGCGCCCTCCCGGCGGACGCGGGCGGCGGGGATGGTGGGATCGCCCTCCAGCAGGCGGGCCAGGACGGGAGCCTTGCCTGCTCCGTCCACCAGCCACAGGATGAACCCGGCCCGGTTCACGGCCGGCGGCGTGAGCGTCATCCGCCGGTAGCCCCGGTAGGGGCCGACCACGGCCACATCGGCGTCGGTCACGTCCACCACCGGATCCCCCGGCGGCCAGGAGGCGGTGTGGCCGTCGTCGCCCAGCCCCAGGTGGACCAGGTCGAGGACACCTTCGGATCCGCACACCTCCCGGATCTCGGCCGCGTAGCCGGCCGCGGCCGCCTCGAGGTCGGCGGCTTCCACCGGCATGGGGTGGACATTGGCCGCCGGGATCGGGACGTGGTCCAGCAACTGGGCGGCGAGGGCGGTCAGGTTGCGGTCGCGATGGCCCGGCGGGGCGACCCGCTCGTCGACCTGGAACACGTGGATGCTCCGCCAGGGCAGGGGCCGGTGGGTCAGCTCCTCGAAGAACCGCCGCGGTGTCCCGCCGCCGGAGAAGGCGACGGTGAACCGGCCCCGCTCGTCCAGGGCGGCGTCCGCCGCTGCGATCACGTGACGGACGGCCGCCCGGGCCAGGGCGGCGGCGTCGGGCAGCACTTCCAGGGAAAGCACATCACATCATGGCGTGCCGCCGGCCCTCGGCCGGCCCTGACTTCACGGGGGACACCCCCGGGCCCGGGGCCTCAGCCTTCCGGCGCCAGCCGGTAGATGTTCTTGGACTCGGCGGCCAGCAACAGCGGGCACCGGCGGAAGGGAAAGAAGTCGCCGGCTTCGATGTTGTCGCCGTCACCTACCACCATCGTCCGGTCAGGCCGGCGGGCCACGAACTGGGTGAGGTCCGCACCGGGAATGCCCCGGTAGACGTAGAGGTGGTTGTGGTTGGCCGCCACCAGCAGTTGCCCGTCGGTCGACACCCGGGTGACGGACACCGTCAGGGCACCCCTCAGCACACCGACGAAGCGGGGACGGTTGACCCGCCGGGACGACAGCGGGTTCTCGAACCGGTAGACCCGGGCGGGGCTCGTCTTGGTGACCAGCACCAGGCGCCCCTGGTGAAAGAAGGCCGCCTCGGTGTTGAAGTGGCGCCCCCTCGGATAGGCGTACACGTAGCGCCGGAAGCCGACGGACCGTCTGGGGCCCAGCGGGTCGGGCTCGGGGATCTTGTAGATGTAGTGGTCGCGCCCCGTCTGGCCGCTCTCCACCACGTAGAGCCGCCCGGTGCCGTCCCGGTTGCGGGCGTAGGCGACATCCTCCCAGTCGGTGTTGTCCGCCCCGGCGACCTGGATCTCGCGGACGGCGGATCGTCCGCTGGTCAGGAAGCGGACGGCGTAGAGGCTGGCGGGGTGACCGGAATCGCGGATCACCCAGCCCCAGCCCGGGAAACGACCCGAAGCCGTGATCCCCGATGTCTCCCCGGTGCCGGAGGGCAGCGCCCCGGTGCGCCCCGTCGGGCAGGGCGGCGCGCTCTGGGCGTAAGCCCCCGGCGCCGCCGTCACGACGGCCAGGACGAGGGCCAGGACGCTTCGGCGCCCCATCACCGGGGAACGGGGATCGGCAAGGGAGGAGCGGCAGGCGCCCGCACCCGGTCGGGACGGACCGGGGCCCGGGCCACGAACTGCGACAGGATCTCGGACACGCGCTCCCGCTCGGACGGGCTCAGCCGGCGTCGGGCACCCAGTTGCTCGGCCCAGACCCGGTTGGTGGAGTAGCCCTTCCCCGGCCGGTTGGAGGCCAGAAGGAACCGGCGGGCCCTCGCTCCGAAGGGAAGACCCAGGCGGTCGCAGAGCTCCTCGAAACCCGCCTCGGGGTCGGCGCACAGGGTCTCGTGCGCCACCACCTGCCAATTCGGGTGGCGCGCCCGCGACCGTCCGAGCCGGGCGGAGAGAAAGCCGAAGTGCCAGGCGGCCCGGTCCACCCACGAGGAACCGATTCGGGGCGCGTCCACCCCGAAGACCGCCCGGCACTCGGCCACCGCCGCGGGATCGGCATCGAGGAAGGCGCTCCAACCGAGCTCGGCCCAACTGCCGATCACGGAGAAGGGGTGCCGTTCGACGACAACGACGGCGGGTTCGAAGCGCTCCGCCAGCCACTCGAGCGAGCGGGCGCAGAAGATCGACTTGACCACCACGTGGTCGCTCCCGGGGGACGGGGAGCGAGGGACGGCGAGATCCCGGGCGAGACGGCGGCTCCGGACCCCCGGGTACTCCCCTGGTTCGAGAAGCGCCCGCAGCTCCCGGCGGGGGACGTAGCGGTGCAGGGCCCGGGCCCACGTGTAGAGCAACGACGGCCGGGCACCTCCGGCGAAGGCCACCCGGAAGAGGCGCTCGTAGTCGGGAGCCGCCTGACCGGGAACAAGACAGGGGTACGACCCCAGCTCCCGCTTGGCCCACCATGCCTCCGGCCGGACGAGGTGGTTGTCCGGTTCGTGGACATAGCGGCCACCACCGGCCTGGCTCAGCACCCGGCCCACCCAGGTGGTGCCCGAGCGGGGGATGCCCGCCACGAGGACCCGTCGCCCCGCGGCAGCTTCGGGGCCACCCCGGGGCCGGGGGCATCCGGCGGTCATCAGATCACCCCTTCGCGCAGAGCCCGGGCCACGGCCTGGGCCGGACTCCGGGCGCCCAACCGGGTAACGAGTCCGGTGACCAGTCCCCGCGCCGCCCGGCGGGAGAACCCGAGGCCCCGGGCGATCTCCCGCGGGCCCTCGCCCCGGGCCAGCAGCCGCAGCACCTCCAGCTCTTCCTCCGAAAGGCCGGGCGCGGCGAGGGACACGGGTTCCGGCACCGGCGGGCAGAGGTCGGCCAATGACCGCAGGCAGTCGACGAAGGCGGTGGGCGTGAGCTCGGAGCGCACCACCACCGTGCACAGTCCCCGGGTCAGCTCCCGGTCCGGGCCACCCCCGCCCACCAGTCCGAGCAGCCGGGCAGGGCGGCGCTCCCGGGCCCGTCCCAGCGCCCAACCCAGGCTCTGCTCGCCCAGGTCGAAGACCAGGATGTCGGTCCGGTCGAGGTCGGGGTGGGGCACGAAGTCGGTACTCTCCCCCACCACCTCGAACCCGGGCTGGCGCAGGCAGCAGGCCAGGCCGAGGCGGAAGATGGGGTTGGGGTCGTCGATCCACACCCGTGTGTCCATGGCGTCGATGCAACCAGTTGGGCGCATCGGCTCCCAGAGGCGGCCGGGCAGTCCTGGGTCCCTCGGGCAGGAATCTCCCGGGGGGCCGAAAGGCCCTTAACGTCAACAGAACTGAGCCCGGGCCGGGACGCGCGAAAGGGACGTCGCCAGCGACGACGAGCAGCACCGATACGAGGGCCAGCATCGGTACTCCTCACCGTCGGGACGACGTCCCCCTGCGCGCGGTGGTCGATTTCCGCTTGGCGCTAGAACAGCCCGCCGAAGCCTCCACTGCCGCTCTCCTCGCCATCTTCCGGCGGCGGCTTGGGCAGCAGCAGCACACACGCCAACCCCTCAATGGGCAGGGCAACGACCCACATGTCCTGGGGGCAGTCTTCCTTCTGGGCCTTCTTCGTCTTGTCAGCCTTCTCCTTCTCGTCGGCCGAGTCCGCGGCATCGGGGTCCTCGCCCCGGGCGGTGGGCACGTAAGCCCCGCCCGGATCCGGGATGGCACCGGCGGCGCCGGCAGACGTCACCATCAGTGACATCAGGACCGCCAGCGCCACCGACAGGCAAGCGCTTCTTCGCATGGCTGTGTTCCTCTCTCTGTTAGTTGTGGAGTGCTTGGGCCAGATGGGCCCGGGTGAGCTGGGACAGGTAGGACTCTCCGTGGTGGAACGGTGGGAACACCTGCATGACGGGCTCCTCGGAGGAGCAGGCGACGACCTTGATGGCCGGGAACTCGGAGGTGATCTGGACGGCCACCTCCAGGGCGGATTCGTCGTCGAGGTCGAGCACCACGACATCGGGCCGCACCTCGCTGACGAGGGGGACGATGCCGCTGATTCCGGGGACCTCCCGGGCCTCGGCGTCCCCCACCACCTCGAGGCCCTCCTCGGCCAGGATGTCCAACAGCCCCATCCTGGCCACGGCCCCGAAGTCTCCGATCACCACCCGGTGGGCGGTCATCAGATCAGGCCCCGCTGGGTAGCGAGGGCCACGGCCTGGGCCCGGTTTCGGCAGTTCATGCGGACCAGCAGGTCGTGGACAATGTTCTTGACCGTCTTCTCGGAGTAGGAGAGTCCGGCCGCGATCTCCCGGGTGCTCTCGCCCCGCGACAGCAGCCGCAGGACGTCGAGCTCCCGGCCGCTCAGGTGTCCCGACGACCCCGCCCGGCGCCCGGGGCCGGGGCCGGCCAGCAGGGTGGCCAGGGCGGTGGCGGGGACCGAACCGTTGCCCCGGGCCACCGAGCGGAGACAGTGCAGGAACGCGGTGGGGGTGACCTCGGAGCGAACCAGGGCGCCCGCGGCCCCTGCCTCCACCGCGTCAACCAGCAGGCTGTCGGCGGCGCTGGCCGCGATGGCCAGCAACCGTGTGGCGCTGCCCTGGGTGAGACGCACCACGTCGCCGAGCCGTCCGCCGCCGAGGTCGAAGACGAGGATGTCGGTGCGGGCCAGGTCGGGGACGGGTACGAGGGACCGGCTCTCGCCCGAGACCACGAACCCAGGCGTGTCCAGGCTGGCGGTGAGGCCCAGCCTGAAGATGTCGTTCTCGTCGTCGACCCAGACCCGGACGGGGCATTCCTCGATCACGAGCCGATCCAACCAATCCCGCAGGCCGGCTCCTAGATGCCTTCGGACGGTCTTTCGGACGTCAAACGCCGGCGTGGGGGACCGGGCGGGTACCCGGTTGGTCGGGCGTCCGGGGGCCGCGGAGGCAGGACCGCTTCCCGCCCGGCGGGCCCACCGGGGCGGGGCTCGTCCGGCTCAGGCTTCGATGCTCAGGCCGATGAGACCCTGACGTACCCCTTCGGCCACGGCCTGAGCCCGGTTGCGGGTGCCGAGCGCCAGCTGGATCTCTCGGATCACGCTCTTAATGGTCCGGTCTGAGTATCCGAGATGCTGAGCGATCTCGCGGGTGTCGGCGCCGTCGGCCAGGAGGCGGAGAACTTCGAGGCGGCGGCCGTCCAAACGGGAAATCACCGACACCGGCGGAGGGCTCACCCGCAGGCCGGCGGCGGCAGCGTGAATGCTGGCCACGAGCTGCTCGGGGGTGAGGGTCGACCGGGGCAGAACGGCGAGGACGTGGTTCCCTTCGGCCAGGCGGGTGGGAACGTCACCGCAGACCACCAACGGGCACGAGAAGATGCGGGCCCCGGCGGCGGCGGTCGAAACGACCGCCACGTCGACGGGTTCTTCGGCCGACAGCTCGATCCGAGGTTGGCCGGCCAAGGCGGCCCGCAGGCCGAGAGCGAACATCTCGTTCTCGTCCACGATGCCCACCCGGATGTTGGCGCTGATGGTATTCGCAAGTGGTCTCATCAGTTCAGAACTTCTCAATTCTCCGAATAACCAATGTTTGCCACACAAGAAACTAGGGCAACACAGACAACACATCAAGTGGAATTCAACGCGCTTTCATTTGACAAAATCGACGAACGTTAGCCAACGTGGACGTACGTCAACTCCAAGCGGATGAACTGTGTCTAATAAAGATTACCGCTCTTTTTGAGTCAATCAGTTCGTCACAGATAGTCTTTTACTAGCGTGGGCGGCGTAGAGGAGTTGACAGAAGAAGAATCGGGCCGGCGGCAGGCATTGGAGATGGGGGGCCTGCTGCACCCTGACCCGGCCGCGGTCACTGCCCCACTGTTCGCCGGCGGCGACGACTTCTTCCTCGCCGCCGACAAGGTGCAGGTGAAATACGAGATGCTCCGGGCCCATGCCGTCGACGGTCTGAGCGCCACCGCCGCGGCCCGGGCCCACGGTTACTCCCGGGCCGCCTTCTATCTCGTCCAGGCGGCGTTCGAGGCAGCCGGGGTGGCCGGACTGATCGACGAGCGGCGGGGCCGCAAGGGCCCCGTCAAGCTCTCCTCCGACATCCTGGCCTTCCTCCACGCCGGGGGCGGGCGTTCCGGGGCGGCGCTGGCCGCCGAGGTGGAGGCCCGCTTCGGGGTGCGCCTCCACCGCCGGACCGTGGAACGGGCCCGGCGGGGATGACGCAGCCTCGAGGCGCTTTACGACGGTGAGAAGGCGACCCACTGACGGGTGGTGAGATCACCCAGGTTGCTGGCCAGGACCCCGGCGGAGGAGAACGTGTAGAGGGCGTCGTCGATGACCAGGGAACGCTGGATGATGTTCGTCCCGTCGACGGCGACCTTGCCGGTCCCGCCGTCAGATGTAACCCCGGGGTGGGTGATCCGGCCGGCCTCGCCCAGGCCACGGCCCCGGTCCACGGACAGGCCCACGGCCACGCTGGAGTTCACCGGGTCGTAGGTCTGGAGGGGGAGCACGGCCAGACCCCGGGGGGCCCACCACAGGAAGGCGTGGTGGTCGAACTCGACCGCACTCGAGCCCTGGCCGAGCGCCACCTGGTCGAGCCGGCGGGGCTGGGCCGGGTCGGACACGTCGAAGAGGGACGCCTGGGCCCCGGTGCGCCGGCCGGCGTCGGTGGCGTCCTGGCCGATCCCGAGGAGCAGCCCGTCGCCCACCGGATGGAGGTAGGCGGAGTAGCCCGGGATCTTGAGCTCGCCCACCACCCGCGGCGAGGCCGGGTCGGACAGGTCGATGGTGTAGAGCGGGTCGGTCTGGCGGAAGGTGACGACGTAGCCGACGGGACCGATGAAGCGCACGGCGTAGATCTGTTCGCCCCGCCCCAGGCCGCCGACCTCGCCCGCCTTCTCCAGCACGCCGGCCCGGTCCTCGAGGACGCTCACCAGGCTCTCGGAGGTACCCGGCCTGTCGGGAGGGGCGACGATGCCGCCGGGGCTCTCAACCGGGGCTGTAGCGAAGGAATCCGTGGTGGCCACCCGCAGGCGCCCGTCGAACTCCGACATGGAGAACTGGTTCAGGAGGTGGCCCCGCACCCGCCCGGACGCCACGTGGCGGGCCGGTCCCCCACCGGCGATGTCGAACTTGTGGATCTCGGTCGTCTCCTCGGGCACGACCGGCGCCTGCACCCCGCCGGTGTCGGCCATCGGGGCGATCTCCGGATAGCGGGTGGTGGCCACGTAGAGGGCCTGCTCGGAGGCGTAGACGGTCTGCCCGTCGGCCAGGACGGTGACGGCGTCACCATCGGAGAGCCCTTCGGAGAGGTCGAAGGTGTGCACCGAGATCGTGCCCAGCCCGGAGAACTCGGCCGGGCGGCTCACGTGCTCGCACTCCACGGCCAGGCCCGAGACCTCCTGGGCGCCGTCCCCGGCCCGGCTGAGGGTGTACTCGGGAAGCCAGTTGCGCAGGGTGGACGTCTCCAGTTGCGCCTGGGTAGCCGCCTGCACCCGGGACTGCTCGGCCGGGGATCCATCGGTCGGGTAGACGGGGGCGAAGCCCCGCGGGCTGGCGCCGGTCACCACCCGGGCCACGTCGCCCACCATGCGGGCACCGAGCACGTGGCCGTCCACCTCGAAGGTCGAAATCACGCTGGGCGCATCGGGGTTGGAGATGTCGACCAGGGTGAGGAGGGTGCGCTCGGAACCGGGCGCGATCATCATGTCCGCCGCCATCTTCTCGGCCGGGGCGGGGCCGCCCTGGACGGACAGCGGCTCGGCCCGCCAGGTCGAGGAGCGCACCAGCACGCGGTCGCCGGCCAGGAGCAGGTCGTGGTCGCCGCCACCGGGCAGCGGGAGGGAGCCGGCCAGGCGGGGCTTGCCGTCTTCGACCACCAGCACCTGGAGGCGGTCCTCGGGGCCCTGGGCACCGTTCGTCGCCGATCGGACCGTGACGATGCGCCGACCGTCCGTCTTGACCACGTCGGGCTCGTCGACCCCGGCCTCCTGGATGTTGGTCCCCGACACCTGGGGCGCAGTCGCTCCGGCCTTGGCCGCACTGTCTCCGGCCGCGTCGGTGGTAGGCGCCGACGCCAGGGGCGGTGCCATCCCGTTCGCCCGGCCCTCGAGGGCGACGACGTCGCCCCGCATCCCCCCGCCGAACCAGGCCAGCTGGCCGGAAGCGGCGTGGGTGGCGGCTTCGACCCGGACGTGGTCGAGCAGGTCCCCGCAGGCGTTGAAGGGGCGCAGGGCGGAGGCGAGACGGAAATCGAGACCGACTTCGGTCCTGACCTTCCGGGGTCCCCCCTCGGAGGTGCAGGCCCCGGCCACGATGGCCAGGACGGCGGCGGTGGCGGCGAGCGTGGTGCGGCGGCAGCGGCGCATGGTGTGGTCCTTCCTCGGTTCGTCAGCTGCCAGTTCGGACGACAGGACCAGCGCCGCGGTTCCCAGCTATCTCACGGGGGGATGTCAGCCGAGGAGGCGACGGGCGGCTTCGTCCTTGGCGTCCACCATGTGCTCGGCCAGCCAGGGGGGCGCAGCGGCCAGCTCAGAGACGTCGAACGCGAGGAACCACATCACGGAGGCGGCGTCCACAGCCCGGCGGAAGGCCGCCGGGTCCACCGGGCGGCGGCGGGCGTCCAGGTAGGCGGACAGATGCCCACCGGCGTCGACCTCCCGCCTCAGGTGCCACGGCGTCTGGTCGAGCCAGGTGGCGAGATCGGCGGCCGCCGGCGCGGCCGAGGCCTGCTCCCAGTCGACCCACACCCGGCGCCCGGGCCCGGGCCGGCGGATGTTGGCCGGCCAGGGGTCGCCGTGGGTGAGGGTGACCGGCTCCCCGCCGAGCACCTCCAGCAGCGGAGTGGGGTCGGCCAGCAGACCGGCGAGGAGGGACGGGAGGGCGGCGGCATGGGGCCGGGCCGGGCCGAGCAGCGCCTCGGTGGTGGCACCGTCGAAGGGCCGGCGCAGGACCGGGACGGCGCCGGACGGCAGGGCGCCCTCGAAGGCGTCGTGGAGCCGGGCCAGGTCGGCCAGGGCGCCGTCCAGATCGGCGTCGCTCCAGGGGTCCTCGTCATCGGCCACCTCGGCCGTGACCACCCAGCCCTGACCGGCGGCCACCAGCGGGGGGACGGTGACGGGGAGCTCCTCCAGACCGAGGACGAACACTTCCCGGGCGATGGCCTCCGGGGGGCCGATCCGGGCCACCCGCCCGTTGCCCGACAGGACCCGGCCGGCGCCCCGGCCGGAGCGCTCGGTGGGCCCCGCTCCGAGGAGGGCGGCGACCTCAGCGGGAATGGACGCCACGGGAGACGAAGGTAGCGGGTGGCTTCCCGAATCTGGGGGACACCCCCGGACCCCCGGGGGCCCGGGCAAAAAGTGAGCCCGAGTCCTCCCTCGGCGGTGACCTGCTTTCGCTCCGGGGTATCAAGGCCGCGAGGCCGACACCACACCAGAGTTTCGCAAGACGCCATGTGCCGAGAGGGACTCGGGCTCCGTGTCGAACACCCGTCGTGGTTCCCCCCGTTACCACGCTCAAGTGCTCGGCCCGTCACAATTTCGACATATCTAAAGCCGTTCCTGCCAGGGAGTCCTTACCAGGCTGGGGATTTTTCCCCTTCCCGATGAAGCCGCTGGTCAGGGCGTTCTGACGCCCAGGGGCGGTAGGTTGCTCCCGATGACGGGACCCTTCGAGCGGGCGGCCGGTGCCGTCCGCCCCCCTGACCGGCAGGCGGCCGCCGAGGCACTCGCCCTCCAGGACCGCCTGACCAAGCCTCGGGGGGCGCTCGGGCGCCTCGAGGGGCTGGGCAGCCAGCTGGCCGGCATCGCCGGGCTCTGTCCACCTCCCCGGCCGGTCCCTGCCGCGGTGGCCGTGTTCGCCGGTGATCACGGGGTGCTGGCCGAGGGGGTAACCCCCTGGCCTCAGGAGGTCACCGCCCAGATGGTGGCCAACTTCCTGGCCGGGGGAGCGGCCATCAACGTGCTGGCCCGCCAGGTGGGAGCCTCCGTGGTGGTGGTCGACGTCGGGGTGGCCACACCCCTCCCGCCCGGCTGCGAGGGCTCCACCGGACTTCTGGTTCGAAAGGTGGCGGCGGGAACGGCCAACCTGGCCGTGGCCCCGGCCATGACGGACGGCGAGTGCCGGGCAGCGCTGGATGTGGGCGCGGCGGTGGCCACCGAGCTGGTGGCCAGTGGCGCCCGGGCGCTGGTGACCGGAGAGATGGGCATCGGCAACACCACGCCGGCGGCGGCGGTGATCGCCGCCCTCACCGGCCGCACGCCGGCCCAGGTCACGGGGCGAGGCACGGGCGTCGACGACGCCGGCCTGGCCCACAAGGTGGCGGTGGTGGAGCGGGCCCTGGCCCTCCACGCCGGCGCCCTGGCCGGGGGTCCACTCGCCACGTTGGCCGCAGTGGGCGGCCTGGAGCTGGCCGCCCTCGCCGGGTTCGTGGTGGGCGGCGCGGCAGCCGGCGTGCCCGTCGTGGTCGACGGGGTCATCGCCGACGCCGCCCTGCTGGTGGCCGAGCGCCTCGTCCCCGGGGTGACAGCCCGCTGCGTGGCCGGCCACCGCTCGACCGAGCCGGGGGCCGCCGCCGTGCTCGAGGTCCTGGGCCTGGACCCCGTGCTCGACCTCGGCCTGCGCCTGGGGGAGGGGACGGGCGCCTGCCTGGCCCTGCCCGTCCTGGAGGCAGCCGCCCGGCTGCTGGCCGAAATGGCAACGTTCGACGCCGCCGGGGTGACCGGGAAGGCAGGGTGAGCGGTCAATCCGTGGCTGCGGTAATGTACGCCGCCGCGGTGTTCGGGAAGCCGGCCCTGCCGGGATGGTTTCGTCCAATGGAGGTCCGATGACTGCCATCACCACCACCCGTCCCCTCGCTTTGCCGGTCCCTCGCTGGGTGTGGCTGGCCGTAGCCCTGGCGGTCGGCGTGCTGTGGCTGGTGACCTTCGAGGGCGGCTCGCTGTCGCAGGCGGTGAGCGGCTCGGCCAGCTTCCTGCACGAAGCCTTCCACGACGGCCGCCACCTCCTCGGCGTGCCCTGTCACTGATCAGCAGGGCCCGGTGATGTTCCGCCGGTTCGATCCGGCGCGCCCGCTCTCCGCTCTGGCCGGCGCCGTCGTGCTCGGCATGTTCGCCGGGTTGGTGAGCGCGGCCTTCCTCAGCATCACGGGCGAACCGTCGATCGAGGACGCCATCGCCATCGAGGAGGCCAACGCGGCCAAGGCCGCGGAGCACACCGGCGCGACCGGTCATGAGGAAGCGGCCGAGGTGTCCCGCACCGCCCAGAAGGGCCCCGGCCTCTTCGGGGCCTACGCCGTGGCCGGCGCCGCCTTCGGCGTCCTTTTCGGTGCCACCTTCGTCGGCCTCCGCCGGCGCATCCCCCCCCTGCTCTCCCGGGCCCTGGTCACGGGGGCGGTGCTGGGCGGCGCCATCACCGTCTCCCCGTGGCTCAAGTACCCACCCAACCCGCCGGCGGTGGGTGACCCGGCCACGCTCTCGGAGCGCCAGACGCTCTACTTCACCGTCATCATCCTGACGGTGGTAGTGCTCTTCTGCGCCGCCCAGCTCTCCGCCCGGCTGCGGGCCGCGGGCTGGGTCGACGACCAGCGCCTGCTGCTGGTGGCCGCCGCGGTGGTGGTCCCCATGGGGATCGTCTACGGCCTCATGCCCCCGGCGCCCGACGAGATCGCCGTCCCGGCCACGCTCCTGTGGCGGTTCCGGCTCGCCTCCCTGGGCGGGAACCTGCTGCTGTGGGGTGTCCTGGCTCTCGGCTTCGGAGCCGCGGCCACCGCCGCCGAGCGCCGGTCCGGAGCGCCGGCGTCCCGGACACCGGCGGCCCGGACGGCACCAGCCTCTTAATCCACAGGGAAATCCACAGCCTTTCCTACTTCCTCCTCACAGGGTCCTCACGCGAGAGTCTCGGTCACGGGCGGGCCGAAGGTTGCGGAGGGTGAATGGGATGAGGGATGACCGACTGTCTGAGCTCACCCGGCACCTCGAGGGCCGCCGGGTGAGCGTCGCCTTGGCCGACGGCTCCCGCATCGACGACTGCGAGCTCGTCTCGGGGCGTGGGGCTCACAGCCTCTGGCTCTACAGCAACGGCGCCGACACCTTCGTGGCCCTCGGGCAGGTGACCGACCTCTGGGAGGCCTTGCCCCGCAGCCGAGCCGTCTGACGGCGACGCGCGGGGGACAGGCTCGTCCCTAGCGCTGCGCACCGACCGCGCACGCGGTCGCATTACCTTGCTGGGTGATGCCCTCCGCCGTCACCGCTGCGGGGGTCGCTCCCGAAGGCGCGCCCCCTGCGCTCCTCCTGCGGGCGCTGGCCGGAGTGCCGGCCGGCGTCGACGTGGTGGTGGTGCGCGACGGCCCGTCCTGGGTCGTGGGGGTGGACCCGGAAGAGGTCGTGACGGCTCGGGGGGCAGACGCCTTCGCCACCCTCGACGGCCTCCACTCCGGCTGGTGGGCGGGCTTCGTGGGATACGACCTTGGCCGGGCCGTGGAGCGGGTCCGGGCCGGGCGACCGACCGACCCCGCAGTGCACGACCTGATGCTGGCCCGCTTCGACTGCCGGATCGTCGTCGACCCCGACGGCGCCCGCGTGGAAGGGACGGGCCGCACCCGGCGCCTCCTCGCCGACCTCCTCGCTCCGACGGGCCGGGCGTTGACGGCGCCGGCCGGGCTGGCGCCCTGGTCGTCTGACCTGTCCCAAGAGGCGTTCGAAGCCCGGGTGCGGGCCGCCATCGAGTTGATCGAGGCGGGCGAGTGCTACCAGGTCAACCTCACCCGCCGGCTCACCTGCCCGGTCCCCGCCGACCCCCTGGCGCTCTTCGCCGGCCTGACCCGCCACAACCCCGCCCCCCACGGCGCCCTCATCCGCTCCGGAGGAATCTCGGTGGTGTCCGCCTCCCCCGAACGCTTCCTGCGCCGCCGGGGCCGGGAGGTGGAGACCCGGCCCATCAAGGGCACGGCGGCCGAGGCGGCGGTACTGGCCGCCAGCGCCAAGGACCGGGCCGAGAACGTGATGATCGTCGACCTGGCCCGCAACGACCTTGGCCGGGTGTGCGAGTTCGGGTCCGTGGAAGTACCGGAGCTGTGCGTCATCGAGCCCCACCCCGGGCTCCACCATCTCGTGAGCACGGTCACCGGGACGCTGCGAGCGGGCGTGGGGACCGGCGCCCTCCTCCGGGCCACGTTCCCGCCCGCCTCGGTCACGGGCGCACCCAAGCCCCGCGTGCTCCAGGCCATCGAGGATCTCGAGGCGTCGCCCCGGGGCGTCTACTGCGGGGCGGTGGGCTGGATCGACGCCGACCGGGAGGCGCTCGACCTCAACGTCGCCATCCGCACGTTCGTCACCACGCCCGCGGGCACGGAGCTGGGGGTCGGAGCCGGCATCGTGGCCGACTCCGACCCCGCGGCCGAGTGGCGGGAGACGGAGCTCAAGGTGGCCCGCCTCCTGTCCGCCACTCGAAGCTGAACGTGCCGGACCTCCGTCAGACCGCGGGATCTACCGCCACCGGCTCCCGCCGGGCCTCATGGTGGTCGGTGGTGCGCGGCTTGGCCAGCACGGCGGCGGCATGTCCGTCGAGCTCCGTGCCGCTCAGCACCCCGGTGCCGGAGAGCACGGTCTCGAGCGCCTCCAACCAGCGTTCGTAGTAGCTCCACGGCGCACTCTCCGGGTCGCCCTCCCACTGCCGGATGGCACCGATGAGGGCGAGCTGGAACTCGCTCCAGTCGTAGAGCCCCCGGTGGTAGGCCGCCACGGCCACGGCGAAGGCCCGCAGCTCCCACGGCTCGCTGAACGACAGCTGCTCGCCGTCCCCCTCGGGGGACACCCCCGGGGCCCCGGGGCCGGGGCCGGGCAGCTCGGTCAGGAGCTGTTCGACCCGGCGGCGGGCGTCGCCCAGCTCGGTCGTGTCAGTTCTCATGATCTTGGCCTCATGGGCTCTTGGGCTGGCCGACGCCGATCATCGAGTCGCGGGTCACCAGGGCAGCCAGCTCCTTCTCGCTCATGCCCTCGGTGCCGGCGGGACGCTGAGGCAGCACCCAGTAGCGCATCTCCGAGCTCGAGTCCCACACCCGGATCTCGACCGAGGCGGGCACCTCCATCTCGAAGCTCTCCTTGAGCACGGTGCGGGGCTCCCGCACCATACGGGAGCGGTAGGCGGGCTGCTTGTACCAGTTGGGCGGCAGGCCGAGCGTGGGCCACGGGTAGCACGAGCACAGGGTGCAGACGATCACGTTGTGGACGGTGTCGGTGTTCTCCACCACCACCATGTCCTCACCCTGCAGGCCGCCGATCCCCATCTCGGCGCAGGCCTTGGTGCCATCTTCGATGAGCCGGGCCTTGAAGTCGGGGTCGGTCCACGCCTTGGCCACCACGCCGGCGCCGAGCTGGGGGCCGACCTCGTTCTCGTAGATCTCGGCGAAGCGGTCGACGGCCTCGGTGGTCATCAGCCCCTTGTCGATCAGGATCGATTCCAGGGCTTTGACCCGGGCGGCGATCTCCGCCTCGGAGCGGGGCAGGGTGGTGGGGGTGGTATCGGACTGGGTCATCAGGCCTCCCTAGTTGTCCGCCGGCGAGATGTAGGGCTCCCAGACGTCGAAGTACACGGTGGTGTTCTCCTCCGCGGCGGAGTCACCCCACAGGTCCTTGCCGTCGAAGCGAACGGTGTAGACGTGCTGGGGGTCGTCGCCCCGACCGTTGCCGACACTGTCGGGATAGACAAAGGTCCCGTGGGCCAGCGCCACTGTGCCCGTCTTGCCCCGGACGTAGCGGGCGCACCGCGTGTGGTCCTTGGGGCTGTCGGTGCGGACCCGCACCCGATCCCCGACGGCGAACCGCGCCTGGGCGTCGGAGTCCCGGCGGGGGGAGACGCCGTGCTTGACGGCCGCGTCGACGAAGGCGAGCAGGTCGGGGTTCTTGGTCTCGGGCAACGGCTCATTCGGGTTCTCGAGGTAGTGACGGGTGCGCTTCTCGAGGTCCTCGGGGTCGAACGCCCCGGCCTTGATCCCGTAGTGCTCGGCGGTGTGCAGCCAGTGCTCGTAGTAGGGCGAGAGCAGGTAGTGGGCGGGGTGCATCTGCTCGATGCCGTAGCGGAACATGTCGACGTTGAACCATCCGGCGGCGAATGGGAACGGGAACATGCAGAATCCCGCCTTCTCCCATTCGGCCCGCCAGACGGGCTCGTCCTCAACGACGACGACCGGGCCGAGGCCGTCGGTGCCGCCGAGGTCATGGACTCCGTTCATGAGCGGCTCCCTAGGGTTGGGTGGAGGGCGGCATGGGGAAGCCCCCCACCGCCTGTTCGAAGCTGTGGGCCACCCGCAGGCAGGTGGCGTCGTCGAAGTGCTTTCCGATGATCATGAGCCCGGAGGGCAGGCCGTTCACCAGCCCGGCGGGCACGGAGATGGCGGGATGCCCCGTCACGTCGAACGGGGCGGTGTTGCCGATCATCTCCAGGGCCCGGCCGAAGTACTCCTCCCGGGGTGCGGTCTGCTCGACCAGGGGCGTGGCCGTGAGCGGAAGGGTCGGCATGACGAGGACGTCGTGGTCGGCCAGGGCGGCGTCGTAGCCGGCCCGCAGCTCGTAGGCCAGGTTGCGGGCCATGGCGTAGTGACGCCCGTGGTAGTTGTCCAGGGCGTAGCGCCCGGCGAGGGCGACGAGCTTGACCGTCTCCGACAGCCTCTCGGAACGCTGGCGCCACTGCTGGCCGTAGTGGGCGATCAGCTCGGGGTCGTAGAGCCCCTTCCAGTTGATGCCGTAGGCGTTGCCGTCGACCATCTGGGCGGTGGCGCCCTCGGTGGCGATCACGTTCCAGATGTGCATGGCGTCGGTGTGCCACGGCACCGACACCTCCTCGGCCGACAGGCCGGCGCCCCGCAGGGTCTCGACCGCGGCCCGGACGGCGTCGTCGACGCCCGGGTCGGAGACGGGCAGGCCGAAGCCTTCGCGCACCACGCCGATCCGCAGCCCGGTGGCCGGGGCGGCCAGCGCGCTCAGGTAGTCCTGACCCTGGACGTCAGGCGGCTGGCGGGGGTCATAGCCGTCGGCGCCGGCCATCACGGTCAGCATCAGGGCGGCGTCGGACACCGTGCGGGTGATGGGCCCGAGGTGGTCGATGGTGAACTCGATGGGGAAGGCGCCGGTGTACGGGACCAGGCCCCAGGTCGGTTTGTGGCCGACCGTGCCGCTGTAGGCACTCGGGATCCGCACCGACCCGCCCTGGTCGCCTCCGGTGGCCAGGTCCACCTCGCCGGCGGCCACGAGGGCGGCGCTGCCCGACGACGACCCGCCGGACGAGCGGGACGGATCCCACGGGTTGCGCACGGGCCCGCTGCGGGAGGTGAAGCTCGAACCCGAGAAGCAGAGGTCCTCGCACACCGCCTTGCCGGTGATGGTGGCGCCGGCGGCCAGGAGCCGGGAGACGACGGTGGCGTCACGGACCGGAACGAAGCCCTCGACGGTCTCCGAGCCGTTCATCATCGGGACGCCGGCCACCATCGTGTTGTCCTTGACCGCCACCGTGCGCCCGGCCAGGGGGCCGTCGCCGCCCTCGGTGATCTCGGTGCGCACGTACCAGGCCCCGAGTGGGTTCTCGGCCTCCTCGGGCCACTGCCACTTCCGGTCGTCGCGGGGTTGGGGCGCGCTGCGGGAGTAGAGATCCTCGATGACGTCCCAGCTGCCCAGGAGCCCGGTGACGAAGGGGCTGAACTCGGCCCGGTCGGCGTCCGAGAGCCCGAGGCGATATCGCTCCGCCAGCTCCACGAGGTCGTTGTCGTCGGGTGGCCGTACAGGCATCGCCGCCTCCTTCGCCGTCGTGGGGGAGGACGAAAACTTATCGCAGCTAGCCTCCCGAGGCACCTGTGCCCAGACCTGTACCCCGCTACCCGGCCGAGCTGCCCATCACCGCCCGCAAGGACGAGATCCTGGCCGCCATCCGCGACCATCAGGTCGTCATCGTGGCCGGGGAGACCGGCTCGGGGAAAAGCACCCAGCTGCCCAAGATGTGCCTCGAGCTCGGCCGGGGTGCGGACGGCAGCCTGATCGGCCACACCCAGCCCCGCCGGCTGGCGGCCCGCACCATCGCCGAGCGGATCGCGGAGGAGCTCGGCACCGAGGTCGGCGGCGCGGTCGGCTACGCCGTGCGCTTCACCGACCGGGTGGGGAAGAACACCCTGGTCAAGGTGATGACGGACGGCATCCTGCTGGCCGAGATCCAACGGGACCGCCTCCTGCGGGGCTACGACACTTTGATCATCGACGAGGCTCACGAGCGCAGCCTCAACATCGACTTCATCCTGGGCTACCTCAAGCAGCTGCTGCCGCAGCGGCCCGATCTCAAGGTGGTGGTCACCTCGGCCACCATCGACACCGAGCGGTTCGCGGCCCACTTCGGCGACTCGCCCGTGGTCGAGGTCTCCGGGCGCACCTACCCGGTGGAGGTCCGCTACCGGCCCCTGGCCGAGGACGCGGACCAGGCCGAGGCGATCTGCGAGGCGGTGGCCGAGCTGAGCGCCGAGGGGCCGGGCGACATCCTGGTGTTCCTCTCCGGCGAGCGGGAGATCCGCGACGCGGCCGACGCGCTGGCCGCCGTCGGTCTGGGCGCGACCGAGATCGTCCCCCTGTACGCCCGCCTGTCGGCCGCCGAGCAGCACCGGGTCTTCCAGCCGCACCCGGGACGGCGGGTCGTCCTGGCCACCAACGTGGCCGAGACTTCCCTCACCGTGCCCGGCATCCGTTACGTCGTCGACCCGGGCACGGCCCGCATCTCCCGCTATTCGAGAAAAACCAAGGTGCAGCGCCTCCCCATCGAAGCCGTGTCCCGGGCCTCGGCCGACCAGCGGGCCGGGCGCTGTGGCCGGGTGGCGCCCGGCATCTGCATCCGGCTCTACTCGGAGGAGGACTTCGCCGCCCGCCCCGAGTTCACCGAGCCCGAGATCCTGCGCACCAACCTGGCCTCCGTCATCCTCCAGATGGCCGCCCTCCGCCTCGGCGACATGGCCCGCTTCCCCTTCCTGGAGGCGCCCGACGCCCGCAACATCAAAGACGGCGTGGCCCTCCTGGAGGAGCTGGGGGCACTCGACTCCACGCTGCCGTGGAGACCCGGCGAACCGGGCCCGGCTTCTTCGGCGGCGTCCGACGCCCCCGAAACCCAGGGCCGGCGGCTCACTTCCCTGGGCCGGCGTCTGGCCCGCCTCCCCCTCGACCCGCGGCTGGGCCGCATGGTGCTCGAGGCCGACCGCCACGGCTGCGTCCACGAGGTGATGGTGATCACGGCCGCCCTGGCCATCCAGGACCCCCGGGAGCGGCCGGTGGACCACCAGCAGGCAGCGGACGAGCTCCACGCCCGCTTCGCCGGCGGGGACTCCGACTTCCTGGCCTACCTGCGGCTGTGGGACCACCTGGCCGAGCAGCAGGAGGCGCTGTCGTCGAACCAGTTCCGCAAACGGTGCCGGGCCGAGTTCCTCAACTACCTGCGGGTCCGGGAGTGGCAGGACATCTATGGCCAGCTCCGCCAGGTCACCCGCAGTCTCGACATCACGCTGAACACCCAACCCGGAGACCCGGACCGGATCCACCTGTCGCTGCTCTCCGGCCTCCTGTCCCACATCGGTGTCCGGGACGGGACCACCCGCGACTACCAGGGGGCCCGGGGGGCCCGCTTCGCTATCGCCCCCGGCTCGTCACTCTTCAAGGCCTCGCCCCGGTGGGTGATGGCCGCCGAGCTGGTGGAGACGAACCGGCTCTGGGCCCGGGTGACCGCCCGCATCCAGCCCGAATGGGCGGAGCGGCTGGGGGCCCACCTGGTGAAGCGCAGCTACGGCGAGCCCCACTGGGACGCGGAGCGGGGCGAGGCCATGGCCTACGAGCGGGTCGCCCTCTACGGCCTGCCCATCGTGACCGCCCGCAAGGTCAGCTACGGGCGGGTGGACCGGGCCGGAGCCCGGGATCTGTTCATCCGCCACGCCCTGGTCGAGGGCGAGTGGCGCACCCACCACCGGTTCGTGGAGCACAACCGCGTCCTCGTGGAAGAGGTCCGGGCCCTGGAGGCCCGGGCCCGCCGGCGCGACCTGCTGGTCGACGAGGAGGCGCGGTTCGACTTCTTCGACGAGCGCGTGCCCACCGGGGCCACGTCGGCCCGCAACTTCGACCGGTGGTGGAAGGACGAAGCGGCGGCCCACCCCGACCTCCTCGATTTCAGCCTGGCCGGGCTGATCGACCCGGGCACGGGTCCGGTCGAGAGGGCCGACTATCCGGACGCCTGGCCGGTGGGTGAGGCCAACCTGGCCCTGGACTACGAGTTCGACCCGGCGTCGGACTCCGACGGGATCACCGTGGGGGTGCCCCTGCCGCTCCTCGACCTTCTGGAAGCCGCCGGCTTCGACTGGCAGGTCCCCGGCTGGCGGGAGGAGCTCGTCACCGCCCTGATCCGGTCCCTGCCCAAGTCCCTGCGGCGCAACCTGGTCCCCGCCGCCGACCACGCCCGGGAGTTCTTGGCCCAGGCCGGCCCGGACGACGGGCCCCTGCTGCAGGTCCTGGCCCGGGTCCTGACCCGTATGAGTGGTGAGCCCGTCGGGGCCGCCGACTTCGAGCCCGAGCGCGTCCCCGTCCACCTGCGGATGACGTTCCGGGTGCAGGACGAGGCGGGCCGGACCCTGGCCGCGGGCAAGGATCTCGACGCGCTCCGCCGGGCACTGGCCGACCGCCGGCGGGCCGCCATCGCCGAGGCGGCCCGGTCCTTCGAGCGCACCGGGCTCCGAGCCTGGGACTTCGGCCCGCTGCCCCGAACCGTGGAGGTGCGTTGGGGCGGGCACACCGTGGACGCCTACCCCGCCCTGGTCGACGAAGGTGACAGCGTGGGCGTGCGGGTCCTCACCACCCGGGCCGGCCAGCAGCGGGCCATGTGGACGGCGACCCGTCGCCTGCTGCTGCTGGGAGTGCCGTCGCCGGCCAAGGCGCTCCAGCGCCTGCTGCCCAACGACACGAAGCTGGCGCTGGCCCGCAGCCCCTACGGCAGCGCCGCCGAGCTGCTGGACGACTGCATCATCGCCGCGGTGGACCAGCTCCTGGCCGACCACGGCGGCCCGGTATGGGAGGAGGAGGGTTTCGCCCGGCTCCGCGCCGGGATCGAGGGTGGGCTGGTCGACACCGCCGTGTACGTCGCCACCGTGGCCGGCGGCGTCCTGGTGGTGGCCCACGGTCTCGAGCAGCGGCTCGACGCCACCACGGCCGCCCCCTTCCTGCCGGCGGTGGCTGACCTGCGCCGACAGCTCGCCGGACTGGTCTTCCCCGCCTTCGTGGGGGCGGCCGGGGTCGAGCGCCTCGGCGACGTCCTGCGCTATCTCGAGGCCATGGAGCGCCGCCTGGACAAGCTGGCCCAGGGCACCCGGCGCGACCAGGAGCTGATGGGCCGGGTGCGCGCCCTGGAGGAGGAGTACCGCCACCTGCGGGACTCCCGGCCCCGGCACCCCGACGTGGAGGCTGTCCGCTGGATGCTGGAGGAGCTCCGGGTCAGCCTCTTCGCCCAGACGCTGGGGACAGCCCACCCGGTGAGCGAAGCCCGCATCCGTCGGGAGATCGAGCGGCTCCGCTCATCCTGACCTGCGCGCGTAGGTCGGGCCCGAGGCTCAGTCTCCGCCACCGCCGCCGAAGCATTGCTCGCCACGGCACCGCCCGACGCCGGGAAGGTCCACGCTGATCTCAGGGCTCAGGGCAGCGAAGAGGAGCAGCACGGTGACGGCGACGACCACTGCCGCCGTCGAGATCACCCCCACACCGAACATGAAGTCAGAACGTTCGCGGTCGATCACTCGAGGTCTCCCATGTCTGTAGGACGGACCCTCCGTCTTTCCCGTCATGGTGAGCCCTGGGCCACTGCGGCGGTATCGGGAATGACCCTGACCGGACCCTGAACCGTCCCCGACCCGCCGGGTTACACGAAGTCGCGCAGGAAGTCCCGCAACTCCCGAGCCGTCGAGACGATCTGCTCGTCCTCGTCGGCCTCCAGAGCGGTGACCACGGCGGTGGCCATGGTCTGGATCCCCCGCCACACCGGGCGCTCGATCCCGAAGGGGGGAAGCGATTCACCCACCGCGGTGGCGGCGTCGACCAGGTCCTGGGCGATGCCCTTGTCGAACGGCTCGTGCTGGAGCCGGTCGGCGGCCACGAACAGGTCGGCCATGGCCGCCTGGGCCTCCTCGCCGCCGTCGGCCTCCTCACCCTCCGCGTCCGCGTCCAGCGCGGCCTCCGGCGACGGCCCCGCGAACTCCGCCTGGACCTCGTCGAGGAGTCCGTCGACCTGCTCCTCGACGTCGCCGGGCACCACCAGTACGAGGCCCGATTCCCAGCGGAAGGGGATGTCGACCCCGACGAGGGCGGCGCTGACCGCCCCCCGGTCGGACACCGGCCAATCCACCAGCTCGTAGCCGACCTCGTTGTCGGACGGCGCCAGCATGGCCGGCACTTCGGTGATGGCCAGGCGACAGTCCGGGCAACGAACGGTGGCCCGGATCATCTCGCCCAGGATCTCGATCTGGAATTCGGCGCCGCATCGCGGACAGAAGCTGATCACGGGGCGCAGCATAGGGCGGCGGCGGCGGTACGACCCGGGAGCGGATTCTGCGAGCTGCCGACCACCCGTGACGGTGACCGGCAGCTCGACATACAGCAGTACTGCGAAAACGGTGGCCAGCCGGATCTCTTCCGGCCGGCGGAATTAGCGGGGCGGACTCTCCTCGCTGGCGGCCACGGTCATGCCGTTCGCACCTCCTTCGGGATAGCCCTGATCAGGTGCTGCCTCCCAGGGCGTCGCTGGTGGTCGCTCGATCCAGCGTTCCGTGCCGAAGCGACGTCCGTAGGTCTTTCCACTGTGCAGAACCAGCCCCGAATGGTCAAGGGACGTCTGTCAGATACGCCGCGATCTGCGCGATGCCGCCCGCCTGCTGCGACTTGGGCACCCAGAACCTGGGAACGGTTAAGCCGGGGTCAATGAACAGTTCGCCTGCAACGAAAGCCGGGAGCGGCGGAGATCTCCGAGTCAGAAACACCCGAACCGTCATCGGTTCCCCCCCGGAGGAGATCCCATGCTCACGAAAACTCTCAGCGCCAAGGCGGCCGTCGCTGCGGCCGCCATTCTGTTTGGTGTCGGAACCGCCGCCGCGGCCGGCGCTCTGCCCGGCGCCGCCCAGGACGCCGCTTCCGACGCGCTGGAAACGGTCGGAGTATCCGTCCCTGGCGCGAACAACCACAGCGACGGCCACGCCGACACCAGGGGCAAGTCGGCCGACGACCACACCTCCAGCGACGCCAGCGACACCAACGACGACACGGACGGGACGGACGGCGACGCCTCGGAGGCCACGACGCCGGAGACCGGACCGAACGCCCACGCCGAGTTCGGCCTGTGCACGGCCCAAGCCGCCGGCGGACAGGCCCACGCCGATGCCTTCCCGTTTGACTGCGACGCGAGCCACCCCGGCAACTCCGACGACAGCTCGGGCAAGCCCGAGGACCCGGGCAGCCAGGGCCGTGCCCACCACCCCGCGGACCCGTCGGCGAGCTCTGCTGGCGCCGACAACCGCGGCAACCACGGTCGCTCGTAACGCACCACTCCGCTGATCACTGAGGGGGGAGAGGAAGGCCTCTCCCCCCTCAGCGCGTTCTGGCCCGGGCTCGTTACGAGCAGCCGCTGGTGGCGCCGCAGGAGGAGCAGACGTAGCAGCTCCCGGCCCGCTGCATCTCCATGCCGCAGTTGTAGCAATAGGGGGCGTCGATCCGCCGGGTGCCCTCGGGCAGGGCGGCGGCCTGCGGGCCCGGGGCGGCAGCCGGCGGGCTGCTGGACGGCGGGGCCGACGGCGGCAGGCTGGCGCCGTCGGTCAGGTCCAGGCTGGGCTCGGACGGGGTCGAGGCCTCCTCCACCCCGGGCAGGGTGGGCTGGGTCCGCTCCCCCACCGTGAGGATGCCGAGGTCGACCCGGTCCTCGTAGGGGAGGTACTCCACCGCCATGCGCCGGAAGATGTAGTCCACCAGGCTGGCGGCGAGGCGGATCTCGGGGTCGTCGGTGATCCCGGCCGGCTCGAAGCGCATGTTGATGAACATCTCCACGAAGGCCCGCAGCGGCACGCCGTACTGCAGGCCGTGGGACACCGAGATGGCAAAGGCGTCCATGATCCCGGCCATGGTCGAGCCCTGCTTGGCCACCTTGAGGAAGATCTCCCCCGGCCGGCCGTCCTCGTACTCCCCCACCGTGGCGTAGCCGTGGCAGTCCGCCACCCGGAAGGAGAACGTCTTCGAGTTCGCGCGTCCGGGGCAGCTTCTGGCGGACGGGCTCCTGGAGCACGATGGTCTCCACCACCCGCTCCACCTCACGCACAACCGGCTCCGCCTTCTTCTGCGTCGAGAGCGGCTGGGCCACCTTGCAGTTGTCCCGGTAGATGGCGATCGCCTTGATCCCCATGCGCCAGGCCTCGATGTGGAGGTCCTCCACCTCCTCGACCGTGGCTTCCTCAGGCATGTTGATCGTCTTGGAGATGGCGCCGGAGATGAACGGCTGCACGGCCGCCATCATCCGCACGTGGCCCATGTAGTGGATGACGTTGTCACCCATGGCGCAGGCGAACACCGGCAGGTGCTCCACCCGCAGGCCGGGGGCGCCCAGAATCGTCTTGTGCTCGTCGATCCAGGCCGACGATGGCCGAGACCTGCTCGTCCGAGTAGCCGAGCTGTCGCAGTGCCCGAGGCACCGTCTGGTTGACGATGAACATCGTCCCGCCACCGACCAGCTTCTTGGCCTTGGTCAGCGCCAGGTCAGGCTCCACACCGGTGGTGTCACAGTCCATCATGAGCCCGATCGTGTTGTGACTCACGAAGCCGTTGGCCACGTAGGTCACGTTCTCAGGGACCGACAGGTCGTAGGTAAGTTCCTCCTCCCCCAGCTCCGCCGACGCAATCGTGTCGTAGAAGAACCGCAGCAACCGGTCGAGCTCGGCGTCACCGGAGACGGCGAGCATCTCCTCGGCGAGGCGCCGCGTGATGGCTCCACTGCGGCGGTATTCCATCAATGCCACGCGCCGGTTCCGGTCATTGTCCGGTGCCACCCGGTCGATCAGCTCCCGGGAGACGGGGATGTGGTCGTAACGGGCTGATTGCACACAGTCGCCGGTGTCGACGGACCGGGCCTTGCGAGCCGAGATGAACCCGATCTCGTCCAACCAGCGGGCATTGACCGACTTGTTGAGGAGCCGCAGCGCTGCCAGGCGTGAGCCCCGTCCGCTGGTGTCGAACTTTCGGGTCGTGACAAAGCCAAGCGCCAGCAGGAGCGACTGCACGTCGTGGGAGAACTCGAGCGACGTCGTCGTCCACGACGGGTAGCCGGCGGTAACGGTTCCGTCCGCCTCATGCAGGCCACGCAGGAAGGCGCGGTACACCTCGGGATCGTTGGTGTGGAGCACGGCGTCGGGAACGTGCGGCGTGTAGCCCTTGCCCCAATGGCCCTCAGAGGGCGCCCGCTTGGCGAAGCCGCACGCCTCCCACCATTCGGACAGGCGAACCGAGTTGGCTTCCACGCTGGTGTAGCCCCGCTGCCGACGGGAGGCTGTCTCGATGCCGAACATTGATTTCACCAGAAGCTCGAGGTGGTCGACCACGTCGGGATCGGTGTCGCTGACGCACAGACGCAGGCCCTTGGCGTGCAGCGACCCGTCGCCCATGAAGTAGCCCACCAGCTCGGCCAGTTCCGGCGTCATGCGCCGAGGCACCCGCACGTGGTGCTCTCCCGTCCAGTGCGAGGTTTCCGCCAGCGGGGGTAGCGAAACCGGCCGAGGGTCGCCCACTATCTGGCCGAGGGCGAGCGGCACACGGTCACCGGAACGGAGGTCGGCGAAGCGACGCCAGACCCACTCTCCATTGCCGTCCACGACCTTGATCCGGTGCTTCGTCGTGCCCTGGATGCGGTACCCCCGAGCAGTGGTGGCGTCCACCACCGGCTCCAGGCCGTTCACGTAGAACCGCGTAGCCGAACGAGTTCCCTCGTCGGTCAGCACATCGACATCGAGATTCTGCCACTGCGGACCATCGGGGTCGCCGAGCGACCGCAGACGCACCAGGCCCCGGTCAGTGGCTACGAGCGAGCCGCCGACCAGGCAGCCGGTCGGCGCCAAGACACTGGCCTGGCTGTTCCGGACGCCGTAAGTCTCCCCGATCCCGACCGCGTCGTCCCAAGCGCCGCGGGCCGCCTCGAGCAGTTCGGCCGGCGCCAAAGCGGGGTCGATCTTGTCGACCTCGGCCCGGTGCATGCGCAGGACGTCGAGCATCGGCTCCTGGTTCTTGGCGTAGCCGGCGAACGGGCCCATGCGACCCGCGGTCCGGGCACTGGTGGCATACGACTGCCCCGTCATCAGCGCCGTGATGGCGCCGGCCAACGCCCGCCCCTCGTCCGAGTCGTAGGGCAGGCCCCGGGCCATGAGCAGCGCCCCGAGGTTGGCGTAGCCGATGCCGAGCTGGCGGAAGGCCCGCGAGTTGTCCCCGATCTTCTTGGTCGGGTAATCGGCATTGCCGACGAGGATCTCCTGGGCGGTGAACATCACTTCCACCGCCGCCTTGAACCCTTCGATGTCAAAGGAGTCGTCGTCGTTCAGGAACTTCATCAGGTTCAGGCTGGCCAGGTTGCAAGCGGAGTTGTCGATGTGCATGTACTCACTACAGTTACGAATGATGACGTTGTTAACGATGTAGGAATGGTTCCTCGGCTCGCAGAGGTTGTACGTGAGCTCAACCCCGTCGTCGACCCTCTCAGCCAGCCGCACAGTTGTCGCCATGTCATAGAAATCGTGGTTGACGAGAAGCGTTGCCAGCTTGTCGTGCTTGGCCCGAAGGCTGAATCCGATCAGACCGGCAAACCGCTCGATTGACCGGTTGGCGATACGCAAGTCAAACAACGGCTTGCTTGAATACGTCCGCTCGATGCCGTCCTTGCCGACGTAGGGGAAGCAGTTCTCGCCGCCCTTCCTGGTGGCATAGATGCGGCTGAAGATGCCGAACGTCGAGAGCAGGCGCTGGACATCCTGGAGCAGCATCCGTGACGCCGATCCCATCCCCACATAACGGCTGTTCTCGCCGTCATATACGCAGCCGTCGGAGTCAAAGAGACCCTGCAGGAACGCGGCCATCATCTCCGGCGGCGCCTGCTCGATCACCCAAGGAACCATCTTCTCGGATGCCTTCGCGTGGCCGATTCCAAGTGCTTCAAGGAACCGGGCGATCACACGTCGTGTCTGCCGAAGCTGCAGTGTCCCGTTCTTTTGCACGGAGGGCGTCGGCGGTCGATCGCCGTTCATCCAGGCAAGGAGCTCCATGTGGCGAGGCAGGACTTCATCCTGGTCGTCGCCGTTGCCATAGACCGTCGTGACCGTGTTCTCGGCGACGCATCCGTCGCCCACCAGCCAGCCGAGGTAGTGGGCGAAGTCCTCCGTCCACTTCTCGGGCAGGCGCAGGGAGCGGGACCAGTCACCCTTCACGGCGTAGTCCCGAACGTCGCTCGAGACGGGGACCCGCCAGTCGGCATGAACGGCCGGTGCCGGGAGGTCCAGCACCTTGACCTGGTCGTCGCTGGTCAATTCCGCGGCCGGCACATACCCCCGGTTGACGGTGAAGATCTTGTGGTTCGGGGTGCAGCGCAGCTCCATGCCGTTGGAGAACGAGAGCCTCACGATCTCGTTGAAGCCGGTGATCATGACAGCCTCGGGCGTGGTGATCTCGAGCCGCTCGGCGGGGGCGTCGGGGTTGGTGGCGTCGTGGGTGTAGACGCCGAAGCTCTCGCCCAGTCGGACCCGGTCCACCAGTTCGTCGAAGCGGACCAACCCCTTGTCGGTGTGCACCTTGGCGTCGCCGGGGAAGCAGGGGTTACTGGCGTTGATCCGCCCCGTGTTCGACGCCGTGTGCCAGCGGTTGATGGTGGTGTCGAACTGCATCCCGGGGTCGGCGCACTCCCAGGCCGCTTCGGCGATCTGGCGCAGCAGGGCCCGGGCCTTCATCGTCTTCATGCCTCGCCGGTGGTGACCGCGTTCAGGTCCCAGTCGTCGTCATCGACCACGGCCTGCATGAACTCGTCGTTCACCCGCACCGAGTTGTTGGCGTTCTGGTACTGGGTGGAGTGGGAGTCGACCCCGTCGAGGTCCATGTCGAAGCCGGCCGCGGCCAGGGCCCGGGCCTTGCGCTCCTCCACCGCCTTGCACCAGATGAAGTGCTCCACGTCGGGGTGGTCGGCGTTGAGGATGACCATCTTCGCCGCCCGGCGGGTCTTGCCCCCGGAGTTGTGGGTCACCACCGAGTGGACCAGGTACTCGTGGACGTCCTCCACGGTGAGGTCGAAGGTCGGGCCCTCACCCGCCGGCTCCACACTCACCGGGACGTAGAGCTCCTCGCCCTGGGCGAAGCGGGCCAGGGATCCCGCCAGCTCGGCCGGGAAGGCGGCGGCGATGCCGGCCGCCCGGGGCAGGCTCATGCCGTAGGGATGGGAGTCGTGACGGTATGAACCGATGGCGGCCCGCAGAGAAGCGCCGACGGAGAAGCCCAGCCGGTCGAGCTCGGCGTCGACGTGGGGGAAGAACCAGCTGGCCTCGAAGCTCTCGGGCTCCTCCTTGGCCACCGCCAGCGCCGTCTCCAGCAGCCGGGCCTTGCCCTCGGACACGAAGCCCACCAGCTTGGCGAAGCGCCGCACACCTTCACCACTGACCACCCGCACCCGCCAGAGCCCGGGACCGCTCGTGGGGACGGCCCCAGGCGCAGTGTCGTCGTCCGCAGCCTCCAGCTTCACCGAAGCCGGCGGACGGGCCTGCGACACCTTGGAGGGAATGCCGATCGACAGCAGCAGACGGTGGACGTCGAGCGCCAGCGCCCGGCGGCGCGTCCACAGCGTCGGGCAGCCGTGCTGCACGTGACCGTCCGACTCGAACAGGCCGGCCAGGAAGGCGGCCCGCACCGCGGCCGGAGACGACCGCACCGGACGGGGCACCGCCGCCGCCCCCACCCGCCACAAACCGTTGTCCCGCAGGAAACGGGCCACGGCCGGTGCGCAGAGCGTGGCCGGCGGAGCCGCCCCACCCCGGGCCGTGGCCATCCCGGCCACCGCCCGGCGCCCGAACACCGACGTGGTGAAGGCCCGGTAGCGCTCGACCAGCGCCTTGTCCTCGCCGTCGAGGTGGACGGCCAGCGCCCCGCTGCCCTCCACCGGCTTCAACCGGCCCTCGCCGTGGGCCCACCCCAGCCAGACCGCGAACGCCTCGTCCAGCACCTCGGGCAGCACGACCTCGGTGCTGCCGAGCTCCGCCGCCTCCAAGCGCTGAGGCGACCCGGCCTCGGTCTGGGCGAGGTCGACGACGACGTAGTCGTCGGCGCCCAGCTCGTCGGCCTGGCGCCACATCTCCCCCTGCGCCGTCCGCACCCGGAATCGGTGCTCGGGCGTGCAGAGAATCTCGTCGCCGAGCCCGGTGCGCACCCGGACCAGCGGACGTACCCCGTTGTCGTGGACGGCGGTGACCGTCCGGAAGCCGTGCCGGGTCAGCACCCGCCAGCCCGCGGCCACCGAGCGGATGGGGACCGATCCGTGGTCGGTGACCAGCTCGGTGTCGGCGTGGAGGCACTTGATGGTGCCGGCCGAGGCGTCGGCGCCCCGCATGAAGCTGACCGGACCGCTGGCCGTTCCGCCGCCGGCCAGAGCCTCGACCGACGACCGGATGTTGGACAGGTTGATCCCCGAGCCCGACCCGCCCTTGAAGATCGTGCCCTCCTCCACGTACCAGTTGAGGATGGAGGACATGGTGTCGTCGACGGCCAGGATGAAGCACGCCGATGCCTGGGCCGGCACACCCTTGACGCCGATGTTGAACCACACCGGGGAGTTGAACGCAGCCCGCTGGTGGACGAGCAGGTACTTGAGCTCGTCACGGAAGGAGTCGGCCTCGGCCTCGTCGACGAAGTAGCCGTCACGCACGCCCCAGTCGGCGATGGTGTCGGATACCCGGTCGATCACCTGGCGCAGCGAGGTCTCCCGGCCCGGCGTCCCCAACTGCCCCCGGAAGTACTTCTGGGCCACGATGTTGGTGGAGTTCTGGGACCAGGTGACGGGGAACTCCACGTCGGGCTGGAAGAAGGCGTCGCCGCCGGACTTGTAGTTCGGAATCCGGGCGTCGCGCCGTTCCCACGCCACCGTCTCGTAGGGGTGCACCCCTGCACGCGTGAAGTGCCTACGAATCCCGATTCCAACCTGCTCCGGCGCCATCGCCATCGACCCTGACCTCCCCGTTACCGACTCCGACCCTGACCCCGTCTCTCCGGCTCTAAACACAATATCTTGTGGTCTGTGTTCTGCGAACCGCGAGATGGGGGGTAATTACAGCACCAGAACTACACACGTGTCAACAGCAGCCGGGCAGCAAAGCGGCAGGTCAGAGACCGTTCGCGATTGTTTGCAATCGTGCACGCGTGCACATGCCCGATGAACCCCAGGGAAGCGCTCGCCAGGCTAGGGGGTGGAGCGCCCGGAGCCCGATTTGGGGGACGTCGTCTTCTGAAGCAGGCCGACCTCCCGGGCGAAGTCGGTGACGTCGTCGAAGCCCTTGTACACGGAGGCGAAGCGCAGGTAGCTGACGGGATCCAGCGTGCGCAGGCCGTCGAGCACGGCCCGCCCCACCGCCTCGGTGCCCACCTCGGGCCCGACCTGGCGCATCTGCTCCTCCACGGCCGCGACCAGCGCCTCGATGGCCTGGTCGTCGATGGGCCGGTTCTTGGTCGCCCGCCGGATGCCCGACGCCACCTTCGTCCGGTCGAAGACCTCCCGCACACCTGAGCGCTTCACCACCACGAGGGCGGCTTCCTCGGCCCGCTCGAAGGTCGTGTAACGCCGGCTGCAGACCAGGCACTCGCGGCGCCGCCGGATGGCGGCCCCGGACTCGGCCACCCGCGAGTCGACCACCTTGTCCTCGACGCCGTGGCAGTACGGGCAACGCACCTCAGTACCTGCGCAGCAGGGACTGGCGGCCGGGGCAGGGGCCCCCGGACGCACCGCGATGAGCCGCCAGGCGAAGAGCAATCACCGCGGAAAAGGTACCGGGGCTCAAGGGTGTTCGCTCCTATAGAACTGGTGTTTGATCCGAATGTGCATTCGTGTTACCGTCCGCGGGGCAGGCGGCAACGGCGCCGCGGCCACGGGCAAGGAGGCACAGCGTGCAGGACCTCACCCCCCGCCAGCGCCAGATCCTCGAATACGTCGATGGGGAAGCGCGCCGGCGGGGCTACCCGCCCAGCGTGCGGGAGATCGGCGCCGCCGTGGGGCTCTCGTCGACCTCCACCGTCCACTCCCATCTCTCGGCCCTGGTGGCCAAGGGCTACCTGCTCCGGGACCCGACCAAGCCCCGGGCCCTGCAGGTCCAGTTCGAGCCGTCGTCGGGCGTCAACATGGGCCGCCGTCCTGTGCGCCACGTGCCCCTGCTGGGCGACGTCGCCGCCGGTACCGGCGTCCTGGCGGCCGAGAACGTCGAAGAGGTCCAGCCCCTCCCGGCCGACTTCGTGGGCGACGGGCCCGTGTTCATGCTGCGGGTCCGGGGCGAGTCGATGATCGAGGCCGGCATCCACGACGGCGACCACCTCATCGTCCGCCAGCAGCCCACGGCCGAGAAGGGCGACATCGTGGTGGCCGGCATCCCGGGTGAAGAGGCCACCGTCAAGACCTTCACCCGCAAGGGCGACAAGATCGTGCTGCGTCCGGCCAACGAGAAGATGTCGGATCTCGTCTACCGGCCCGACGAGGTCAGCATCTACGGGAAGGTCGTCGGCCTGCTCCGCCGCTACTGAGCCCCCAGTCCCGCCAGCTCGGGAGGCAGGGCGCCCGAGTGGACGACGCCGAGACGCCGCGTGGCCCGGGTGAGGGCGACGTAGAGGTCGCTGAGACCCCGCTCGGACTCGGCCACGATCTCGGCCGGCTCGACCAGCACCACTGAGTCGAACTCGAGGCCCTTCGCCTCCTTCACACCCAGGACCGCCACCGGTGAGTCGAGGACGCTGCCGGTCACCGCGCCGGGCAGCGCCTCCCGCAACACGACGTCCACCTCGTCCCGCCGTCCGGCCGGGGTGAGAACGGCCAGGCGGCCGGTGCCGATGAGGTCCAGCTCGGCGCGAACGGCGTTCACCAGGGCTCCGTCGGCGGCCCGATCCACCCGCAGGACCCACGGATCCTCCCCGGCCTCGCGCATGGCCACCGGCGGCACCACGCCCGGGTCGCTGACGGCCAGGACGGAGGCGGCCACGACCATGATCTCCCGCGGGGTGCGGTAGTTCACGGTGAGCTCGGCCACCCGCCACCGCCCGGGGGCCTGCAGGTCGAGCAGCTCGGCCCAGCTTGCCGGCCGCCAGGTCACCCCGGCCTGGGCCAGGTCCCCGACGATCGTCATCGAGCGCGACGGGCAGCGCCGGAACAGCACCCGCCACTCCATGCCCGACAGCTCCTGGGCCTCGTCCACGATCACGTGGCCGAAGGCCCACGTCCGGTCCGCCCGGGCCCGCACCGACAGCGGCTCCGGCCCCTGCTCTCCGGCGTAGCGGGCGGCCATCGCCTCGGCGTCGACCGGGAACCCCAGATCGAGGCCGGCCAGTACCCGGCGGGCATACGCCTCCTGGGCCCGCTGGCCCCGACGGCGCCGGCCCGTGGCCGGCGTACCGAGGATCTCGGCCGCCTCGTCCAGGAGGGCCACGTCCTGCACCGACCAGTCAACATCGGCCGCGTTGGGCTGGCGGGGCCGCAGGAGTGCCTCGCGCTCGGAGGCGCTGAGCTCGGGTGCGGCCGATCGCAACAGGGCGGGGAATCCGAAGAGGTCGTTGAGCAGCTCCTGGGGGCTGAGGAGCGGCCAGAGGCGTTCCATAACCTCCCGGAAACCCCGGGTGCGGCGCAGGTCCACCCGGAGGGAGGGCTCCTCGAGCTGCGCGGCCAGGGCGTCGAGGACCAGGCGCTCCACCACCTCCCGGGACCGGTTGTGGGGCCGGCGGCTGCGGCGACCCGCGGACCGGATGTTGCGCAGTGTCCGGCGGGTGAGGCGCAGGCGTTGGCCCTCGAAGTTGACGGTGAGGTCCTCACGGGGCAGCCGCTGGCGGTCCGCCACCGCCTTGCGCAGCACTTCGACCATCCGCAGGTCGCCCTTCACCCGGGCCACCGCGGGCGGGTCGCTCCGCCGGGCGTCCACCCCCGGGAACAGCTCACCCGGGGTCAGGAGCAGGGCGCCCGTCTCCCCCAGGGACGGCAGCACCTGCTCGATGTAACGCAGGAACACGCCGTTGGGACCGACGATGAGGACCCCGCTGCCGGCCAGCTGGCGGCGGTGGGTGTAGAGGAGGTATGCGGCCCGGTGCAGGGCCACCACCGTCTTCCCCGTGCCCGGACCGCCCTGCACGACCATGGCCCCGGACAGCTCGGAGCGGATGATCCGGTCCTGGTCGGCCTGGATGGTGGCCACGATGTCGCCCATCCGGCCCGTCCGCTCCCGGCTCAGGGCGGCCAGCAGGGCGGCGTCACCCTGGAGGCCGGCCCGGTCCCGCTCGGAGAGGGAGTCGAGGTCGAAGACCTCGTCGTCGAGGCTGAGGACCTCCCGGCCCCGGGTGAGGAGATGCCGGCGGCGGACCACGCCCTGCGGGTCGCCCACCGTGGCCTGGTAGAAGGGCTGGGCGGCGGGCGCCCGCCAGTCGACCAGCAGGGGCTCGTGGTTGTCGTCCGCGAGGGCGAGCCGTCCGATGTGGAACCGCGCCCCTCCGGCCATGTCCAGCCGGCCGAAGCACAGCGGCAGGTCACCGATGCTCATCCCGGCCAGCCGTTTCTCGAACTGCACCGCCAGCGCGTCCCGCTCGTTGCGCCACTGGTGGGTTCCCGCCGCCGACGAGCCGTAGACCGACGAGAGGTGCAGCGAGGTCCGGGCCCGGTGCTCGTCGAGGAGCGCATAGAGGCCCGCCACGTACTCCCGCTCGAATTCGAGCTCCTCCTGCCGGGCGCGGGTGTCGTCGTCCGTGTCGGAACTCCTCAGCTCCCGGTCAGGAACCGGGCCAGGGCCAGGTGGCAGGCGTCGAGCGAGGCCCGGCTCACGTGCTCCCCGGCGGTGTGGGACACCTCGGGGTCGCCCGGCCCGAAGTTGACCGCCGGCACCCCGTGGGCGCTGAAGCGGGCCACGTCGGTCCAGCCCAACTTGGGCCGGACTGGGACCCCGAGACAGCCGGCGAACTCCGCCACCAGCGGATGCGAGAGGTTGGGATGGGCGGCGGGCGAAACCGACGTCACCGCCACCTCGTCGGCCCCCTCGAGCAGGGCCCGCACCTCGGCCTCCGCCTCGGCCTCCGTGAGGCTGGGGGCGTAGCGGCGGTTGACGGAGAGGGTGCAGCGGTCGGGCACCACGTTGCCCGCCACCCCGCCGTGCATGTCGACCACCTGGAGGGCCTGGCGGAAGCACAGGCCGTCCACTTCCACCTCCTCGGGCTGGTGGCCGGCCAGGCGGGTGAGGACGGGGGCGGCGCGGTGCACGGCGTTCACCCCCTGCCAGGGCCGGGCGGTGTGCGCCCGCGCCCCGGTGAAGGTCGCCTCCAGGCGGATGGACCCCTGACAGCCGGCCTCGAGCCAGTTGTCGGTCGGTTCCAGGAGGACGGCGAATTCGCCCGCCACCAGGTCGGGCCGGGCCTCGAAGAGGTGACGGAGGCCGTTGTACTGGTCGGCGATCTCCTCGCTCTCGTAGAACACGAAGGTCACGTCGAAGCGGGACGCCGGCGCCACCTCCTCGGCCAGGCGCAGGAGCACGGCGAGGCCGCCCTTCATGTCGGCCGCGCCCAGGCCGTAGAGGACGTCGCCCTCCACCTTCGGGACCTGGTTGCCGTTGGCGGGCACGGTGTCGAGGTGCCCGGCCAGCACGACCCGCCGGTCCCGGCCGGCGTTGGTGCGGGCCACCACGTTGGACCCCACCCGCTCCACCTCGAGAGTGCCGAGGCGCAGCCGGCCCTCGACGGCGTCGGCCAGGTCCTCCTCGTGGCGGCTCACCGAAGGGACGGCCACCAGGGCGGCGGTGAGCCCGAGCAGGTCGGCGGCGGGGACGAGAGTCGAGTGGTGGTCAAGGACCTGCGCCAGCAGGGACTGGCGGCTGGGGCAGGGGCCCCCGGCCGCACCGCGATGAGCCGCCAGGCGAAGAGCCATGGTCACGGGGCCAGGCCGTGTTCACGGAGGATGGCGTTGAGGGCGAGCTTGTCGTGCTCCTCCCCCTCGGCCAGGGTGCGCAGCACCAGCACGCAGGCCAGGCCGAACTCGCCACCGGGGAAGGCCTTGGGCCGGGTGGCGGGCACGGCCACGGCCCGCTCGGGGATCTCGCCGCGCGCCAACTCTGCGCCGGTGGCGGCGTCGATGACCGGCGTGGAGGAGGTGAGCACCACCCCGGCCCCCAGCTTGGCCCCGCGGCGGATCCGGGCGCCCTCCACCACGATGGCTCTCGAGCCCACGAAGACGTCGTCCTCCACCACCACGGGGGCGGCCTGGGGCGGCTCCAGCACCCCGCCGATGCCCACCCCGCCGGAGAGGTGGACACCCCGGCCGATCTGGGCGCAGGAGCCCACCGTGGCCCAGGTATCGACCAGGGTCCCCTCGCCGACGTGGGCGCCGATGTTGACGTAGGAGGGCATGAGGGTGACCCCGGGGGCGAGGTACGAGCCCCAGCGGGCGGAGGCGCCCGGCACCACCCGCACCCGGGCGGCGGCGTAGTCGCGCTTGAGCGGAATGCGGTCGCAGTACTCGAAGGGCCCGAGCTCGACGGTCTCGAGCCCCCGGGTGCGGAAGCACAGGAGAATGGCCAGCTTCAGCCATTCGTGGACGACGACCTCGCCGTCGACGACCTCGGCCACCCGGGCCGCGCCCGAGTCGAGGAGACCCACCGCCTCAGCCACCAGGTCGGGGACCTCGGCGGCGAGCCCACTCGGGTCGTCCCTGGTCTCCCAGGCGGCGGTGATCTGCTTGGCCAGGTCGCTGTGCTCCGCGGCGACGTTCCCGGGGGCGGTCACAAGGCCGCTCCCGTGCTGGGGACGCCCCGCACCCCGGCCCGGCGTTTCGCCGCCGGGGCCACCCGGTCGAAGGCCAGCTGCAACCGCTCCAGGGGATGGACGAGGGCGATCCTCACGTAGGGGGCGCCGGCGGGGCCATAGAGCTCGCCGGGGGCTACCAGCGTGCCGGTGGCCGCCATCCGGGCGGTGATAGCCCAGCCGTCCTCGCTGCCGTCGGCCGAGCGGACCCACAGGTAGAAGCTGGCCGGCCCGCCCGCGTCCTCCAGACCGGAGGTCCGAAGGCGGGACTTGGCGAAGGCGCGGCGCTCCCCGTAGACGAGCTGCTGGACCTCCACGTGGTCGTCGTCGGCCCAAGCCACGGCGGCGGCGGCCTGCACCGGTCCGGGGACCATGCAGCCGGCGTGGGTGCGGACCTGGCCGATGTAGTCGACCAGACCGGCGTCGCCGGCCATGAAGCCGCAGCGGTAGCCGGCCAGGTTGGAGCGCTTGGAGAGGGAGTGGAGCACGAGCACGCCGTCCGGACCGGCGGCGAGGGCCGTGTTGCCCGTCCTCGGCCGGCCGAAGGCGTCGTAGCTGAACTCCACGTAGCACTCGTCGCTGGCCACGATGATCCCCCGGCTCCGGGCCCAGTCGACGGCGGCGGCCAGCTCGGCCTTCGAGGCGGCCGAGCCGGTGGGGTTACCGGGCTCGTTGACCCACAGGAGCAGGGCTCGCTCGGCGTCGGCCGGGGAGACGGCGTCGAGGTCGAGATGCCACTCCGGAGTCAGGGGGACGGGCACGGGCCGCAGCCCGGCCAGGACGGCCCCCATCTCGTAGGTCGGGTAGGACACGGCCGGATAGAGCACGGTGTCGCGGGAGGGGTCGCGCAGGTTCAGCACGTGGGGCAGGGAGGCGACCAGCTCCTTGGTCCCGGTGCAGGCCACCACCTGGGCGGGGTCCACGGTGACGCCGAAACGACGCTCCATCCAGCCCGCCGCCGCCTCCCGCAGGGGCGGCAGACCCACCGCCGACGGATAGCCGGCCCATCGGGGGGCGGCGTCGGCCAGGGCCGCGGCCACCGACGGCGGGACCGGGTCACAAGGCGTGCCCACCGACAGGTCGACGATGCCACCTTCGGCCTCGGCGGCCTGGCGGCGCAGGTCGTCGAGGCGGGCATAGGGATAGGGGGGCGGCTCGAAGCCGCGATCCGTAGACATAGGACCGAAAAGCCTAGCTGGGTGCGCCCCGCGGCGCTAGGCCAGGTATTCGGCGAATCGCTCCAGGCCCTGGCGGGGCAAGCGGGCCCGGATCCGGCTGCCGGACTCGTCGTGGACCTCGACGAGCACCTCCCCCTCCCGGTGGAGGGCGGCGATCACGTCGCCCCGGCCATAGGGCACGGTCAGCTCCACCACCGCGTTCAAGGCTCGCAGGCGCTCGGCCAGGGTCTCGAGGAGCTTGTCGGTGCCCTCCCCGGAGACGGCGGAGATGGGGACGGCATGATGGTCGTCGACCAGGTCGGACACCGTCTGGGGGTCGGCCACGTCGATCTTGTTGACCACCGTCAGCTCGGGGATGTCACCGGCGTCGATCTCCCGCAGCACCTCTCGCACCGCCTCGATCTGCCGGCCCGGGTCGGCCACCGAGGCATCGACGACGTGGAGGAGAAGGTCGGCGTCGCGCACCTCCTCGAGGGTGGAGCGGAACGACTCCACCAGCTGGTGGGGCAGCTTGCGGACGAAACCCACGGTGTCGGAGATGAGCACCCGCTCTCCACCGGGGAGAGCGAGGCGGCGCACCGTGGAGTCGAGCGTGGAGAAGAGCCGGTCCTCGACCAGGACGCCGGCGCCGGTGAGGTGGTTGAGGAGCGTCGACTTGCCGGCGTTGGTGTAGCCCACCAGGGCCACCTGGGGATGTTCGGCCCGCCGCCGGGCCTTGCGCTGGGTGGTGAGCGTCCGGGCCACGTCGACCAGCTCCCGTTCCAGCTTGGCGATGCGGGACAGGATGCGGCGCCGGTCGACCTCGAGCTTCGTCTCGCCCGGGCCGCGTTTGGCGCCGATGCCGCCCTCCTGCCGGCTCATCTGCACGCCCCGGCCCCGGAGACGCGGCAGGCGGTAGCGCAGCTGGGCCAGCTCCACCTGGAGCATGCCGGCCCGGCTGTGGGCGTGCTGGGCGAAGATGTCGAGGATGACGGCTTCGCGGTCGACGACGTCGCGCTTGAACAGCTTCTCCAGGTTGCGCTGCTGGCCGGGTGAGAGATCCACGTCGAAGACCACGACGTCGATGTCGAGGACCTCGGCCAGCTCGGCCAGCTCCCGGGCCTTGCCCTTGCCGATGTAGGTAGCGGGATCGGGGGTCTCGCGCCGCTGCGCGGCCCGCTCCACCGGGTCGGCGCCGGCCGTGTCGGTGAGCAGGGCCAGCTCGTCGAGAGAGGCCTCCGCCTCCTCGATCGACCCGCCATCTACGCCCACCAGCAGGGCGCGCTGGCGGATGACCCCGAGGTCGACCTCGGTGGCCGTGAGGCGGCGGCGCTGGCGTCCCGCCGACGGCGTCACAGCTCCGCTCCGAACCGCTCGAGATCCACGTCCACGTCGAACACGTGGGCCACGGGGCCGCCGAGGCGGACCGTGTCCCCCACCTCGACGCTGAGCTCGCCACCGGGCACGGTGACCACCGAGCGGGCCGGGACCAGGCCCCGGCGATGGGCGACGGCCGCCGCCGCGCAGGCCCCCGAGCCGCACGAGGCGGTCTCTCCGACCCCCCGCTCCCAGACCCTCATCCGGAGGGCGCCGGCCACGGCCGCGACCATCTCGACGTTGGTGCGCCGGGGGAAGCGGGCATCCGTCTCCAGCACGGGGCCGTGCCGGTCGAGGGGCACGGCGGCCGGGTCGTCGACCAGGAACACGAAGTGCGGGTTGCCGGCCCCGGCGGCGTCGCCCCGGTAGACCACCCCGTCCACCACCGCCTCGAGGTCGAAGGGGTCGGGGGCGTCCAGGGGGATCTCGGCCGGGACGAAGGTCACCGCCCCCATGTCCACCTCGGCGTAGACGACCGCGCCGTTCCCCGCCGCCCGGGTGAAGGTGATCTCCCGCCGTCCGGCGGCGGTGTCGACCAGCAGGGTGCCGTCCGCAGCCCAGGCCCTGGCCCGCCGCCACCCGGGCCAGGCAGCGCAGACCGTTGCCGCTGATCTCGGCCAGGCCGCCGTCGGCGTTGGTGAGCTCCATCGTGCAGTCGGCCCCGCCGGTGCCGGCCAGGATCCGGATGAGCCCGTCGGCGCCGATCCCGCGGCGGCGGTCACACAGTCCGGCAGCCACGGCCGGAGACAGGCGCGAGGCGCCGGCGGGACCGAAGGTGGCCCCGAGGTCGACCAACACCAGGAAGTCGTTGGCGGTGGCGTGGAGTTTGGACAGATGCACGGTGGTCATGGCTGGGTCCACGTTGCCAGAAGGGTGGGGAGAACGGCGAGCGGATTCTTTTCTGTACCCAGCCACGTGATGCGCCGATCGCGCCGGAACCACATGCGCTGGCGCCGGGACAGGGCCCGGGTCCGGTCGGCGGTCCGACCCAGCGCCTCCTCCAGAGTGGTGGCGCCCTCCAGGTGCTCGATGATCTCCTGGTAGCCGATGGCCTGCCGGGCGGTGCGGGAGAGCCCGGCGGGGGCGGCCGCCAGCCGGCGGACCTCGTCCACCAGCCCGTGGCGTTCCATCGCCTCGATGCGCCGGGTGATCCGCGCCGCGGTGACCGCCCGGGGCAGCCAGAGGCCGATCCGGCGGACGGCCAGCCCGGGGCCGAGGTGAACAGCCCCGGACCGAAGGAGGAGAAGGGCCGGCCCGTGGCCAGCGTCACCTCCAGGGCGCGCACCACCCGCCGCCGGTTGGTGGGCTCGATCCGCCCGGCGGCCACCGGGTCGACCCGGCTCAGCTCGGCGTAGAGATCGGTGAGACCGTCCTCGGCCCGGGCATCGAGGTCCTGGTGGAGCCGCTCATCCCGCCCGGGGGGCGTGAGCCCGTCGACCACCGCCTGGTAGTACAGGCCGGTCCCGCCCACCAGAAGGGCGCGGTGACCCCGGGCCTCGATGCCGGCGATGGCCGCCGCCGCCGCCTCCTGGAAGCGGGTGACGGAAAACTCCTCGCCCGGATCGGCCAGGTCGACGAGATGATGCGGCACGGCGGACCGCTCGGCCGGGGTGGGCTTGGCCGTGCCGATGTCCATGCCCCGGTACACCTGCATGGAGTCGATGGAGACGATCTCCACGTCGCCCAGTTCGGCCGCCGCGGCGAGCGCCAGCGCCGACTTCCCCGTGGCCGTGGGCCCGACCAGCGCCAGATGCGCCGGGCGCTCGCTCAAGCCGGCGAGACGGCCAGGGACGTGCGGGTGGCCAGCGACCCTCGCAGGTAGTGGGGGGCGGCGTCTTCCACCCTGACCTTGGTGAAGCTGCCCGGCGCCAGGCCGGCGGCGGCGAAGTGCACCAGCTTGTTCTGGCGGGTGCGCCCGGTGGTCAGCGACGGGTCCTTCTTGGACGGACCCTCGACCAGGACCTCCTCCACCCGGCCGACACGGGCTGCGTGGCGGGCCAGGGCGGAGCGCTCGACCACCTCGGTCAGACGGCTCATCCGCTCCCTGGTCACCTCGACGGGCAGGAAGTCCTCGGTCCAGGCCGCCGCCTCCGTCCCGGGCCGGGGCGAGAAGACGAACGTGTAGGCGGCGTCGTAGCCGGCTTCCTCGACGATCTCCAGGGTGGCGGCGAAGTCGTCGTCGGTTTCGCCCGGGAAGCCCACGATCAGATCGGTGGTGACGGCCAGGTCGGGAATGGCGGCCCGGGCCGCGGCCAGCCGCCCGAGGTAGCGGGTGGCGGTGTAGCCCCGGTGCATGCGGGCCAGGGTGCGGTCGCTGCCGGCCTGCAGAGGCAGGTGGAGGTGCTCGCACACGGCCTCGCACTCGGCCATGGCCGCGATCGTCTCGGCCCGGAGATCCTTGGGATGGGGCGACGTGAACCGCACCCGCCGGATGCCGGGGATGACGTCCACCGCCCGGAGCAGGTCGGCGAAGCGGGGCGAGTACTGGCCGGCGCCGAGGTCTCGACCGTAGGAGTTCACGTTCTGGCCCAGCAGGGTGATCTCCGACACGCCGTCGGCGGCCAGCTCCTCCACCTCGCGCACGACGTCACCCATACGCCGGCTCTGCTCCTTGCCCCGCACGGCGGGGACGATGCAGAAGGCACACGTGTTGTCGCAGCCGATCTGGATGGTCACCCAGGCCGAGTGGGCCACGTCGCGCCGGGCGGGCAGGGCGGAGGGGAAGGCCTCCGACTCCTCCAGGATCTCCATCAACGGACCCTCGGTCTGGGCCCGCTCGAGGAGGGCGGGGGCCCGGGCCAGGTTGTGGGTTCCGAAGACCACGTCGACGTGCCCGGCCCGGGACTGGATGAGCTCCCGATCCTTCTGGGCCAGACAGCCCCCGACGGCGATCTGCAGTTCCGGCCGGGCCGCCTTGAGAGCCTTCAGTTGACCCAGGTGGCCGTAGAGCTTGTTGTCGGCGTTCTCCCGCACGCAGCAGGTGTTCAGCACCACCACGTCGGCCTCGTCGAGCGTGGTCGCCTCCTGGAAGCCATCGGCCGCCAGCAGGCCAGCCAGGCGCTGCGAGTCGTGCTCGTTCATCTGGCAGCCGAAGGTTCGGATGTAGAAACGGCGGGGCACGGAACCAGTCTACGGATTCGCCGCCCTCACGCCGCCGGGAAGCGTGTCTCCCACCGGGCCCGGACGCGCAGACGCGCCCCGGAGGGCGCGTCGCCGCGAACCTCGTCCGGCCCTACGGGCCGGGCGGCTCAGACTGAAAGCTTGGACAGGTCGACGGGCACCGTGGCGCCCTGCGGGGCGACCGGGGTGTGGGTCCGGACGCGGTTCTCGACTGACAGGCGGATCGCCGTCCGCCCTTCGCCGGCGATCTCCACGTCAGCGAACGTGGGGATGCACACGAGGTCGATTCCCGACGGCGCCACGTAACCCCGGGCGATGGCAATGGCCTTGATCGCCTGGTTCAGCGCGCCTGCCCCAATCACCTGGACCTCGACACTGCCCATCTGGCGAACTACGCCCGCGAGCGCACCGGCAACCGAGTTCGGGTTGGACCGGGAAGACACCTTTAGGCAATCCATGGGCCGAGCCCTTCCTGTGGGGAGCATGAACTGGGCTGTCCGCTCAGCTCTCGATCAACCATACTCTCGGTCCGTCCCACGTCAACCCCTCTCCGTCAACCTTCTCTGACGGGTAGGACCGCCTTCATCGTAGAAGAGTTACTGGATAGTAACACGCAGCTCGCCCGCTTTCAAGGGCCAGCATTTACCGGGCCTTAACAGTCTTTTCCAACCGTCACGGGAAAAAAACGTGCGAACCGCCGTTTCGTGACAGGGTCCAGCCGGATTTCTGCCGCCGACAACGGTGGATGGGCGGCCCCGGGGGCGGGTGGGATTCCCGGGGCCGCCCAGATCTCAGGCTTCGGCTGATTCCGTCGCCTCGTCCTCGACCAGCTTCCTCGACCACGCCGATGCCGGACTTCCGCAGGATCTTCTCAGTGATGTCGACCATGAGCTCGGGGCTCTCGGCCAGGAACTCCTTGGCCTTCTCCCGGCCCTGCCCCAGCTGCTCGCCCTCGTAGGTGTACCAGGCCCCCGACTTCTTCAGGATGCCCAGCTCCACGCCGAGGTCGAGGACCGACCCCTCCCGGCTGATGCCCTTGCCATACGTGATGTCGAACTCTGCTTGGCGGAAGGGCGGAGCGCAGTTGTGCGGCGACGACTGTCATTGGCCACGAACGTGTGGTCCTCTTCGACTCTCGATGTCGTAGATGCCGGCGCCACTCCGACGGGACTGATCTTCTTGATGCCGGTCGTACCAGAGCGTCCTCACCGAGGACGCCGTAGAGGAACTCGCTCTCGAGCGCAGTCGGCGAGCCGCTCGACGTCGGTCCCGCCGCAGCCGCCTCCGGCCGAGCACCTGTTCGATCCCGCTGCCGGCATCGCCTCGGGTCCCGCCCGACGAACTGCGCCACTTCGAGCGGCGATCACCCCGAGTCCGCGGCAGGTAAGCGAGCACCGGTCCAGTCTGCGGATGCACGGCAGATGGCCGCGATGCGACCCTCGGTGCTTGCCGCAGATCCGGGTCGCGAGAGCTCGGCGACAGGCGCTTCCCGCCTCGAGGACCCCACATCGGGATGGATCTCGGAGAAACGGCTGACGATTGTCGATGCCGCTGACCCGGACCTCCCAGCCGGGTGCTTGCCCTGCACATGCGGCCCTTGATGATGCTCGGCCGCTTCGATCGCCGGGTGCGTATACCCGCACTGAACTCCCGATGCCGAAGCGCAGAAGCAGCCAGTGGATCTGATGTGCCAGATGGCTGGAAGTGGTCGTAAAGCCGAGCCGGAGCCCGCCGTCTGCTCCCGACTCACATGTCCGTCACTCTCCAGGAGACCGAACAACAGGTTCGACAGCACCTCGGCCGAGCACGTCGGGGGCCAACAGGCCGCCGGGATCCGCTTCGTCGGGGCAAGGTGGCCCCGGATACCCCGCCCATCGGCCAAGAGCGAGCACCGTTCTTCTCCCCGGGCGATGCGAGAGGCTCGTCTCGAGGCCGTCCCGGTGCGCCGTGCATCCAAGCGAGGCGGCCAGGGCCACGACGTCGTCCTGAAGGTCTTCTTCCGCGTTGATGAAGGTCAGGGTGTCTTCCCGCCCACGTATCCGTCACCGATGAGGTAGCCGAGCAGACGGGCGTGGTCGGGCGCGATGGGCTGCGCAGTCCCGAACTCGCCAAAGCGCCGCGGGCGAGCCAACGTGTCACCCGACGTCAGGCTCGCCCGCCTCCTGCCAGCCCTTCTCGGTGAGCACCTTGTGGTCGCGAGTGACCCACAGCGCGGTGCCGTCCCGGAGGTGTAGGCCGATCACCTCGGCTTCGCCCTGATCGAAGCGCTGAACGATCGGGCGGCCCCGGAGCTTGCCCGTCTTGTCGGCGGCCACCACCGACGTGCCCTCGCCCTTCTCGACGATGTCCTCGATCAGATGGGTGACTCCGGTGGTGGGATCGAAGACCGTCGTGCCGGCGGCGACGCACTTGTTCTTCACCACCTTCACCCGGGTCCGGTTGCCCACCACCTCGAGACCGTCCTTGATGCTCTCGATGCGGCGAATGTCGAGCCGGACCGACGAGTAGAACTTCAGCGCCCGACCGCCGGGCGTAGTTTCAGGACTACCAAACATGACGCCGATCTTCTCCCGGAGCTGGTTGATGAAGATGGCGATCGTGTTCGAGCGGTTGAGGTTGGCGGTCAGCTTGCGCAGGGCCTGGCTCATGAGCCGGGCCTGGAGGCCGACGTGGGTGTCGCCCATCTCGCCTTCGATCTCGGCCCGGGGCACGAGGGCGGCCACCGAGTCGATGACGATCACGTCGAGCGCGCCGGAGCGGATGAGCATGTCGGCGATCTCGAGACCCTGCTCCCCGGTGTCGGGCTGGGAGATGAGCAGCTCGTCGATGTTCACGCCGATGGCTTTGGCGTAGACCGGGTCCATGGCGTGCTCGGCGTCGATGTAGGCGCACGACCCGCCGTTGCGCTGCGCCTCGGCCACCACGTGCATGGCCAGCGTGGACTTCCCGGACGATTCCGGGCCGTAGATCTCCACGATCCGGCCCCGGGGGAGGCCGCCCACCCCGAGAGCCAGGTCGAGGGCCAGTGCCCCGGTGGAGACCGTCTCGATCTCCATGTGGGCGTTCTCACCCAGCCGCATGATCGAACCCTTTCCGAACTGCTTCTCGATCTGACCGAGGGCCATCTCGAGGGCCTTGTCACGCTCCACTGCGCATCCTCCTGGACTTGGCGATCATCAGCGGGGGAAGTTCGTCGGGGGCACCGTACCGACGGGGTGTGACAGTTACGGGGGCTCGGGGGTGTCCCCCGAAACCGAAACGTACACCGGTGGAATTACTTCGATGCAACCTGATCCTAGAACGAACAGCTGTTCGGCACAAGGAATCGCCGGGATCAGATGCCGAGGGGAAGCCGGGCGAGGACGCTGTACTGCGAGCCCGAGGGCAACAGGCGGCTCTGGTAGAGCACGATCTCCTCGACCGTCCACGCGTCCCCCACCGGACCTTCTCCCAGGGCGGCAAGGGCCGGCGTGACGTCGCCGGGGTCGCGCAGGCGGGCCACGGTGAGGTGGGAGCGGAAGGGCCGCGCCTCCGCCTGGTAGCCGAACGGGGCCGAGCGCGCCGGTCACGGCCGCGGCCAGGCTGGCCATGGGCTCGGCGCCCTCCTGCGCTCCGATCCACACGACCCGGGCCCGCCGGGGGTTGGGGAAGGCACCCGACCCTCCCAACCCGAACCGGAACGGGTCGAAGCCCGCCACCGCCGCCCCAGGCCGTCCACCACGGGCGCCAGCGTCGCCACCGGGCCGAGGAACTGCAGGGTCACGTGCCACTGGTCCCGCCCCGCCCAGCGGGGTCCGACCATGGCCTTCCGGGCGGGGCCGAGCGTCTCCTCCACCGCTTCGAGGACGGCGTCGGGCGGCCGGACGGCCACGAAGGCCCGGCCCACCTCCGGCGGCGGCCCGGACGGCTGCCGCGCCCGGCCCGGCGCTCCCGGGCGGCGGTCCGGACGGCCGCGATCCGGGCTCACAGGACCTGCGCCAGCAGGGCCTGGCGGCTGGGGCAGGGGCCCCCGGCCGCACTGCGATGAGCCGCCAGGCGAAGAGCCATGATCAGAGGATGCCGGTGCCCTCCCGGGACAGGAGCCGGAGGCGCAGCAGGTTGAGGAGGGAGATGGCGGAGAACTGCCGCACCCGCTCCCGGTCACCCGGCAGCCGGGCCTTGACCGCCTCCGGCGCTGACGCCGGGCAGGGCCACACCGAACCACACGGTCCCGACCGGCTCGCCGTCCTGCTCCGTCGGACCGGCCACACCCGTGACGCCGAGGCCGACGTCAGCCCCCAGCAGCCGGCGGACGCCCTTCGGCCATCTGGATGGCGCACTCCCCGCTCACCACCTTCTCGGCGGTCACCCCGAGCAGCGAGCGCTTGACGTCGGTGGCGTAGGTCACCACCCCGCCCCGGAAGGTGTCGCTGGCGCCGGGGGCGTCGACCAGCCGGGCGCCGACCAGCCCGCCGGTGACCGACTCGGCCACGGCCAGGGTCCAGCCCCGGTCCCGGAGCAGACCGAGGACGACGGCCTCCATCGACTCGTCGTCGACCCCGAAGATGAGGTCGCCGAGAACGGCTCGCAGTTCCGTCTCCTCGGCCTCGATGAGCTTGAGCGCCTCGGGCCCGCTCGGCGCCTTGGCCGTGATGCGGACGTAGAGCCCTTCGATCCCCCGGGCCAGGAAGGCGATGGTCGGGTTGGTCTGGGCGTCGACCCGTCCGGCGATGCGCTCGGCCAGGGTCGACTCGGCCGAGCCCCACGTCCGCAACGAGCGGGACAGGATGGTGGCCCGCTCGCCCGACCGCTCCAGCAGGTCGGGGATGACGTCGCCGGTCACCATGGCCTGCATCTCGTAAGGGCACGCCGGGCACGGCGTAGATGACCTTCCCGTCCACGGGGCAGGCCAGCCCCGGGGCGGTGCCGAGCGGATTGGGGATGGACCGGCCACCTTCCGGGGACGTCGGCCTGGCGCTCGTTGGAGGGCGACATGGGCCGACCCCGGCTCATGAACATCTCCCGGATGTGGTCGACGAGGTGCTCGTGGCGGACCAGTCCGACCCCCATCACCTCGGCGATGGCCTCCCGGGTGAGGTCGTCGGGCGTGGGGCCGAGCCCGCCGCACACGAGCAGCGCATCGCTGTGCGCCAGCAGCCAGCGCATGGATCTCGACGACGCGGTCCTGGTTGTCACCCACGACCACGTGGAGGTGGCTGTCGATGCCCACCGCCGCCAGCTGCTCGCCGATCCAGGCGCTGTTGGTGTCGACCAGCTGGCCGAGGAGCAGCTCAGTGCCCACGGCCAGGACGTCACACCTCACGTCGGTGGCGTCGCCGCACCGCCGGGCCACCGGTTCCGGAGCAGGTCGAGACCCGACACCAGGGTGAGCCCCACCGCCGCCCACAGCACGGTCGAGCCCGAGCCACGGCGGCTGGTCGGTCAGGGGGCACAGGGCGACCCCCACCGCCACCAGCTGGGAGATCGTCTTCACCTTTCCCAGCCATCGGGCGGGGATCGACACGCCCCGCCTCCCGGCCCACGTCCGGTAAGCCGAGACGGTCAGCTCCCGGGCGGTGATCAGAACCACGGCCAGCCAGGGGAAGATCTCCTGGGAGGCCAGGGCGACGAGGCCGCCGATGGCCAGGAACTTGTCCGCCAGCGGGTCGAGGAAGGCACCCGAGCGGGTGGTGCCGTCACGCCGGGCCAGCCAGCCGTCGAGCCCGTCGGTCGAGCCGATGATGACCCAGCCCACCCAGGCCCGCCACGAGGGACCCTCGGCCGAGATCACGGTCAGGAGGGGCAGGGTGAGGGCGAAGCGGAGCAGGGTGACGAGGTTGGCCGGCGTGAGCAGGGCGCTGGGCCCGAACCGGAAGGCCGGCACCGCCGGGGTCGCCGGGTTCCCCGACGGGAGGGTGGCCATCAGCCCGCCCGGGCAAGTCGCCGCCGGGGGGCGGCCACCAGGTCGGGACCGATCGCCTCGATCACTTCCGCCTCCACCACGCTGCCGGGGGCGAAGCGGTCCCGACCGCTGAGGCGCACGACACCATCGATCTCCGGTGCCTCCCGGTGTGTGCGCCCCTCATCCCCCCTGTCCACCATGACTTCGACCGTCTCCCCCACCAGAACGTCACGTCCGGACTGGGTGATCCGGTCCTGCATCTCCCCCAGCTCGGACAGCCGCTCGGCCACCACGTCGGCCGGGACCTCCCCGTCCATGGTGGCCGCAGGCGTCCCCTCCTCGGCCGAGAAGGGGAAGAAGCCGGCCCAGTCGAGCCCGGCGGCCTCCAGGAAAGCGATGAGCTCCTCGTGGTCCTCTTCCGTCTCCCCCGGGAACCCGACGATGAACGAAGAGCGGAAGGCGGCGCGCGGGCTGCTGGGCCCGAATGCCCTCGATGATGGCGGCGAACCGCTCCCCGCTCCCCCACCGTTGCATCCGCCGCAGAAGTCCGGGGGCGGCGTGCTGGAGCGACAGATCGAAGTAGGGCACCACCGTGGGCAGCTCGAGCATGGTCGACACCAGCGGGTCCCGGACCTGGGACGGATAGAGGTAGAGGAGCCGGAGCCGGAGGAGACCATCCGCCGCCAGGCGGTCCAACCGGCGGAGCAGGGGGGTCAGGGCCCCGGACTCGCCGGCATCGCGCCCGTACCAGGCCAGGTCCTGGGCCACCAGGACGAGCTCCCGGGCGCCGCCCGCCACCAGGGCCCGGGCCTCGGCTTCGATGGCCTCGGGCCGGCGTGAGCGCTGCTTCCCCCGGAACGACGGGATGGCGCAGAAAGCGCAGGTCCGGTCGCAGCCCTCGGCCACCTTGACGTAGGCCCAGGGCGCCGACGGCGCCGGCCGGGGCAGCTCCAGGAGGTCGCGGGGCCCGCCCTTGGGTGGCCGGCGCAGGACGACCTCGGAGATCGAACCCTCTCCCGCGAAGCCGACCACGGCGTCGACCTCGGGTAGGGCGGCGGCCAGTTCCGCGCCGTGGCGCTCGGCCAGGCAGCCGGTCACCACCAGCCGGGCCCCGGGACGCCGGGCGTCGGCCAGGGCGAGGACCGTCTCGATCGACTCGGCCCGGGCCGCCTCCACGAAGGCGCAGGTGTTGACCACCACCAGATCGGCCTCGCCCGCGCTGCCCGCTGCCTGCAAGCCGTCAGCCAGCAGCGAGGCCGCCACCTTGTCGGAGTCGACGGCGTTCTTGGGACAGCCCAGCGTCTCGATGAAGAAACTGGCCGGTAGGCGGGCGCGGGGAGTCATCGCCAGGTAAGCGTACCGGGCCCCCGAGACCTGTCTCATCGGGGACACCCCCGACACCTCCTCTTGGGGGACACCCCCGACCCGGGCTCTTGGGGGACACCCCCGGCCCGGGGGCTTTCGTAGACTGACCGGCCATGAGCGCCCCCAACGTCTGGTGCCCGTCGTGCGGAGCTGAGTACACCGTCGGATCCCGTTACTGCAGCGACTGCCGGGTCGCCCTCGTGGCCGAACCCCCCGACGCGCGGCCCGATGATGACGACAACGACGACGAGGGAGTCGACGCCACCGACCTCGTCGAGATGGGCGACTACGCCCGCCTGTCGGCTCAGATCCTCCGCCGGCGGCTGGAGTCGGCCGGCATCTCGGTCATGGTGGAGTGGACCGGACCGGGTGCCGACGCCACCGGCACCATCCTCGTGCCCGACGCCCAGGCCGAGTTCGCCGAGGCCGTGATCAACGAGATCGAGGTGGAGGACGAGGTCCCCGACACGTCACCCGAGGCCTATGTGGTCCGGATCGAGGAGCACCTCTCCGCCATCGGCTCCCTCCTCGAGGAACTGCGCACCCGCTTGGAGGACAACGGGAGTTAGCCCCCCGGCCATTACCGATTTGGACAAATGTAACAACGGAGAGTGTCACCTCTGGACACTCTGCGCTGTCCAATCCGTTGAGAGGCCAATGGAGGCGTCTCCGGGGTTCGGGGTGTCCCCGACAAAAAACTCTCCAGGAGGTTGTTTCATGTACCAGTTCGCCATCGTGGCGTTGCTGGCTCTCGCCGTCGTCAAGATTGTTGACTTCATCGACGGTGCGGTCCCTGCCATCGCCGGGTTCCGCTCTCTGTTCACCTTCGTTCTCGGTCATCGCCGCCGTGTGGGCGCTGGACTACTCGCTCTTCAACGGGTTCGGCGTCACCGTGCGCGATGCCAACACGGGTATGTGGATGACCGGCTTCATCGTCGCCGGCCTCACCAGCCCGTGGCGCGCCCTCTTCGGCTGGATGACCCACGACCGGGCCGCCGCCGACGAGACGCTGGGCGGCTCCAAGGGCCTGCGGGCGGCCTAGCGCCAAGCCACGCGCCTGGACGCGAAACAGCGGGGCGGCCCTCGGGCCGCCCCGCTGTCGCGTTCAGATGCAGTCAGGCTCTAGCCGCGGCGAGCCTTCAGGCGCCGCAGCACCAGCCCGGTACCCAGCAGGGCGAGGGCGGGCAGCATGGCCAGCAGGCCACCGGTCCGGGGCAGCTCACCCCGCAGCGGCGCCTCGGCCAGGATGGCGGTCACCTCGGGCAGGTTCAGCGACACCCGGGCTTCGAGGGGCACGCCGACGCCGGCTTCAGCGGCGGCGGCACCCGCCGCCGGGCCGCAGACCCCGGTGGCCACAGCCTCGTCGAGGAACTTCCCGCCCCCTGAGGCCTTGTCCACCGTGACGGTGATCACCAGGTCCTTCGACGCTCCCGGATTCAGAGGGCCGACGTCATTCCAGATGACACTGGTGTTGGTCTGCGTGTTGGCCTTGGGGTTGGTTCCCACCACCGACCACTTGATCCCGGTGTCGGCCGAGATGGTGTCGACCACCTTCAGGGCCGTCAGGATGCAGTCGTTGGGGTTGCTCACGGTGATCGGTCCAGTCGAAGGTGTCCCCGGCCTTGACCTTCTCGGGGTTGGCCTTCTTCTGCAGCCCGATGCCGCACTGGATCCCGCCGTCGGGGACGGCCACCGCCGCCTCCATGTGGCCGATGCGGACATCGGCGCCAGGGTGCCGTTGAGCAGCGTCACCCGGACCACGTCGACCGCACCGGCGGCGTAGGTCGTGGTTTCAATGGGCTTGGAGTCCGTGGCCCCGCCGATGGCCCGGGGGTCCTCCCCGATGGCGATCTCGGCCACCCCGGGCACGGTGATGTTCAGCCCCGCCTCGCCGAAGATGTCCTGGAAAGTGAGCTCGTCGACGACGGTGCCGCCATTCAGGATGGTGAGCAGCGGGGTGGTCGGCTCCACCGTGCCGGGACCGTAGAACACGTCGCCCACGCCATTGCCGTCGGCGACCGCCCGCAGCACCCACTCACCGGCGAACTTGAACGTCAAGGGGCCGACCTGACGGGGGCGATGATCTGGCGGGTCTCGCTCTGGAGGCCGAACCGGGCGATGCCGGCCGGGGTCTTGATCGGGTTGGCCTGCGGGACGAGACGGGTTGCCGACCTCGACTCCGCCACGACGGGCTCCGGGGGGGTCGGGGACACGGTCTGGATCAGATCGCCGGCCAGACGGGCGTCGGCGGCGTAGCCCCGTCCGTAGGACAGGTCGACGCCGGTGGTGCAGGCCGCCGCGGCGCGGCTCTGGGCCTGGCCCAACAGGGCGCTGGCGTTGACGATCGGGGGAATGTCGACCGGGCCGACCTTCGCGGTGATGAGCGGCGTGGTGGGCGGTGACTTCGCCTCGGCCCGCTGCAGGCTCAGCTGCGGGTCCTCCGCCGGGGCCTGGGCCAGCCCGACCTCGAGGCCGCTGCCCCGGCCGAAGCCGGAGTTGACGCCCAGGGCCTGCGACGTGACGCGTCCCATCTCGTTGAGGAGCGTCTTGGCGATGGCGCTCGACGTGAACGTCGATGCCGAGTAGGCCTCATCGATCTTGGCGAGCTGGGTCCCGCCGGCGTTGACGGCGCCGACATGGACCACGCTGCCCGTGGTCGTCCCGGCGTGGCCGGTGCCCGGCAGATCCGGGAACACCGTGGCCCGGTCACCGGCCGCGACCCGGATCTTCGGTGCCGGCGGCGCCACCTTCGGGGCCGGGGCAGGAGCGGGCTGCGGCTGTTCGGCCGGCTGCTCGGGAGCGGGCGTCAGGTCCGGCACCACGCCGTCCGGCGGCTGCGCCGGGAGGACGTCCTCCGCCGGCCCCGGGATGAAGGGCAAGGCGTTGAGGATCTCGGCCACCTCCGGCGGCAGACCGGCGAGGAGCTCGTCGGTCAGGGGCGCGCCGTCCTCGACGACATCCGCAACCGTGTTGAGCACCCCGGCGTCCGCCCCCTCGATGGTCCTGTCGAGATCCGAGGCCGCGGAGCCCGGCAACGGTGGCGTCAGGTCGGGGCGCATGATTCCCAGCTGGCGGAGCCGGGACTCGGCCGATGTATCAGGCACTCTGGCGGAGGCCGTGCCCATCAGAAGCACGGCTGAGACAACGGCCAGTGCTGCGGAGACTCGCTTCATCAGACCCTCCCGGTCAAACCCTCTCCCCGGCGACGAGCAAACTACCCCCTGGATGGGGGTATCAGACAGTGCTCTTCTACACAAACGTCACAATAAGCACATCTGTGCTCAAGGGGAAGGAAAATTCTCATTGTGGACAGCGCAGAGTGAGTTTGGGTCACCCTCCGGGCACGGAGGGTGGTGAGCTTCGTTGTTGGAGCGCCTCCAGCTCTTCGACGGTCATGAGGACCGTTCGGGCCTTTGATCCCTCGGACGGACCGACCACTCCCCGCCGCTCCAGCAGGTCCATGAGCCGTCCCGCCCGGGCGAATCCTACTCTCAACTTGCGCTGGAGCATGCTGGTCGATCCCAGCCGGCTGCGCACCACCATTTCCATGGCCTCTTCGAGCAGGTCGTCACCGTCGTCGAGATCGGGTCCCTCCCGGCTGCTCTCGGTCTCTTCGCCGGCCAGCCCCTCGACGTAGCGCAGCTCCGTGGTCTGGCGCTTCCAGTGAGCCACGACCTTGTGGACGTCGGCCTCCTCCACCCACGCGCCCTGGATGCGCTGGGCCCGGCTGGAACTGGCCGTGGCCAGCAGCATGTCGCCCTGGCCGACCAGCTTCTCCGCCCCGGCGGCGTCGAGGATGACCCGCGAGTCGGCCAGTGACGACACCGAGAAGGCCAGCCGGGACGGGATGTTGGCCTTGATCACGCCGGTGATCACGTCCACCGACGGGCGCTGGGTGGCGATCACCAGGTGGATCCCCACCGCTCGAGCCATCTGGGCGATGCGGCAGATGCTCGTCTCCACGTCCCGGGCCGCCACCATCATGAGGTCAGCGAGCTCGTCCACCACCACCAGGATGAAGGGCAGCCGCTCGTAGGTCGTACCCGACTCCTCGTCGGCCTTCAGATCGCCCCGGTCGTAGGTCGCGTTGTAGCCGGTGATGTCCCGTACCCCGACCTCGTGGAGCAGCTCGTAACGCAGCTCCATCTCCCGGACGGCCCAGTCGAGGGCGTTGGCCGCCTTCTTGGGGTTGACCACCACGGGAGTGAGGAGATGGGGCACGTCGTTGTACTGGGCCAGCTCGACCCGCTTGGGGTCGACCAGGATCAGCCGCACCTGCTCGGGTGTGGTCCGCATGAGGATCGAGGTGATGAGCGAGTTGATACAGCTCGACTTGCCCGCCCCGGTGGCCCCGGCAATGAGCAGGTGGGGCATCGTGGCCAGGTTGATGGTGCAGGCCCGCCCGGCGATGTCGCGCCCGAGGCCCACCTCCAGCGGATGGCCGGCCTTGCCCACCTCCTCGGAGTCGAGGATGTCCCCCAGGTTCACCAGCTGACGCTGGGTGTTGGGGACCTCGACACCGATGGCGCTGCGTCCGGGAATGGGGGCGATGATGCGGACGTCGGGGCTGGCCATGGCGTAGGCGATGTCATGCGAGAGGCTGGTGACCTTCTTGACCTGGACACCCGGTCCCAGTTCCAGCTCGTAACGGGTCACGGTGGGCCCGACGGTCATCCCGACAAGGCGGGCGTCGACTCCGAACTCGCCCAGGGTCGCCTCCAGCGCCGCTCCGCCCTTCTCGATCAACCGGCGGTCGATGGGCTTGGCCACCTTGCGGGTGAGGACCGAGATCGGGGGCAGCTTCCAGCGCTGCTCGGAGGCGGGCAGGCCGAGCTCGAGCTGGTGAGCCTCTCCCTTCTCGGACTTGTAGGCGGCCGTCTGGAGCACGAGGTTCTCGCCCGAGACCGGGATGGCCGGAACGGCCTGCTCCCCGGTCGGCTCCCCCTGCTCCGGCGCCTTGGGCCGGCGGACGCGCTTGGGTTTGGGGACGGGAGGGGCGGCCTCCTCGACCTGGTCGGTGCTGAGGGTGGCCAGGCGGCGGAGGCCGAGGCGGACCCCACTGACGGCCAGGGCGCCGGCCCGGTGCAGGGCGGTCACCACCTGGCGGAACGAGAGGTGGAAGACGACCAGGAGGCCGAGGACACCGGCGGCGGACAGGACGAGGCCGGCGGCCCAGGGTCCGCCGACGGCCCGGAGCGGGGAGGCGGCCAGACCGCCGAGGAGGCCGCCGGCTCGGCGCCAGGCGTCGAAGACCGAGCCTCCGCCGTCGTGGCGGGCCAAGTGGAGCAGGCCGGACGAGCGCGGTGGTGACGAGAAAGAGCCCGACGCAGAGGCGGGACAGCTCCTGGCGTCGCCCGGTGAGTACGACGACCGCCAGAACACCGAGGACGAGGGGGAGGGCGTGGCGGGCCAGACCGAAGCTGATCCCGGCGAGATAGGAGGCGAAGCCGCCGAAGGGGCCCGACACGTCGAGCCAGAGGGTGAGCGCGGCGACGAGGGCGGCAGTGGCGAGGGCCACGCCAACGACTCCCTCGCCGTGGCGGCTCAAAGACGCAATGAGGAAGGCGACGAGGCGGCGGGCGAGGGACGGGCCCTTGCGAGCGCGGGTCCGGGCCGGGGCGCGGCGGGCCGGGGGCTTGCGGCGGGGGGTGGTGGGGCGGGACGGCGCGGCCCGGCGCTTCGTACTGGATGCCATGTCACAACGGTAACAGCAGCAACAGTGGTGGTGGCAGCTTCCGTCTCGCGTTAGTCGAACCGACCTGTGAGGTCGGTTTCGTTAACGCGAGACGCGAGGGCCGGGTCAGACCTCCATCACGACGGGCACGACGATGGGGCGGCGCTTCGTCCGCTCGTTGATGAACTTGGACAGGCCACTGCGGGCATGGCGCTTGAGGGTCTCGATGTCGAGGGCGTTCTCGTCGATCGCTTCCTGCAGCGAACGCAGCACCGCCTCCTTGGCCTCCTCGAGGAGTTCCTCGGCCTCGGGGGCGTGGACCCAGCCCCGGGTGACGATCTCGGGTCCGGTCACCACCTCGCCGGTATGGGCGTCGAGGGTGACGATGACCACCACGATCCCTTCCTTGGCCAGCGCCCGCCGGTCCCGCAGCACGCCGCGGCCCACGTCCCCGACCACACCGTCCACATAGAGATAACCCGCCGGGGCGTAACGGCGCTCCACGTCGATGCCCTCGGGCCCGAGCACCAGGGAGTCCCCGTCCTCGCAGACCATGACATGGTCATCCGCCATCCCGGTGGCGCGGGCCAGACGGGCGTGGTGCACCAGATGGCGGTACTCGCCGTGGACGGGAACGAAGAAGTCAGGCTGGACCAGGTTGAGCAGGAACTTGAGCTCCTCCTGGGCGGCGTGGCCGGACACGTGGACGGGCGCCAGCCCGGAGTGGATCACGTCGGCTCCGGCCCGGTGCAGGCCACCGATGACCCGGGACACGTTGGTCTCGTTCCCGGGGATCGGATGGGCGGAGATGATCACCGTGTCCTCGCCACCGAGCTTCAGGCGGTGGTTCTCGTTCGCCGCCATCAGGGCCAGGGCGCTCATGGGCTCGCCCTGGGACCCGGTACAGATCACACAGATCCCGCCCGGCTCGAACTTGTCGATCTCATCGATGTCCACGATGCGGTCGTCCGGGAGCGAGAGCAGGCCCATCGACCGGGCCAGGGCCACGTTCTGGATCATCGACCGGCCGAGGAAGGCCACGCTCCGCCCTGAGCCCAGGGCCGCCTCGGCGATCTGCTGCACCCGGTGGATGTGGGAGGCGAAGCAGGCCGCGATGACCCGCCGTCCCGTGTGCTCCCGGAACAGCTCGCGCATGACCACGCCGACGGTCGACTCGGAGGGGATGTGTCCCGGCTCCTCGGCATTGGTCGAGTCCGACAGCAGCAGGCGCACGCCCCCCCGGGCGATCTCCCCCAGCAGGGCGATGTCGGTGACCCGTCCGTCGACGGGCGCCTGGTCGAGCTTGAAGTCGCCCGAGTGCAGGATGGTTCCCGCCGGCGTGAAGATGGCGGTGGCGAAGCCGTGGGGCACCGAATGGGTGACCGGGATGAACTGGCAGTCGAAGGGCCCGATGCTCCGGCGCTCGCCGTCGGCCACCGGAATCAGCTCGGTGCGCCCCAGCATCCCCGCCTCGTCGATGCGGTTCCGCGCCAGACCGAGCGACAGGGCCGAGCCGTAGATGGGGGCGGGTCCGACCTCGGCCAGCAGGAAGGAGAGACCGCCGGCATGGTCCTCGTGGCCATGGGTGAGCACGACCCCCTCGATGCGCTCGGCGTTATCCCGCAGGTAGGTGAAGTCGGGGAGGACGAGGTCGACGCCGGGCATGTCGGGGGCGGGGAACATGAGCCCGCAGTCGATGAGGAGGATGCGGCCCTCGACCTCGATGCAGGCGCAGTTCCGCCCGATCTCACCGAGACCCCCCAGGAAGACAACTCGGACAGGCGGTTCTATTGCCATCGCCCGGCGACGCTAGTCCACGAAGCCGATATCCCGGTGGGCCCGCTGCGCTCCAAGTCGCGACATCCCTTGTGGGACAAGGTGGAGCGCAGGTATCGAACCCCGCCTTGTACCCACGATTTTCGGTTCGTAAACCGATGTGCCGAAATTCCTGATTCCCTCCGGATTTCTCTCCGCCGCGGGCAGGCACACCCCTGTGTTGCGCCGAATCCGACCGATATGGCCGCCTTCGGGCGGTCTGCTCCCCTGGCCCCCCGACCAGCGTTCGGAACCCCGGGGACGGCCAGCGTTCGGACCCCGGGAGAAAAGGAGACCCCGACGATGCTGAAGCCGTCGAGGAAGCACACCTCACCCCCTACCCGTCGAGTCGCCGTCGCGGTGGTCGCCGCCCTGATGGCGCTGGGCGCGGTAACGAGCCGTGCCGTGACCGGATCGGAGCAACCGGGGTCGATCACCTCGGTGGCCGGGGCCACGGTCGACTCCCGGCAATACGGGTTCTCGGGCGACGGCGGACCGGCCACCTCGGCGCAGCTGTACCACCCCCGTGCCCTCGCCTTCGACCGGGCCGGGAACGTCTACGTCGCCGACACCCTCAACCAGCGCATCCGCAGGATCGACGCGGCGGGAACTATCAGCACCGTGGCCGGCAGCGGCGTGGAGGGCTTCGCCGGCGACGGCGGACCGGCTCTCGAGGCAGCCGTGAACCAACCGCACGGGGTGGCGGTGGACGCGGCCGGCAACGTCTACATCGCCGACAGCGCCAACCACCGGATCCGGCGCGTCGACGGCCAGGGGGTCATCACCACCGTGGCCGGCAACGGCACCCCCGACGCCACCGGCGACGGCGGCCCCGCGAGCGCCGCCCTGGTGAAGGACCCCAAGACACTGGCCACCGATGCCGAGGGCAAGAACCTCTACATCGCCGACACCGGGAACAACCGCATCCGCCGGATCGACCTCGAGAGCGGGATCATCACCACCGTGGCCGGCCTGACGCGCGCCGGCGCCGAAGGTGACGGCGGCCCGGCCGGGCGGGCCGCGCTGAACTCGCCCCGGGGGTTGTGGCTGACCCGGGAGGGCACCCTCTACATCGCCGACACGGACAACCACCGCATCCGCAAGGTGGACGCCGACGGGACGATCACCACCGTGGCCGGCACCGGGACAGCCGGGTTCAGCGGCGACGGCGGGCCGGCCGGCCAGGCCCAGCTCAACGATCCCCGGGCGGTGGCCGTCGACGCGTCGGGCAACATCTACATCGGAGAGGAGCTCGGCCAGCGCATCCGCCGCGTGGACCCGACCGGCACCATCACCACCATCGCCGGCAACGGCACCGCCGGGTTCGCCGGCGATGGCGGACCGGCCAGCGCGGCCCAGGTCGATCACCTCCGGGCGCTGAGCGTCGACCGGCACGGAAACCTGTGGGCCGCCGATACCTTCAACAACCGGGTCCGGGTCATCTCGGCCCCGGCCGGCGCCGGCGCGGCCCCGACATCGACCACCTCCACCACGGTGGCCGCCGCCCCGCCGCCGACGTCCCCTCCCACCACCGCACCGCCACCGCCGCCCCCCGCGCCGCGCCGTTCCGGTTACTGGATGCTCGGCTCCGACGGGCGGATCTTCGCCTTCGGCGACGCCAAGACGCTGGGCGACGCCTCCACCCAGCTGCCCCCCGAAGCCAAGGCCGTCCACCTCGAGCCCACCCCGTCCGCCAACGGCTACTGGATCCTCGACAACCGGGGCGATGTCTTCGCCTTCGGCGACGCGCCCGCACTGGGCGGCGTCTCCGCCTCCGAGCTCAAGAAGGGCGAGAAGGTGACAAGCCTCTCGTCCACGAAGTCGGGCCGGGGTTACTGGATCTTCACCAACCGGGGCCGGGTCCTGACCGTGGGCGACGCCACCCACTTCGGGGACGAGTCCGACGCCAACCTGAACGGGCCCGTCCTCAACTCGGTGGCCACCCCGAGCGGGCTCGGGTACTACCTGGTCGCCTCCGACGGCGGGGTCTTCACCCACGGGGACGCCCGCTTCCACGGCTCCATGGGCGGCACGCCGCTCAACGCCCCGGTCGAGTCGCTGGTGCCCAACGGCGACCGGGCCGGCTACTGGCTCGTGGCCTCCGACGGGGGGATCTTCTCCTTCGGCAGTTCACCCTTCCGGGGATCTCTGGGCGACAAGAAGCTCAACAAACCCGTCGTCGGCATGGTGCGCTACGGCAACGGCTACCTGATGGTCGCCGCCGACGGAGGCATCTTCAACTTCTCCGACCGGCCCTTCTCCGGATCTCTCGGCGACGACCCGCCGTCGCGGCCCATCGTGGCGGTGGCCACGCTCGACACCCCCTGAGGAGGCGGACATGAGATTCGCCCACTCGGCCCAGTTCGCCGTGTCGCTCGTCGGCCACGTCACCGCCGACCCCGAACCGCGGGTGGTCGGCGACGTCGAGGTGTCCGCCTTCAGCCTCACCGTGCCCCGGGAACCGGAGGACCTCGACGGCGGCACCTTTCCGGTCCACGTCGTCACCCCCGGCTCCCCGGCACGCGAGGTGGCCGAGAAGCTGGTCGAGGGCTGCTGCGTGCGGGTCTCGGGCACCCTCGACGTGGGTCAGTGCCCGACGCCGGGCGGAGACCGCCAGTGGGGCCTGCAACTGGTCGCCGACGAGATCTCGGTGGAGGAGATCGACGTGGGCGACGCCTGACTAGTAGGCGACGGCCAGCTCGGTGGCGGTGTCGTCCCAGTGCTCGAAGGCGATGACCCCGAGCTCGGTGAAGCGCTGCCGCAGCCAGCCGTCGGCCGCGTCGAGCAGACCGAGCTTGCGGCAGTTGGGCACGATCTTGGAGAACAGCATCTGCTGGAACATCTGACGCTGGGGGGCCTCGAGCAGGACCTTGGTGGTCTTGCGCACATCGCAGCCCATCCGCTCCCACACCTCCTGCTGGAGGAAGCGGTCCCGCATGCGGAGGGCGGCCTCGAAGGCGAACTCCTGGCGCTCGCGGATCTCGGCCGCTGAGAGCTGCGTGTAGAACTCCTGGAGCGACAACACGCCGAAAGCGACGTGGCGGGCCTCGTCGGCCATGACCAGGCGCAGGAGCTCCTTGAGGAGGGGCTCGGTGGTCATCTGGGAGATGAACCCGAAGGCGGCCAGGGCCAGGCCCTCCACCATGATCTGCATGCCGAGGTAGGTCATGTCCCACCGGGGGTCGGCGATGATGTCGTCGAGCAGCATCCGCAGGTGGGCGTTGATGGGGTAATGCCCGGAGAGCTTCTCGTCGAGGTACTTGGAGAAGACCTCGACGTGGCGGGCCTCGTCCACCACCTGGGTGGAGGCGTAGTACTTGGCGTCGATCCAGGGCACGGTCTCGACGATGCGGGCCGTGCACAGCAGGGCCCCCTGCTCGCCGTGGAGGAACTGGGACAGCATCCAGTTCTGCGACTCGATCCCGAAGGCCAGCCATTCCTTGTCGCCCCAGGTGACAAAGGGGGTGCCGGACAGGTCACCGGGAGGCAGGCCCTCGCCGCCGCCACCGAGCATGAGACCGCCGTTGGCGGCGGCGTTGGCGATGACCACCGCCTCCTGGTCCACCTCGGTGTCCCACGGGAGGTCGGTCTGGGCGTCCCATTGCGAGTGCTTGGCCTTCTCGTACAGCTTGCCCGAGCCGGGGGCGGCACCGGTCGTAGTCCCAGGTGAAGTGGGTGTCGAAGCTCGGAGGCCACTTCGTGGGCCGTGCTGGCGGTGTCGGTGTTGGTGATGGCCAGGATGGCGTCGATGTCGTTCACGTCACGCATGGGGATCCTCCTGTTCCCCCGGGGACACCCCGGTCCCGGTGACAGCCGGGGCGACGAAGTCGGAGACGATCTGGAGCACGGCTGCTTCCCCTCCACGGACGGAAGGTCGGTTGGAGGGGTGCAGCCGTAGGAGAGGACGATGCGGGCCAGCCACTCCCCGACCCGGCGGGCCTGGGTCGACGGGAGGAACCGGCCCAGGTGGGGAGCCACGGTCTCGGACAGGTGGGCCAGCAGCCGGTCGGCGCCGGCGAAGCAGAGGTGGGGCAGGACCGAGCCGGGCTCATGGGCCAGGAGAAACTGCAGGCCGGTGTGCCCGGCGAACTCCCGGGCCCCGAAGCCGGCCGCGGCGGCCAGCGCATCCTCCAGCGTCGCCACCTCGGCCAGGGCTTCGTCCAGGCCGGCCCGAAGGCGGGCCGCCTCGGCGGCCACCACGGCGGCGAGCAGCACCTGCTTCCCCGGGTAGTAGCGGTACAGGGTCGCCCGGGAGCAACCGGCTTCCCGGGCCACATCGTCGAGGGTCAGCTTGGCCAGGCCGTAGCGGGCCACCAGCCGGAGCGTGGCGTCGGTTATCCGTCGGTCCAGGGCGGGCTCTGCACTGGTCACCGTCTCGAACACCATTGCTGAGATGGTAAGACGGTTTTTGTCTCATCGTCAAGTGGCGTCGCATCCGGTTGTCAAACACCACTAATCACGTCTATAACAGTGACCAACTCTGGTTTGACAGGAGGCGGAGATGAGGCGGAGCAGCATCTTCCTGGCCGTGGCGCTGACGTTGGCGACGAGCGTGCCCGCCCTGGGCGCCCAGGACGACCCCAAGGACGAACCGGCAACCGACAACAAATCCGAGACGTGCCCCGGCCACCGGGACGACCCCCGTCCGCAGGTGGTGGGCACCGACGCCGACGACGTGCTCTTCGTCCCCGAGGGCAGCATCGGGTGCGGCCTGGCCGGCGACGACCTTTTGCGGGCCGATCGCCACGGGAACACCCGGCTCTTCGGAGGCGACGGCGACGACGTCTTCTGCGCCGAGAACAACGACGCCGACGGCATCCACGGGGGCGAGGGCGAGGACCGGGCCCGCAGCGACGAGAACGACAACGTCCGCGAGGTGGAGGGCGACACCGTCCTCATCGGCTGCGTCGCCCGGCGCTAGCGGTCTCTAGACAGTCGGGCGGAGAATGCCGGCCAGGAGCTGGCCGCGCACGAGATCGGCCGTCTGCTCCGGATCTTCGAGGTCCCAGGCGCCGGGAGCGCTGATCCACGACAGCAGCATGCGGGCCAGGAAGTCAGCGGCCCGTTCCACCTCGACACCGGGGCGCAGCCGTCCCGCGGCCCGCTCCTGCTCCAGGTAGGGCACCAGGAACCCGCCCACCAGGGGGAGGATCCGGTCCGAGGAGACGGTCAGCACGGGCAGGAGACGGTGCGGCTCGGTGGCCAGCACCCGTTGCAACACCTCGTGAGCGGCCACCGCCCGGTGGGCGAAGCGCAGCGCCTCGTCCACCAACGAGGCCAGGTCGGAAGCGGCGGCCACCGCCTCCCCCAGGCGGTGGAAGAAGCGGCCCATCTCCCAGGCCACGACATCGGCCACCACCTGGTCGCGGCCCACCGGGGAAGTACCGGTAGATCGTGGCCCGGGACACCCCCGAAGCGCGGGCCACGTCGTCGACCGTGGTCTTGGCCATCCCGTAGCGACCGATGCAGACCAGGGCCCCCTCCATCACCCGGTCCCTGACGTCGCTCACGAGTGTGACGCTACGCCTGGCAAACTCACACCCTGCTTTTTTGGACCTACCCGGTGATGCCCCCCGTTTCGCCCATGCTGGCCAAACTGGCCCGGGAGCTGCCTCCCGCCGAGGGCATGCTGTTCGAGCCCAAGTGGGACGGGTTCCGCTGCATCGTGTTCCGGGACGGCGCCGAGGTCGAGCTGGGCAGCCGCAAGGAGAAACCCATCACCCGGTACTTCCCCGAGCTGGTCGATCCGTTGCGGGACCAGCTGCCCGAGAAGTGCGTCCTCGACGGCGAGATCGTCATCGCCGGTACGGCCGGACTCGACTTCGACGCCCTCCTCCAGCGCATCCACCCGGCCGATTCCCGCGTCCGCCTCCTGGCCGAGCAGACGCCGGCCTCCTTCGTGGCCTTCGATCTCCTCGCCGTGGGCGACGAGGATCTCCGGCCCGCACCCCAGGGCGAGCGCCGACAGCGCCTGGAGGCGGTGCTGGCCGGCGCCCGCCCGCCGGTGCACCTCACGCCGGTGACCACCGACCGGGACGTGGCGGCCGAATGGTTCGCCGCCTTCGAGGGCGCGGGGCTCGACGGGGTGGTGGCCAAACCGGTCGGGCTCCCCTACCGGGAGAACGAGCGGGTCATGTTCAAGGTGAAGCATGAGCGGACGGCGGACTGCGTCGTGGCCGGCTTCCGCTGGCACAAGAGCGCGACCGGTCATCGGTTCGATGCTGCTCGGTCTCTACGACGGCGCCGGCGATCTGCATCACATCGGCGTCACGTCCGCCTTTCCCATGGCCCAGCGCAAGACGCTGGTCGACGTGCTCGCCCCCTACCGGGACAACGCCCTGGAAGGCCACCCCTGGGCGCGCCTGGGCCCAAGCGGGCGACGAGGGCACCCGGATGCCCGGAGGCCAGAGCCGGTGGAACGCGGGCCGGGACCTGAGCTGGGAGCCGTTGCGCCCCGAACTGGTGGTGGAGGTGCGCTACGACCATCTCCAGGGGGACCGGTTGCGCCACTCCGGCCAGTTCGTGCGCTTCCGGGACGACCGGGATCCCCGCTCGTGCACCTACTCCCAGCTGGAAGAGGTGGCCCCAGCCGAGCTGGCCCGCATCTTCGGCGCCTGAAACACCCGGTGCGGTGCCGGGGGGGTGCGGGGTGTCCCCGCAAGAGGCCGTGCCACGATGGTGGGCATGGAGGCGACCAGGGTCGACCGGTGGCTGTGGGCCGTGCGGCTCTACAAGACCCGCTCGGCGGCCACCGAGGCGTGCGCCGGCGGGCACGTGAAGGTCAACGGCGCCGCGGCCAAGCCGGCCACGACGGTGCGCGCCGGTGACCGGGTGGAGACCCGGCTCCACCACCGGGACCGGATCCTCGAGGTGGTGCGCATCGTCGACAAGCGGGTCGGGGCGCCCATCGCCGCCGAGTGTCTGGTGGACCACAGCCCGCCGGAACCGCCGAAGGAGGAGTGGTTCCCCAACTTCTCCCGGGAGCCGGGCGCCGGCCGCCCCACCAAACGGGACCGCCGCAAGCTCGACCGCTTCCGGACCCGGTGACCCGAGGGCTCAGAGTCCCAGCAGGCTGTCGAGCCCTACGGTGAGCCCGGGCCGGTCCGCCACCTGGCGGACGGCCAGCAGCACACCGGGCATGAACGACGTCCGGTCGTAGGAGTCGTGGCGGATCGTCAGCGACTGGCCGGTCGTGCCGAACAGGACCTCCTGGTGGGCCACCAGACCCCGCAGGCGCACGGAGTGGACCCGGATGCCGGCCGGGCCTTCGCCGCCCCGGGCGCCCTCCAGGACGGTGCTCTTCGTGGGGTCGTCGCCCCAGGTGTCCTTGGCCTCGGCCAGGCGGGCGGCGGTGAGCAGGGCGGTGCCAGACGGGGCGTCGACCTTGTTGTCGTGGTGCAGCTCGATGATCTCGACGCTGTCCATCCACGGTGCGGCCAGGGCGGCCAGGCGCATCATGAGCACGGCCCCGATGGCGAAATTCGGCGCCACCACGGCGTTGCACCGACCCTGGCCGAACAGCTGGTCGAGCTCGGCCAGATCCTCGGGCGTCAGGCCGGTGGTCCCCACCACCGCGTGCACCCCGTTGGCCGCGCACCAGCGCAGGTTCTCCCGGGCGGCCGACGCCTGGGTGAAGTCGACGGCCACCTCGGCGCCCGCCGCCCCCAACGCCTCCGCCGATCCGGCGATGGTCAGGCCCTCGACCTCGGCCCCGGCGCAGGGCGGATCCACCGCCGCCACCAGCTCCAGGTCGGCCGCCTCGGCCACCGCCGTACACACGGTGGCTCCCATCCGGCCCCCGGCGCCGAACACACCGACCTTGATCACCGGGCGCACATCATTCGATGATGTCCCGTTCGGCGAACGGGAAGCGGCCGAAGGTGTCCGCATAAGACTGCGGGTCGTCGCCCTCCCAGGCCAGCGCCGTCACCTGGGCCCAGCTCCGGCGGGAGTAGAGACAGCGCAACAGCTCGTAGGGGTCGGGCGCCGTCACTGTGGCCCCCGGCCCCGATGACCCGGCGACCCACTCCCGGTCCCCGGCCCGGAAGCGCAGGCCAGGCAGGCCGGCGGCGTCGAGTCGGGTCCCGAGCCCGAAGAGCACGATCTCAAAGGAGACGTCGATGGCGGCGGCGTCCCGGCCCCCGGGCCGCCCGGTGGCGCCCCGGATGTCCTGCTCGTGCATGTAGCAGTCGGCGACCATCCGCAGAACCGGGGGCGGGGCGGTGTCGAGCACCGGCTCCATGATCTTGGAGTGGCCGGCCCATTCGGCCAGCACTTCCTCCAGCGACATCTCGCGGCGGGCGTCGACCTGGACGGCGGTCCAGGGATCAGTCCCCAATCCCTCGATGTTGCCGGTCACGGCGTCGGCCGCCACTCCGGCCAGGTGCCCGACCAAGTCCCGGACACTCCAGGCTGGGGTGGTGGGCACCGCACCGTGGAGCTCATCGGGGGACAGCGACCGCACCAGGGCCGCGACCCGCTCCCTCGTCTCGGCGTAGATCGCCCCGTTCCCCATGGTCACACCAGCAGGATCTCGGCCTCGCCGGCCCGGGGGTCGAGGTCCGATTCGTCGATGGGGCCCACCGCGGCCAGGACCCGGGGGGCGCCGTCGATGACCCGCTCGATGACCCGGGCCACGTCCTCGGGGCCCACGGCGTCGATGCGGGCCACCAGCTCGTCCATGTCGAGGACCTCGCCGGCGGTGAGCTCCGAGCGACCGAGACGCTCCATGCGGGGCGACGACCCTTCCAGGGATAGGGCGAGCTGGCCCTTGAAGTGGCCTTTGGCCCGCTCCAGCTCGCCTTCCTCCATGCCCCGGTCGGCCACCAGGCGGTCGAGCTCCCCGCTCACGATGGTGAGCACCTCCGCCACCCGGGAGGGGGCGGTGCCGGCGTAGACGGCGAACATCCCGGTGTCCTCGAAAGCGGCCCGATAGGAGTACACCGAGTAGGCCAGCCCCCGGCGCTCCCGGATCTCCTGGAAGAGCCGTGACGACATGCCCCCGCCGAGCACGTGGTTGAGCACTGAGAGGGCGTAGCGGTCGGGATCGGAGCGGGACAGCCCGGGCATGCCCAGCACCAGGTGGGCCTGCTCGGTGGGCCGGGTGAGCACCCGGCGGGCGCCGGCGGGCCGGACCTCGGCGTTGATCCGGGGCTCCCGGTCGCCCACCTCGCCGGCGAAGCAGCGCTCGACCTCGGCCACGATCTGGTCGTGCTCGAGGTTGCCGGCCGCCGCCACCACGATGTTGCCGCCCTTGTAGTGACGGCCGTGGAAGGCGGCGATCTGCCCCGGGGTCATGGCGTCGATCGACTCGACCCGCCCGAGGACCTCCCGGCCGATGGTCTGGGCCGGAAACAGGGCCTCGGCGAAGATCGAGTGCACGAGCTCGTCGGGGGTGTCCTCGTGCATCTTGATCTCTTCCAGGATGACCTGGCGCTCGCAGTCCACCTCGGCGGGACGGAAGGCGGGCGACCACACCACGTCGGAGAGGATGTCGAGGGCGAGGTCGTAGCTCTCGTCCAGGATGCGCACGTAGTAGGCGGTGTACTCCTTGGTGGTGAAGGCGTTCATCTCGCCGCCGACCGACTCCACCGCCTCGGCGATGTCCTGGGCACTGCGCCGCTCAGTGCCCTTGAACAGGAGGTGCTCCAGGAAGTGGCTGGCGCCGGCGAGCTCGTCGGGCTCGTCCCGCGAGCCCGTGCCGGCCCAGAAGCCGATGGCCACCGAGCGCAGCTCGGGCAGCGCTTCGGTGACCACCCGGATCCCGTTGTCGAGTCGGGTGCGGCGAACGGCGTCGCCGTTCCCGGTCACAACGGGTTCGGGCACCTACCGGCGTCCACCGCGGCCACCCCGGTCTCCACCCCGGCTCCGGCCGCCCCGGTCCCGGCCGCCGCGGTCGCGGTCGCGGTCCGGCCGGTCGTCGGTGCGGGCCCGGACACCGGCGACGTCCGCCGGTCCCAGATCGCCGAACTCGTCCTTGGCCGTGCGGTCCCAGTCGCTGTCGAAGGACACGAGATCACGGTCGCCGCCGCCCTCGAGGGCGCGCACCGCTCCCCCACCGCCGTTGCCATCCGGTCCCTCGTCCGATCTCCCGCCGCCGCCTTCGCCACCGCCACCACCGCCACCCTCGAGGCCTTCAAGGGGCTTGGCCAGCGAGAGCGACACCTTGCCCTGGGGGTCGACGTCGTCGACCCGCACGCTCACCTCGATGCCGAGGGACAGGACGTCCTCCACCCGGTCGACGCGCTTGCCGCCGCCCAGTTTGGAGATGTGCAGCAGCCCGTCCCGGCCCGGGAGGATGTTGACGAAGGCGCCGAACTTCGTGATGTTGACCACCTTGCCGGCGTAGATGGCGCCGATGTCGGCTTCCGGCGGGTGGAGGATGAGCTCGATGAGCCGGCGGGCTTCGTTGACCGCCCCGCCGTCGCGCCCACCGATCGTGACGGTGCCGTGTTGCCCGTCGTCGTCGACGTTGACGTCGGCGCCCGTCTCCTGCTGGATCGTGTTGATGACCTTGCCCTTGGGCCCGATGACCTCGCCGATGCGGTCCATCGGGATCTGGAAGCTCACGATCTTCGGGGCCGACTCGGCCACCTCTTCCCTCGGCGCCGCGATGGCCTCGGCCATGACCTCGAGGATCTTGAGGCGGGCGTCCTTGGCCTGGCGCAGGGCGTCGGTCAGCACCTCGGCGGGAAGACCGTCGATCTTGGTGTCGAGCTGGAGAGCGGTCACGAAGTCGGCCGTGCCCGCCACCTTGAAGTCCATGTCGCCGAAGGCGTCCTCGGCCCCGAGGATGTCGGTCAGGGTCGTGTACTTGCCCTCGTGGAAGACCAGGCCCATGGCGATGCCGGCCACCGGTGCCTTGATGGGCACGCCGGCGTCCATGAGCGCCAGGGTCGAGCCGCACACCGAGCCCATGGAGGTCGAGCCGTTGGAGGCCAGCACGTCAGAGACCACGCGCAGGGCGTAGGGGAACTCCCCCACCGGGGGCACAACCGGCAGCAGAGCCCGCTCGGCCAGGGCCCCGTGGCCGATCTCCCGGCGCTTCGGAGAGCCCACCCGGCCCGTCTCCCCGGTGGAGAAGGGCAGGAAGTTGTAGTGGTGCATGTAGCGCTTGGCGTCGTCGATGCCGATGGTGTCGAGCATCTGCTCCAGGCGGGGCATGCCCAGCGAGGCCACCGACAGGACCTGGGTCTCGCCCCGCTGGAACAGGCCGGTGCCGTGGGCGGTGCGCAGCAGCCCCACCTGGGCGGACAGGGAGCGTAGGTCGGTGGGCGTGCGCCCGTCGATCCGGATGCCCTCGGTCACGATACGGGAGCGCACCACTTCCTTCTGGAGGCTGCGGAAGGCCCGCTTCACGGCCACTTCGGGGTGCTCCCCGGGTGCGTCGGGGGTGCCGGCCAGGCTGGCCGCAAGCTCCGCGCCAATCTCGGCCAGGCGGGCGTTGCGGTCGGCTTTGTCGGCGATGGTGAGCGCCTCGGCCACCTGGGCCCGGCCGGCGGCCTCCACCGCCGCGTACGTTTCCTCGGAGTAGTCGGCCTGAAGCTCAAAGGTCATGGGCTCGATGGGGCCGTTGGCCGCTTCCACCTGGGCCCGCAGCTGGAGCTGGATCTCGATGGAGTCGTTGATCCAGCGCTTGGACTCCTCGAGGCCCTCGGCGATGACCTCCTCGGTCACGTGGGGGGCACCGGCCTGATAGAGCTCCCAGGCGGCCTCGGTCCCGCCCGCCTCCACCATCATCACGGCGACGTCGCCGTTGTCCAGGCGCCGGCCGGCCACCACCAGCTCGAAGGTGGAGGCGTCCCCCTCCTGGTAGGTGGGATGCGCCACCCACTCGCCGTCCTTGTGGGCCAGGCGTACGGCGCCGATGGGGCCGGCGAAGGGAATGCCGGACACCATGAGGGCGGCCGACGCGGCGTTGATGGCCAGCACGTCGTGGGGGTTCTCCAGGTCGGCACCGAGGATGACGGCCACGATCTGGGTCTCGTTGCGGAACCCCTTGGGGAACGACGGCCGCAGGGGCCGGTCGGTCAGCCGGCAGGTGAGGATGGCCTGCTCGGTGGGGCGCCCCTCCCGGCGGAAGAACGAGCCGGGGATCTTCCCGGCCGCGTACATGCGCTCCTCCACGTCGACGGTGAGGGGGAAGAAGTCGATGCCCTCCCGTACCCCCTGGCTGGACACGGCCGTGGCCAGGACGGTGGTGTCGCCGATGCGGGCGAGCACCGCTCCGTCGGCCTGAAGGGCCAACGCTCCGGTTTCGAAGGACAGGGACTTGCCGGTCTGCCCGATGGGGGCCGACACCGCGATCGGGTCGGTCATAGCCGCTCCTTTGTGTCAGGGCGGCGGGGCGGAGCCGGTTCCCAGTCGCCACCCCCCGGAGGTCGGACCCCCCGGACGCTGGCGACTGACAACCGACGTCGCCGTCGCCGCCCCCAGCTAGCGAATTCGATTCGGAAAACGAACGAGGAGCGGCGAGCCGCTCCTCGGGGAGGTCTTTTATCGGCGCAGGCCGAGTCGGGCAATGAGCGCTCGGTACCTCTCGACGTCGTTACGGCGGAGGTAGTCGAGCAACCGGCGTCTCCGGCCCACGAGCATGAGTAGCCCACGGCGCGAGTGATGGTCCTTGCTGTGGACCTTCAGGTGTGTCGTGAGCTCGTTGATGCGCGCCGTCAGGAGCGCGATCTGCACCTCGGGTGAGCCGGTGTCGGTCTCATGGAGGCGGTACTCATTGATCGTGGTGGAGGTGTCGGCCATGCCTCGTCGTCTGCTCGTCTGGCGTGAAAGGGCTGCGGCAGGGTGCCGCAACGACCGGCAGACTACCAGAATTGCCCCTACCGGCCGCCCGCGAGGGCCTACCCTCTGGCCGACGGCATGAGCAAGGAGACGCCATGCGCACGGTGACCGGACGGTGGGCGCTGGCGGCGATGCTGGTCGGGGCGGCGCTGGCCCCGGCCGGGAGCAGACCACTCCTCGCCCAGGAGGCCAAACCGACCGTGGTCCACGCCCTCCTGGGCGGCGCTGACGGCAAGGTCCTGGGCGTGGCCGCCATCAGTACCGACGGTGACCTCACCCGCATCGAGGTGAGCGTGTCGGGGCTCTCGCCCGGCTTCCACGGCTTCCAGATCCACACCACCGGCCTCTGCGATCCGGGCGACACGGCCAACCCGTTCATCTCGGCCGGTGGGCACCTGGGCAGCGGCATCACTCCTCACGCCGGTCACGCCGGCGATCTGTCCCCGCTCCTCGCCCGGCCCGACGGGACGGCCCGGGCCCTCTTCAGAACCGACCGGCTCAACCTCGCCCAGCTGCTGGGGGGTGACGGGACGGCGGTCGTTGTCCACGCCGGCGCCGACAACTTCGCCAACATCCCGGGCCAGTACCACTCGAACGACCCCGACCAGCTCGGGCTCGGCGGCGCCGATGCCATGACGCGGGCCACCGGAGACTCCGGGAAGCGGGTGGCCTGCGGCGTGGTGCGGCCCGGGCGGGCCGACCTGCCCGCCGGCTACTTCCTCGTGGCGGGCGACGGCGGGGTCTTCGCCTTCGGCGACGCGGTCTTCCGGGGCGGCAAGGGGGGCCAGCGCCTCAACCGGCCCGTGGTCGGCATGGCCGTCACACCCGGAGGCGATGGTTATCACCTGGTCGCCTCCGACGGCGGCGTCTTCGCCTTCGGCGATGCCGTCTTCGAGGGGAGCACCGGCGGGATGCAGCTCAACGCCCCGGTCGTGGCGATGGCCATCACCCCGATTGAGGCGGTGGCCCGCCTGGTCGACAAGCGCGGCACCGGTGTCGGCGAGGTGCGCCTGACCGAGGGCGATGGCGGGGTGCGCGTAGCGGTGACGGCCCGGGGGCTCGATCCCGGGTTCCACGGTTTCCACGTCCACACCATCGGGGTGTGTGACCACGACGACGCCTTCGACGGCGCGGGCCCTCACCTCGGGGCATCACCCCAGGTGTCGCACCCGGACCACAGCGGTGACCTTCCGGCCCTCTTCGCCGACCAGGCCGGCCGGGCCTCGGCCACCTTCCACACCAGGCGCTTCGGCCTCTCCGCCCTGCTGGAGGGCGACGGCACGGCCTTCATCATCACGTCGGAACGGGACAACTTCGCCAACATCCCCACCGACCGCTACGACCCCGACCCCGACGAGGAGACGCTGGCCACCGGGGACAGCGAGGCCAACGGCCGCGTGGCCTGTGGGGTGGTCAAGGGCGACCGCCGACGGGACACCCGTCTCCGGCTACTGGCTGGCTGCAGCCGACGGTGGCGTCTTCAACTTCGGCGACGCTCCCTTCCTGGGATCGGCGGGAGGCGCCAAGCTCAACCAGCCGGTGGTGGGTATGGCGGCCACCGCCTCAGGGGACGGCTACTGGCTGGTGGCGTCCGACGGCGGGGTGTTCAACTACGGCGACGCCACCTTCAAAGGCAGCACCGGGGGGACCCCACTGAACGAGGCCATCGTGGGCATGGCCGGCACACCCTCCGGGGCGGGCTACTGGCTGGTGGCGGGCGACGGCGGCGTGTTCACGTTCGGCGACGCCGTCCTCCACGGGAGCCTGGGGGGGACCAGGCTCAACTCGCCCATCGTCGGCATGGCCGCCACGACCACCGGAGCCGGCTACTGGCTCTTCGCCGCCGACGGTGGGGTCTTCACCTTCGGCGACGCCGGCTTCGCCGGGAGTGCCGGCGGCACGCGCCTCAACCGCCCGATCGTGGGCGCCGGCGCCTTCACCGGCTGACCCGTCGCCTCAGCCCAGGGCCGTCCGGACGGCGTTGACGTCGCCGTGGATGGCCTCGACGAGGGCGTCGACTGAATCGAAGCGCTCCTCGTCCCGGATGCGGACCACGAACCGCACGGCGGCCGCCTGGCCGTAGAGATCGCCGTCGAAATCGAGGAGATGGGCTTCGAGGAGCCGGTGCCCGCCCCCGGCGTAGAACGTCGGACGGCGGCCGAGCGAGATGGCGGCGGGACGATCGGCCCCGTCGTCCGCCCGGAAGGTCCCGGCGTAGATGCCGTCGGCGGGCAGGCACACCTCGTCGGGCACGGCCACGTTGGCGGTGGGGAAACCGAGGTCGCGGCCCCGCCGGTCCCCTTCGATCACCGGGCCCCGTACCTCGTGGGGCCGGCCCAGCAGCTCCGCCGCCGCCTCCACCCTCCCTTCGGTGAGCAACCGGCGGATGACGGTCGAAGAGAAAACGGGTCCCGATTCCGCCTCCACCAAAGGGATGCCGACGACTTCGAAACCGCACTCCGAGCCCATGGCCGAGAGCAGGGCGACGTTGCCCCGGCGTTGGTTCCCGAAGTGGAAGTCCGCTCCCACCACCACCAACCGGGCCCGGAGGCAGTCGACCAGCACCTCGGTCACGAACTCCTCGGCCGGCTCGGCCCGGCGCGTCTCGTCGAAGGTGAGCACGAGGGTGTGGTCGACGAGACCGGTGCTCTCCAGCAGCTCCAGCTTCTGGTCCAGGGTGGTGAGCAGCTTGGGTGCCGACTCGGGCCGGACGACCTGGGCGGGGTGACGGTCGAAGGTGACCAGGGCCGTCTCCAGGCCCCGGGCCGAGGCCTGGTCCCGCACCAGCCGCAGCAGGGCCTGGTGGCCGAGGTGCACCCCGTCGAAGGCGCCGATCGTCACCGCCGCCCCCTCCGGCAGGGAAGGACAGCCCTCGAGGGAACGCACCACGTCCACGCTCAAGCTCCCGACATGACAACGAGAGCGCGGGCCGACGCCCGGCCGCGCTCGTAGATGGCGAGGAGGTCGTGATCCGGGCCGATGATCGCCACCGGCCCGGACGCCTCCCCGGGGCAGAGGGTGGCCACCGGGAACACCGTGCCGTGCCGGACGCCCTGGGCCAGGTCGGCGCCCACCGCCACCTGTTCCAAGTGGCGCACAGCCTCGACCGGGGGAAGGACGACGGCCTCGCCCTGGGCCACCACCTCCTCCAGCGGATGGGCCTCGTCGATCCCGAAGGGTCCGACGGCCAGGCGCCGCAGCCAGGCCAGGTGGGCACAGCCCCCGAGGGCGGTTCCGAGGTCGTCGGCCAGCGAGCGGATGTAGGTGCCGCTGCCGCAGGTCACCCGCACGGTGGCAGAGGGGAAATCACCGACCGAGAAGCTCTCCACTTCGATGCTGTCGATCCGCACCCTCCGGGGCTGGCGCTCGACCTCCTCGCCCCGGCGGGCCAGTTCATGGAGTCGGCGCCCGTCCACCTTCACGGCCGAGACCATAGGGGGCACCTGGTCGATCTCGCCCACGAATCGCCGGGTGGCCTCCACCAGCGCCTCGGCGGTGACACCGGGCATGGGGCCGCGTGCCGTCTCCCGCCCGGCGGCGTCGAGCGTGTCGGTGGCCACCCCGAAGCTGACCCCACCCACGTAGACCTTGGTCGTGTCGGTCAGGAAGCGCAGCAGGCGCGTGGCCCGGCCCACACCCACCAGCAGCACGCCGGTAGCGTCGGGGTCGAGCGTGCCGGCGTGGCCGACACGCTTGATGGAGAACACCCGCCGCAGCTTGGCCACGACGTCGTGTGAGGTCCACCCGGCGGGCTTGTCCACCACCACCAGCCCGTCCACTACGACCCCTACAGGTCGGCCAGGATCCGTGCCACCACCGCCTCGACCGGGCCCGGGGCGGTGAACCCAGCGGCGAAGCGGTGTCCACCGCCGCCATGGTGGGCGGCCACCGCGGACACGTCGACCGCGCCGAGGGACCGCAGGCTGACCCGGAACATGCCGTCGGCCGCCTCCTTGAGCACGCAGGAGACCTCGGCCTCCCGCGCCTGGCGGAGAAAGTCGATGAGACCCTCGGTCTCCTCGAAGGTCACGCCGTACCGGGCGAGGTCTTCCTGGGTCAGCGCCGCCCAGATGAAAGCCTTGGGCTCCACCAGTTCGGCCCGGCCCAGCACCTCGCCCACCAACCGCAGGTAGGCGAGGCGGTGCTCGTCGAAGAGCGTGCGGTTGAGCCGGGCGACGGGGACGTCGAAGTCGAGCAGGCGGCGGGCCAGGTCGAAGGCCTCCACGCCGGTGCTCTCGTACTGGAACCGGCCCGTGTCGCACACCAGCCCCGCGTAGAGGCAGACGGCGGCGTCGTGGTTGAGGGGCAGGCCGAGGGCGGCGATGAGGCGGGCGGTGACCACCGCGCTCGGCTGCCGCCGCCGCGTCCACCAGGTGCAGCGAGCCGAAGCGGGTGTTGGAGCCGTGGTGATCGATGACCACGAGCTCCTTGGCCGCCCGGGCGGAGTCAGCCAGGGCACCGAGCCGGTCGATGGATCCGCAGTCGAGCGTCACCATCACGTCCGGGCTGGAGGGGAACGCCTCGGGCGGGCTGAGGGTGTCGAGCCCGGGCAGCTCCCGGTAGTGGTCGCCCACCACCTGCGGTCCGGCGAAGGCCGCCACCGACCGGTGCCCAGCGGCCCGGAGCACGTGATGGAGGGCCAGCATGGAGCCGAGGGCGTCACCGTCGGGCGCCACATGGCAGGCGAGCGCGACCAAGCCGGCGCCGGCGATGAGGGTGGCGGCGTGAGCCAGATCCTCGTCCGGGTAACCGGTGTTGAGGGTCACTCCGGGGCCTCGGTCTCGCGGGCGTGCAACTCCCGGATGACCTGCTCCAACCGGTCCGCCTGGCTCAGGGCCGGGTCCTCCCGGAACAGCAGGTCAGGTGTGTACTTGAGGCGCACCTGCCGGCCGAGAACCACCTTGAGATGGCCGGTGATGGCCTTCAGGGCGTCGGCCGTGTCCTCGTGGACCTGGCTGGGGTCCGCATCCTTGATGTACCCGGGCAGGTCGAGCACGGAGTACCAGACGGTGGCCTGCCGGAGATCGCCGGTCACGTCCACTCCGGTGAGCGTCACGAAACCGAGCATGGGGTCGTCGGACAGCCGCTCCAGCTCTTCGGCCAGAACCTCGCGCACCAGCTCGTTGACCCGCGCCGTGCGGGGGTAGCGACGATCGGGCATGCCCTCACTCCTCGGGCTCCAGGTAGGCGGTGGAGGTGTCGATGACCTCCACCTCGGTGGAGGACCTCACGAAGCGTTCGATGGTACCGAGCACTTCCTCGAGGTGATGATTGCTCTCGGCCACCACCGCTACCGCGATAGCCGCCCGCTGCCACAGGTCCTGGTGGTCGACCTCGGCCACGGAAAGGTGGAAGCGGTGGCGCAACGTGTCCACGATAGGCCGCACCGCGGCCCGCTTGGCCTTGAGTGACCGGCTCTCGGGCACATGCAGGTCGAAACGCAGGGCGGCCGCGTGCACCGCACCATTGTCGCGGCCACGGGAGGGCAGCACGAAACGGATCAGTAACCGTCGGAAACCTACGTCCTCGGGATCTCCTTGACCGTGAAAGTCTCGATGATGTCGCCGCCCTTGAGGTCCTGGAAGTTCTCCAGACCGATGCCGCACTCGTAGCCTGCCGCCACTTCGCGGGCGTCGTCCTTGAACCGCTTGAGGGAGGCGATCTCCCCCTTCCAGATCACGACGCCATCGCGCAGGAAACGGACCTTGGAGCCCCGGGTGATGACGCCGTTGCGGACGTAGCAGCCGGCCACCTTGCCGACCCGGGGGACCGAGAAGACCTCGCGCACTTCGGCGTCACCGGTGACGACCTCTTCGAACTCGGGCTTGAGCATGCCCACCATGGCCGCCTCGATGTCCTCGAGGACCTGGTAGATGACCTCGTAGAGGCGCAACTCGACGCCCTCGTGCTCGGCCAGTTCTCGTGCCTTGCGGTCGGGACGGACGTTGAACCCGATGATGGTGGAGTTGGCCACGTTGGCCAGCTGGATGTCGCTCTCGTTGATGCCACCCACTCCCCGGTGGACGAAGGCCAGCTTCACCTCGTCGCGCTCGAGCTTGCGCAGCGACTCGGTGAGCGCCTCCAGGGACCCCTGGACGTCGGCCTTGAGCACCAGGTTGAGGGTGGCCACCTCACCCCGGGAGATGTGCTCGAAGATGTCCTCCAGCTTGGTGCCCGTATGAGCCGAGCCCAGATCGGCCAGGGCCGTCTGGCGCTTCCGCCGGGCCCGGGCCTCGGCCACGATGCGGGCGGTGCGGTCGTCGGGGGCGACCCGCAGTTCGTCGCCGGCCGCGGGCACGTCGTCGAAGCCGAGGACCTGGACGGGCTGTGAGGGTCCGGCCTTCGTCTCCTGGGCGCCGTGCTCGTCGAGCATGGCCCGCACCCGGCCCAGGGCGGCGCCGGCCACCACCGGGTCACCGATGCACAGGGTGCCCCGCTCGATGAGGACGGTGGCCACCGGACCCCGTCCGGCATCCAGGTTGGCCTCCAGAACGAATCCGCGACAGGGCGCCGTCGGGTTGGCCCGGAGCTCTTCGACCTCGGCCACCAGCAGGATCGACTCCAGGAGGCCGTCGATGTTCTGGCCCTCCAAGGCGGAGACCTCGACGAAGATCGTCTCGCCGCCCCACTCCTCGGGCACCAGCCCCTGTTCCGTCAGTTGGCGGCGCACCTTGTCGGGGTCGGCGTCCTCCTTGTCGACCTTGTTGATGGCCACGATGATGGGCACCTCGGCGAACTTGGCGTGGTTGAGCGCCTCGATCGTCTGGGGCATGACCCCGTCGTCGGCCGCCACCACCAGCACGACGATGTCGGTGGCCTGGGCGCCGCGGGCCCGCATGGCGGTGAACGCCTCGTGGCCCGGGGTGTCAATGAAGGTGATCTTCCGGCCGTTGCGCTCCACCTGGTAGGCACCGATGTGCTGGGTGATGCCGCCCGCCTCGGAGGCGACCACGTTGGCCTCCCGGATGCGGTCCAGGAGCTTGGTCTTGCCGTGGTCGACGTGACCCATCACCGTCACCACCGGCGGGCGCCACTCGAGGAGGGCCTCGTCCTCTTCCTCGTCGTCGTCCCCGAGGAGCTTCTGGAGCTCGAGCTCGGCCTCCATGCCCGGCTCCACCAGGATGACCGTGGCTCCCAGCTCGTCGGCGATGAGCTCGATCATCTCGTCGGAGAGCGCCTGCGTGGCGGTGACCATCTCGCCCGCCATCATCAGCATGCGGACGATGTCGGCCGGGGTCCGGTTCAGTTTGGGCGCCAGCTCCTGAATGGTGCTGGCCCGGGGAACGACGATCTCGCCCTCAGGGACGGGGGCGTCGGCCGGTGTGTAGCTCGGCATGGACGCGGGCGTCAGCTCCTCGCCGCGACCGCGCTTCTTCTTGCGCCGGGGCCGCTGCTGGGGACCGGGCCGGCCGCGGCCGGCCAGTCCGGGACCACCGCCGGGACCACCACCGGGACCACCTCGGCCCGGGAAACCGCCCGCCCCGCCGCCGCCACCGGGACCGCCACGACCGGGGAAACCGCCACCCCCGCCGCCGCCACCGGGACCACCACGACCGGGGAAACCGCCACCCCCGCCGCCGCCACCGGGACCACCACGACTGGGGAAACCGCCACCTCCACCGCCGCCCGCGGGACGGCCGGCACCACCACCGGGCCGGGGCGCGCCACCCCCACCGCCACCGCCACGGGAGAACCCGCCCTCCCGGGGCCCGCTGGGAGTTGGGGGAGTCGAGGGCCGGGCTACGCCGGGAGGCGGAGGAATGGGCTTGTCCGTGAACCGGCTGCGGGGCGGCGGAGGCGGGACCACGCGCGCAGCAGCTGAGTCGGGCCCCTCGGCCGGAGGCTCGACCACGTCCGGGGCGGGCGGCGCCACGGGAGCGGGAGCGGCCACGGCGGCCGCCGCGGGGCGCGGCGCCTCGACCGGAGGCCGGGGCGCTTCGGGGCCTACGGGTGCGGGTGCGGGCGGGGGCCGCAGCTCGGTCGGCGGCCGCAGTTCGGGCGGCGCCGGGACCGGACTTTCGGCGGGATGGACGCGACCGACGCCCTCAGTGGAGCGGACCCAGCGGTGCGGCTCGTGGCTGGGCTCGGTCACGGGGCTGGGTTCGGCGGCAACCGGCACGGGCTGGTGGGCGGGCTCGGCCGCGGGCTCGGGTTCGACCGGGCGCCGCAGACCCTCGGCGTCGGCCAGACGCCGGACGCGGTCAGCCTGCGCGTCCTCGATGCTCGACGAGTGGCTCTTCACCCCGATGCGAAGCCGCTCGCACAGATCGAGCGCCTCCTTGTTCTGGAGTCCGAGCTCTCTCGCCAGCTCGTAGACCCGGATCCTCTTGCTCGCCATGTACTCCTTCTTCTTCTTTCTCCGCTTTTCGCGCTACGCGAACAGTTTTCCACGGACCAGCCCCAGCTGGTCCTCGGCCAGCTCGACCCGCAGGGCACGCCCGAAAGCGCGCCGGCGGACCGCCGCCTCGAAACAGGCTCTGGTTCCATCGGCGCACAGCCATGCACCCCGACCCGGCTCGTGGCGGCCCACGGCCAGCGACCCGTCGGGCCGGCAGGCCACGCGGACCAACTCGCCGGGCGGAGCCACCCGCCGGCAGCCGATGCAGGTACGCCGCGGTGCGCTACTCATCGCGCTCCGCCCCGACCGGCCCGGCGTTGGCCTCCACCGGCTCGGTCACCGTTTCGGCGGGCTCAGGCTCGGCCGCCACCGTCGCCGCGGCCTCGGGCGCCTCGATCGAAACCTCGGCGGCGTCCGCCGGCTCAGGAGCCAGCTCTTCGGCCGCCTCCACCTCGCCCCACCCCGCAGCCTCGGCGGAGACGGCTTCGCCACCTTCGGCCGGCTGCCACAACAGCTCTCCGCCCTCGCCCTTGACCCACTCGCCGGCGGCCCACTCGTCCTCGACGCGCTCGGCTTCTTCGATCAACTGGCTCTCACTCTTGATGTCGACCCGCCAGCCCGTGAGGCGGGCGGCCAGGCGGGCGTTCTGGCCCTCCTTGCCGATGGCCACCGACAGCTGGTAGTCGGGCACCACCACTTCGGCGGTGGCCCGCTGGTGGTCGACGTGGACCTCCTTGACCTTCGCCGGGGACAGGGCCTTCATCACGAACTCGGCCGGGTCGGTGGAGTAGGGCACGATGTCGACCTTCTCGCCCCGCAGCTCGTTGACGACCATGCGGACCCGCGAGCCGCGGGCCCCAACGCAGGCGCCCACCGGGTCGACGTTCTTGTCGTTGGCCGCCACTGCGATCTTGGTGCGGTGCCCCGGCTCCCGGGCGATGGCCTTGATGTCGACCACGCCCTCGACGATCTCGGGGACCTCCAGCTCGAAGAGCCGCTTGATGAGCCCGGGATGGGTGCGCGACACCACGATCTGGGGGCCCTTCGACGTCTTGCGCACCTCCACGATGTAGGCCTTGAGCCGGGCACCGTGCTCGTAACGCTCGTAGGGAACCTGCTCGGCCTGGGGCAGGAGGGCTTCGACCTTGCCCAGGTCGAGGAGGGTGTAGCGGTGGTCCGACTGCTGGATGATGCCGGTGACGATGTCTCCCTCCCGGCCGGCGTACTCCTCGTATTTCATCTCCCGCTCCGCCTCGCGGATGCGCTGGAGGATGACCTGCTTGGCCGTCTGGGCGGCGATGCGCCCGAAGTCCGTGGGGGTGTCGTCCCACTCCCGTACCACGGCGCCGTCCTCGTCGAGCTCCTGGGCCACGACGCGGATGTCGCCACTCTCGGCGTCGATCTCGACCAGCGCCTCCTCGGCGGCGTGAGGCATGCGCTTGTAGGCGGTCACCAGCGCGTTGGCCAGGGCCTCGAGCAGGATCTCGAAGTCGATCCCCTTCTCCCGCTCGATGACGCGCAGCGCCTCCATCAGCTCGAAGTTCATGCTGGCCTTCCGGGCTTGGGCTTCTCCGGCGGCCCCCACTCGAAGACGGTGCGGGCGGAGGCGATCCCCACGTACGGGAACTGGCGGCGCTCCCCGTCGACGTCGAGAGCGACGCCGTCCGCGTCGGCTTCAAGGAGCCGGCCCCGGTGCCGCCGGGCGCCGCTGACGGGCTCGTGGGACTTGAGGGTGATGGTCGTGCCGACGAAGCGGGAGAAGTCGGCCGGGCGTCGCAAGCGCCGCTCCAGACCCGGGCTGGACACCTCCAGGTTGTACGGGCCGGGCACCGCCTCGACCTCGTCAAGCGCGGCGGATACCGGGGCGCTGGCCTGGGCCAGAGCTTCGAGGTCGACCCCGCCGGGCCGGTCCACGGCGAGTCTTAGGGTCCGGGCGCGGCCCGACCCCACCACCTCGGCATCGACCAGTTCCAGGCCCAAGCGGGCGAGCACGGGTTCAGCCGCGCCGCGCACCGCCTCCAGGTCGACCACGAAACCTCCCTTCTCAAGAAAAAACGTGGGCCGACGCCCACGTTCGTACACCGCTCGGCCGTAAGGGACAGAAGTATAGTCCCTTCTCAGACGAGCAGACCGGCTGCTTCCTCCAGGGCTATTTCGTCGCGCTCGCCCGTCGCCCGGACCTTTCGCTCCACCACTCCGCGGGCCAGACCCTTGCCGCCGAGCACCAGCTGAACGGGCATTCCGAGGAGGTCGGCGTCGGCGAATTTGACCCCCGGGCTCGCCTCCCGGTCGTCGTAGAGGACCTCCAGACCGGCGTTCCGCAGCGACTCGTAGAGCCGATCGCCGGCGGCGGCGATCTCGGGCGCGGCCTCGCCCTTTCCGGGCAGTGAGATCAGGTGCACGTCGTAGGGAGCCAGGGCCGCGGGCCAGCGGAGGCCGCCCTCGTCGTGGTGCTCCTCGACCACGGCCGCCACCACACGGGAGACGCCGATGCCGTAGCAACCCATCACCATCGGATGCTGGTCGCCGTGCTCGTCCCGGTAGAGGGCCCCGATGGCCTTGGAGTACTTGGTTCCCAACTGGAAGGTGTGCCCGACCTCGATGCCCCGGTCGACCGACAACGGCCCCCCACAGCGGGGGCAGGGATCGCCGGTCACCACCGTGACCAGGTCGGCCACCGAGCCCACCTCGAAGTCCCGGCCCGCCTGCGCGTGGCGGACGTGGTGATCGATCCGGTTGGCGCCCGTCACCCACGCCCGGCCGGGTTCGGCCATGACGGCCGGATCGGCCACCACCATCTTCGCCCCGCCGAAATGGGGTCCGATGTAGCCCCGGGGGACCTCCCGATGGGCGTCGAAGTCGGCGTCGTCCCACAGGCGCGCCGGACGGCCGCCCAGCGCCCGGTTGAGGGCGTAGGGGTTGACCTCCCGATCCCCGGGCACCAGAGCCAGGCCGAGGCCGTCGCCGGTGTCGAAGGCGATGCACTTCAGCAGGTCGGCGGCTTCCACACCCAGGTGATCGGCCACCGCCCGGATCCCGGGCATGTCCGGGGTGTGTTCCTCGGTCATGGGCGGCGGCACCAGATCTGGGGGCGTCGTCCTCCACCTTCGACGCGCGCCGCGCACGGCCGCCTCCACGTTGGCGGCGTAGTCGCACTGGCGGCACCACACGAAGTCGTCCTCGCCCACCGCGGCCACGGCCATGAACTCGTGGTTCACGTCGCCGCCGATCTCGCCCGCCTGCGCCTCCACGGGACGGAAGGTCAGGCCGCAGCGGGCGAAGATCCGGTGGTAGGCGTCGTACATCTGCTGATACGTGCCCCGCAGGCCCTCGACGTCGGCGTCGAAGGAGTAGGCGTCCTTCATGAGGAACTCCCGGCCCCGGAGCAGGCCGAAGCGGGGGCGCAGCTCGTCGCGGTACTTCCAACCGATCTGGTACAGGTTGACGGGCAGGTCCCGGTAGCTCGAGTACTCCCCGGCCACGGTCACCGTGATGACCTCCTCGGCGGTGGGAGCCAGGCAGAAGCCGGTCTCCTTCCGGTCGAGGAGCTTGAACATCAGGGGGCCGTAGGCCTGGTCCCGCCCGGTGCGTTCCCAGTACTCGAGGGGCTGGATGATGGGCAGCAGCAACTCCTGGGCGTCCGCCGCATCCATCTCCTCCCGCACGATCTGCTCGACCTTGCGCAGGACCCGGTGACCCAGGGGGAGCCACGAGTAGACCCCGGCCGCCACTTTGCGGATGTAGCCGGCACGGACCAGGAGCCGGTGGCTGTCCACCTCGGCGTCGGCCGGGTCGTCGCGCAGGGTTCGGAGAAAGAGCCGTGACATCCGCATAAGCAGGACAGCGTAACGATCGCCCGGCATCATGGTTCGCGTGATTCACGAAGCGGCGGCCCGGGGGTACCAGGCGTCGGCCGAAACCTACGAGCGGGCCCGGCCCGGATACTCGGAGGCGGCCGTCGCCTACCTCGTCGAGGGGCTCAACCTCTCGCCGGGCGACACCGTGGTCGATCTCGGGGCGGGCACGGGCAAGCTGACCCGGTCGCTCCTCGACCACGGGGTGCAGGCCGTGGCCGTCGAGCCGGTGGAGGCCATGCGCCGGATCTTCGCCTCTGTCCTCCCCGGGGTGCCGGTGGTGGGAGCCACCGCCGAGACCCTTCCCCTGCGAAGCGGCAGCGTGGCCGCGGTGGCGGTGGGACAGGCCTTCCACTGGTTCGACGCCTCCATCGCCCCGGCCGCCATCCACCGGACCCTGCGTCCCGGTGGTCGGCTGGGGCTGGTCTGGAACGTGCGTGACGAGTCGGTCGGCTGGGTGGCCGCCCTCACCCGCCTCATCGACTCCCACGTGGGCACCGGACCGACCTTCCGGAGCGGGGCGTGGCAACGCGCCTTCGACGGCACCTCCCTGTTCGGACCGCTGCACGGGGCGACCTTCCCCCACGAGCAGCGGGTCGACGTCGACGGGGTACTGGCCCGGGTCGCCTCCATCAGCTACATCGCCGCCCTCCCCGAGGCGGGGCGCCGGAAGGTGTCTGACCAGGTGAGGGTGCTCCTGGCCGACCATCCCGACACCGCCGGACGGGGCGAGTTCGTCATCCTGCACCACACCGAGGTCTTCTGGTGCGAGCGCCGGGGCTGAGCTAGAAGACCGTGAAGGTCTGGGCGACCGCCTCCAGGGTGGCCTGGTCCCTCGCCGGGTCGTCAGTGGCCAGGATGGCCACGAAGGTGAAACTGCCGGACAGCGCGTAGTACTGCAGCTGGAAGAGGTCGGCGGTGCGACCGTCGGCGGCGGACACGGTGGCCGTCCCCGACGCTTTGGCCCCCGGCCGCCCGCCGGGGAGCGTGACCATCTCGACCTTGACGTCACGCAGCTTCTGCGCGGTCAGCTGGGCCGGGAGCTCCTGGGCGAGCTGCTCGATGCTGGCCCCGGAGGTGGAGGGGATCTTGAGCACGTTCAGATTGGTCGTCCGCTTGGAGTCGTCATAGGCGAAGAGCCTGCCGTTGCGTTGGGCCAGGACCCGGATCTGGGCGGTGATGGCCTGATCGAGCCCGCTGCCCTGCGGCTCGGTGAGGCGCTGGAGGGCGGCGGCGTCGATGACGACGTCCTTCCAGCCCACGGGGATCTCGATGGTGAATCCCTCCGCCTTCAGATCGACGACCCGGCGGGCCAGGGGCCCGGTGGACGACGTGGGACCGCCGGCGGTGGTGGACGACCCGCCCGCCGAGGCGGCGTCCGGCTTCTTGTCACCCGAGGAACAGCCGGCCATGAGGAGCGCCAGCACCACCACGGGGGCGCCCAGGCGTGCTCGCAGGATCTTCACCGCGTCGAAACTAACCCGCGATCTCCTGGATGCGGGCGATGCGCTCCGCCTCCGCGTTGACATCGGGCCCCTGAGCTTCGAGCATCTCGGCCCGCGTCGCCTCCGCTTCCACAGCCGCGGAGGCGTCGGCGGCGGCCAGACGGGCCTCGATTCCCTCGGCCACGATCCGCTCCGCCTCCTCCACCAGGGCCGTCACCATCTCCGCCTCGGGGACGACCCGCACCACCTTCCCCCGCACGAAGAGGTGGCCCTTTCCCCGGCCGGCGGCGATCCCCAGATCGGCCTCCCGGGCCTCACCCGGACCGTTCACCACACAGCCCATGACCGCCACCTGCAGGGGGATGTTGCGCTCAGCCAGGGCCGCCTCCGCTTCCTGGGCCACCCGAATGACGTCGACCTCGGCCCGGCCACAGGACGGACAGGCGATGAGATCGAGGCCCTTGCGCTCCCGCAGGCCAAGGACCTCGAGCAGCTTGCGCCCGGCCTTGGCCTCCTCCACCGGATCGGCGGTGAGCGAGAACCGGATGGTGTCACCGATGCCCTCGGCCAGGAGGGTGGCGATGCCGGCCACGGACTTGATGAGGCCCTGGGGCGGGGGACCGGCCTCGGTCACCCCGAGGTGGAGGGGGTGGTCGGTGCGCTCCGACAGGAGCCGGTAGGCGTCGATCATGAGCGGCACCGACGAGGCCTTGACCGAGATCTTCACGTTGTCGAAGCCGACCTCAGCGAAGAGGGCCAGCTCGTGCAGGGCGCTCTCCACCAGCGCCTCGGCGGTGGCTCCGCCGTGGCGCTCGTAGAGCGCCGGGTCGAGACTGCCCGCGTTCACCCCGATGCGGATGGACAGACCGCGGTCCTTGGCCTCGGAGGCCACCGCCTTGATGTGGTCGGCCTTGCGGATGTTGCCGGGATTGAGGCGCAGGCCGGCGACTCCGGCTTCCATGGCCGCCAGGGCAAGGCGGTACTGGAAGTGGATGTCGGCGATCAGGGGCACGGGTGAGCGCGGCACCATCCGGGCCAGGCCCTCGGCCGCCTCCTCCTCGTTGCAGGTGCAGCGGACGATGTCGGCGCCGGCGGCCTTGAGCGCGTAGATCTGGGCCAGGGTCCCGTCGACGTCCGCCGTCTTGGTCGTGGTCATCGACTGGACCGACACCGGCGCGTCGCCCCCCACGGCCACGGGGCCGACCTTGATCTGACGGGTGGGCCGGCGGGGATTCATCACGCCCCCCAGGCTACGGGGCGGATGCGGAGAAGTGGCACTCGCCGTGCGGGAGTTCTGTCAGGGTCCCTCGAGGGGATTCACGATGTCGAGGTACAGCGCCGAGATTCCCATCACCACCAGCACCAGCAGGACGGCGGCGGTGATGGGCATGAGCTTGGCCACGTCCACCTGCACGCGGCGTTTCGTGACCGTCGAGGCGATCTTCTCGTAGGTGGCGATGGCCACGTGGCCGCCGTCCAGGGGCAGCAGGGGCACCATGTTGAACACACCTACGAAGACGTTGATGGCGAAGAGGAACATGAGCACCGCGGCCCAACCGCTCTCCACCGCGTCTCCCGCCACTCGGGCGGCTCCCACGGGCGACAGGAGCCTCCCGTTGTTGTCGCCCCCCCGCCCGGTGAGCAGGTCGGTGTAGTTCTCCACCCCGGAGGGGGAGAAGATGCCGCCCAGGGCCTTGATGGTCGCCCACGTGAACCGGGGCATGTCCCCCGCCGTGCGGCCGATGGCGACGTGCACCGGCTCCCGCTCGAGGTAGATCTGGGGGCCGATCCCCACTCGGGGCACGGGCTTCCCGTCGATGGTCTCCGTGCGGGGCGTGAGGGCGATGTCGAGGCGGCCACCGCTGCGCTCCACGGTGAAGACCAGCTGGGCCTCGCCGTGATCCTGGACGTAGGTGGGCACGTCCTCCCACTCTTCGACGGGCTGCCCGTTGATGGCCACGATGCGGTCCCCGAGCCGGAAGTCGCTGGCCGCCGCCGGGTAGCCCGGCTCGATGTGGTCCACCACCGGCCGGGCCGAAGGGAGGCCGGCGGCGGCGTAGACCAGGAACAGCAGCACGGCGGCGATGATGAAATGCATGGCCGAGCCGGCCACGGCCACTCCGAGCCGCTGCCGGTAGGGCTTGGCCCGGTAGGTCCGCTCCTCGTCGGCGGGGTCGACCTCCTCCACGTTGCTCATCCCGATGATCCGGACGTAGCCGCCGGCCGGGATGGCCTTCACGCCGTACTCGGTCTCGCCCCTCCGGAACGACCACAGGCGCGGCCCGAAGCCCAGGAAGAACTCGGTCACCTTCATGCCCGCCCGCTTGGCCATGACGAAATGGCCGAGCTCGTGGAGCATGATCATCCCGATGATCGCCGCCAGTACCCCGATGGTGCCGGCCAGCCGAGGACGGGACAGGGCGAGGACGGCCAAGGCGGCCACCACCATGGCGGTGGTCAGGGCCGCTCGGCGCCCGTCCAGTTTCTCCCCGTGTAGCGGATCCCTCACGCGGCACTCCTTCGTTCCACCGAAATCTCGGCCCGGGCCCGGGCCCAGGCGTCGGCTTCCGTAACGTCTTCCACCCTCTCCAGGTTCCCAGGCCCGTGGGCCGCCGTCACCTCACCCACCACCTCGGCGATCCCCCGCCAGGGGAGCCGACCGCCCAGGAAGGCGGCTACCGCCACCTCATTGGCGGCGTTGAGCACGGTGGGGGCGCCGCCCCCGGTCCGGGCCGCGGCGTAGGCCAGAGCCAGGCACGGGAACGGCCTCGGTGTCGGGTGGCTCGAAGGTGAGCGTCCCGAGCTTCGACCAGTCGATCACGCCCGGCGGTTCGGGGTCACCCCGAGGCCCCGGAGGGTGACCGGTCCGACCCGGCGCGGCCAGGGCGTAGGCGATGGGAAGGCGCATATCGGGCATGGAGAGCTGGGCGATGGTGGCTCCGTCGGTCCACTCGACCATCCCGTGGACGACCGACTGGGGATGGACCACCACCTCGATCCGGTCCAGACCCACCCCGAAGAGCTCGTTGGCTTCGATGACCTCGAGGCCCTTGTTCATCAGAGTGGACGAGTCGACGGTGATCTTGGGGCCCATGGACCAGGTCGGATGGGCCAGTGCGTCGGCCACCGTGACGTGGTCGAGGTCGGCCCGCGTCCGGCCCCGGAACGGCCCCCCGGAGGCGGTGATGATGATGCGGCGCACGGCCTCTTGCGGCCCCGTCAGCAGGGCCTGGTAGATGGCGGAGTGTTCGGAGTCGACCGGCACGATCTCGCCACCGCCAGCCGCCCGGGCCCGGGCCACCACGGGGCCGGCCGCGATGAGGCTCTCCTTGTTGGCCAGCGCCAGTCGCTTCCCCGCGCCGAGGGCGGCCAGGGTGACGGGCAGACCGGCGAATCCGACAACCGCATTGAGCACCACGTCGGCTTCCTCGAGGCCGGCCAGGCCGGCCAGGACGCCGGGGTCGCCGGCCGTGGTCCGGGCCCGGTCGGCGGGCACACCGAACTCGGCCGCCTGGGCCGCCAGGAGGTCCGAGTTGCTCCCGGCGGCGAGGGCCACCACCCGGAAACGGTCGGTGTGGGTCCGGATCACGTCCAGGGTCTGGGTGCCGATGGACCCGGTGGAGCCGAGGACGGCTACGCCGATCGGAGCATCGGGACGGGACACACTCACAAGCTACGCCGCCAGACCCCGGACCGGGGACGAAAGCGGTGGTGAGCAGTCAGTGCAGCTCGAGCAGCCGCACCAGGTAGTAGACGGCGGGGAGGCAGAAGAGGATGGCGTCGAAGCGGTCGAGGATGCCGCCGTGGCCGGGCAGCAGCCCTCCGAGGTCTTTCACGCCGAGGTCGCGCTTGAGCATCGACTCGCACAGGTCGCCGAGGGGGGCGAGCACCGCCACCACAGCCCCGAGGGCCAGTGCGGTGGCTCGGTCCCAGGGGGTGATCATCCCGACCACCACCACGGCGAAGAACAGGCAGCCGATCATGCCGGCCACCAGGCCCTCTACGGTCTTGTTAGGAGACACGCGGGTCAGTGGGCGACGCCCGAACCGCCGCCCGGCGGCGTAGCCGCAGACGTCGTAGGACACGGTGCAGACGGCCAGGCCGACCAGCATCCCGACCCCGTTGTCGAAGCCGAGGATCAGCGAGGCGAACGCCCCGAGGCAGCCCACGTAGGCGAAGGGCAACAGGGTGGTGGCCACCCCCATCGCCGGGCGGCCCCGGACCACCTGGGCCAGATACCACAGCAGGCTCCCCAGAACCACCATGGACAGGACCATGGGATAGGCGGACTGGCCACTCTCGTAGGCGGCGAGCACGAGCACGACCGAGCCGACCAGGGCGATGACCACCGCCGGACGGTGACCCTGGGAGCGAAGCGCCGTGCAGAGCTCGAGGACCCCGAGCCCCACGATGACCGCCACCAGCCCGGCGGTGGGGCCGGTACCGGCGTTGAAGGTGAGTAGGCAGGCCGCGGCCACCACCACTCCGGTCACGATCCGGGTGGCGAGGTCGGACCCGAAGCCGCGGCGGCCGGCGGGGCCGTCGGGCTCGGGGCCCACGGGGCGCAGGCGGCTCACCTTGGCCGCCGGCTCCTCGACCGGCTCGCCACCGTCCCGACTCTCCCCCCGGGGGCGGCTCCGGCTCCCCCGGTGGCGGCGGCGCTCCAGCAGGACACGGGCGTAGTCGTCGTCTTCTTCCGGGCGCCGGCGCCCGGCGAGGTGTTCGCCCGCCGCCGACGGGTGCCCGGTGATCCGGGCCGCCTCCGCTGGGCGGCGGCGCAGCACATCCGACCAGGCGGCCAGGTCGTCGCGACCGGCGCGCTCGGTGAGGTCGATGGTGGTCGCCCCACCGGGATCTGATTCGTCCTCGGCATCGTCGGCCACCTCGTCCCACTCCAGGGGCAGAGCCGCGCCACCCGGCCCGGCGACCTCCGCGGACACCCCCGGCCCCGGGTCGTGCTGCGGCCGGGCGGCGCTCATGCGGCGCTCGGCCAGCTCATCGTCGTGGCGATCGACCACAGCCACCCCCCTCGGGCCCACATAGCGGTCGTCGAAGCGTAACTCCAGGGTTCCCGGTCTCGGTGGACCCTCCTCCCGGGGCCGCGGGGTGTGCCCGCAGGCAACTGGGTACATTGCCCGGCATGGATTGTCCTCTGGATGGAACGAAGCTCGTCATGAGCGAACGGCAGGGTGTGGAGATCGACTACTGCCCCGAATGCCGGGGCGTCTGGCTCGACCGGGGTGAGCTCGACAAGATCCTGGAACGCGCCGACCCGGGCGACCGCGGCGACGACCGGCCGAGGGGTGAGGACCGGGAGGATGGGCGCCGCTTCGAGAGCAGCGGGCACCGCCCCAAGAAGAAGAAGTCGTTCATCTCCGAGATCTTCGGGGAATTCGGCGGTGAAGGCGGGGACTGACGGTCCCTAGAGCTCGAGCAGTTCCTGCTCCTTGTGGTGGAGCATCGTGTCGATCTCGGCGATGTACTCGTGGGTGAGCTTTTCCAGGTCCTTCTCAGCCCGGTCCAGATCGTCCTCGGAGATTTCGCCCTCCTTCTGGAAGGCCTCGAGGTCGTGACGGGCGGCCCGGCGCAGGTTGCGGACCGCCACCCGGGCCTCCTCGGCGCGGTGCTTGACGACCTTCACGAGGTCCTTCCGGCGCTCCTCGGTCAGGGGCGGGAACGCCAGGCGGATCACCTGACCGTCGTTCCCGGGGGTGATGCCGAGGTCCGAGGCCTGGATGGCCTTCTCGATGGCCTTGATGGCGCTCTTGTCGTAGGGCGAGATCACCAGGAGACGGGGCTCGGGCACCGAGAAGCCGGCCAGCTGCTGGAGCGGGACTTCGGACCCGTAGTAGTCGACCCGCATCTTCTCCACCAGCACGGGCGTGGCCCGCCCGGTGCGGATTCCCCCGAACTCGCCCTGGAGGTGGACGACAGCCTTGGCCATCTTCTCTCTGTATTCGGAGAGGACCTCGTCCTGGATCACCCGTCCCCCTTTGCGCTCACGATGGTGCCGATGGGCTCGCCGACCAGGGCCCGGTGGATGTTGCCTTCCTTGAGCACATCGAAGACCACGATGGGCAGGTCATTGTCCATACAGAAGGTGATGGCCGTCGAGTCCATGACCTTCAGCCCCTGCTTGATCACCTCGAAGTAGGAGATGCGGGACAGCTTGATGGCGTCGGGATTGACCCTGGGGTCGGCGGAGTAGATCCCGTCGACCCCGGAATGGGTCCCCTTCAGGATGGCGCCCGCCCCGATCTCGGCCGCCCGCAGGGCGGCGGTGGTGTCGGTGGTGAAATACGGGTTCCCCGTCCCGGCCGCGAAGATCACCACCCGCCCCTTCTCCAGGTGGCGGATGGCTCGGCGCCGGATGTACGGCTCGGCCACCTGCGCCATCTGGATGGCGGTCTGCATCCGGGTGGCCTGACCCACTGACTCCAGCGCGTCCTGGAGGGCGAGGGCGTTGATGACCGTGGCCAGCATGCCCATGTTGTCGGCGGTGGCCCGGTCCATGCCCCGGCTGGCTCCGGACATGCCCCGGAAGATGTTGCCCCCGCCGACCACGATGGCGACCTCGACACTCAGGTCCGATCTGACGTCGGCGATCTCCTCGGCCAGACGCTGGACGATCACGGCGTCGATCCCCGAACCGATGGACTGATCGGCGAATGCCTCTCCGGAGAGCTTGAGCACCACCCGGGGCCACTGGCTCTGCGCCATCAGCGCCGGTTACTCCTCGCCGACCTTGAAGCGCACGAAGCGGGAGACCTTGGCCTCCGGGCCCAGACCGGTGAGCAGGGAACCGACCGTGACCTTGGGGTCACGGACGAAGCCCTGCTCGGACAGCACGTTGTCCTTGTAGAAGCCGTTGAGGCGCCCCTCGACGATCTTGGGGATGGCGGCCTCCGGTTTCCCCTCGTTGCGGGTCAGGTTCTCCAGCACGGCCCGCTCCGACTCCAGCACCTCGGGGGGAACCTCGTCCCGAGACACCCATCGCGGCGCGGCCGATGCCACGTGCAGGGCAATGTCGTGGGCCGCGGCCACCGCCTTGGGGTCGGAGGGATCGACCCCGGACACCTCGACCAGGACGCCGATCGTGCCCCGCTCGTTCTGGATGTGCTTGTAGCCGTCGACCAGCCCGCCGTCGGCCTGATACCGGGCCACCCGACCGAGCGTGATGTTCTCGCCGAGCGTCCCCGCCATCCCCTTGACCAGGTCGCCCACGGTGGTGGAAGGATCGGCGTCGTAGGGCTGGTTGGCGAGGTCGGCGTCACCCTTGGCCGCCACCTGGCGGGCCAGGGCGGCGACCGTCTCCTTGAACGGGGCGCCCTTGGCCACGAAGTCGGTCTCGCAGCTGAGCTCGACCACGGCCCCGACAGAGCCGTCGATGACCACGTCGACGGCCCCCTGCTGGGCCGCCCGCCCGGCTCGCTTCTCGGCGCCGGCGATGCCCTTCTCCCGCAGCCAGGTCTTGGCCCGCTCGATGTCGCCGTCGTTCTCTTCCAGGGCGCGCTTGCAGTCCATCATCCCGGCGCCGGTCAACTTGCGCAGGCTGCCGACGTCCTTGGCGGAGATCTCAGGCATGGGCGTCCTCGGTGGTGGCCGCGGGGGCCTCTGCGGCCCCGGGGGGTGTCTCGGTTGCGGGCGCTTCAGCCGGCGCCGCGGCGGTGGCACTCTCTGCGCTGGGCGGCGGGGGCGGAGGGCTGGGCGCTTCGGCGGGCGCCTCCTCGGCGGCCCGCTTGGCCGCCGCCAGCCGGTCCTCGCGGGCCTTCTGGGCTGCGGCCGCTTCGGCCCGGGCCCGGGCCTGGCGCTGGGCCCGCTCCTGCTCGGCGGCGGGGTCGAGCGGGGCCGGCGGGGCGACAGGTGCGGCCGCCGGGGCAGGTAGTACCCGGCCCTTGCGGGCGGCCATGTACCGGCCCTCTTCGACCGAGTCGGCGATCACCCGGCACATGAGGGCGCTGGCCCGGATGGCGTCGTCGTTGCCGGGAATGACGTAGTCGATCAGGTCGGGGTCGCAGTTGGTGTCGACCACGGCCACCACCGGGATGCCGAGCTTGTTGGCCTCGGTGACGGCGATGTGCTCCTTCTTGGTGTCGATGACGAAGATGGCGTCGGGCTGCTTCTCCAGGTAGCGGATGCCCCCCAGGTTGCGCTTGAGCTTGTCCAGCTCCCGGCGCAGGATCAGCGCCTCCTTCTTGGGCACGGCGGCGAACTCGGGCGAGTTCACCTGGCGCTCCAACTCGTTCATCTTCGCCACCCGGGCGTGGATGGTCGAGAAGTTGGTCAGCATCCCGCCCAGCCAGCGCTGGTTGACATAGGGCATGCCGGACCGGCCGGCGCCCTCTTGGATCGGTTCCTGGGCCTGCTTCTTGGTCCCGATGAAGAGGATCGTGCCCCCCTCGGCGGACATGTCCCGCACGAAGTGGTAGGCCTTCTCGATCCGTTCCAGCGTCTGCTGCAGGTCGATGATGTAGATACCGTTGCGCTCCCCGAAGATGAATCGCTTCATCTTCGGATTCCAGCGCCTGGTCTGATGGCCGAAGTGAACCCCGGCCTCCAAGAGTTGCTTCATCGTGACAACGGCCACGCGACGTTCTCCTTTGTCCCTCGGTTTGACCTCCGCCCGCTCGACGCGTGGTCCTGTGGACCGCGATCACCGATGGGATGCGGGCGTGTGAATTCCCGGCCGGGAGGCCGGGTTGAAGGGGGAGTGTAGCCGCCGCCGGCGGGTTCACCTTCCGGCCAGCAGGGGGCCGGCGGGGCTCCGTGGACCGGCGCCAGGCGCACCCTGACGGGGACGAAGGGGACGAAGGCCGCCGGGTCGACGTAGCGGCCGTGATGCCGGACGCCGAAGTGCACGACCTCCCGCCCGTGGCCCGGCCCGGTGCCCCCGGAGAGGCCGACGACCTCCCCTCGGCGGAGGCGCTGACCAGCGGAGACCTCCACCCGGGCCAGGTAGGCATAGCTCGTGCGCAGCCCGCCCGGGTGGTCGACGGAGACCACCAGACCACCGGCGACCCCGCCGGCGAAGGCGACGACCCCGTCGCCGGCGGACCGGACCGGCGTCCCCCGCGGGACCCGGTAGTCGATGCCCCGGTGACCCGGGCCCCAGGGCTTGGCCGGCGGCTCAAAAGGACGGTCGACGGGGCCGTCGACGGGGGGCAGGAACGTCAGGGCGGCGGCGGCCAGGACGATACGAAGCACTTCCACCTCCAGGGGCGCGACGAACTGGAGGGGGAAGGGAAAGGGGAAAGCCGCAATGAAGGGTAGCGAGGGGTGGCCGCCGTCGTGAGGCTATTGCGCTTACCCGGCATCCAGGGGGGTGAATCGCTAGAGCCTGCCTGGGGTCAGCCGGCCAGGCCCCGCTCGGGTTCGAGGAGTCGGGAGCGGAGCTGGAGGATGCCCTTGGTGTGGATCTGGCACACCCGGCTCTCGGTGACGCCCAGCACCTCACCGATCTCGGCCAGGGTGAGGCCGTTGTAGTAGTAGAGGTTGAGAACCAGCCGCTCCCGTTCGGGCATGCCCTGGATGGCCTCGGCCAGGATGTGCTTGATCTCCTGCACCTCGTAGGCCTCGACGGGATCGTCGGTACCGTCGGCGATCGTGTCGGCCAGGGTGGACTGCCCTCCGCCCTCCCCGGCATCGGAACCGGAGAGCAGCTCGTCGAGGGGCACGATGCCCACCAGCGAGATCTGGGAGAGGGTCGAGGCGAACTGCTCCCGGGTCATCTCCAGCTCGGCCACGACCTCGTGCTCCTCGGGCGTGCGGTGCAGCTCACCCTCGAGCTTGGCGTAGGCCCGCTCGATGGCCCGGGCCTTGGCCCGGACGGAACGGGGCACCCAGTCGATCGTGCGCAGCTCGTCGATGATGGCGCCCTTGATGCGCGACATGGCGTACGTCTCGAACTTGTAGCCCCGTTCGGGGTCGTACTTGTCGATGGCGTCCATCAGGCCGAAGATGCCGTAACTCACCAGATCCGCCTGCTCGACGTTGTGAGGCAGGCCGACGGCAACACGGCCGGCGACGAACTTGACCAGCGGTGAGTAGTGCAGAATCAGCCGGTCCCGCAGGTTCTTGCGGCTCGACTCCTTGTACTCCCGCCAGAGTTCCTCGATGAAGCTGGCATCGTCCACGGCGGGGGCCTCAGGCACGGGGATGGGTGTTGGAATAGACCTCCCGCAGGCGGTCCTTGGTCAGATGAGTGTACAGCTGGGTGGTGGCCACATCGGCGTGACCGAGCAGCTCCTGGACCGACCGCAGGTCGGCCCCGCCCTCCAGCAGGTGGGTGGCGAAGGCGTGACGGAGGGTGTGAGGGCTGACCGCCCTCCCGTCGGGCAGGGGATGGCGGGCCAGGATCCGCCGGGCGTCGCGGGGCGACAGGCGCCGGCCGGCGGTGTTGAGGAAGCAGGCGTCGGGTGGTGAGTCGGCAGTGACGAGCAGGTCCCGCCCCTGACCCAGGTAACGGCCCAGGGCGGCGACCGCCGGCTCTCCGATCGGGACCCGTCTCACCTTGGCCCGCTTACCCAGGACGGTGACCAACCCACCCTCGAGGTCGCAGTCGGGCCGGTCCAGGCCGCAGCCCTCGGCCACCCGGATCCCGGCACCGTAGAGCAGTTCGAGCAGGGCGAGGTCACGGAGGGCAAGGGCCCGACCCCGGTCATTGGCGCCGGTGGCCTGGACATCGAGCATGCCGGCCATATCCGCCGCCCGGGGGACCCGGGGGAGACGCCGGTCACCGCCGGGGGCCCGCAGGCCACGGCTGGGATCGGCCACGAGCCCACCCCGGCGCCGGAGCCAGCCGAAGTAGGCCCGCAGGGCGGCGGCCTTACGGGCCACGGAGCGCCGGGCCAGGCCCTTGGTGGCGAGAAAGGCGAGGTACCGCCGGAGGAGGAGCCGGTCCACGGCGCCGGGGCCGTCCACTTCTCCCCGGCTGCACCACTCGACGAACTGGGTGACATCGCGCCGGTAAGCCGCTCGAGTGTGGGGGCTGGCGGCCGTGAGAGAGAGAACGAAGTCGTCGACGGCCCAAGCCATCTCGGCCACGCTACGGAGCGTGGCCCGGGGGCGTCAACGACCGGCATCGCATTTGCCCTGTCTTTCGGGCGCCACTGCTGCTCAGAAGAGATTTCCCTGGCTGACCGGGGCCAGCGCCCAGGGGAGGTTCTCCATATAGATCCAACTCCGCCGGTGGATGGCGGTGGGCCCATAGCCGAGCAGGGCGCATTTGTGCCGGGGCGACGGGTAGCCCCGGTTGGAGTCAAAGTCGAACCCCGGGTAGCAGCCGGCCTCGGCCGCCATCATCCGGTCCCGGGTGACCTTGGCCACCACCGAGGCGGCGGCCACCGACAGGCAGTGGGCGTCGCCGTCGACCACGGTGCGGACCCGGTCGGGCTGGCCGAGGTAGTCGTGGTTGCCATCGAGGATGATGCGATCGGGCTTGATCCCGTCCAGCGCCAGGAGGGCCCGCTCGGCGGCCAGGCGGAGGGCGGCCGTCATGCCCAGCTCGTCACACTCCGCCGGGCTGGTATGGCCCACGCTCCAGGCCAGGGCCCAGCGCACGATCCGGGGATAGAGCGCCTCGCGCTCCTCGATGGTGAGGGCCTTGGAGTCGCGGACCTTGATGATGCGGGGCAGGGCGGGCGAGACCACCACCGCCCCCACCGTGACCGGCCCCGCCCACGCCCCGCGTCCGACCTCGTCGATTCCGCAGACCAGCTCGGCCCCTGCGCTGAAACACGACTGCTCGATGCTCAGGTTGGGAACCGGCGCCCGCCGCGCCGCCGCCGCCAGGACCATGGCCGGACGGTACCAGGTGCCGGCGGCCTGCTCAGGGAGCCCTCATGCTCCGGAAGCTGAAGACAGATGAGCTCTTCGGATCGACGGTGGCCAGGACCCATCGGTCGGAATCGCCGCCGGCGTAGGTCTCCACCCGGGTGAAGTTGTCCAGGTCGCTCCACGGGTGATCGATCTTGAAGGCGTGAGTGTCGCCGTGGACGAGGACGACGGGCTTTCCGAAATCCTCGGTCCGGTCCTGGAGCGTCCGGTACAGCCGGCCGCCGGAAGGCGAGAACGGATTGTCCTGCCAGATGACCATGATGCCGGGGGCGTTGGTTGACTTGGCCAGGTCGAAGGCCTGGTTCAGCCAGGCCTCACCGGCATCGCGGAGGCTGCCACTGCCTCCCGTCGAGCCCGGCTCGTTGACCGTGACGAAGACCACTCCGCCCTTGGTCCAGCGGGCGTTCTCGACGTAGGTCGGCTGGCGGGTGAGCGTGATCTTGTTCTTCCCCAGCGACTGGCTGGTCGAGAAGAAGACCTCCCGCAGCTCGCTCAGGCGGTTCGAGGAGCCTTCCGCGCAGTCCTGCCACTCGTTGTCGCCGGGGGTGTAGACGACCGGCGCCGCGAAGCCGTTGAAGACGTCCCGGACCGACCGGAACTTCGAGTCGGAGCAGGACGAACTGCCCGACTTGATGTCGCCGTCGTGGGTGACGAAGGCGAGCGGAAGCGTGTTCGCGTGCGCCCGGACGTCCCTGAAGTCGGACTCCTGGCTGGAGGTGTAACCGGTATCGCCGACCAGCCCGATCTGGAACGCCGAGCCGCCACCCGACGCCGTCGTGGTGGTGGTCGTGCTGGAGGTGGTCAGCGGGAGGCCGCAGTTCGGCCGGGGTGGGGCGGGCGAGGAGGCGGTACCGATCCCGCTGGCGGCGATGGCCACGATCCCAGCCGGCAGCGGGCAGTCGTCGGCCTCGCCGGAGAACTTGGCCCCGGCGAAGTTGTAGACGTCGCCGGTGGCGTCCGCCATCCAGTACCCGCTGCCGTCGGGGACGATCGTCAGGCCGACGATCGGGGCGTCGATCATGCTGGCCCCGGCCGACCCGAAGAACGGAGCGTCGAAGGCGAAGACCCCACCGTCCGACGCCACCAACCAGTAACCCTGCCCCGACGGCGTGGCCGCCATCCCCACCACCGGCCTGTTCAGCGACTGGCCACCCATCGAACCCTTGAACGGCGCATCGCCGAACGTGAAGATCCCACCGTCGGCCGCCACCAACCAGTAACCCTGCCCCGACGGCGTGGCCGCCATCCCCACGATGGGACGGTTCAGCGACTGGCCACCCAGCGAGCCCTTGAACGGCGCATCGCCGAACGTGAAGACCCCACCGTCGGCCGCCACCAACCAGTAACCCTGCCCCGACGGCGTGGCCGCCATCCCCACGATGGGACGGTTCAGCGACTGGCCACCCAGCGAGCCCTTGAACGGCGCATCGCCGAACGTGAAGACCCCACCGTCGGCGGCGGCCAGCGTGTAGCCCTGGCCGGTCTGAGTGGACGCCATGGCCACGATCGGGGCGGACGAGGACGCGGAACCTTTGAACAGCGCGCCGCCGAACTCGTAGATGTTCCCCCGGGCGTCGACCAGCCAGTAGCCGCTGTCGGCCCCGGCCGCCGACGAGTCGACGGTGGTATGGGCGGCGAGCGCGGCAACGGCGATCAAGACGGCGCCCAACCGGCGCCGGAACGAGCGTGGCACGACCGTATCCCCTTCGGAATATCACTTTGAGTGGTCAACAGCGTGTTGAGTGATTTCCGCCTCAATTGCGCGAATCCTGTTTGTTGAAGCGGAAGTTATGAGAAAGGGCGAAGTGCCGGAATAGTCCAATTCGCGCGCTGCGCGCGCAGTTGTTCCGGTTTCGCCTTAGCGCTCCAATTTGGCGATATTGGCCACTTCGTCCGGGTCTGGACCGGTGCCGAACCAGGCGTCGAGCATCTCCCCCGCCACCACCGGGCTGGTGAGGCGCAGCGACAGGACGAGCACGTTGGCGTCGTTCCAGCGCCGGGCGCCGCGGGCCGTCTCGGCGTCGGTGCACAGCGCGGCGCGAACTCCGGGCACCTTGTTGGCGGCGATGGACGCGCCCGTCCCCGTCCAGCAGAACAGCACGCCGCTGTCCGCCGCTCCCCCGGCCACCTGCTCCCCCACCCGGCGTCCCACGTCCACCCAGTCGAGATCCTCGCCTCCGGGCGGGCCCACCAGCGCGACGTCGTAGCCGCGGCGCTGCAGATCCTCGGCCACGGCGTCGGTGAGTACCGTCCGCTCGTCCGAGCCGAGCACGATCCTCATACGAGTACGGTACCGCCGTGGCCGGCGAGCGGGTTCTCTCCATGGTCCTGGCCGGCGGCGAGGGGAAACGGCTCGGCCCCCTCACCGCCGACCGGGCGAAACCGGCGGTGACCTTCGGGGGCCACTACCGGATCGTGGACTTCGCCCTGTCCAATCTGGCCAACGCGGGCTATCTCAAGATCGTGGTACTGACCCAGTACAAGAGCCACAGCCTCGACCTGCACATCACCCGGACCTGGCGGCTCTCGACACTGCTGGGCAGCTACGTGACGCCCGTCCCGGCTCAGATGCGCCGGGGGCCACGGTGGTTCGCAGGGTCGGCCGACGCCATCTACCAGAACTTCAACCTGGTCCACGACGAGAGCCCCGACTACATCATCGTCTTCGGCGCGGACCACATCTACCGGATGGACCCCCGCCAGATGGTGGAGGAGCACATCGCCACGGGGGCGGGCGTCACGGTGGCCGGCATCCGGGCCCCCCGCACCCAGGCACCCGAACTGGGGGTCATCGAAGTGGGCGACGGCACCCGGATCTCGGGGTTCAAGGAGAAGCCGGCCTCCTCTCCCGGCCTGCCCGATGCCCCCGACCAGATCTTCGCCTCCATGGGCAACTACGTGTTCACCGCCGCGACACTGGTCGACGCGGTCAACTTCGACGCCGAGGACCAGGCCAGCCGCCACGACATCGGCGGCAACATCATCCCGGCCCTGGTGGAGGCGGGCGAGGCCCATGTCTACGACTTCTCCAAGAACCAGGTGCCGGGCTCGACGGAACGGGACCACGGCTACTGGCGGGACGTGGGCACCATGGACTCTTACTACGACGCCCACATGGACCTGGTCTCCGTCCACCCGGTCTTCAATCTCTACAACCGGGAATGGCCGATCTACACGTCGCTCCCGACTCTGCCGCCGGCCAAGTTCGTGCTCCAGGGCATCGAGGGCACCGGGCAGGCGCTCGACTCCATGGTGTGCGCCGGCAGCATCATCTCCGGTGGAACGGTCCGATCGTCGGTCATCTCCCCCGGGGTGATCGTCGACAGTTTCGCTCTGGTGGAGAACTCGGTGCTCCACCACGACGTGTACGTCGGCCAGGGCGCCATCGTGCGCAACGCCATCATCGACAAGAACGTGCATGTCCCTCCCGGGGCCCAGATCGGCCTGGATCCGATCGCCGACCAGGCCCGGTTCACCGTCTCGGACAACGGCATCGTGGTGATCGGTAAGGGAGAGAAGATCCCCGAAGCCTGATGATGAGTTGATGCGCGTCGCCCTGCTCACCCGGGAGTACCCCCCCGAGATCTACGGCGGCGCGGGCGTGCACGTGGAGTACCTGGCCCGGGAGCTCGCCCGCCTGACCGAGGTGGCCGTTCACTGCTTCGGTGCGCCCCGGGAATCCGACCTGGTGGCCGGCACCTACCGCCCGTGGGATGCGATCGGGTCCGCCGCCCCTCACGATGCCGCCCTGCGCACGATGTCGGTCAACCTGCTCATGGCGGCCGGCGTGACCGGTGCCGACGTGGTCCACAGCCACACCTGGTACGCCAACCTCGGCGGCCACCTGGCCAAGCTGGTCCACGGGATCCCCCACGTGGCCACCACCCACTCCCTGGAGCCCCGCCGGCCCTGGAAGGCCGAGCAACTCGGTGGCGGATACGCCCTGTCCAGCTTCTGTGAGCGCACCGCTCTCGAGGCGGCCGACGCCATCATCGCCGTGTCGGCCGCCATGCGAGACGACGTGCTGGACTGCTACCCGGACGTCGACCCGGGCCGTGTCGTAGTCGTCCACAACGGGGTCGACACCGACGAGTTCCGACCCGACCCAGGCTGGAAGGCCTTAGAACGGCTCGGCGTCGACCCGGACCGCCCGTCGGTGGTCTTCGTCGGCCGGATCACTCGCCAGAAGGGGATCGAGCACCTGCTGGCCGCCGCCGCCACGATCGACCCCGCCGCCCAGCTCGTGCTGTTCCCGTCCGCGCCCGACACGGCCGAAGTCGGTCGGGAGATGCGGGCCCGGGCCGCGGAACTGGCCGAGAGCCGGGGTTCCGTGCTCTGGCTGGAGGAGGTCATCCCACGCTCGGAGCTGATCCAGGTCTTCACCCACGCCACGGTGTTCGTCTGCCCGTCGGTCTACGAGCCCTTCGGCCTCGTCAACGTGGAGGCGATGGCCTGCGGCACCGCGGTGGTCGCCAGCGCCATCGGCGGTATCCCCGAGATCGTGGCCGACGGCGAAACCGGGCTGCTGGTTCCCTTCGAGGCGGGCGTGGGCGGGCATCCCGCCGACCCCGGGCGTTTCGCCTCCGACCTGGCCGGAGCCGTCAACCAACTCCTGGCCGACCCGGAGGCGGCCCGGGCCATGGGCGCGGCGGGCCGGGCCCGGGTGCTGGAGCGCTTCTCCTGGTCCGCCATCGCCGCCCGCACGATGGACGTGTACCACTCGGTCTTGGACCTGTGACCGGGTAGCCTCCCTGGGCCGTGCGCGCCGCTGCCGTCATCCCGGCCTACAACGAGGCGTCCACTGTCGGCGAGGTGGTCGAGGTGGCGCTCCATGCCGAGCTGATCGACGAGGTGGTGGTGGTCGACAACGCCTCGGCCGACGACACCGCGGCCGAGGCGATCAAGGCCGGCGCCCGGGTCGAGACCTGTGTCGAGGCGGGCAAGGGCCAGGCCATGGCCACCGGTGTGGCCGCCACCGACGCCCCGGTGATCGTCTTCCTCGACGCCGACCTCGTCGGGCTGGTGCCCGGGCACGTCGACCGCCTGGCCGAGGCGGTGTTGAGCGGCCGGGTGGACATGGCCTGCGGCTTGTTCGACCGCGGCCCCGTGCTCAACCGTCTGTTCCTGCGAGTCCTTCCCATCCTCACCGGGCAGCGCGCCCTGCGCCGCGAGATCTTCGAGGGCCTGCACCACAAGGACCAGCAAGGGTGGCGGATCGAGGCCGCGCTCAACTCCCGCTGCAAGGAGGTGGAGGCGCCGGTGGAGGCCTTCGTGTGCGAGGGACTGTGGCATCGCACCAAGGAGGAGAAGTACCCCTCCGCCCTCGAAGGCTTCATGCGCAAGCAGGGCATGCTCATCACCGCGGTGGCGGCCTACGCCGGTTACCGCCTCCGCAAGGCGCGCCGGGCCCGGCGAAAGTGACGGTCGTCCGGTTGGTGTCGGTGAACGTGGGGCTCCCGGCCGTGATCGGTACCCGGCAGGGTCGACCCGTGCACTCCGGGATCGTCAAGCGACCGGTCGCCGGCACCGAGACCCTGAAGCTGGGCGAGCTCAACCTGGAGGGCGACCGCCAGGCCGACCTCTCGGTCCATGGCGGGGCCGAGAAGGCGGTGTACGCCTACGCCTCCGACCATCTCCCCTCCTGGCGGGCAGAACTCCTCCGGCCCGACATCGGTGTCGGCTTCTTCGGCGAGAACCTCAGCACGGAGGGGGTCATCGAGAGCGACGTGGTCATCGGTGACGTCTGGGCCTGGGGGGATGCGCTCCTGCAGGTCGCCCAGCCCCGCTGGCCCTGCTTCAAGCTCACGATGCGCTCCGGCGTGTCCGACATGGCCGCCCGCTTCCGGGGTAGCGGCCGGACGGGTTGGTACCTGAGGGTCCTGCGTGGCGGCGAAGTCCCCGTCGCCGGACCGATCACGGTGACCGAGCGTCACCCCGACGGCGTCACCATCCTCGACGCCCACCACGCCGCCCTCCCCCGCGCTCCCGGGGATCTGGTCGAGCGGGTGCTGGCCGTCCCCGCCCTCTCGCCCGAGTGGCGCCGTCACCTCGGCGCCTGACCAAGCTCAGCCGTCGGGTTCGTTGAGCGGAACGGGCACCCGCTGCCGGTAGGGGGCGAGGAGGACCTCACCGGCGGGTTCGGTGGATGACCAGGAGCGATCGAGCCCGGGAACGGTGAGCCGGACCCCGGGACGCTCGCACTCCCAGAGCAAGGCCGGTCGATCGCCGTGCCAGCGCAGGGCGTAAGACACCCGGCCGAAATGCGTGGGGGCCTCGTGGACCTCGACGTCCTGACCGGCCCACTCCGGCGGGAACAGCGAGCACAGGGCCAGGGCGTCGGGCGTCTCCCGGACGAGGACCTGGCGGACGAAGGACAGGAAGTCGGCGGCGGCCCAGCCGTGGTGGCCGTCACCCATGCAGCCGCCCCCCAGACGGGGATGGATGGCCTCGGGCCAGGTGAAGGTGGGCGTGGCCGCGTCCAGCATCCAGCGCAACCGGCGCCAGGCCCGGGGGTCTCCGGCCTGCAATTCGCAGAAGGCGATCTGCAGGGTGAGGTAGGTGCCGAGACCGGTGTGGGAGATGCTCTGGTAGAAGGCGTCACCCAGACAGAACTTCTCCCGTAGGACGTCGAGCGTGCCCGCCACCCAGGGATCGTCGGGGGCCAGGAGACCGAGGGGGGCGCAGGCCACCAGCGAACCGATCATGCCGGCGTCGAGCTCCCGGGTGGGCCCGGCCGGCATGGCCACCACCCCGGTGCGGGCCGCGGCCAGCTCCAGGGAGGCGGTGATGGCGCTGCGCAGCTCGCCCGCCGCCACCTCCGCTTCCTCGGCAGCTTCCCCGTCGCCCGCCGCCCGCAGCAGGCCGGCGGCATCGAGCAGGCCCCGCAGGGACCAGAAGTCGTCCCAGTAGTAGAAGTCGAAGGGCCCGAGGTGCTCGGCCGAGATCCCCGCCGGCAGGAGCCCCTGGACCTCGGGGGCGTTGCGGCGGCGCTCACGGCGCTTGCGGGCGATCCAGCGTGCACCCTTGCGGATGCTGGGGAGCAGCTCGGCCAGCAGAGCCTCATCGCCGGTCAGACGGTGGTGCTCGGCCATGGCCCAGATGGCGGCGCCGTTGGCGTCCCATTCCCGGCGTTGGCTGGCGAAGAACCCGTCGGCCTGCTGGCGCCTCGGGTAGGAGCGCAGCACTTCGGCCGCCTCGGCGTGAAACCCGTAGCGGTCGAGCGCGGCGAGCTGGTAGGCCGCGTCCCGGAACCAGAACCGGTGGTAGGTGAAGGGTCCCGGCGTGATCTCGTCGCCGTCATGGAAAAGGAGCATGGCCGCTCGGTTGGCGTCGACCGCCGCCTGGAGCCGGGCGTCGGGCAGCACCAGCGCGCAGGCCACGGCGGAGCTGGGCGGTCCAACCCCGGGCCACGTCGGTGGCGCTGGGCAGGTGGGCCACAGACACCTCCGGAAAGGCGGCCACCCGCCTCCGGGCCAGCCCGCGGCGCCGGGTGCGCCGCTTGGCCACCATCGGGAGCGCCACCCGCAGCCGGGTCTGATGCGGGAGCGGATACACGAAGGCGGCCTGAGCCAGTCCGGCGGGATCCTTCACGGGCCGCAGCGGCCCGGGCCCAGCCGTGCCGGCCAGCACCTCCTTGGCGCAGTCGCCGCTGACGAAGATCGATGCGGCCACCGCCGACGGCGCCCGGGGCAACAGGATGGCGGGCCGCCCGTCGGCCAGAACGGTGGTCCCCTCCATGGCGATGCGCTCTACCACGGCCAGGCCCTCGGGGTTGTAGGGCCGCAAGGCGAAGGCCACCGCCACCGGGACGGCCGAGCGGTTCTCGATCTCGACCACCACCAGCTCCTCGTCGGCGACCACGGCGTAGACCCGTTGCACGGCATCGCCGCCCGGGATGCGCATGACCGTTTCCACCACGGGGACGGACCCGGCGCCCGAGGAAGAACCGAACAACGACTGGCGCACCGCGCTCTCCCGGCTGGGCAGATGCCACCGGTCCTCGGCGCCGATCCACCAGTCGAGCGACCATCCGTCGAACCACGGGGTCACCAGCCCGCGAGGATCGACGATGGCCTCCCAGGCCGAGCCCAGGTTGCCCACCATGGTCCAGTTCCGGTGGGTCACATTGGTCAGGAAGGGAAGATGGCCCCGGGGAATGAAGTCGGGCGACCGGGGATCGAGCTGGCGCTCCACCCAGTACGGCCACAGCCAGTCCGGCTTGATCTGCGCCGCGGCGCGGGAACGGATGGCCCGGAACAGGGTTCGGGCACCGGTGGGGAGCATCTCCCCGGGCGGCTCCACCTCGAGCGTCTCGCCCAGGCGCTGGAAGGTGGTGAGGTGGTTGACGATGTCGTCACCGATGCGCAGCCGGCCGAGGAACCGCCGCAGGACAAACCCGTGCCACTTGGCCATTGCGCTCAAGGCTACGGCGCCCGGCCGAGCTCACCGCGGCACGGCGGCGGAGCCACCAGACAAACAGGAAAAAACCGTGAAAATCGGCGCAATCGGCGTCATGGCGCCCAATCTGCGCCGTCCATGAAGCGTGGGCGGGCGACGAAGCTCGCCAGATCAATGAAGGAGCCACATGCGCGCCATCTCCCCCCTGGCCCGCGCGGCCACGTTCGCTGTCACCCTGGCGGTCATGGTTCCGGGCGCCGCCCGCGCCGTTTCCTCCGGTCATCCCCTCATCGTCAACGGCGAGCGGGGTGAGTCGGGCCGCTATCCGTTCATGGCCTCGTTGCAGTACAAGGGCATCGAAGGCTCGGCCCGGGACCGGCATTTCTGTGGCGGCACCCTCATCGACCCCGAGTGGGTGCTGACCGCGGCCCACTGCGCCGACTTCCTCGCCCCCCGGGACGTCGGTGTCGTCGTGGGCCGCACCCGGCTCTCCAGTGGCGAGGGCGAGGCGCGCGACGTGACCGAGATCGTCGTCCACCCCGATTGGAACGCTGACGTCATCGCCCCGGACGTGGCCCTGCTGCGCCTCTCGGACCCCGTCACCAACGTCACCCCCCTGGAGCCGGTCCGCTCGGCCGAGCGGGCCATGTGGGAGTCGGGCGACCCGGCCACCACCATCGGCTGGGGCCTCCAGAACGAGACCGACAACGCCCCGCCCGACGACCTCCAGACGGTCGACCTCCCCATCCAGGACGACGAGACGATGTCCTCGCCCGAGGTGTACGGAGAGGAGTTCCTCCGCGGCGACATGCTGGGTGCCGGGCCTCTCGACGGCGGAGCCGGCTCCTGCTACGGCGACAGCGGCGGACCGCTCATGGTGGGCGACGGATCGGGGCGGCGCCAGGTCGGTGTCGTCAGCTGGGGCGGCGGCTGCGCCGTGGACCATGCACCCACCGTGTACTCCCGGGTGGGCGAGGGCCGCATCCGTTCGTTCCTTGACGCCCACATCCCGTTGCGGGTCGCGGATGTCCGCGCCCCGGAGCGGGACGAGGCGACCTTCGTGCTCAGCCTCTCCCGTCCCTCCACCCTTCCCGTGTCCGTGACCTACACCACCGTGGCGGTTACGGCCACCTCGGGGACCGACTTCACCCCCGCCGCCGGCACCCTCACCATCCCGGCGGGTGCGACCACCGCCACGGTCACCGTTCCGGTGAAGGAAGACACCATCCCGGAACGGGACGAGACCCTGCGGCTCACCGTCACCTCACTCGCCAACGCCGTGGCCGGGGACACGTCGGCCACCGCCATCATTCTCGACGACGACCTCGAGTAGGTCGCTGTCGAGCGTGGGGTTCCCCGGCCCTGGGAACCCCCGAGCCGGCCGGGCCGTCGACCCCCAGAGACGGCCCGGCCGGCATTTCCGCGCCCAGGCGGGTTTGCGACCCGCCTTCCCCGTGTGGAAGACAGGACGGATGCGAGCATGGCGGGTGCATGAGCTGGGTGAGCCGATGAAGGTGATGCGCCTGGATGACGGGGTGGACCCGCCCCGCCCGGGCCCAGGGCAACTGCGGGTGGCGCCGGCCACCGTGGGGCTCAACTTCTTCGACGACCTCCTGTGCCGGGGGCTCTACCAGCACAAGCCGACCCCGCCCTTCAGTCCCGGCGTCGAGTTGTGCGGGCGGGTGCTGGAGCTCGGTGCGGACGTCGAGGGCTTCGAAGTCGGCCAACGGGTGATCGGCATGTCTCCCCACTGCGGAGCTCTGGCCGGCGAGGCGTTGACCGACACCCGGTTGACCTTCGCCATCCCCGATGCCATGCCCGACGAGGTGGGGGCGGCCATGGTCGTCACCTACGGCACGGCCCATGCCGCCCTGCACCGCCGGGCCCGGCTGCAGCCGGGTGAGACCGTGCTGGTCCACGCCGGAGCGGGCGGAGTGGGTTCCGCCGCCATCCAGCTGGCGGTGGCCGCGGGCGCCCGGGTGCTGGCCACGGCCGGCGGTCCGGAGAAGGTCGAGGTGTGCCGCAGGCTCGGGGCCGAGGTGGCCATCGACTACAAGGCCGGCGACTTCGTGGGCCCGGTCAAGGAGGCGACCGAGGGGCGGGGCGTCGACGTGGTCGTGGATCCCGTGGGCGGCGACGTGTTCGATCGCTCGGTGCGCTGCCTGGCCTGGGAGGGGCGCCTGGTGGTGGTCGGCTTCACCAGCGGTCGCATTCCGGCGCTCCCCGCCAACCTGGCGCTCCTCAAGAACATCTCGGTCGTCGGCCTGGCCTGGGGGGCCTATGCGATTCACGACCCGTCGCTCCTTCCCGAGATCCATGCCGACCTGGTCCGCCTGTGGGAGGAAGGCAGGGTCGACCCGCTCGTCCACGCCGTCCTGCCCTTCGAGCAGGCGCCGCAGGGCATCACCGATCTCGCCTCCCGGGCGACGGTGGGCAAGGTCGTCGTCCGGGGGGTCTAAAGGTCGAAGACCACGACGTGGTGGGGCATGTCGCCCTCGGGACCGGCCAGGAACCCGGCGCCCACGACCTCGAAACCGAACCCGCGGTAGAAGCCGAGGGCGCTATCCCGGCCGTTCCCCCACAGCACCTCCACACCGTCGGCTCGTAGGCGCCCGACGGCTTCCTCGATCAGCCGGCGGCCGATGCCCTGCCCCTGCCAGGCGTGATCCGTGACCATCCCCCGCAGCCGCACGCCTCGCCGGCCGGGCCGGTGGGGAGTCGGTTCGGGGCTGAAGCTGGCCACCGCCAGCAGGGGCTGACCGGGCTCGGCCCGCACTCCGAGGTGGAAGGCACCCGGCCGGTCGTCCTCGGGAAAAGCCACACTCTCGGGGCGCCCGTCGCGCAGCACCCGACGGCGGAGATCGTGGGTCTGCGCCGCCGCGATCTCGGCGACGATCACCTATCCGGTGCCGGCGAACCGGGCGGCACCGAAGGCGAAGACGCCGCCGTCGGCTCCGGCCAGCCAGTAGCCCGCACCACCCGGCGCGGCAGCCATGCCCACCACGGGCAGGGCGGGAGGCGAGGCCAGGCTGCCGTGGGCGGTGGCGTCGCCGAAGGCGAAGACCTTCCCGTCCGCGGTCACCAGCCAGTAGCCGGCGCCACTGGGCGTGGCGGCCATGCCCACCACAGGTTCGGTGGGCGGGGCCGATCCGAGCGAGCCGGCGAAGCCGGCGTCGCCGAAGGTGAAAACGCCGCCGTCGTCGGCCACCAGCCAGTAGCCGGCTCCGGTCGGGGTCGGCGCCATTCCCACGATGGGGCGGTTGAGTCGGACGGCACCGAGCGAGCCGTGGAACCGGGCGTCGCCGAAGGTGAAGACGCCGCCGTCGGTCGCCACCAGCCAGTAGCCGGCACCGCTCCGGGTCGCCGCCATGGTGACCACGGGACGGTTCAGGCGGACCGAGCCCAGCGATCCGAAGAAGCCGGCGTCGCCGAAGCTGAACACACCTCCGTCGGAGCAGACCAGCCAGTAGCCCTTCCCGGCGGGTGTGGCTGCTCCGCCCTTGACCAGGTGGTGGAGCGCCCCCTGAGCCGAGCCGTGGTCGCCCGCCTCGCCCCGGGCCACCACCTGCCCGAGCCCGCCGAGCACCCAGTACCCCTGCTGCCCGGGGGGCGCCAGAATCCCGACCACGTCCGCCCGGATCGGATCCAGGCCCATCCGCCCGCCGTCGCCCACCCACTCCCAGTGCCACGCCTCGGGACACTCACTGCCCGCCGGTTCGGCCCAGCGCGGGTGGTTCCAGCCGTAACGGGCGGCGTGGGCCTTCATCCAGTGGTAGCCGGAGGAGGTGAATCGCAGCGTGCCACCCCGGTCGTCGAAGTCGACGGCCTTGCCCCAGCCGTGCATGGAACCGCCGGCGGGGGCGGCGCAGGCACAGTTGCCCGCCGCGCAGTTCCGGGAGTAGGCGGAGGCCTGGGCATTGCGAGGCCGGTAACAGTCGTCGGGCAGCAGGCCCACGCCATCGGCCCGGGCGGTGGCCAGCATCAGGGCCAGGCTGGGACCGGCGGCCCGGGCGGTCCGGCAGTCACCCTCAACCACCACCAGAGCCTCGGTTCCGGACCTGACCGTTGGTCTCCCCGGCCAGCGCCGTGGGCCGGTTCTCGGGATGGATGGCGCTCTCCCCCGCCGCCCACTCCGGAGGCGGGCAGGACGCTCACGACGGTCACCAGCAACGGCAACAGACGTCTCATGAATCCATGATGCCCCAAGGGGTCAGGGCCGAGGGGTCAGGGCCAAGGAGTCAGGGCCCAGGAGTCAGGGAACGATGCGGATGCCTTCGAGCTCCGGCTTGGCTTCCCGCCCCATGAGCGTGGCCAGCGCCTCGGACGGGCTGCGCTCCCCCACCAGCACGGCCTGGACCTGGGTGGCGATGGGCATCTCCACCCCGGAGCGCTCGGCCAGAGCGAGCACGGCCGCCGTGCTGCGTACCCCTTCGGCCACCATGGTCATCTCGCCCAGGATGTCGGCCAGGGGCCGGCCCCGCCCGAGTTCGACGCCCACGTGGCGGTTGCGGCTCTTCTCCGAGGTGCACGTCACCACCAGGTCGCCGATCCCGGCCAACCCGAGGAACGACAAAGGGTTTCCGCCCAGCGCCAGACCCAGCCGGGTCAGCTCGGCCAGGCCCCGGGTGATGAGCGCGGCCCGGGCGTTGTCGCCCACCCCGAGGCCTTGAGCGACACCGGCCGCGATGGCCACCACGTTCTTGAGCACGCCGGCGATCTCACAACCCACCACGTCGGGGTTGGTATAGACCCGGAAGGCGGCGGTCATGAACAGCCGTTGGAGGCAGGCCGCCGCCTCCGGTTCCACCATGGCCACCACCGAGGCGGTGGGCATGCCCGCCACCACCTCGACGGCCAGGTTGGGTCCCGTCAGCACGCCGACCCGCTCGGGCGGGTGCCCCTCGAGCACCTCCGTCACCACCTCGGTCATGCGCTTCAGCGACCCCGATTCCAGCCCCTTGGCCAGGCTCACCACGGGGACCCCGGCGGGCACCGAACCCCGGGCTTCCCCCAGCACTCCCCGCAGGCCGTGGGAGGGAACGGCCAGCACCACGGCCTCCGCGCCGGTCAGCGCCTCGGCCAGGTCCGAAGTGGCCCGCAACGAGGGGGGCAGCATCCGGCCGGGAAGGTAGTCGGGGTTCTCGTGGCTGCTGTCGATGGCTGCCGCCAGGACCGGACGCCGGGCCCAGAGCACCACCGAGGAGGCGTTCTGGGTGGCGAGGGCCGCCACCGTGGTGCCCCACGAGCCGGCCCCGATCACCGCCACTCTCATGGCTCCACCGAGGGGGAGCCCGGGATCGGGGTGTCCCCGACATGCCCGGGGATCGGGGTGTCCCCGACATGACCAGGAACCGGGACTCCTTCGTCGAGCAGGGCCTGGGCGACGCGACCCCGACAGCTGCGCAGCCGGGCCGCATCAGGAGGCCGGACCCACCAGTCCGGACGTCCCGGCTTCGGCCGCTGGGGGTAGATGGCCCGGGCCCGGGCCACCTGCACGCAGATCGCCTCCATGATGCGATCGGTGGCCAGGCGGGGATTCTCCCCGGGCCCGATCACGAACGGCTCCCCCACCACCGCGGTGATGGCGACGCCCCATCGCCACGACCGGGGCCGCCCGGCCGTGATCAGGCGGTGACCCCCCCACAGGCCCACGGGCACGACGGTCGCGCCGGAGGCCCGGGCCAGGCGGGCGGTGCCCGTCTTGCCCGCCATCGGATCGAGGTCACGGGAGATCGTGCCCTCGGGAAAGACGGCCACCAGCTCACCTCGTCCCAGGGCGGCCGCCGCCGCGTCCAGCGCCCCGGAGGCATCCGCCGTGCCCCGTTCCACCGGAATCTCGCCCATGGACCGCAGCACCCAGGCCGCCAGCCGGTGCTCGAACAGCTCGGCCTTGGCCAGGAACCGGACCCGGCGATCGATCTGATCGGTCACGTAGCACAGGCACAGGGGATCCAGATAGGAGACGTGGTTGGAGGCGAGGAGGGCCCCGCCCGCGGCAGGGAGGTGCTCAATGCCCTCGATGCGCCAGCGGAAGGCATGGCGCATCGGTCGGCGGAAGAGCAACTCGGCCAGCCCGTAGAAGGGTTCCACGGGTCACCTAGGATAGGGCCGACCATGTCCCGGAACTGTTTCCTCATCGCCCAGCTCTCCGACATCCACTGCGGATCCCCGTTCTTCGACGCCCAGCTGCTCCACCACGCGGTGGAGGAGATCCGGGCGCTGGCGCCTGATCTCGTCGTGGTCGGTGGCGATCTCACCACCGACGGCTATGCCCACGAGTTCCGGGAGGCACAGACCCAGCTGGCGCCTCTCCTCGATGCCCAACTCACCACCGTCGTCATCCCCGGCAACCACGACGCCAAGAACGTGGGTTACCTCCACTTCGTGGACAGCTTCGGAGCCGGCGACGTGCCGGGCAAGGGCGACCGGGTGCTGCGGCTGGCGGGCCGGCTTAATGACGACGCACCCAAGCTGGTCACGCTGGTGGCCATGGACTCGACCAAGCCCGACCTGGCCGAGGGGGAGATCGGGCGCGAGCGCTACTCCTGGATCCGCCAGCAGTTCTCCCAGCCCACCGACTACCGGATCTTCGCCCTCCACCACCATCTCGTCCCCGTGCCCGGCACCGGCCGGGAGCGGAACACGGTGTGGGACTCGGGCGACGTGCTCGCCCTCCTGGCCGACGCCGGGGTGGAGCTGGTGCTGTCCGGCCACAAGCACGTCCCCTTCGTGTGGCTGCTGAATGAGGTTCTGGTGGTCAACTCAGGGACCGTCTCCTCGCACCGGCTGCGGGGCTACGTCCGACCCTCCTACAACGTCATCGAGGTGACCGAGGATCGCGTGGTCGTGACCCTGCGCTATCCCGGCACCGGCGAGCGTCCGGCCGCAGAACTCGACCGCCGCCGCATGCGCCTGTACTCCAACCCCGACCTGGCAGGAATGTTCGCCAAGTCGGCCTGGCATGCGTGAGAGGCATGCTTGAGAGGAAGGAACGGTCGTGTACCTGAGGCTCTTCTCCACCGCCGTGGATCCGTCCGACGTGGGTGAGGTGCAACGGATCTTCACCGAGGACATCCGGCCGGCGTTCGAGGGCATGGCCGGCTGCACAGGACTCGAGCTGGTGGTCTCCATCGAGAAGAGCGCCGGCGGGCTGGTCGACGGGGCGGTCCTCTCGCACTGGTCGACGCTGGAGGATCTCAATGCCGCGCTCGAGTCCCGCACCGTGGCGGAATCGATGGTGCGCATCATGCCCTTCCTCCAGATCGAACCCGTGACCAAGACCTTCGAGATCCTGCAATGAGGCACGCCTCCTCGTTGACGCCGTCGGCGGGGGTCGTCGTTCCGATCCGGGGCTTCTCCGGCGGCAAGTCGCGCCTGGGCGACCTCGGCGCCGAGCGGGCCTGGCTGGTGGCCGAGATGGCGAGCCGGGTCCTGGCCGCCGCCCGTCCGCTGCCGATCGCGGTGGTGAGCAGCGCGCGGGAGGTCCGGGCGTGGGCGGCCTCGTCGGAGGTCACGGTGCTCGACGACCCCGGCAGCCTCGACCTCGCCGCCCTCGCCGGCGTGGCCTGGGTGCGCAGCCTGGGACTCCCCCGGGCGGTGGTGGCCCATGCCGATCTTCCGCTGGCCCGCAGCCTGGAGGCTCTGGCCCGGGACGCCGGCCGGCCGGTGGTGGCGGCGGTGCCCTGCCACCGGGACGACGGCACCCCGGTGCTGTCGGTGCCCACCGGGGCGACGTTCCGCTTCGCCTACGGTCCCGGCTCGTTCCGGCGCCACGCCGCCGAAGCGCGCCGTCTCGGCCTCGGCTTCCGGGTGGTGCGTGACCGGACCCTGGCTCATGACGTGGACGCGGCGGAGGATCTCGCCGGGGTCGGGCTGCTCGCTCCCCAGCCCCATCCCGCCTCGGCGCTGGGGTGAGCAACAGCTACCTGGCTCCGCCCGGGGCGGAGGGTGTGACCGTGAACCTGGCCCTTCCGGGCCGGGCGCTGGCCATCGGGGCCCATCCGGACGACATCGATTTCGGATGCGGCGCCACGCTGGCCAAGTGGGCGGCGCGAGGCTGCGAGGTTTTCGCCCTGGTACTCACCGACGGGTCGAAGGGCAGCTGGGACCCGACCGTCGACCGGGATGAGTTGGTGCGCCTGCGCCAGCGGGAACAACGGGCGGCCACGACACAGCTAGGCGGGAAGGACGTGCGCTTCCTCGGCTGGGTGGACGGGGAGCTGGCCAGCGGGCTCCCAGAGCGGGAAGCAGTGTGCCGGGTCATCCGGGAGGTGCGACCCGATGTGGTGCTCGGACATGATCCGTGGAGGCGCTACCGGCTCCACCCCGACCACCGTCACGCCGGGCACCTGGCGGTGGAGGGGATCGTGGCGGCCCGGGACCCGCACTTCTTCCCGGAGCAGGGCCTCACGCCCCATCGCCCCTCCCATCTGCTGCTGTGGGAGGCCGATGTCGTGGATCACCTGGAGGACGTCACCGACTGGCTCGACATCAAGCTCGAGGCGCTGCTGTGCCATGCCAGCCAGTGGGAGTCCACCATGGCCATCACCGACGATGCGGGGGGTGAACGCGCGGCCTTCACAGCCCGCATCCGGGAGCGGGCGGCGGCAGCCGGCGACGGCGTCGGCCTAGGGGCGGCCGAAGCGTTCAAGCGCATCGACCGGCTGTAGAAACGACAGCGGCGCCCCCGAAGGGGCGCCACCATGCCGTCTCGACGCAGGCGCGCCGATGGTTACTTCTTCGCCGCTGCCTTCTTGGCCGGAGCCTTCTTCGCAGCCGCACGGGCCGGGGTGGCCTTGGCGGGAGCCTTCCTGGCCGGAGCCCGGGCCGGAGCCTTGGCTGCGGTCTTGGCCGGCGCCTTCTTGGCCGGAGCTGCCTTCTTGGCCGGAGCCGCCTTGGACGCAGTCGGCCGCTTCGCCGCCACCGTGTCCTTGAAGGTGGCACCGACCGTGAACTTCACGCCCTTGCTGGCGGGGATCTTCACCGCGGCGCCGGTGCGGGGGTTGCGACCCGTACGGGCCTTCTTCTGCGTCTGGCTCCAGCCGCCGAATCCCGGGATCGAAACCTTCTCGCCCCGCTTCACCGTCTGCTGAACGGTATTGATGAATGCCTTGAGCACTTCGTTGACGTCGCGAACGCTGAGATTCGATTCGCCGGCAATCTTCTCTGCCAGCTCGGACTTGTTCACCAGTTACCTCCAAAGGGTTTACGACCGTTCGCCACCGTGAATCAGAACCCATCGTGCCCTATACGTCAAGCACTTCCTATGCCAGAAAAGGGACAGCGGCTTGCATCAGAACGAAACCCGTTGTCCCGCAAGGGGGTCTGAGAAGCTCGGATCGATGGTGCCCGGCTCGTACCAGCTCGCCACGGTCCGGCTCATCGGGTGCCGCGATCCATTGTGAGACAAGAGCTTTCGCGGCAAGATGGACACCTCGCCAGCCACTCACACCGGAGGGGGAATGCGAAACATGACGAGGGACGCCAGACGCAATCCGCTCGTGCCCGTGGTACGGCAGTTTCCCGCTCGAGGACGCCGGGCCCTCTACGCCGCCGCCAATGCCGGCCTGCTGCGCCGGGGTAGCTGGGATGGCTGCGCCCTGAACCGCGCCGGCACCGCCGTCGGACTGGAGGTGCGCAGCCGGGGCGAAGCCGCCTACGCGTTGGACACCACACCCGAGGTCGCCCGCCAGTTCGTGGAGGTGTGGGACCGGCTCTGGGGCTCGAACCGCCGTTGCACCCAGATGCTACGGGACGCGATCGAGCACGCCGGGTTCTTCGACGAAGAGGACGCGAGTTTGGCCGCCCCCGAGCCGGGGAAGATCTCCGTCAGTTGAGAGCTGCGACGGCGCCCCGACCTCCCCCGGGGCGCCGTTTCCGCGTCTTGTCGGGCTGCTTGGCCTCGCTAACCGAGATGGGTCACGAACCAGTCCCGGGCCGCGCCGCTGGACTGGGCGAAGCCGTCCCCGGTGTAGGCATCGAAGTGGCCGCCGGGTAGGAGGACGACCTGCTTCGGCTCGAGCGCCTTCTCGTAGGCGGCAAGGGCCAGGTCAGCCGGGGTGAGGTGGTCCTTCGCCGCCACCACCATGCAGAACGGGGTCGGGGCGATCCTGTCGATGTAGGCCTCGGGCTCGTACTCCATGAGCATCTCGACGCTCCGCAACGTCACCTCGTTGCGCCAGGAGGGAGCCCGCAGCTCGGCGGTCTCGGTGAACCACTTCCACGAGTCGGGTGTCGGCAGGGCTGACGGTGCCATCGGGTCCTCGGCCACCACCGGGAGCATGGCCGGCTCCTTGCCGGCGAAGCGCGCCTCCCGATCGGCGTCGAGCCCTTCCCGGAGCCCGGCAACGAAGTCGGACCGGACCAGGCGCGCCAGGTTGCGTGAGCCGCTGGCCAGAGGAACCTGGGAGACGACGCACTTGATGCGCTTGTCGATGGCGCCGAGCACGATGACGTGTCCACCGCTGTAGCTGGAACCCCACACGCCGATCCGCTCCCGGTCGATGCCGGGGAGGGTGCACAGGTAGGTGATGGCGTGGCGGTAGTCCCGGACCTGGGCCCAGGGGTCGATCTCCTGGCGGGGCTCGCCGTCGGACGCTCCGAAGTTGCGGTTGTCGAAGACGAGGACGGCGAGCCCGGCGTCGGCGAAAACCTCGGCGAAGGAGTCCAGGTAGTTCTCCTTCACGGCCGAGAAGCCGTGGGCCATGACGATGCCCGGGACAGGCTCGTCCCCAGCACCCTCGGGCCGGTACAACCACCCGCGCAGAATCGTCCCTTCGGCGTTGAACTCGATGTCGGTGCGAGCCATTCGCTCCTCCTTGGTCAGCTTCCCCGGGTGCGGGATGCTACGCCCGATCGGAGGTGCGTGCTCGTGCTGCAGACCGCGCTCTCCCGAAGGTCAGCGGGCCAGGCCGTGGTACTCCCGGTTGGGCATCTGGCCGGTGGCCATGGCGAGGCGGTTGGTGAAGTTGTACATGGACGCCACCTCGATGATGTCCCACACGTCCTCGTCCGAGAAGCCGTGGGACCGGAGCGCCTCCAGGTCGGACTCCTCGCACTCCAGTGGCTCCGTGGTCACCTTCACGGCGTAATCGAGCATGGCCCGCTGTCGGGGCGGGAGGTCGGCCCGCCGGTAGTCGAGGGTGATGCGGTCCGCCTCCACCGGGTCGTCGGACTGCTCCCGGAGGGCGGCGCCGTGGGCCACCAGGCAGTAGAGACAGCCGTTGGCCATCGACACGGCCACCGAGATCATCTCCCGTTCCCGGGCCGAGAGGCCGTCCGTGCCGGTCATGACTTCCTTGAAGTGGGCGAACCAGGCCCGGAAGCGCTCGGGCCGCCAGGCGTAGGCGCGGAAGACGTTGGGCACGAAGCCGATCTTCTCCTCCGCCTTGGCGAACAGCTTGCGTTCGGGTTCCTCCAACTCGTCGTCCGACGGGACGGGGAACCAGCTGATCCGCTCGTCGCCCATGAGCTCACCTCCTGCGCTCGCCTGTCGGGGCACCGTAGTGTCTCCGCCCATGAGACTTCAGCCGAGCGTCTGGTCCATGGGCCTCACCCGGGCGGGGGTGGGGGCCGCCTTCGTCACCCTGCAACGCACCACGGTGGCGACCGTCGCCGTCTTCTCAGCCGCCGCCGGCGCCCACCTGGCCTACCACCACGGGCGCTGAGCCGACAGATCAGCCCGCCGCCGAATCGCAGGCCCGGGCGCGGGCGATCCGCAGGGCCTGGTCCCGCCCTTCGAGCAGCAGGCGGCGCACCGGGCCCGGGGGATCGTCGGCGGCCAGGTAGGACTCGGTCAACTGGGCGGCACCGTCGCTCACGGGATAGAGCATGTCGGTGAAGGACATGCCCACGTCTGAACCTCGTCGCTCCCAGACCGGCCCGAGGGCGGCGAAGTAGGGCTCCACCCAGGCCTCGAGCAGCTGTTCCTGATCGGGCTGGCGGAACCCTCCCATCACGGCCCGCATGGTGGCGAGGGGGAGGTCACCGTCCGCCAGGTCGTGCCACGCCGCCGCCTTGGCCTCGGCGTCGGGCCGGGCGGCCCGGGCCGCGGCGGCGTAGCGGTGGCCGGCGTCGGTCGGGTCGCGCTCCTCCTCCGCCGCGATGAGCGCCTCGATGTCGGCGGCGCCGGCGGCGGCCAGCGCCCGGACGATCGTCCAGCGCAACTCGGTGTCGATGGCGAGACCCTCCACCGTTCCTGACCCCGACAGCAGGCCCCCCAGGAGCGCGAGGTGGTCTTCGCCGCGGGCGGTGGAGGCGAGCGCCCGGCCGAAGGTGAGTTGGAGGTCGCTCCCCGCCGGCGCCGCTCGCATGCCGGCCTCGGCGTGTTCCGCCAGGCGACGCCGGGCGGGCTCCCGGTTGGCGGGATCGCCGTAGACCACGGCGGCCGCCTCGGCATTGCGCAGCAGCCCGCCCACCACCGCGATCTCGTCCTCCCCGGCCAAGTTGGCGAGCACGATGTCGAGATAGCGACGGGCGGGCAGCTCGGCGTCCCGCAACATGTCCCACACGGCGGCCCAACACAGGGTGCGGGCCAGCGGGTCGGAAAGCGCGCCCAGGTGCGCGGCCACCGTGGCCAGGGACCGCGGATCGAGGCGGATCTTGGCGTAGGCCCAGTCCAGATCGTTGACCAGCACCAGGTCGGGGGCCAGCCGGCCCACCAGCGACTTGACCGGGGTGCGGTGACCGACGACGTCGAGCTCCACCCGCTCCCGAAGCTCCAGCCCGGAGGCGGCCCGGTCGTAGAGACCGACCGCGACCCGGTGGGAGCGCAGCGTGGGGTGCTCAGCCGCCGCCTCCTGTTCCAGGTCGAAGGAGGTGATCGCCCCACCCTCCCCTGTGTCGAAGGTGGCCCGCAGCGTGTTGACCCCGGTGGTCTCCAGCCACTCGGCCGACCAGGCGGAGAGGTCCCGGCCCGACGTCTCCTCCAGCGCGCCCAGGAAGTCGGGCAGCTCGGTGTTGCCCCAGGCGTGGCGCTTGAAGTAGGTCCGCACCCCGGCCAGGAACTCGTCCTGGCCGACCCAGGCCACCAGCTGCCGCAGCACCGAGGCGCCCTTGGCGTAGGTGATCCCGTCGAAGTTCGTCTTCATCGCCTCGATGTCGGGAGCGTCGGCCACGATGGGATGGGTGGACGGCAACTGGTCCTGGCGGTAGGCCCACACCTTCCAGGCCGAGGCGAAGGTCGTCCAGGCCGAGCGGAACCGGGTGGCCTCCACCATGGCCAGGTGGGAGGCGAAGGTGGCGAAGCTCTCGTTCAGCCACAGGTCGTCCCACCAGCGCATGGTGACCAGGTCGCCGAACCACATGTGGGCCATCTCGTGGAGGATGGTGTCGGCCCGTCCCTCCCGTTCGGCCTCGGTCACCTTGGAACGGAACACGTGGCGCTCGGAGAACGTCACGCAGCCGGCGTTCTCCATGGCCCCGAAGTTGAACTCGGGCACGAAACACTGGTCGTACTTGCCGAACGGGTACGGCTGCCCGAAGGCCGACTCGAAGAAGTCGAAGCCGGCGGCCGTGATCTCGAAGATCTCATCGGCGTCGAGGTGGTCGGCCAGCGACTGGCGGCAGTAGAGACCCATGTCGATGTCGCGGTGGCGCCGGTGGACGGAGTGGTAGGGACCGGCCACCAGCGCGGCCAGGTAGGTCGACATCCGGGCCGTAGGGGCGAACCGCCAGCGGCCCTCCTGACCCGGTTCGGGGCGCGAGACGACCCGGGCACCCGACACGACCTCCCAGCCGGCGGGTGCGTCCACCTCGAAGGTGTAGGTGGCCTTCAGGTCGGGCTGGTCGAAGCAGGCGAACACCCGGTGGGCATCGAAGGGCTCGAACTGCGTGTGCAGGTAGATCGCGCCGTCGACGGGATCCACGAACTTGTGCAGCCCGACCCCGGTGTGCTCGTAGGGCAGGTCGGCCTCCACCACCAACTCGTTCTCCTCGGCCAGCCGGAAACCCAGCCGGCCCTCGGAGAAGGCTTCAGCGGGGAGGGGCTCGCCGTTCAGCACCGCGGACACGACGCCTCCGGGGGCGACCAGATCGACGAACGTCGCCGTCCCGGGCCGGCTGCCGCGGAACCGGATACAGGTCCGGCTGCGGAAGGTCTCGTCCCCCCGCAGGTCGACGGCGATGTCGTAGGAGACGTCGGAGGCGAGGCGGGCCCGATCGCGGGCCTCTTCCCGGGTCAGGTTGTTCTCGGCCACGAGGGGAAGGTAGCCGCATTCGGAGCTTTCGCGATCCACCTTCGGGCGCTGCATCGAAATAGGGGCATATCTGCCGTTCCCTCCGTAGCACGTACACGACACATCACCACACCACACACGCACACAGGGAGGCGATGACCACATGCGTCGCATGATGAGATGGGCTACGCCTGTCTTCGCCGCGCTGGTTCTCTTCGGTGTCACCACGACTGGCAGTTCGGCCCAGGTGGCCGGCGTGCCCGACGTGGTGGGCCAGTGGACCGCGCCCTTCGAGGAAGGTGGAGCCGATACCCCGCGTTGCGTACCGGCCCAGGACGACACCGAAGGGTTCACCGTCTGCAAGCCGGTCGCACAGGCCTCAGCCGTCCTCCCCGACGGCCGGGTCATGTACTACAACGGCATCGAGAGCCAGGAGAACTCCGAGGGTCCCAGCGCCATGTCGCTGTCGCCCTCTTCCCGTGACAGCCAGGCCCGGGTGCTCGACCTGCGTTCCGGGACGCCAGAGTTCATCGTCCCCACGCAGGACCGGGGCGGCCAGAGCAACCCCAACATCAAGGAAGGCCAGCAGTCCTACGACGACCCGCTCGGAGCCGCCGGTGTCCCCGGCCGCCCCGGTGACGGTCTCGTCGGGAGCATCGCCGGTCAGGCCGGGGTTCCCGAGCACGACCCGACGTCGTCGCCGGACGACTCGCAGAAGAACGACGGCGACATGTTCTGCGCGGACCTCACCTCCCTGGCCGACGGCCGGGTCCTGGTGGTGGGCGGAACCGACTGGTACAACGAGCCGGCCCTCATGGATCGGGACAAGGGTGACCCCGCGGACGTGGGCGCCATCGAGCTCGAGGGTCTGCGCAACGCCAACCTGTTCGACCCCAAGACCAACACCTTCAGCCCCGCCGGCCACATGAAGTACGGCCGGTGGTACCCCGGCGTCGTGGAAATGGCCGACGGCAAGGTGTTCGTGGCCAGCGGCGTCACGCAGCTGATCACCGACACCCAGGGGTCCCAGGTGCGCCGGACGGAGACCTACGACCCGGCTACCAACGCCTGGACCGAGAACTACGCCGACCCCAGCTCCGAGAACAGCCTGCCCCTCCAGCCCCGGATGTTCCTCGCCCCCAACGGCAAGGTCTTCTACTCCGGTGTCGGGCAGATGTGGGGTCCCTTCGGCCAGGCCGTCGACGAGGCGGCCATGGCCTTCCAGCAGTACTACGACCCCGGGTCCAAGAAGTGGGAGGTCACCGGCATGGGGCCCCTCGGTCCCCGCAGCGGTGCCTTCGTGACTCCGCTTCCGCTGGAGCCCCCCTACGACAAGATGACCCTGGTGGCCTTCGGTGGGACCCTCGGGCCCGCCGCCGGGCAACTGGGTTCCGGCCAACCCGTTCACCACGCTGACTCACCTTGAGGCCAACGGCGCGGTGACCAACGAGATGACCGGCAACCTCAACCACGCCCGCTGGTTCGCTTCGGGTATCTCCCTCCCTGACGGCACCGTGCTGGCCGTCGGCGGCGGCGACAAGGACGAGGTCATCGACCCCGGCACCGAGGTCGCCGTGAGGACGCCCGAGCTCTACGACCCCAAGACGGGGAAGTGGACGGACGTGGCCGCCCAGGGCCGTGACCGCACCTACCACAACTCCGCCCTGCTGCTGCCCGACATGCGGGTGCTCCTCGGGGGCCACTCGCCCATCGCCAGTCACTACGGCGGAGCCAACAAGGACCAGGGCGGCGCGTTCGCCAACAACGACAAGGACCCGAGCTTCGAGGTCTGGAGCCCGCCCTACCTCTTCCGGGGTGAGCGGCCCAACATCTCGAAAGTCCAGGCCGGCGTCGCCTACGGCGAGCGGTTCCCGGTCAGCACCAAGGAGGCCGGCGAGATCGAGTCGGTCCAGCTGATCAGGACGCCGTCCCCGCAGCACGTGAACGACTCCGACCAGCGGATCGTGAACCTCGAGTTCACCAAGTCCGGCATGGACAGCCTCGAGGCCGTGGCCCCGCCCACCGGCGTGACCGCTCCTCCCGGCACCTACTACCTGATCGTGAACAAGAAGACAGAAAAGGGCCCGGTCCCGTCCGTGGCCCGCATGGTGAAGGTTGGCGAGACCGACAAGGCTGACGCCATCCAGCCCTTCGCCGACGACGCCCCAGCGCCGGTCGGCGGGTCGGCCACGCCCGACGAGGACACGTCGGGTACAGCCCAGGCCCAGCAGCAGATGGCCGAAGTGACCAAGAGCGCTCCGGCGCCTGCGGCCCCGGCCCAGGCCGCTCCGACCACGACCACGACGATGAAGCCCTACCAGCAGCTGCACGCGGTTCCGGCAGGGTCGTCCCGTCCCATCCCGGACGGACTCCCAGTAGCGGCCATTGCCGTCACCGGAGCCGCCGTCGGGTCCGGCCGGCGACTGCTGCGCCGCATCGTCAACTAACTGCCCAAGCTCCTCCTTCAACTGATCGGGGCGGCTCCTTTGGGAGCCGCCCCGATCGCGCTTCTCGAACTTCTCAGGCCAGCGGGAGTTCGGAGAAGGGGCTGTCGGCCTGAGGGAGCAGGGTCCGCAGGCGGCGCAGGCCCGCCCGGATCCGGTTCTTCACGGTGCCTTCGGGCTGGCCGAGCAGCGTGGCCACCTGGCGGTAGCTGTGACCCTTGAAGTACGCCAGTTCCAAGGCTTGGCGCTGGCGGGGGTGGAGGTCGGCCAGGGCGGCGTGCACCTGGCCGGCGGACGCTGCATCAAGCACCTGACGCTCGACGTCGTCGGAGACACTCCGTTCCCGGTGGGCGTCCTGGCGTTCCCGGCGCCGGCGGGCGGCCTCGGACCGGCCGATGTCGATGGCCCGGCGATAAGCCTGGACCTGCAGGTAGCTCCGCAGGTTCCCCCGGGCCGGGTCGAAGCGGCCGGGAGAGACCCACAGCGCCAGGAACACGTCCTGGACTGCCTCTTCGGCCAGGTCGGCGGCCACACCGGCTCGCCGGGCGATGGCCCGCACGGCGCCGGAGTGCCGGCGGTGCGCCTCGGCCAGCGCCTCCTGGCTGCCACCGGCCATGGCCCGGGCGAGATCGGCCTCGCTGGCTCGTTCCAGTTCCAGGTCCAGCATCGCCACCGGCGTCATCCGCGCTTCACCCCCTTGTGAACGCGATTGCTGAACGCGATTGCTCGTGTGCCCCAGCGGTCTTGGGTGCTCGTGTGCCCCGGATGCGCTTGAGCAAACAGGAAAAAATGCCCTCGCCCGGTCAGGGAGAGATCCTTTTCCTGACAGGTTTGCGTCAAATACCCGGATTTCTCGGACGAACTGCCCTCTGTAGGTCGAGTTCACCGCCCTGAGCGACTGAAACCCATCGCTCACAGGGATGGGAGCCATCGGAATTCTCCGCAGGGAATCGGGCCATTCACGTCGAAACCACATTTCGGACAATTCCGACCATTGCCGCAATTGGGAACACAAGGGAGACGCTCGGTGCTGGAGGCGCAGACGCGCTGGCACCATGGACACGTGCGGCGCGGGCTCTTCTTCCTACTGGTCGGTCTGTTGGGCGCTACGGCTGCGGTTGTCGCCCTCCAGATCGACTCCGAGACCAGTGGAAAGGTGGGACCCGGCCAGGTCGCGGTGCGCGCCCGTTTCGGGGAACCGCGCACCGAGCTCCGGCTGCCCCCGTTGGGGCAGGTCTCCGCCTCCACCCACTGGTCCCCCATCACCCTGCAGGCGGCGGTCGACGAGGTCGACGTCGACCGGCTCCAGGTTCTCCTGGCCGGCGACGATCCCGGTGACCGTCTCCGGCACGAGGTGGCCGCCGACCTCGAACCGCTCTTGCGGTCGTTCGCCCTTCGAGCCCTCCTGGCCGCGGCCTTCGCCGGCGCCCTGGCCGGGGCCCTGGTCCCCCGGCGCCGCTGGACCCACGCCGTGGCCGGCATGGTGGGCGGAGTGGTGGCCGTCGCCGTCCTGCTCGGGATGGCCTGGCGCAGCTACGACGCGGACGCCTTCGGGGAGGCCCGCTTCGAGGGAACCCTGGAACAGGCCCCGGCGCTCTTCGCCACCCTCCGCCGCCACGTCGACGGCTACGACGACGTCCGCCGGCGGGTCGAGGCCCTGGGCGACCAGGTGGCCGAGCTTTACGCCGTGGCCAGCACCACCGGCACGCAGACCGGAGACGGCGACGTCACCGCCCTGGCCGACGCCGTCGACGAGGTGCGCATCCTCCATGTGAGCGACGTCCATTCCAATCCTCTCGGACTCGAGGTCACCCGCCAGCTGGCCGAGCGCTTCGACGTCGACGCTGTGCTCGACACGGGCGACCTCACGTCCTTCGGGCTGCCCATCGAGGGCCGGCTCGGCGAGCTCATCGAAAAGATTCCCGTGCCTTATCTCTTCGTGCCCGGCAATCACGACTCCACCCGCAACCGGGACACCCTCGACGCGGTGAAGAACGTGGAACTCGTCGACGACCGGGTCGTCGACGTCAAGGGCGTGCGGATCCTGGGCATCGCCGACCCGACGTTCACCGCCACCAACCAGGTCGACTCCGCCGAGGCCCGGGCCACCAAGCGCAAGGCCGCCCCGGGTGTGATGGCCGCCGTGGACCTCCACGAGCCCGATGTCCTGGCCGTTCACGACCCGGTGATGGGCGAAGGGGCCTGGGGTCGCGTCCCGCTGGTCGTGGCCGGCCACACCCATCAGCGGTCCACGGCCCGCCATGACGGCACCCTGGTCCTCACGGTGGGCTCCACCGGATCGACCGGGTTGGGGTCGTTCCTGGTCGACACCAAGAAGTCGTACGAGGCCGAGGTGTTGCGCTTCGTGGCCGGCGACCTGGTCTCCATCGACCGGGTGGCGCTCCGGGGCGTCGACGGTGGCTTCCGGGTGGAGCGCCAGTTGATCCGGCCCACCACCCGGCCCCAGGTGGCAGGACGGATCGAGGAGCCCCCGGGTCACTAACCTCCCGGCCCCACTAGCGTGGTGGCCCATGAAATTGGCCGGGAGTGCGGTCGTGGTCACGGGTGGTGCGTCCGGCATCGGACGGGCGCTGTGCCGGCGCTTCGCCGCCGAAGGGGCCTCGGTGGTGGTGGCCGACGTCGACGGGGCGGGGGCGGCGGCGGTGGCCGCCGAGGTGGACGGGAAGGCGGTGGCCACCGACGTGTCGGTGGAGGCGGACGTCATCCACCTGGTGGACGAGGCGCTGTCCACCCACGGCCGGATCGACCTGTTCTGCTCCAACGCCGGGATCCTCTGGGGCGCCCGCCCCGACGACCCCGAAGCCATCCTCGGCGTGGAGGCCAGCGACGAGGCCTGGGACCGCATCTGGAGGGTCAACGTCATGGCCCACGTCTACGGCGTCCGGGCCGTGCTGCCGTCGATGCTGGAACGCGGCGAAGGCTATCTGCTCTCCACGGTCTCGGCCGCCGGGCTGTTGACGGTGCTGGGCAACGCCCCCTACGCCGTCACCAAGCACGCCGCCCTGGCCCTGGCCGAGTGGGTGGCCATCACCTACGGCGACGTCGGGCATCAAGGTCTCGTGCCTGTGCCCTGAGGGGGTCAACACGACCATGCTCGCCGACGCCCCCGAGGCCTTCAAGGGGACGGTCGACACCGTCGAGCCCGACGACGTGGCCGCCGCGGTGGTCGACGGCCTGGCCGCCGAACGCTTCCTCATCCTCCCCAGTCCCAAGGTGGCCGACTACTTCGCCCGCAAGGCGAACGACTACGACCGCTGGCTGGCCGGCATGCGCCGCCTCCAGACCCAGGCCGGGATCTGGCCCGGGCGCTAGCCGGTCGTGGCGATCAATTCGTCAGCCCGGCGGATCCAACCGGTCATCCCGAGGGCCTCGAACTGCTTCCGGGCGGACTCCATGCAAGGGCTTTGCCCGCTCGCCGTCGTGCGCGTCACCCCGGCGGACGTACATGAGGGCCTCGTCGAAATCGCAGATAGCCAACAACGGCCGGACGCCCTCTTCGGTGAGGACTCGGCGGGCCTCGGCGAACCAGCGCACTGCCTCGTCGAATCGCCCGGTCAGGGCGCAGAGGCGGCCCAGCGTCGACCGGGCCTCGGCGACGGGAGATCGGAACTCGGCGGGGAGGATTTTCTCCCGCAGGGCCCGCTCGATGACGTCGGCGTGATCGTGGCGCTCGAGGAGCCAGAGGGCGTCGGTGGCGTGCTCCCGCCATGGCGGCGAACCCCGGCACCCACGGAGCCGCACGCTCCAGCCATGGGACCAGCCGACCGAGTGCCTCGAAAGCCTCCTTCTCGCTGGCCCAGGCGGGCAGCCGCCTGGATCTCGCCGGCGTAGCCCAGGCCGACGGACCCAGGCCAGGGCCGGATCTTCAGAGGACGTCAGATAGGAGAACGTGGCCGAGAGCTGCTCCCAGCCCTCGTCCATCACGGCGGACAACACCTGCCGGGGGTAAATCGTCGTGGGCACGGGCATCCCCAGGCGGGCCGCCAGCGCGTCGGCCGATCTCGAGCGACTGCCGCGCCTCGCCGAGACGACCGAGTGCTCCCTGGCAATAGGACACGGTGGCCCAGGCCCGGGCCGCCCGGGCGACGCCGACCGAGCGACTCCGCCTCTCGAGCCTCCGCCTCGAGCAGCGGCGCACGCGGCGCGTACTCCCCTCCCCAGAAGGCCGCGCACCATGAGATTCGGGGTCGAAGCTCGCCTCCTGCCGGGTATCGAAGACGGCCTCCATCGGGGCGGGCCCGAGGGGGTCGAGGTGAGCAGCCCGCAGGAGGGCGGCCGACTCCCGGCGTTCGGTAGCTGTCGATGGGCAGCCCCGGGAGGGTCGGGGTCCTCGGCCTCCCGCCGCTGGTAGTCGAAGCAGACGAGCCGGGCCCAGGCGACATCCCGGCCGCTGGCATAGGTGAGGCCCTGACGGGCGAGCGTCCACGACGGCGCGATGCCGCCGGCCTGGGAACAGACGTAGGCGGCGTCGGAGAGATACTCGGCGGCCGCCTCCTTGGTCTCGGCCTCGGCGATGGCGGTGCCGGCCTGGGCCGCCACCTCGACCGCCTCGTCGAAGTCGAGCGCCCAGGCCAGCACGATGCCCAGCCGGCCGAGGAGGTGGGGCCGCCGGGGGTCGTCGGCGGGCAGGAAGTCGAGGGCCATACGCAGGAAGGTGGCGGCCTCGTCGTGGGCGCCGGTGGCCTGGGCCCGTTCGGCCGCCTCCAGGGCCGTGCTCCATGCCCCGCTCGGCGCCCGGGAAGGGCCGGCGCTGCGGTGGTACTGGACGGCGATCTCGGCCGGTGAGGCCTGGGCCGCCGTGCCCTCGGACACGCTCCAGCGCCTCGGCCACGCGCCGGTGGAGCCGCGACCGGCGGGACGGGGTGAGCCCGTCGTAGAGGGCGTGGCGGATCACGGCGTGGGAGAAGGCGTAGGTCTCGGTGTTCCCGGCCGGCTGGAGGATCTGGGCGCCAAGGATCTCGTCGAGGGCGTCGAGGCCCTCGTCCTCCGACAGGCCGGCAAGGTCGGCGACGGCATCGAAGCGGAACGGCCCCTGGAAGGCGGTGGCGACGGTGAGGAGCTTGGTGGCTGCCTCGGAGAGCCGGGAGAGGCGGCGGAGGACTACATCCCGGGCGGCGGCAGGAAGGGCGAGGTCGCGCAGCGGCGCCGTCGTCATCCATCTCCCGTCCGGCCCCCGGTAGAGGCTCCCCTCCTCGTAGAGGTTCCGCAGCAGCTCCTGAGTGAAGAACGGGTTGCCGCCACTCTCCCGGGCCCAGACCGCGGCCACCCTGCGCCTCCATCTCGTGTCCGGCCAGGGCGGTGAGGAAACGGGTCAGCGCTTCGACATCGAGATCCTCGAGGCGCAGGTGGTCATAGCCGACCTCGCGGGGCCAGGCGTTGAGCGCGTCGGTGAGCGGGTGGGCCTGATCGAGGTCGACGTCGCGGTAGGTCCCGACCACGGCGATCCGCTCGGCCGCCTGCGAAGCGGGCCAGATGGCGGAGCATGGCCACCGTGCTCCGGTCGGCCCAGTGCAGGTCGTCGAGGAGGACGAGGAGCGGGGCCCGGCGCGAGCGGGCGATGAGGAACTGCGACATCCCGTCGAGGAGTCGGTAGCGCTCCTCTTCGGGGGGCACGGCGACGAGACGCCTCGAGCTCGGGGAGGACGTCCCGCATGGCCGGGGACGAGTTGGGCCAGCGCGGCCGCGGCCGCTCCCAGGTCGGCTCGCAGCTCGTCGGGATCGGACAGTTCGATGTGGGCCTCGAGGGCCTCGGCGAAAGGGCCGTAGGGGGGCGGCCACTCGCCCTCGTGGCAGCGTACCCCACAGGACGGTGAAGCCGTCCCGCTCGGCGTCCGCTCCCACCTCCTCGATCATCCGGCTCTTGCCGATCCCTTGCTCGCCGGCCAGCATCACGAGCCCCCACGACCGGCGGCGGCGCCCTGCAGGCGCTCTCTCAGCCGGGCTGTCTCGGCTTCGCGTCCGATGAGGGGCACCGCCTCGGCGAAAGCTCCGTCGACCTCGACCTCGACCTCGTAGCGCACCTCGAAGACGGCCATGGGAGCGGAAGCGCCGGAGAGCTCGAGCTGACCCAGTGCCGCGAAGCGGAACCCCGGACGCCCGGCGAGGAGTCGGGTCACCTTCTCCGAGCACAGGATCTGGCCCTCCAGAGCCTTGTCGCACAGAGACCGGGCCAGGGCGAGCGTCGTGCCCGAGGCATCGGAGGCACCCGTCGGAGGAGAACCTGAATGCGAACCCGACCCGGAGGGTGAGGCCCACCTTCGCCCCGCCGGGCCTCTTTCTGGAGATGGATGGCGGCCCGCATGGCATCGGCTGGGGAGCGGAACATGATCAGGGACCCGCGCCTCAAGCAGTCTGCACTTCGCCCCGACCGGCCGCCGCTTCGACGAGGATGCGACCGATTGCCTCGGGAGTCGTCGCCGCCTGGCTCGGCGTCTTCGAATGCCGGGGCGATCAGAACAGTGGTGAGGGCTCCTCTCCGGCTAGCGGCCAAGGTCGGGGCTCCCAGCCTCCCGCTCCCGGCTGGGCATGCCAAAGCACCGGCATGGATCGCGGCGCTTGCCGGACAGGCCCTTGAGCGGCACCTCCCGGCCGTCGTCGAAAGTGATGTCTCCGGCGGCGTCAGTCAGCTCCTTGAGCAGGGAGGAGACGAGGATCTCACCGCCCTGGGCGGCTCCGGCGATACGGGCGGCGAAGGCCACGTGGGTGCCGAAGAAGTCGTCGCCCTGCCGGATCGCCTCCCCGGTGTGCAGGCCGATGCGGACCTTGGTGGCTTCTTCGGGGTGGTTCTCGGCGTGGTCCCGGAGGCTCCGCTGGATACCGACGGCACACTGCAGCGCCCGCCGGGCACTGGCGAACGCGACCATGAACCCGTCGCCCTGCGACTTCACCTCGAAGCCGCCGTGGGCGACGACCTGCTCCCTGATGATGCGGTTGTGGGTCTGCAGCACCTCCAGCCAACGGCGGTCGCCGAGGCGCTCGTTGGCGGCCGTCGACCCCTCGATGTCGGAGAAGAGCAGGGTGACGGTGCCGTCGGGGGCGGCATGGGGGACGAGGTCGGGGCGCTCGAGATCGACGGAGGCCGCCACCAGGTCGATCGGAGGCCAGCCTCTCGGTTGGATCGACCCCTGGGCGGCGAGCTTGGCGGCGAGAACGGGTTCGATCCAGTGGGCGCCGGCCCCACAGCGGCGGTAGACCTCGGCGGCGGCGGCCAGCTTCTCGACGGCGCCTCTGCGATCGCCGGCGTGCAAGCGGGCGATGCCGGAACGGCGCAGCGTCTCGGCCTCGCCCCAGGGGAGCGTGTAGCGGCGGAAGCTCTCGAGCGCGGCGGTGAAGCGAGCCTCCGCCTCCTCGACGCGGTGTCTGGCGACGAAGACCACGGCTTCGGCGGAAGCGACGCGGGCGGCCAGGCCCCGCCAGTCCTCTCCGCCGGCAAGGATCTGGCGGCACCGGTCGAAGTGGGCCTCGGCGTCCTCCAGGCGGCCGGTATCGGCCAGGAGCAAGGCGAGCTCCCGGCGGGCCCAGATTTCGGCCGGTAGCTGGCCACCGTCGAGCCCGATGGTCAAGCACCTCCTCCAGGAGCGCTTCGGCTGCGGTTGTATCCCCGGCGAAGCGCTGCGCCCAGGCCAGCCACCAGGTGGCCATCCACTCGTCGCGGCGGTTGCCTCGCCGGTGGTTGTCCTCACGTTGTTGCTGCCAGCTGTCGGTGGCCTCCTCCCAACGCCCCTCGGACATGGCCAGGTACGGGCGCGGCGTACCTGGTGATCGCCGAGCCTCGGCGACCACTGGCGGGCTTCGGCCAGATCGCCGGCCAGGGCGTGCGGCCCGGGCCAGCTCGTCGAGGAGAACCCGTCGGAGATTGGGAGCCTGCGCCAGCCGGGGTTTCTCCAACTCGCGCCGACACCAGGTCTGGGCGGCCACGGGATCGGCCAGCTCGAAACAGAAGATGGCAGACATCCAGGTGGAACCGAAAGGCGGAGATGACGTCGTTGGTGGCGTCGGCTTCCTGCCAGGTCGCCTCCAACTCGGCGAAGGCTTCGCCCAGCCGCCCGGCGGACAGCCAGGTGGAAGGCCGTGCTGGTTGGCGGCGTGACGCCGGAGACGGACGTTCCGAACCCGCTCGGCTATCTCCATGGCCCGCTTCGCCGGCAGCCAGACCCGCTTCGGTCCGCACCGCCCACAGGGCCGTGTCGGCCAGCCCGAAGAAGACGTAGCCCAGGGCGCTGCTCTCGGGGGCGCTGGATCAGGATGGCCTCCGCGGCCCGGTAGTGGCGAGAGCGCCCGAGGGATGTCCATCGTGTCCGGGAAGCTGGAGAGATCCCGCCCGAGCCGGGAGTGCATCTGGGCCACCCGCTCTGGCTGGCCGATCTCCTCGTAGAGACGCCAGAGCCTGCTCCAGGCAGTGGATGCCCCCCTCGTAGTCGAGCCCGCTGATGAACTTGAGATCACCCAGCCGCCCGAGCAGGACGGCCTCGGGTCACCGCCTCGCCGCCGCTTTCGTCGAGCATTTCAAGGGCCGCCTCCCAGTGACGGATGGCGTCCTCGTAGGCGAAAACGGCCTGGGCCGCCTCCCCCGACCGCACGGAGTACTCGATGGCTTTGGCCGGATCGGCGGCGGCCTGCCCGGCCTCCTGGTAATGCCGGGCGAGAGCGGGGAGGTGCGGACGTGAGGTTTTGGGCATGGACCGACTCGAGGGCCTCGGCGGCCCGGACGGTGGAGGCGCTGGCGGCGGGGCAGGCTGAGACCGTCGTAGAGGGTCTGGCGGACCACGGCGTGCCCGAAGCGGTAGACGGTCCGGCCGCGCTTCGGAGGAGGTCTCCTCGAGGAGCTGGGCCTGCAGGGCCTCCTCCACGGCTTCGAGGAGGGCGTCGCTCGTCCAGACCGGTCAGCCGCTCGAGGACGGCGAAATCGAACTGGGGCCCGAGGACGGCGGCCCGGACGAGCATGTCGTTGCAGCGATCGGAGAGACGGGAAAGGCGCTGGCCGATCAGCTCCCGGATCCCCTCGGGGATGGCGAGAGACTCCACCGAGGCCAGGTCCATCGTCCAGCGGCCGCTCTCCCAGAAGGCTCCGCCGGTGTCCAGGAGGTGGCGTAGCACCTCCTCGAGGAAGTACGGGTTTCCCTCCGTCTCGCGATAGAAGGCCAGGACCAGGGGCTGTTCGGCCGCCTCGAACTCCCGCTCTGTCATCCCTTCGAGGTATTCCCGCACCTCCTCGATGGAGAGCCCGCGGAACATGATCCGCTGGTAGGCGTGGTCCCGCCGCAGCTCGGCAAAGGCCTCGGCCAGGGGGTGGCGGCGGCCGAGTTCGACGTCGCGGTAGGTCCCGACCAGGAGGAGGCGGCTGTCGGCCAGGCGTCGGGACAGGTGCTGGAGCAGCCGGAGCGACGGTGCGTCGGCCCAGTGGAGGTCATCGAGGACGCAGGACGAGGGGGTCCGCGTGCGAGGCGTTGACGAGGAAGGAGGAGACGCGCCTCGAACAGCCGGTGGCGCTCCTCCTCCCCGTCGGAGCGGGCCGCCGAGGGCAGATCGGGGATACGGGTCCGGATTTCCGAGACGAGCTTGGCCACATCCGAGGCCGCCTCGCCCAGCTCCGCCCGGAGCGCCTCGGGCGGCCGGGTGGCGACGTAGGCCCGGATGGCTTCCACGAAAGGCATGTAGGGGACGGTCGACTCGGCCTCGTAGCAGCGGCCGGTGAGCACCTGGGCCCGCCCAGGCGGGCGTAGACGCCGGCCTCCTCGGCTAGGCGGGTCTTGCCGATCCCCGGCTCGCCGCCCACCATGACCAGGCTTCCCCGGCCCTGGAGAGCACCCTCCACGGCCCGCTTGAGGGCTCGCAGCTCCTCGGAACGCCCCACGAAGCGGCTGAGCCGGTTGAGCTGGGCGGTGTGGCGGGCGCTTCGGCGCGGATGCCTCCGAGAGCGCCGCGAGCGTTGGGCACCGGGCTCGACGTCGGTAACGGCGCCTCGGCCAGCCGCTGGCGGACGACAGTGGCATTCTCCGGGCGCTCCTCGGGCGTCTTGGCCAGCAACTCGAGCACGAGGACCCCGAGTTCCCTGGGAACGGCCGGGTTGTGCCACCACGGCGCCATGGGCGGCGTGTTGATCTGCTGGGAGATGACGGTCACGGCGTCGGGGCCGACGAAGGGCGGGCGGCCGGTGAGGAGCTCGTACAGGAGGGCACCGAGCGAGTACAGATCGGCGCGGGCGCTCGACCTCCTGGCCCAGGGCCTGCTCGGGGGCCATGTACGCCACCGTGCCGACCATCATCCCCTCCTTGGTGAGGCGGGAGCGGCTGGCGGAGACGGCGGCTGCGGCCAGGCCGAAGTCCCCGAGACGGGTGGAGCCCCCTCGGTGAGCCAGACGTTGGCAGGCTTGATGTCGCGGTGGACGATGCCTCGGGCGTGGGCGTGTTCGAGCGCCTGGGCGATCTCGTCGGCGATGCGCACGGCCTCGGCCACCGGGAGCCGATGGTCCTCGGCGCCTTGCGAGGAGGTCGTCGACCGATCCGCCGGGCATGTACTGGCTCACGATGTAGGGCCGGCCGTCATCGTCGCCGATGTCGAAGACGGTGACGATGTGGGGGTGGTCGCCGAGGCGGCCCATGGCCTGGGCTTCCCGGCTGACGCGCTCGAGGCCGGCGGAGTCGAGATCCTCGGTCTTGACGGTGGCCAGGGCCACCTCCCGGTCGAGGGCCTTGTCGTATGCCAGGTAGACGCGCTTGCGCCCCCCTTCACCGAGAAATCGGCGGATCTGGTACCGCCCGGCACCGAAGGAGGACGGCGATGGCGGGGCTGGGATGCGCCGCGTGATGGAGCCGGCTCTGGACGGCCCCGGTTCCGGCCCGGCCACCGCCGCCGGGGTTTCGGAGGCACCGCTCTGGGACAGAAGCCGGGGCGGCGACCAGCGCCTGGCCACAGGACGGGCAGAAGCGAGCTGAGGCGGGAACGGGAGCATGACAACCGGGGCAGAGGGCCGAGAGCGGGCGCCCGCAGCCGGGGCAGAAGCGAGCCCCTGCCGGTCCCAGTCTCGCCGCACGAAGAACACTCGACCTGGGCAGTCGGGTTCGGTCACGGCGTCCTCGAAACCGAAGGCATCGAGAGGCTCTCCCTTACTGGTTCTGCGACACTACCAGCGAAACTCCACGGGCAAGCGGAGCCAATGTAGGCCGGGTCGAGGCGCGATCCGGTAGGGGCGAAGGTCCCATGCAAGACGGCGGAGGTCCGCGATCAGTACTCGCGCAGGTCCGCCTCCCGCAGGCGCTGCACCAGTCCCCGTAGCAGCTTCTCGTTGAGGGCGGGGAGTTCGAGGACCAGGGAACGGAAGGCACGGGCGCCCAGCACGCCGAGGGTCATGGGCGTGTCGGCGGTGACCGTGGCGTCCCGGGGCGCCGGGTCGAGCAGGGCCAGTTCGCCGAAGTAGGCGCCCGGGCCCAGGGTCGCCACCTTGCGCTTCTTGCGCCGCACCGTCGCCTGACCGTCGAGCACGAAGAAGAAGGCGTCTCCCGGCGTGCCCTCCTCCACGACGTCCATGCCCGCCGGCACATCGACCAACAGGGCGTGGCGGGCGATGATCTGACGCTCCCGGTTGGTACAGGCGGCGAACAGCGGCACCTTGGCCAACCCCTCACGGACATCCTTGCGGTGGCTCGTCGGCATCTCCCCAATCTATTGCCGCGGCCGGAGTGTCGCCGGTTTGACACTCCGGGTGTGACCGCCGCCGAAGATCGCCGGCACCGGCTCCCGTACCGTCCCAGACAACGGGGTGTGTAAGGGAAGCTGCACGGAAAGGGGACGGCGAATGCACCAGGTCGAGGAGGGGATCCAGACTGTCCTGGCCGCCAGCCGGACGATGTCTCTCAGGCCCGCCGAGGCGAAGCGGGCCGCGGTCGCCTGCGTCGTCAGCTTCGCCGAAGCAACTTCGGGGCCGGAGGGCGAGCTCCGGCTCAACCTGCCCGGCGGCGCCCGCGCCCGCCTGCAGCCGGTGGTCCTGCACGGCGCCTCGGCCCAGGACCGGAGCCTGCTGGCCGGCACCATCCGGTCGCGCCACGGCTGGGTGTCCGTGCCCGTGGAAATCGAGACGGCACCCGTGACGGACGCAAGCTCGGAACTCGTGGTCCGGCCCGTCGGTCCGATCTGCCTGCGCAGTACGTCGCACCGGCGCCTGTTCGCCCGCTGCAGCCACGCCCTGGCCGACTTCTTCCGCATGGAGATCGAGTTGGCCGGCCTGGCCGCGGCCCCGCCGGCGGTGAGGGTGCCAGTGCCGCGATGCACCTCCGAAGCTGTCTCCGTTTCCGCCTGAACCGCAGGTTTGACCAGCGCCGCTGGGCCGACGACGATGGACCGGCCCAGAGGGAGGCAGCAACTTGGCCCAGAAGCCGATCGAGCTCATTCTCCTCAAGGATCTCGTCAGCCAGTTGGGATTCCCGGTGACGATGGTCGATGCCAAGGGCACCGTCGTGTACTTCAACGAGCCGGCCGAGCGGCTCTACGGCCGGCGCCACGAGGACACGGGCGAACTTCCGATGGCCGACCTGGGCCAATTGAACGCGCCCCTCGACGAGAACGGAGAACCGCTGCCGGTCGAGCAACTGCCGATCATGGTGGCTCTTCGTGAGCGCCGCCCCAAGCAGGGACGCCTGGTCATCCACGACGCCGAAGGCAAAGCCCACCACATCAACAGCACCTCGATTCCCCTGGATGGCCAGGGGGGCACCCTGCTCGGCGCCATGGCCATCTTCTGGGAGACGGACCGTCAGTGAAGCTCACCCTGTGGGGGACCCGGGGATCCCTACCCAGCCCCCGCCCCGGCACCGCCCGCTACGGGGGCAACACGTCATGCGTGCAGCTGGAGATGGCCGACGGTTCAGTCGTGGTCCTCGACGCCGGGACCGGCATTCACCGGCTGCCGGACTTCAGCGGGCGCACCACCCGGGTCGACGTGCTCCTGAGCCATCTGCACATGGACCACATCCTCGGCCTGGGGTTCTTCGGCGCCCTCTTCCAGCCCGACATCGAGGTCCACATCTGGGGCCCGCCGTCGACGACGCTGGACCTGCACGGTCGGCTCACCCGCTATCTGTCGCCGCCACTGTTCCCGGTGCGTCTCCGGGACCTGCCCTGCAAGCTCTTCCTCCACGACGCGCCCCGGGGCACTTTCGATCTGCCCGGGGCATCGGTCACCGCCGACCTGGTGTGCCATCCGGGGCCCACCCTGGGCTACCGCATCGCGGCCGACGGTGCCACTCTGGCCTACCTGCCCGACCACGAGCCGGCGCTCGGCGCCGAGTCCTTCCCCAAGCAGCCGGAGTGGACCTCAGGGTTCGACCTCATGGCCGGGGTCGACCTGCTCATCCACGATGCGCAGTACAGCGAGGCGGAGTACCCCACTCACGTGGGTTGGGGCCACAGCTCGATCTGCCAGACCATGACCCTGGCCGAGTTAGCGGGCGTGGCCCAGCTGGTCGCCTTCCACCACGATCCGAACCACAACGACAGCCTGTTGGACCGGCTCTTCGCGGAGGCGGCCCGGGGCCGGGACTGGCCCTTCGAGCTGATTCCCGCCCAGGAAGGTTCCCGGCTCACCCTGGGCCGCCAGCCCGGCGGGAGGTAGTTTCGGAGCGTGCCCGCTCCAGCCATCGAAATGGTGCTCCTCAAGCAGGTGGCGAGCTACCTGGCCATGCCCATCTTCGTGGTCGACGCCGAAGGGGCCCTCGTGTACTACAACGAGCCGGCCGAGGAGCTCCTGGGCTACCGCTACGAGGAGACGGGACTGCTGCCCCTCGAGACCTGGGGCCGCTGTGGGCACCCACCGACGCCCAGGGCGACCCGCTACCTCCGGAGCGCCTGCCCGTGGCCATCGCGGCGCGGGAGCACCGTCCCGCCCTGGACACGCTGTGGATCAGGGGTCTCGACGGGGTCACCCGGCGGATCACCACCACCGCCATCCCCATCGACGGGCGCACCTCGGAGCACCTCGGTGCCCTGGCCATCTTCTGGGAATCCTGAGCCGAGTCATGGAGGTCGGAGGATGACCCGACGCAACGAGTATCTCGAGCACCTGGAACGGGTGCCCCTGTTCTCCGCCTGCAACAAGACGGAGCTCAAGAGCCTGGCCAAGCGCACCAACGACATCAAGGTCGACGCGGGCCAGGTGATCATCCGCGAGCACCAGGGGGCGTACGAGTTCTTCGTCGTCTTCGAAGGCCAGGCCGAGGTGACCCGCGACGGCAAGCGGGTGGGGGTGATCGGTCCGGGCGACTTCTTCGGCGAGCTCGCCCTCCTCGATCGGGGGCTACGGAACGCCACCGTCACCGCCCTCACTCCCATGGAGATCATCGTCCTGCCCCAGTGGGACTTCGAGCAGGCCCTCGACGAGGCACCCCGGATGACGAGGAAGCTCCTCACGGGGATGGCCCGCCGCCTGCGGGCCCTTGACGAACAGGGGTAGGTGACATGCTCGAGCAGCAGCTGCGGGCCATTCCGTTCTTCCGGAACCTGCCCACGGAAGCGCTCGAGGCCATCGCCGAGCGGCTCATGTTGGAGTCGTTCAGCCGGGGCGACATCGTATTCCGCAAGGGGGAGCCGTCGGACTCGATGTACCTCGTCCGCTCCGGCCAGGTCGACGTGGTCCTGGAGAATGAGCTGACCCCGCATGCGGAACAGGAACCGCTCGCCTCCCTCGGCCCCGGCAGCTTCGTGGGCGAGCTCGGCCTGCTCCTCGACGAGCCCCGTTCGGCCACCCTCCTGGCCGTGTCCGACAGCGAACTGCTCGGCCTGTCCCGAACCGACCTCGACGACCTCCTCGACCGCTACCCCGCCATCGCCCTCGACCTCTCCCGGGAGCTGGGCCGGCGCCTGGTGGCCACCAACCGCCGGATCGCCCCGCCGGCGCTCACCCGGTTCGCGTCGATCTGGGGTCGGGGCACCACTGAACTGGCCCGGACGCTGGTGGCCGAGAAGGCGGGACGGGTGGGGGTCCTCGTCCTCCCGGGCGCCATCAATCCCGCCGGGCTCCCGCCCGAGGTCACCGTCCTCGAGGCCAAGGGCATCACCGCCGAGATCCTGGCCGGGTACCGCTCCCAGCAGGTGGAGGATCTCGACCACCTGCTGATCGTCCTGCCGTCCCAGGTCACCGGCGAGGCCCGAGCCGCCGCCGAACTGGCCGAGCACCTGGTCAGCTTCGATGCCCATCCCGGGTGGGCTGTGCGCTCCGGACTCCCCCACCGGGTGCTGTCCTGCGACGGCTCCAACGCCTCGTTGCGGCGTTGCGCCCGTTGGGTGTCGGGGCGGGCCGTGGGCCTGGCTCTGTCCAGCGGCGGGTCCAAGTGCGTGGCCCACATCGGGGTGTTGCGGGTCCTGCGGCAGGCGGGGATCGAGATCGACGCCGTGGCCGGCACCAGCGGAGGCGCCCTGGTGGCTGCCGGTCTCGCCTTCGACATCCCCGAGGAACAGATGCTGGATTGGGTGCGGGAGATGGCCCGCAACACCAAGTTCCGCCGCTTCGACGTCAACCTGCTGCCCCGCTCGGCGCTGTTCAAGGGGATCAAGCTCCGGGACCTCTTCGACCTCTGGATCGGTGGCCGCTCCTTCTCCGATGCCCACATTCCCTTCTGGGCGGTGGCTTCCGACGTCGAGAGCGGCGAGGAGGTGGTCATCGCCGACGGCAAGGTGGCGGACGGCCTACGGGCTTCGATGAGCATCCCCGGGGCCTTCAACCCCTGGCCCCACGGGGGGCGGCGCCTCATCGATGGGGCCGTGGTCAACCCGATGCCGGCCAGCGTGCTGCGCGACGCCGGGCTGCGCTCGGTCATCGGTTCCACCGTGGCCGGCCAGGAGATCTTCGGCAGCGCACCCGGCGCCCGCGGCCGGACCCCCCACCTCCTCCAGATCATGTCGCGGATGATCTCGTCGATGGAGCGGGAGATGATCAAAGCCCAGATCCCGTTGGTGGACGTGGTGATCCGGCCCCAGGTCTACGCCGCCTCCAGCTTCGACTTCAGCCAGGCCGAGCCGTTCGTGGCCGAGGGCGAACGGGCCGCCCGGGCCCAGCTGCCGGAGATCGAGGCGCTGGTCGAAGCGGCGAGGCGCTGACCCACCTCGCCGTGGACGCCCACGAAATTATCCGGCCGCCACCATGACCGGTGGGGTGGCCTGCGTGCTGTTCACCGACCTGGTCGACTCCACGGGACTCATGAGCCGCCTCGGTGACGCCACCTTCGACCGGTTGCGCAGCGAGCACTTCGCTCAGCTCCGGCGGGTGGTCGAACGGCGGGGCGGGAGCGAGGTCAAGAACACGGGCGACGGGATTCTGGCCACCTTCTCATCGGCGGTGGAGGCGGTGGCCGCGGCGGTGGACGCGCAGCGGGCCACGGAGCAACACGGGCGCGGGGCCACCGTTCCCCTGGCCCTGAGAGTGGGTCTGGCGCTGGGTGAGGTCGCTTTCCAGGACGGCGACGTCTTCGGAACCCCGGTGGTGGAGGCCGCTCGTCTCGTCGGTGCCGCCCACCCAGGGCAGATACTGGTCACCAGCGTGGTCCGGATGGTCGCCGGGAGCCGCTGCCCCGCTCCCTTCGTCGACCTCGGGGTGATGGAACTCAAGGGCCTCCCCGACCCGGTGGCGGTGTCGGAGGTGGTCTGGGAACGCCAGGGCGTGGCCGGGACGCTGCCTCTGCCCACCCTGCTGGGTGCCGGCGGGAGAGTCTTCGTGGGCCGGAGTGAGGAGCTCGACCGTTTGGACCAGCTGTGGAAGGAGGCGGTGGCCGGCGAACGTCGGGTCGCCCTGCTCGCCGGCGAGGCCGGCATCGGCAAGACACGCCTGGCGGGCGAACTGGCCGCTGCCACCCACGCCGCGGGGGCCACCGTGCTGGCCGGACGGTGCGACGAGGATCTCGGCGTCCCCTACCAGCCCTTCGTCGAAGCCCTACGCCATTACATGGGCCATGCCGGCGACCGTCGCCTGGGACGTCATCCCGGCGAGCTCACCCGGCTGGTACCCGAGCTGGCCGAGCTGGTGCCCGGCCTGCCCGAGCCCTTGCGCTCCGACCCCGAGACCGAGCGTTACCGCCTCTTCGACAGCTTGGCGTCGTGGCTCGGCGACACGTCGTCGTCCGCCCCCGTCCTCCTGGTCCTCGACGATCTCCACTGGGCGGCCAAACCCACCCTGCTGCTTCTCCGCCACGTGCTCCGCTCGCCGGAGCCGTTGCGCCTCCTGGTCGTAGCCACCTACCGCGATACCGATATCGGCCGAGGTCACCCGGTCGCCGATCTGCTCGCCGATCTGCGTCGGGAGAGCGGCGTGGAGCGCCTGTTGCTCGGTGGCCTCGACGCCGCCGGGGTCGTCGCCTTCATGGAAGCGCAGGCCCACCACCAGCTCGACGAGGACGGCGAATCCCTCGCCCGGGCCATCTGGGCCGAGACGGAAGGCAACCCGTTCTTCGTGGGAGAGGTGCTCCGGCATCTCGCCGAGTCGGGCGCCATCGTGCGCACCGGCGGTCAATGGACGGCCACCGAGGCCATCGAGGCCCTGGGCATCCCCGAGAGTGTCCGGGACGTGATCGGGCGCCGCCTGTCGCGGCTGTCAGCGGTGGCCAACCGGACGCTGGCGGTCGCCGCGGTGGCCGGGGCCGAGTTCGAGGCTCCCGTGGTCCTGGCCGCCGGCCGCCTCGACGAGGACGAGATGGTGGCGGGCGTCGACGAGGCCCTGGCCGCCCGGCTCCTCACCGAGGTCCCGGGACTGGTCCCCCGCTACCGCTTCGCCCACGCCGTGGTGCGGGCCACCCTCTACGAGGAGCTCTCGGCCGCCCATCGGACGGCCATGCACCGCCGGGTGGCCGAAGCGATCGAGACCGTCCACGCCGGGAACCTCGACGACGAGTTGCCCGCCCTCGCCCACCATTGGGCCCGGGCCGCGGCCCCGGCGGCGGAGACCGACCGGGCCGTGTCCTACGCGGCGGCGGCCGGCGACCGGGCGCTGGCTCAGCTCGCCCATGACGAGGCGGCGGCGTACTACCGCCAGGCCCTCGAGCTTCTCGACGTCGCCCCCCAGCCGGGGACTGGGGCCCGGCGCCTGGAATTGACCATCGCCCTGGGCGACTCCCTGCGGCGAGCCGGCGACCCGCTCTACCGGGAGACGCTCCTCGATGCGGCCGCACAGGCCCAGACGGCGGGCGATGCCGGGGCCCTGACCCGGGCCGCCCTGACCAATATCCGTCCCGGGCTGTTCAGCGCCCTCGGAACCATCGACGAATCGCGGGTTGCCGTGCTGCGGGCCGCGCTGGACGCCCTCGACGACGCGGACTCGCCGGAGCGGGCCCGCCTCCTGGCTGCGCTCGGTCGGGAGCTCATCTTCAGCGGCAGCCGGGAACGGTTCCTGCTGGCCGAGGAGGCGCTCGCCGTGGCCCGCCGGCTGGGCGACGCCGACACGCTGGCGACCGTCCTGCAGGCTCACTACTACGCCGTCTGGTCACCCGACACCCTGGCCGAGCGGCTGGCCCGCACCAAGGAGCTCCGGGCGGTAGCGGCGGAAGTGGACGATCCGGTCACCAAGGCACTGGCCGATGCGATCCGGTACCGGGTCCTGATGGAGGCGGGCGTTACGGACGAGGCTGACCGGTGCCTTGACACCTTCGAGGCCGTCGCCACCGACCTGGGTCAGCCCTTCCTGCGCTGGAGTGCCGCCTACCTGCGGAGTGGACGCTGCTTCGTGGCCGGCCAGCTGGCCCGGGCGGAGGCGCATGCGGTGGCGGCCCACGATCTGGGAGAGGCCACCGGCCAGCCCGACGCCACCGCCTTCTTCGCCCAGCAGCTCGGCCCGATACGGCTGGAACAAGGACGTCCGGAAGAGGCCGAGGGGCCGCTGGTGGAAGCGGCCACCACCAGCCCGGCCCGGGAGCTGTTCGACTCCCTCCTCGCCCGCCTCTATGCCGAGCAGGGCCGGCTGGAGGAGGCGGACCACCACTTCGCGAGCTTGGCCCGGGCCGACTTCTCGACGGTACCGACGAACCAGCTGTGGCTCACCACCATGTGCAACGCCGCCGTGGTGGCCACGTATCTCGGCGACGAAGCACGGGCCCGTGCGCTCCGCGGCCTCCTGACGCCCTACGCCGGCCAGGTCGCCGGCGTCCCCATCCTCTACGTCGGCCCGGTGACCCACTTCCTCGGTCTCCTGGCCGCCACCGTCGGTCAATTTGACGAGGCGGAGGCTCACTTCGCCGACGCCGTCCACAGCGCCGAGAGCATCGGAGCCCCGTTGTTTCTCGCCCGCACCCGGTTGCACTGGGCCCGCATCTTGCTCCGCCGCGACTCCGGCGGCGATGCCGAGCGCGGCCGTCGGCTCCTTGTGCAGGTGGTCGATTCCGCCACCAGGCTGGGCTTCGTCACCGTGGAGCGTCAGGCTCAGGATCTGCTCACGGCCAGCTGAAGCCTCACCTGCGGAGGGTTCTCTCCTCTGCGACAACCTGACAGACTCTCCGTGGGTCGAGCCCTGTCGTGACGACGGGCGAGGCTCCAAGACGGGGAGAGGGAGAACCAAGGGACATGCGGGCGCTCGGGAAGCTCGTCACCCGCCGGAAGTGGTGGGTCCTCGGCCTCGCCCTCGCCTTCCTCCCCATAGCCGGCCTGCTGGGAGGATCGGTGGAGAAGCGCCTGTCCTCCGGTGGGTTCAGCGATTCGGCCTCGGAGGCGGCCCGGGCGGCCGAGGTACTCGAGGACCGCTTCGCCGCCGGCACCCCCAACCTGGTGCTCCTGGTCACCGCCCGCTCCGGCACCGTTGACGACCCGGCCGTGGCCGCCGCCGGCCTGGCCCTGACGAAGCGACTGGCCGGCGAGGAGGGCATCACCAACGTCATCTCCTACTGGGCGCTGGGGAAGGCGGCCCCTCTGCGCTCCAAGGACGGAGTTCAGGCCCTCGTGCTCGGGCGGGTCCCGGGTGACGAGGACGCCGTCCGGGAAGGCACGGAAGGCCTCTCGGCCCGCTATGCCGGCGCCACCGGGCCCATCAGCGTCGAGGTCGGCGGAGCCGGCGAGGTCTTCAACCAGATCGAGGCCCAGGCCGAGAAGGACCTGAAGAAGGCGGAACTGCTGACCTTCCCTATCACCGTGATCCTTCTGGTCCTGGTGTTCGGCTCGGTGGTGGCCGCCGGGCTGCCGCTGGCGGTGGGGGCGCTGGCCGTGGTGGGAACCTTCCTCGTCCTGCGGGTGGTGACGTCGTTCACCGACGTGTCCATCTTCGCCCTCAACCTGACCACCGCCATGGGCCTCGGGCTGGCCATCGACTACAGCCTCTTCGTCGTCTCCCGCTACCGGGAGGAGCTCCGCCACGGCTACCAGCCGGACCAGGCGGTCACCCGCACCCTCTACACCGCCGGGCGCACGGTCGCCTTCTCCGCCATCACCGTGGCCATCTCCCTGGCCGCGCTGGTCGTCTTCCCGCTGCCCTTCCTGCGCTCCTTCGCCTACGCCGGCGTGGGCGTGGTGTTCATGGCCGCCATCGGCGCCGTCGTCGTCCTGCCCGCCGTCCTCTCCGCGCTCGGGAGTCGCGTCGACAGCCTGACCCTGTTCCACCGGGAGCCCAAGCCGGTCGAGGACGGGCTTCTGGTACGGCCGGGCCCGGGCCGTCATGCGCCGGCCCATCCCCGTGGTCATCGTCGTCACCGCCCTGCTCCTGATCCTGGGCGCACCCTTCCTGCACCTCGATCTCGGACTCTCCGACGATCGGGTGTTGGGCGAGGAGGCGCCGGCCCGGGTCGTCGGCGACGCCATCCGGAGCAACTTCTCCTCCAAGGAAGCCGGCGCCCTCGCCGTGGTCGCGTCCGAGCGCCGATCCGGTGGCCGGCCAGGCCGAGGTCGACGGCTACGCCAAGACCCTCTCCGCCATCCCGGGCGTGGCCCGGGTCGATGCCGCCACCGGCTTCTACGTCAGCGGCCAGCGGGCGTTGCCCCCCAACCAGCTCTCGGCCCGGTTCGCCAGCCAGGGCGGTGGCACCTGGCTGTCGGTGGTGCCCACCGTCGAGCCGCTCTCCCCCGCCGGCGAACGGCTCGTGCACGCGGTGCGATCGAGCGCCGCTCCCTTCGACGTCCTGGTGACCGGCGAGGCGGCCCGTCTGGTGGACGGCAAGGCCTCCCTCTCCAGCCGGCTGCCCCTGGCCATCGGCATCATCGCCCTGGCCACCTTCCTGCTCCTGTTCCTCATGACGGGAAGCCTGCTCGTACCGGCCAAGGCCCTGATCCTCAACGTGCTGTCCCTGTCGGCCACCTTCGGGTCGCTGGTGTGGGTGTTCCAGGAAGGCCACCTGTCCGGCCTGCTCGACTTCACGCCCACCGGGACGATCAGCATCTTCACGCCCGTCCTGCTGTTCTGCATCGCCTTCGGGTTGTCCATGGACTACGAGGTCTTCCTCCTGTCCCGCATCAAGGAGGAGTACGACCTCGGCGCCGACAACGAGGACGCGGTGGCCATCGGCCTCGAGCGCACCGGCCGGATCGTCACCGCCGCCGCCCTCCTCCTCGCCCTCGTGTTCGTGGCCTTCGCCACCGCCGAGGTCACGGTGGTGAAGGTCTTCGGGGTGGGCCTGGCCCTGGCCGTGCTGGTCGACGCCTTCCTCATCCGGGCCACCCTGGTGCCCGCCTTCATGCGCCTGGCCGGGCGGGCCAACTGGTGGGCGCCCCGGCCGCTGCGCCGCTTCCACCTGCGCTGGGGCATCTTCGAGGACGAACCTCCCGAGATCCTCGACCGGATCGAAGCCGCGGGCCGGGCCGGGGCTTAAACGATGGGGACACCCCGGGCCCCGGGACCGGTGGGGACACCCCGGAGCGCCGGTCCATGGAAGACACGGCTCGCCGGGCGGGACATGGAGCTCGCCATCCTGGAAGCGGAGCGGCGCCGGGCGGCGGCGGGCGAGCTGCGGTGCGTGCTGATACTGGCCGACGCCGGCCTGGGCAAGACCCGGCTGACGAGCGAGCTGCTGGCCCGGCACCGACGCACCACCATCGGGCTCTCAGCCCGCGCCTTCCCGCTCGGCGGCACCGACCCCTTCGCCCTGTGGGCCGAAGCGCTGGAGAGCCATCTCCGCACCCTCAGCGCCGAGGAGGTCGGCGCGGTGTGCGGCGGCTTCACCGACGACCTGGCCGGGCTGTGCCGGTCGGTGGCGGCCGCCCGCGGCGGGGCGCCCGGCACCGAGGTCCCCCGCAGCCGCCTCCTCGAAGGCGTGGCCGTGGCGGTGGTCAATCTGGCCGCCCGCGCTCCGGTGGTGGCCGTGCTGGACGACGCCCACCTGGCCGACGCCTCGTCCTGGGAGGCGCTCCACTACCTGGCCCGGAACGCTTCCACCGCTCCGGTCCTGCTGGTGGTCACGGCCCGTCCCGGCGAGCTCTCGGCCCCCGCCACCGCCGTGCTGGCCGGCCTCGACGTGGAGGGGCGCCTGACCCGCCTCACCCTCGAACCCCTGGACCCCGACGGGGTGCGGGCGCTGGCCGAGGCGCTGTTGGGCGAGCCCCCGCCGCCCGCGTTGGTCGACTGGCTGGCGGACCGCAGCCGAGGCATTCCGCTGTACACCCTGGGCCTCCTGGGGGCGCTGCTGGAAGAGGAAGCCGACCTGGCCGCGCCCGATCTCCGTCACCTCCCCGAGGCGCTCACCGACCAGGTGGCGAGCCGGCTCGGGCACCTCGACGAGCCGTCGCTGGCCACCCTGGAGGTGCTGGCCGTGGTGGGCCGGGCGGTGGAGCTGGGAGATGTGGTCCGGCTCTCGGGCCGCCCCCTCGACCGTCTCTCGGAGATCCTCGACCAGCTCGTGCACCTGCGCCTCGTGATCGAGAGCGAGCACCCCCAACCCACCTACGAGATCGCCCATCCCCTCATGACCGAGACCATCTACCAGCGCATCAGCGGCGCCCGGCGGGTGGCCCTGCACCGCCTGGTGGGCCGGGCGCTGCTGGCCGGCGGTCGCCTGGCCGAGGCCGCCGCCCACTTCGCCCGCTCGGCCGAGCCCGGGGATCCGGAGGCGGTGGAGGTGCTCCGCCAGGCCGTCGGCCAGGCCGAGGAGGCGGGTGCCCACCGGGAAGCCCTCAGCGTCCTGTCGTCCCTGGTCGCCCTGGTGCCTCCGGGCGACGAGCGCTGGCGGGGCGTCGTGGATGCCATGTCGCTGCGCGCCGAATGGGTGGTCGACCACCGGGCCGAGATTCACGCCGCCGAAGGAGTGGAGGCCATGCGGGCCATCGACGCCGTCATGGCCGCGGTGCCCGATCCGGCCCGCCAGGCGGGCGTGAAGTTCCGCCTGGCCAACTTCTGCGCCTGGGGAACGGGAGAGCTGGAGGAGGCGGAGCGCAATGCCCGGGCGGCCATGGAGCTCTTCGAGGTGGCGGGCGATGTCGCCGGCGCCCTGCTGGCCCGCAACGAGCTGGCCTGGGTCCTGGGCCTGCGGGGTGACATCGACGCCTTGGAGTCAGGCGCCTCCACGGTCCTCGCCGCCGCCGAGGCGGAGGAACTGCCCTTCGTCGTCGTCCAGGCCCGCATCGCCCTGGGGTACGCCGCCGCCCACCGGGGTCGCTTCGCCCCGGCCGAAACCCATTACCGTCACGCCCTGACCCTGGCCCGAGCCGGGGAGATGCACCACCAGCAGTCGCGTGTCCTGGCCCACCTCGCCCTCACCCTGGCGCTCGAGGGTCGCCTGGCCGAGAGCCTGCCCCTCCTGGCCGAAGGCGTGGCCGTGGATCCCGCCTACCGGGACAGCCTGGTGCTGGAGTTCGGAGCCGTGGTCCATTGGCTGGCGGGCGACTTCCCCACCGCTTTGGTCTGTGCCCAGGAGGCGCTGGCCTGGAACGCGGCCGGGGTCAGCCGCCGAAGGGGCATCGGCGTCGTCTTCGGTGCGCTGGCCGCGGTCGAGACCGGTGACCTGCCCGAGGCCCACCGCTTCGCCGATGCGGCCCGCCACGCCTTCGGGGACCGGGAATGGTCGTTTCTGCGCCACTACTGCGACTACGTCGACGGCTTCCTGGCCGGGCGCGAGGGCCGCACCACGGAGGCGGTCGGGGCGCTGGAGCGGGCCGCGGCCGGGATACCCCGGAGCCAGGCGTGGCCCTATCTCGCCTTCGTGCTCGTCGACCTGGCCGAGTTGGCCGCGGCCAGCGGCGCCCGGGAACAGTCGGAAGCCGCGGCCCGCAACCTGGCCGAGCTGGCCGAGCGGACCGGGTGTGACTTCCACTTCGGGCTCGCCGCTCTGGCCGGCGCCTGGAGCCACCTGGCCGCCGGGAGCGACGAGGCGGCGGCCGGAGCGGCCCGGGAAGCCATCAAGCTCCTGGAGGGCAGCGGCCTCCGGGCCTTCTCCGCCCGGGCCGCCGAGGTGCTCGGCCGGGCGGTCGGGCCTCACGAGCGCACGGCCGCCGTCGGCGCCCTGGAACAGGCGGCCTGCGCCTTCGAGACCGCCTCGGCCTCCTGGCGGCACCAGCGCACCCTGGAGGTGCTCCGGAGCCTCGGGGGCACCGGACGGCGGGCGGCGGCGGCCGTCACCGGTCCCGGGTCCCTGACCCGCCGGGAGCGGGAGGTGGCCCGCCTGGCGGCCCAGGGCCAGAGCGCCCGGGACATCGCCGCTCAGCTCTTCATCGGTGAGCGCACCGTCGAGACCCACCTGGCCAACGCCTACGCCAAACTCGGGGTCACCTCCAAGCTCGACCTCGTCCGCCGCTGCTGGTCTGAAGCTCGGTCTGTAGGTTCGAATCCGTACCAGTACGGAGGAGCCACCCGGTTGCGTTCCGTAGCCTCGGGAGCATCAGGCGGACTCCGGGGAGGTGAGCGCGGTGGACTGGCCGATCCTGTCGTCGCTGGGCGAGGAGGACCGCCGGCGCATGCTGGCCTCGACCCGGCGGCGCCGCTTCGCCCGCCGGGAGGTCCTCTTCCACGAGGGCGATCCGGGCGACACCCTCCACCTCATCGACAAGGGCCGGGTGGCGGTGCGCATCACCACCCCGCTGGGGGACGTGGCCACGCTCGGGGTGTTGGGTCCGGGTGAATGCGTCGGCGAGATGGCCCTGCTGGGGGGCGGTCACCGGGGCGCCACCGTGGTGGCCCTGGAGAAGTCCGAGACGCTGTCGCTGCACCGTGACCAGTTCGAGGATCTGCGCCGCGGGAACCCCGCCGTGGACCGCTTCCTGATCGACGTCCTGGCCGCCGAGGTCCGCCGGCTCGACGTCCAGCTCATGGAGGCCCTGTTCCTTCCCGTGGAGCGACGGGTGCTGCGCCGGCTCGTCGCCCTCACCGGCATCTACGGCGGCGAAGGCGCCACCAACGGCTCCGAGATTCCCCTGACCCAGGACGACCTGGCCAGCCTGGCCGGGACCTCGCGGGCCACCGTCAACCGGGTGTTGCGCCAGGCCGAGGAAGCCGGCTGGCTGGCGCTGGGGCGGGGTCGGATCCGGGTCATCGACCACGACCGTCTGGCCCGGCGGGCCCGCTAGCGGCGTGGAGCTTCGACCCCCCACCATGACCCATCCCCGGGCGGGGGCGGCGGCCGCCCACAGCTACGCCCTCGACGGCGTCCTCCTCGACGCCTGCCAGCGCGACGGGCGCGACCCCGGGCCCGACGACTCCCGGCCGGCGTGTCGGTCCGTGGCCGCCCTGCTCCTCGACGCCGGGCGGGTGGCGGGCGTCGACGTCTCCGGCCTGGCCGTGCTCACGGCCGGGGAGCGGCGGATCTCGGGGGGCCCCTTGCGCCGCCTCGTCCTCGTCGACGAACGGGCCACGCCCGAGCAGGTCCGCGTCCTTCTGGATCTCGTGGAGGGTCGCCTCGGCGGTGGCGTGATCGCCACCCTGGCCGGTCCCGCCGACCGGGATCTCGGCGTCTACCAGGTCCCCACCACCTGGGTCCTCGATCCGGGGCGGGCGACCGTCTCCGTACCCGGCCACCTCGAGCTGTCGGTGACGGCCGGCTCGGCCGACATGACCCTCGACATCCCCGAGCACGAGCTCTCCTGGCGGGTGTCGGGCTGCGACGGCCTCCGGGGCGGAATCCACGTGGCCGGTGGCGGGTCCTGAGCCGCCCTGCCAGGTAGCGTACGGCGCCATGGTCCGGAAGAGTCGCAACGCCTACCTCGAGCACCTGGCCCGGGTGCCGCTGTTCTCCGGCTGCTCCCAGGCGGAGTTGCGGGCGCTGGCCCGGCGCACCACCGACATCCCGATCACGGCCGGCTCCGTGCTCGTGACCGAAGGCCACCTCGGCTACGAGTTCTTCGTCATCACCGAAGGTCGGGCCAAGGTGAGCCGCTCGGGCCGCAAGGTGGGTGAGCTCGGGACCGGCGACTTCTTCGGTGAGCTGGCCCTGCTGGAACGGGTCCCTCGCAACGCCACCGTGACCGCCATCTCGGACATGGAGGCCATCGTCCTCACCCGGGCGGACTTCGATGCCGCGCTGGCCGAAGCGCCCGGCATGGCCCGCAAACTCATGGTGGGAATGGCCCGGCGCCTCCGAGAGCTCGACGCCAAGGTCTGAAGGCTTCCCGCAGCGTTCACCGCCGAGCGCACCGGGCGTTCACCGCACGACACCGGCGGGCGTCACCCTGGTCACCATGAGCACCCGGGCCTTCGCCCGTCGAAACCGTGGACCAGACCTGGCGTCCCCGCTCACCGGTTCGCGCCTGGCGGTCTTCGATCTCGACCGGACGTTGCTCCCCGGGTCGAGTCTGATGATCCTGGGCCGTGCCCTGCACCGCGCCGGCCTCGTCGACGGCCGCGAGCTGGCCGGATGGGTGGCCCGGGAGGCGGCCTTCGCCCGCCGGGGCGAGGGCGCCGCCACGGCCCAGCGTCTGCTCGCCTCCCTGCTGGCGTCAGTGGCGGGCCGGGAGGCGGCGCCCTACCTGACGGTGGCCCGGAACCTGGGTGACGAGCTGGCCACAGCGGCCGTCCCCGGGGCCCGCTGGTTGCTCGACATGCACCTGGGGGTGGGGGACTTCTGCGTGATCGTCTCCGCCAGCCCCCAGGAGCTGGTCGAAGCCGCGGCCCGGGCGCTGGGGGCCCACCGGGCGGTCGGCACCCGCACCCAGCTGGCCGGCGGTTGCTTCACCGGACGCCTCGAGGGCCCGTTCTGCCACGGCCGGGGCAAGCTGGCCCGGCTCTGGGTCGAGCTCGGGACGGCCGACCTGTCCCAGGCCACCGCCTACTCCGACTCGGCCTCCGACCTCCCGATGCTGAAGGCGGCCGGGCGACCCGGTGGCCGTCAACCCCGACCGGCGTCTGCGCCGGGCGGCGGTCGCCGCCGGCTGGCCCGTCGTCCGCCTGGCCTAGCGGTGACCCTCAGCGAGGCCGCTCACGCGTCGCCGAACTCGACGGTGACGTCGAGCTCCTCGGCGCCGCGCACCACGGAGAGCACCAGGGGGCTCTGGCCCGAGTCCAGCGCGGCGTGGAGGTCTTCGGCCCGGGTCACGGCCCGCCCCCCGGCGGCCACGATGAGGTCGCCCACCCGCAGGCCGGCGCGGGCGCCCGCGCCGGCTTCGTCCAGGTCCCGCACCAGGAGCCCGTCGCGCTCCTCCAGGCCGACGGCGGCCCGGAGCTGGCGGGCGGCACGCGCCCCCACCAGGCCGACCCCGAGGGTGCGGCGGCGAGGCGTCTCACCCCGGCCGAGCGCCTCGAGCCGGTCGGCCAGGCCCGGCTCGGCGGGCAGTGCCAGGTAGACGCCGTCGCCCAGCCGGTGCGTGTTGATCCCCACCACCTGGCCAGCGGCGTCCACCACCGGACCGCCCGACGAACCCCGGGGCAGCGGCGCGGTGTGCTCCAGACCTCCGCCGATCCGCCGGCCCCGCGGCCCCCGGAACGTGCAGTCCGCCGCCGCGACCAGACCGAAGCTGACCCGCAGGCCCCGGCCCCCGGGGTTGGCCAGGGCGAACACCGGCTCGCCGGCGCCCACCGGCGCCGGGGCCCACTCCACAGCCGGCGCGGCGGCGGTGTCGACCTCGATGACGGCCAGGTCGCCGTCCACGTCCACCCCGAGCGCCTGGCCGGTCGTCACGCGGCCATCGGCGAAGGTGACCGCCACCTCGCCCGGACCCCGCAGGTTGTGGGCGTTGGTGACCACCCGGTTGGGCCCCACCACAATCCCCGATCCCGCCCCGCCGGCAGCCCGGATGCCGACCACAGCCGGCCCGACCCCCGCAGCCACGGCCCGCGCCGCCTGCCCGACTTCCTCGAGCACTCCCATGCCGACCTCCTAGCAGGTCACTTGTTAATTGCAAGTTACTACTCTCGCTAGGATTCGACAACCGTGAACGCCACCCCTTCCCCCCTGGATGCCGCCCTTGCCCGGGTTGGGGACCGCTGGTCCCTCCTGGTCGTAGAAGCCCTCCTGGGCGGCCCACAGCGCTTCAACGACCTCCTCGCCGCGGTCCCCGGCGTTGCCACCAACGTCCTCTCCCAACGCCTCAAGCGCCTCGAGTCCGAATCCGTGGTGATCGCCCGCCCCTACTCCGAGCGCCCCCCTCGATTCAGCTACGAGCTCACCGCGGCCGGCACCGAGCTGGCCGGCGCCCTGCGCCTCCTGGCCAGCTGGGGCGGCACAGGCGCCGACGCCCCCCGCCACACCGCCTGCGGCACCCACCTGGAGATCCGCTGGCACTGCCCCACCTGCGCCCGCCCCGTGTCAGCGCCTGACTACGACGGCCTCGACTACGTGTAGTTAGCTTCAAAAAACGCATTGAAGGGGACGGGGGTGACTGAGCCGCGCGGCATGTCTGCCTTGCTGGTGCCGGAGTGGCCCGGACCACTTTTGGTGACAGATAGAACCGACAGGTGGCGAAATCTGTCACCAAAAGAATTCTGGCCTCGCCGGGTGAACTGCCCCGCTGCCCAGCCAACCCCACGCCTCCTCCCATTGCGCCTCTTGCCGTCCCAACGGGCCCGAGGGTCGACTCGTTAGCCCCCGAGGAGGACGACCCAAGCGAGGGAGCCCCCAGACGCGGATCGCCGCCGGTGCCCTCCCTCCCCGAAGAGCGCCGACGGCGACCGGTGCCGCGTGATGAGACTGTGACTTACTTGACGATGAGCGTCCCGTACATCTGGGAGTGGGCCTGACACGTGAACGCATACGTGCCCGGACCCAGGTTCTCCACTCCGGCCACGTAGTGCACCTGGCCGTGGTCGGTCAGGCCGCTGGAGAACCGCGGGTAGCGGCACGTCCCGTGACCGGGCTGGTTCCCGTCATACGGCGGGCTGGAGCAGTTGTCGACCTTCTCGTCCAGGCTGTGGGCCGGGATCCCGCCGGTCAGGTCGTAGTTGCCGAACTTCAGCTTGTCGCCTCTCGTGATGGTCACCTCGGCCGGCATGTACTTCCAGCCGCTCGAGGCCCACACGTCGGCCGGATGGGGATAGCCCCCGTCCTGGCGACCGGTCCCGGCGAACGCCGGAGCGGTGACCAGGAACGCCACCAGTACGGCGGACAGGACAACCCCACTGATCTTCTTACTCATGGTCACCCCCTCAACTGATCGACACGGACGGGAAGACGACCCTCCCGCTTTCGACGGCTCGGCTGCCCATCAGGCCCAGCATGGTCGGGTGCGGCAGGCATCCGGCGTGGACCTGGAGGCCGAAGACGACCTCCAGCGCCTCGCCCGGCACCAGGGGGTCGCCCTGGAGCGGGACGTTGACCGAGCCGGCTTCGCCCGACTTCGGGCCGAAGGCGGCGCCGTGGCCCTGCCATCCACTCTGCGTCCCCCGCACCAGGACATCGATGACGGGGTGCTCGGTCATGAACGCCTCGGCGTACTCGACGGTGACCGAACCGACCGCCCCCGCCACCGGCTGGCTCACCTTCAGCGTGGCCCGGGGGCCGTCACCGATGCAGTGCACGGCGGCGGCCTGCCTCGAGTTGTGCTGGAAGATGGACACCACCCCGGTCTGGGGACTGGCGCTGTGCGTGGTGAACGAATCGCCGCTCTGGGGCCCTGCCATGTAACCACTGCCAGGGCCGTAGCTGCCGGCCTGGGCCGGCATGGCCAGGCCGATCACGGCGCTGGAGGCCACGAGTGCGACCAGGATCCTTCTCATCTTCTCCCCCCTTCGTGTCGGTCCAGTTGGCTCGGCCCTGGTCACTTCGGTATCACACTCCACGGGTGGTGCTCCCGGACGTAGCTCCAGAACTCACGCCGGTTGCGCGGTCCCAGCACCCGGTTGGTCTTGTAGGCCGTCTGCTCCTTGGGCGTCGAGGCGTTGATCAGGTAGGCGTCCCGCATCTTCTGGACGTCGTCACAGTTCATGGCCTGCCGGATGGCGTTGGGGTCGACCCCGTAGGCGTCGGCCGCATTGCGCCCGAAGATGCCGTTGCGGATGGTGCGCTCCGGGTGCGGGGCGCCGTCCGTGGGCCAGCCGGACACCACCGGGTGGCCGCTGGCGGGGTAGCTGTTGCCGTCCAAGGCGTTCTTGGTCGGGTCGAACCGGTCACCCTCGAGGCCGTAGGGCAGGTTGTAGAGCTCCTTGGCCGCGTCGTTGAACTGCAGGGCCCGCAGCATCACGTACTGCGACTGCGGGTTGCCGTACCAGATGCAGTCGGTGCCGAGCACGAGGCGCCGCGGCCCGATGTGCTGGATGAGCTTGCCCAGGAGGTGCGTCGCCTGGTTGGCGTCGTTCATCACGTTCCACCACGCCGTGCCCAGCTCGGCGAACATGTTCGGCGTGTTGCCGTGTTGGAGGCCGGCGGGCACGTTTCGCCCGGCATCGATCCCGTTCTCCCGGATGCTCTTGATGAAGGCGTCGACCCCCCGGTTGGAGGAGTTGACGTTGTCGTCACCGGCATAGGGGAGCTGGAGCTCGCCGTCGTACCCCGAGTGGTAGGTGTAGAAGGTGATGTCGGGGAACATCCGGCCGATGGGGCCCATGTCCCGGGGCGAGAACTTGGCCGAGTCGAACGTCCCGTTGAAAGCCAGCCCCTTGTGGGTGCAGATCACGGCCGGCCGGGCCAGCTTCTGGTGCATCTGCTTGATGTGCTCGACGATCTTGATGCCGTTGTCGTCGTCGAACCACCAGCCGTTCTGGTTCGGGAACGGGTTGCCCCAGCCGCAGTACAGCTTCCAGCCCCGGATGTCGAGGGGACCGGCGACCGATTCCATCCACTCGAAGTCCTCGGCCTGGTTGGTGGGCGTCTGACCCTGACCCTGCCACCCCCGGTTGGGCATGGTGAAGGCGTGGATGAAGCAGCGCTCCGAGTTCGACATCGAGTTGGCCAGGTCGCGGGTCTCGGCCGCGAACTTGGTGGGCGTGATGTTGGTTTCGTCGGGCAGGTTGGGCAGGGCGGTGAGCAGGCTCACCGTGGTCGACGAGTCGAGGAACATCTCCTTGAAGTAGTGGACCCGGGAGAGGTTCTCGACCCAGTCGACCTCGCCCGCCCCGAAGCCCCGGGGCTTGCCGTCAGGCCGCAAGCCGGGCATGTCGCCCATGGCCTGGGTCGTCCACTGGGCCAGGAAGAACTCGAAGCCCGGGTTCTCCGTCCGCCAGCGCCCACCGGAGTCGAGCGTGTGGCCCTGGGTCTCGAGGATGAACTCGCCGGGCAGGTTGGCCAGCTGCGTGCCGGGATTCTCCAGGTCGCACATGTCCGGGGTCCGGGTCCCGTCGGCGAAGGCGAAGTGGCCCCACTTGCCCGCGGTGACCTTGTCGATGGCCCACACGCCGATGGCGTAGGCGGCCGAGGTCCGGACGAAGTCACGCCGCGTCATGTTGAACCGGCGGCGCGTCTCCTCGATCTTCTCGTTCTGGAGCGCCATGATCTTGAGTTGGTTCGGTGAAGGGTCCTTGGGGACGTACTCACCGTTCGAGCAGGGCAGGACATCGATGGCGACGTCCTCAGGCGGATCCGTCCAGCTGTCCTTCCAGCGCATCGAGAATTCCTCCCCTTCCTCGGGCGCAACACGGCGACGACGACTGCGCGGGGCGTTGCCCCCCGCTTGCTGTGTTTTGAATCCTTATGTCCCGTTTTACGGGGATCAAGGACTTTTCATATAATGAGTGCAACACACACACCACGGATCGCAGCCAGAGTCGCACTAAGAGTGGGGTGAAGGAATGTTCGGGGGGAGACCGACAGACCTGATTCAGAGTGTGTCGCGCGCGCTTCGGATCCTCGAAGTGGTGGGCGACAACCCGGCGGGGTTGAACGCCAAGCAGATCTCCCAGCAGTGCGGCCTCGCCCTGCCCACGGCCTACCACCTCTTACGCACGCTGTGCTACGAGGGCTACGCCGTGCGCCGCCCCAACGGTCAGTACGGCCTCGGCCTGAAGGTGGCCGACCGTTTCCGCGACCTGATGGCGTCCATGGACCGGCCGCCGCAGATCCACGAGCGTGCTCCGCCACCTGGCCGAGACCACGGGCCACACCGCCTACTTCGCCCAGATCATCGAGGGCCACATCGTGCTCACCGATCTCTTCGAGGGGCCCCATTCGCCCCACCTGGAGGACCTGGTGGTGGGCTGGGACGACGGGGCCCACGCCACCGCCCTCGGCAAGGCCCTCCTGTGGGCCATCCCGGCCACCGAGCGCCGCTCCTACCTGAAGGAGCAGGGCCTCCGGCAGTTCACACCCAACACGGTCACCGACGCCGAGAGGCTCAACCACGAGCTGGCGCTGTCGGGCCGGACCGGGGTGTTCACCGAACAGGAGCAGTACCGCCCGGACGTGTGCTGTGCGGCCGTGGTGGTGGGCAACCGCCAGGGCACGATCGGCGTGTCGGTACCGGCCGGGCGTTGGGAGCGGACGAGCCCCACCCTGATGCGCCACCTGGCCCTGCGGGCCGCCGACCTCAGCTGAGCGGCTCCTCTTCCTCCGCCGGTTCCTCCGTCGGGCTGTCGTCCGACGCCCGGTCTGTCCCGGTAGCCGCGTCCGGGTCCCGGCCGAGTTCCATAAGCGCCCCGATCTCGCTCTTCTCCGACCGGCGGTCACTCCAGACCACGAACAGCACCAGGACCACACTGGCGACCAGCAATTGCCAGCGGTAGCGGGCGAAGAAGTCGAGCACCGAGCCAATGGGCTCCTCGAACGCCTCCCCCAGCCGGCGGATGAGGTAGAGCCGCCCGAACGTGCCGGTGATGTTCAGGGCGAAAAAGACGCCCACCCGCATCCCCGAGGCGCCGGCGAACATGCAGATCCAGGGGTTGGGAGCCACCACCACCAGGGGATAGGCGGCCTTGGAGAAGGCCCGCTCGTAGAGGCGGACCTGCTCCCCGAAGCTCTTGCTGCGCCGCTCCACCCACTGCAGCGCCCCATCGCCGTACCAGTATCCGAGGAGGTAGAAGAGCGGGTCGGAGATCAGCAGGCGGGCCCCGGCGGCCAGGTAGTACGACCAGGTGTCGAGCTGGTTGGTGGTCAGCACCAGGATGCGCGACCGGGCATTCAGAAGGGTGAGGGCCAGCGGGTGGCGGTCGGCCCAAGTCGTGGTGAGGGCGTCGCCGACGTAGGCCAGGACGACGAGCGCCACGATGGGCCCGACGACCAGGAGCAACTGGCGCCGGCTCGGTCGCCGACCGCCCGGGGCCGTCTCGTCCCGGGTCGGGGGGGTGCCGGTGGTCACCGGCTTGAGGGTGTCCCTGATATCACCCGGAGATCATGGCATCACCGTGAGACTATGGCGCCGGGGCGCTCCACAGGGCGAGATCGACCACACCCCGGTCCCCACCGGCCCCCTCCCGACGCTGGTCGGCATCCCCGAAGGCATAGACGGCACCGTCGGACCCGGCCACGTAGTAGCCCTCCCCCGACCCCGTCACCCGCAACTGGATGGCTTCGGGGGGCGGCTTCCGGTCGCCGAGGCCGCCGAAGAAACCGGTGTCGACGGCGAAGACACCGCCATCGGCGCCGAGCAGCCAGTATCCCCGGCCGTCCGGATGGCCGGCGATGGAGACGATGGGCGCAGCCGGTTTCGCCGCCCCGGCGGTGCTGACCAGCGCCCGGCCCGCGGTGGCGCCCCGGGTCAGGGCGTCACCGAAGGAGAAGACCCGCCCGTCGGTGGCGGCCAGCCAGTAACCCTGTCCGGTCGGCGTGGTGGCCAGGCCGGCGATCTCCACTGGCCAAGGCTCCATTGGCCAAGGCTCCACTGGCCGGGGCTCGGGAGGCCCGGCCCCCAACGGCGGGGCGGTGGCCCCGAGGAAGGCGGCGTCGCCAAAGGGCTCCACCTCCCCGGCGGCGGAGACGACCCAGTAGCCCCGGCCACTCGGCGTGGGCTCCAGTTGCACGGCGGCCGCCGAGAACCGGCCGGTGGCCGCGCCCAGGAAGGAAGCGTCACCGAAAGCGAACACGCCGCCGTCGGCGGCGGCCAGCCAGTAGCCGCCACCCCCCGGGGTGACCGCCATGCCCACCACCGGCGCGGCCAGGGCGACGCCGTCGAGGCCCCCGTGGGCGGGAGCGTCACCGTGAGCGACCACCCGCCCGGCGCCGGTCACCGTCCAGAAGCCGGGGACCGGAGGAAGCGGCGGAAGCGGGGCCGGCGGGGCGGGGGTCGGAGCGGGGTTGCTGGCTCCCGACACCCGGTCCCGGATCTCGGGGAGGCGTTCGTAGAGGCGGTCGCCCGGACAGGCGGTCTGACCCACGTCGCGGTGACCGGCCAGGTTGGGGAAGGCGACCTGCGAGCCGTCGGAGCGGGTGTAGGCGTCGGCGCCGTGAGGGTCGATGCCGTGGCGGTCTGCCTTCCAGGCCAGGACCCCCACCAGGGCGTCGACGGCGGCGCCGGTGGGCTGGCCTCCGCCCGAGAACTCGCCGAGGAGGGCGACCCCCACCGACCCGGGGTTGAACCCCCGGGCGTGGGCACCGACCACTCCCCTGCTCTCGGAGTCCTCGCCCGTGGGGGTTTCCCCCGGGGCGTAGGCGCGGGCGTAGCGGCCCTCGTAGACGCGACCGGCGGCGTCGACCAGGAAGTTGTAGCCAATGTCGTTCCAGCCGTGCTGTTGGGTGTGGTAGGCGTAGATGGCCCGCACCGTGGAGGCCGGATCGGGATCGTCATTGGGCGTGACGGTGTGGTGGACGATGAGCTTGCTCGGGGGCGCGAATTCGGGTGGGCCCCGGCGCATCCCCTCGTCGGCGCCCCACGCCGCCCGCGACACCATCTGCGGCTGGCCCGCGCCGACGACCGGCCGGTTCGTGGATGGGGGTGCTTGCCGGGTGACGGGTGGGGGAGGCGACGAGGCGTCGATGACCACGATCTCGATCTGGGTGGCGTCCCCCCGGGCCCGGGCCTGGACCAGCGTGGCGCCGTCGGCCCGCACCAGCCCGGTCAGGTGGATGCCGCGCTCGGGATCGTCGAGGTCGTGAGCGACTGCCAGCGGGCGCCACGGACCCAGGTGGCCGGGGGTCCCGGTGCGGACCTCGATGCTCGCATCCTCGCTTCCCCGCCACTGGACGCCGACGTGGGACAGCGGGAACGGGGTGGGCGCGGGAGCAGGCCCAGCGTCAATCACCGCCAGTCTCGTCTGTGGCCATACGCGCCCGTCAGCGGCAGGAATGCCGACCCCAGCCGCCACCAGCGCGACCGCCAGAAGGCTCCGGAGTCGCACCTGTGGACCTCCCCCTGTGGATATCTTTCTCCAGGTCCGACAGATGATGCAACGGGGAAACCGGAAGGTGGCGGACCCTGCCGGGGCCAGAATGGTGTCGTGACCTCCGAAGCCGCCACCCTGCTCGGGCTGCTGAGCGACGACGACCGCCTCCGCGTGGTGGCCGCGCTCGCCCTCGGGGCCCGCACACCGGGCGAGGTGGCGGACGGCGCCGGCCTCGACATCCCCCGGGCCGGGCGGGCCCTGGCCCGCCTGACCAGCGGCGGTCTGGTGGAGCAGGAGAAGGACGGCTACCGCCTGGCCTCGGAGCGGTTCCGGGAAGCGCTCGAGTCGTTGGAGCGCCCCGCCCCGGAGAGCCCGGCCTCAGGCCTCGGTCCCGACGCCGACAAGGTGCTCAAGGCGTTCCTGCGGGGAGGCAAGCTGGCCTCGATCCCCGCGGTGCACTCCAAGCGCCTCGTCATCCTCGACTACCTGGCCCGGCTGTTCGAGCCCGGCGAGGCGTATCCGGAAAAGGTGGTGAACGAGCGCCTGGCCGCGTTCCATCCCGACTTCGCCGCCCTCCGTCGCTACATGGTGGAGGACGAATTCCTCCACCGGCGCGACGGCTTCTACTGGCGGGCCGGCGGCACCTTCGAGGTCTGAACCCCGTTCGGGCGAGGTCTGAGCCTCAGGCGCCGTGGGGGTGGCGACCCAGGAAGGCGACGAGGCGCTCGTGGACGGGCGCCTCGTCGTCGCAGGGAACCTCGGCCCCGAACGGCTTCCCCTCGCCCCGGATCTGGTCGGCGGGCAGCGCGGCGAAGTTCTGCTGGACCATCTGCAGGGCGAGGCCGGCCGACTCCTCGTTGAGGAGATGGGGCTCGCCGATGGCAGTGGCCAGGTCCCAGCGGTGGACCAGATTGTCGATGAAGTGGATCCCGATGGCGAAGGCGGCGGGCATGTGGCCGAACGGCAGGTGCAGCGTCAGCTCCAGGGCGTCCGGCTTCTGCCAGGCCGCCACCGCCTCCTCCACCGAACGCCGGTAGGCCTCGGCCGGGTCGTCGCCCAGCAACTCCTCGCCGCTCATGCTCTTGGGCTCCTCGCCCCGCACGGCGGCGGCGAACACCAGGTTCACTCCCACCAGGTGGGCCAGCAGGGCGCGCACGTCCCACTCCACACACGGAGTCGACTGGCCCATCTGCTCCGGCTTCACCCGGTCCACCACCCGCTGGGTGGTGCGCATGGTCTCGGCGTTCGTTGCGATCACGTCCATCTTCTTGCCTCTCGGTCCGGCGGGCCCGGATGTTGACGCTACAGCAGGACCAGTTCGCCGTTCTCCACGTCGACCTTGACCGTCGTTCCTTCGGTCAGCCTGCCCTCCAGGAGCGCCATGGCCAGGCGGTCGGCCAGCTCCCGCTGGATGACCCGTTTCAGCGGCCGGGCCCCGAAGTCGGGGTCGTAGCCCCGCTCGGCCAGCCAGAGCTCGGCTTCGGGACTGACCTCCAGCGTCAACCGACGCTTGGCCAGGCGGGCGGCCAGGTGCTGCAGCTGGATGCCCACGATGGCGGCCATGTCGCCCCGGTCGAGTGCCCGGAAGCGGACGATCTCGTCGATGCGGTTGACGAATTCGGGCTTGAAGAACGCCATCGGGTCGACGGCCAGGTTGGACGTCATGATGAGCACGGCGTTGGTGAAGTTCACCGTCCGGCCCTGCCCGTCGGTGAGACGCCCGTCGTCGAGCACCTGGAGGAGGACGTTGAAGACGTCGGAGTGCGCCTTCTCGATCTCGTCCAGGAGGACGACGGCGTAGGGCCGGCGGCGCACCGCCTCGGTCAGCTGGCCGCCCTCGTCATAGCCGACGTAGCCCGGCGGCGCCCCGATGAGGCGGGCGACGGTGTGCTTCTCCTGGTACTCGCCCATGTCGATGCGGACCATGGCCCGCTCGTCGTCGAAGAGGAATTCGGCCAGGGTCCGGGCCAGCTCGGTCTTGCCGACCCCGGTAGGGCCCAGGAACAGAAACGAGCCGATCGGCCGGTTGGGATCGGACAGCCCCGCCCGGGAGCGCCGGATGGCACTGGCTACCGCCTTGACGGCCTCCGCCTGACCCACGACCCGCTGAGCCAGGACCTCCTCCATGCGGACGAGCTTGGCCACCTCCCCCTCCATGAGACGGGAGACGGGAACGCCCGTCGACTTGGAGACGACCTCGGCCACGTCCTCCTCGTCCACCTCCTCCTTCAGCATCTTCTGGCTGGCCTGCAGCTCGTCGAGGCGGGAGGACGCCGCCGCCACAGCCCGCTCCAGCTCGGGAATGCGGCCGTAGCGGACCTCGGCCGCGGTGGCCAGGTCCCCTTCCCGCTCCAGGCGCTCGGCCTCGCCCCGGGCCGCCTCCAGCTCTTCCTTCCGGGCCCGGATTTCGGTGATGGCCTCCTTCTCGGCCTGCCAGTGGGCCTTCATGGCCGTCGACTGCTCCCGCAGGTTGGCCAGCTCCTCCTCGAGGTCGGCCAGGCGCTCCTTGGACGCCGCGTCGGTCTCCTTGGCCAGCGCCACCTGTTCGATCTCCAACTGGCGCATGCGGCGCTCGACCACGTCGATCTCGGTGGGCATGGAGTCGATCTCGATGCGCAGCCGGGAGGCGGCCTCGTCGACCAGGTCGATGGCTTTGTCGGGCAGGAACCGGCCGGTCACGTAACGATCTGAGAGCACGGCCGCAGCCACCAGGGCGCCGTCGGTGATGCGCACCCCGTGGTGCACCTCGTAGCGCTCCTTCAAGCCCCGCAGGATGGCGATGGTGTCCTCCACCGACGGCTGGCCGACGTAGACCTGCTGGAAACGGCGCTCCAGGGCCGGGTCCTTCTCGATGTGCTTGCGGTACTCGTCGAGCGTGGTGGCGCCGATCATGCGCAACTCGCCCCGGGCCAGCATGGGCTTGAGCATGTTGCCGGCGTCCATGGCCCCCTCGGCGGCGCCGGCTCCCACCACCGTGTGCATCTCGTCGACGAAGGTGATGACCTCGCCGGCGGCGTCGGCGATTTCTTTCAGCACGGCCTTGAGGCGCTCTTCGAACTCGCCCCGGTACTTGGCCCCGGCCACCATGGCCGACAAGTCGAGGGCGATGAGCCGCTTGTTCTTCAGGCCCTCGGGGACGTCGCCCTCCACGATGCGCCGGGCCAGGCCCTCGACGATGGCCGTCTTGCCCACGCCCGGCTCCCCGATGAGAACGGGGTTGTTCTTGGTCCGGCGCGACAGCACCTGGATGATCCGGCGGATCTCCTCGTCGCGGCCGATGACGGGGTCGAGCTTTCCCGCCCGGGCGGCGTCGGTCAGGTCCCGACCGTACTTCTCGAGGGCCTGATAGGACTCCTCGGGGTTCTGGCTCGTCACCCGGTGGGACCCCCGGACCTCGGCCAGGGCAGCCAGGAGCTGCTCCCGGGACACACCCACGCGATCGGCCAGGGCGAGCAGAAGATGCTCGGTGGAGAGGTATTCGTCGTGCAGCTCGGTCCGGGCCGTGTCGGCCGCCTCCATGACCTGGCGCAGCTGACGGGAGATCTGGGGCGCCTGGCCGCCATAGGCCTTGGGCAGGCGGGCCAGGGTCTCGCCCACCTTGTTGCGCACCGCCAGGGGAGCCATTCCGACCTTCTGGAGTACGGCTAGGACGACCCCCTCCTCCTGGCCGAGCAGCGCCGCCAGCAGGTGGTCGGGGGTGACCTCGGGGTGCGACTGGGCCTGGGCCGACTCGGCCGCGGCCTGGAAGGCCTCCTGGGTCCGCAGGGTCCAGCGGTTGGGGTCGAACGCCATCGGCATCGGTGGTTGCTCCTCCGGTACAGAAAAGTTGAGTCTTAGTCTAGCAACTTTTTTGGTGCTCTGCTATCGTTACCTCGTACCCGTTGGACCTAGTTTCAAGGAGGCAGAGCAGCGATGCTGATGCGTTTCGACCCCTTCCGGGAGCTCGACCGGCTGACCCAGGCCAGCTGGGGTCAGAACCGCCCCACCATGGCCATGGATGCCTACCGGCGCAACGGCGATTTCGTGGTGCACTTTGACGTGCCCGGCGTGGATCCCGGCGCGATCGATCTAACCGTCGAGCAGAATGTCCTCACCGTCACCGCTGAACGCAGCTTCGCCCGCCACGAGGGCGACGAGGTCGTGGTGGCGGAGCGGCCCCAGGGCCGCTTCTCCCGCCAGCTTTTCCTGGGCGAGAGCTTGGATCCCAACCAGATCCGGGCCGACTACGACCGCGGCGTGCTCACCCTGCACATCCCCGTGGCCGAAAAGGCCAAGCCCCGCAAGGTCGAGGTGACGACCGCAGGCCAACCGGCCGTTGAGGTTGTCTCCTCGGTTGCCTAGCACCTACCGGACACCCCCCCAGCCGGTGCTGGGATCGACGCCCCCGGGTCTCCCCGGGGGCGTTCACATGTTGCCGGGTGGGAACTCGCGCCGCTAGCGTCTGCGCTGACTTTCGATTCGGGCGGATCGGGGGCAGCGGGCGATACGTATGGCCCTGGTCCGCCTCCACTCCTGAGGAGGCGCCCTTCCCCCCCACGTCCCGTGGGCAGTCGTCAGCACCTCGTATGGACACAAGTGGTCCCGAAGCGCGACGAGGCACTTCGCGAGCTGAATGCTTTCACGACGGTCGCCCGCATCTCCGGCCACACCTGAAGCCCTTTGACTTCAAGGAGGCGCGCGATGCGCAGCCACCGGATCGTCAAGATCCTCGTCACCGCGGCGGTTTCCGCCGCTCTACTTCCCCTATCGACCTGGCTGGCCGGGTCACTCATCCCCGACTCCCCGAGCCGGACGGTGGTGGCCGCCGCCGCCTTCGGTCCGGAACTACCGACAATCTCGGCCGAGAGCCATCCTGGCGAGACGCGCCTGCTGGCCGAGGGCCGCGAGAGGCTGGCGGCCCGGATCGCCGCCCAGCAAGCCGCCCGGGCCGCCGCCCGGCAGGCTCGGCTGGACCAGCTGGCCCTCGAGCGGGCTTCCCGTGACGCCTCCGCTCCCCGCCCCGGGCCGGTCCAGGCCGCCGCCTCCGCCCCGGTGGCGGATGACGTGTGGGCCAAGCTTCGCAAGTGCGAGGCCGGCGGCAGCTACACCCGCAACAGCGGCAACGGCTACTACGGCGCCTACCAGTTCTCGGCGGGTACCTGGCGCAGCCTCGGTTACCCGGGCCTGCCCCACGAGGCGCCGCCCGAGATGCAGGACGAGGCGGCCAAGCGACTCCAGGCCCGGGGGGGCTGGGGCCAGTGGCCGGCCTGTTCCCGACGGATCGGAGCCCGGTAACTCTCTGGACGGAGGGAGTTACCGGGCCTCGGCCCGCTACTCGGCGGCCGGGCCGGTGAAGTTGGGGGTGCGGCGTTCCTTCAGGGACGCCATGCCCTCGCGCACGTCGGGACCGCCGAAGCCGAGGGTCTCGTAGGCCACCGACACGTCGAAGATGGGTCCGGCGGCCCGCAGCCACCCGTTGAGCGCCAGCTTGGTCCACCGGATGGCGCTCTGGGAGCCGGAGGCCAGCTGCCGGGCCACGGCCAGGGCCTTGTCCTGGAGCTCGTCCTCGGGGACGCACAGTGCCACCAGCCCGATCCGCTCCGCCTCTTCGCCTCCCACCGGCTCGCAGGTGAGGAGGTGGTAGCGGGCTTTGGCCAGTCCGCACAGCAGTGGCCAGATCATGACGCCGTGGTCGCCGGCGGCCACTCCCAGGCGGGTGTGCCCGTCGATGATGCGGGTGCCGGGGGTGACGATGGAGACGTCGGCCAGCAGGCCCACGGCCAGTCCCGCCCCCACCGCCGGCCCGGCCATGGCCGACACCACCGGCTTGGAGCAGTTCACGACGTTGTAGACGATGTCGCGGGCTTCCCGCATGACCTTGATGCGGGCCTCGAAGTCGTCGGCCATGCTCTCGATGAGCTCGAAGTCGCCTCCGGCCGAGAAGGCGCCGTCGGCGCCGGTGACGATCACGACCCGCACGTCGGGATCGATGTCGATGTCGAGCCAGACCCGGGCCAGTTCGCTGTGCTGGTCGGGACTGACCGAGTTCTTCCGGCCCGGCGTGTTGAACATGAGGCGCAGGATCCCCTCCTCCACGAGTTCGAGGTCCAGCGCCTTGTAGTCCCGGTAGCCCATGGGGTCTCCTCGCGTCGGCCGACTCCCGAATGCTCGCGCGCCCGGTCAGGTGACCTTGAACAGACGCCAGGTGCCGGGGACGCCCTTCAGCTCGTGGCTCCCCCGGTCGGCGAACTCGAGCCCGGAGCCGGCCACGAGATCCTTCACGGTGCTTGACACCAGGACTTCCCGGGGCGCGGCCAGACCCGCCACCCGGGCGGCGGTATGGACGGCGACCCCGGCCACGTCGTCCCCCATCACCTCGCACTCGCCGGTGTGGAGACCGGCGCGGATGTCGATGCCGAGGCGTCCGACACCGTCACGGATGGCGCAGGCGGCGGCGATGGCCCGGCTGGGGCCGGGGAAGGTGGCCAGGAACCCGTCGCCCAGCGTCTTCACCTCCCGGCCGCCGAAGCGATCCAGCTGCTGGCGGACGACGGCGTGATGGCTCTCCAGAAACTGACGCCACGACCGATCCCCCATCCGGGCCGCATGGGCGGTCGATTCGACCACATCGGTGAACAGCACCGTGGCCAGGATCCGCTCGAGGTTCGGAGCCGGTCGGGCGCCGGTGAGGAACTGCTCGATGTCGTCGAACACCGGAGCCGAATCTCCGAGCGAGATGATGTGGTCGTCTCCGGGGTACTCGAGCAGGACGGCGCCGGGGATCTTCTCGGCCAGATGACGCGCGCCCCCGACGTGGCACACCCGGTCCCCGGTCCGATGCTGCACGAGGGTGGGCACCCGGATGGCCTTGAGGATGTCGCGACAGTCGATGCCGGCGACGGCTTCGAGGACCGCTCGGGCCATGGCGGGGCTGGCACACGCCCGCAGGAGCCGGCCCCAGGCCTCCCGGGCCGCCTCGTCACCCGCCAGGCTCGGGGCGAAGAGGTCGAAGAGCGCTCCCTGGGCCCAGTCGGTCTCCACCTCGTCAAGTAACCGCTGCAGGCCGTCGGGATCCCATCCCCACGGCCAGTCGGGGCTCGGTCACGAACTTCGGCGTCGTCCCGTACAGCACCAGCCCGGACACCCGCTCGGGCCGGGTGGCGGCGAACAACAACGCCATCGGGCCCCCCTCCGAGATGCCGAACAGCGCCGCCTTGGCGGACCCGACAGCATCCATGACCGCTTCCAGGTCCTCCGCCCGATCGTCCAGGCTCGGCACCCGGTCCACCGGGTCGGACAGGCCGGTGCCCCGCTTGTCCCAGAGGATGAACCGGCAGAAGGAGGAGAAGCGGTCGGGCATCTGGCGGAGCATCGGGTGCTCCAGGTACAACTCGACGTTGGAGACGAAGCCCGGGACGAACACGACGTCGAACGGCCCGTCCCCCACCACCCCGTAGGCGATGTGGACGTCGCCGCTTCTCGCGTAGCGGACGTTCGACGGCACGGCCTCCGCACCCTACCGCGGGGGTTCCGCTGCGCTCCCGGCGGTCAGGGGGACAGCGAGAGGTCCCAGGGCGGGTTGTATTCCCAGTGCCAGGGCTCGTGGTCGTAGGGATAGAAGCCGAAACGTTCGGCGTGGGCCACCAGCCAGCGGTAGGCGGCGGTGGCCTGCATGCGCTCGACGTACTCGCTTTCGATGGGGTCGCCGAGGTGGCAGTCGACCGCCCGCCCGCTCTGGTGGGCGCTGGTGCCGGCCTGGGCCACCCACAGCGACGCCTCTTCGGGGTCGCCGTACTTCTGCAGCGCCCCCTGCCACAGCCATTCCTGCTCCTCGGGGCTCCGGTAGCCGGAGACGGGCAGGAGGAGCGGCGCTTCGATGCCGTCGGCCCTGGCCGCTTTCACGAGCTCCGCCCACGCGGCCGCCGCCAGCCGGTGGAGGGGCACGGTGGGGCGCTCGTAGCCGGGCACCTCGACGAGGTCGCCGGCCCCGGGCGGGGTCTTGTCCGTCACCCGGCCGCCGCCGGGCCGCTCGACAGGTACGGGTTGGAAAGCGGTGCGGTCTTCGATGGGCCGGAGACTAACGGGCCGGTTTTCCGGCTCCCGCCACCTCGGCCGCGATCCGACGCTCGCCCAGGGCGACATAGTCCGGGTCGATGTCGAAGCCGACGTAGTGACGTCCCGTCCGCAGGCAGGCGAGGGCGGTCTGGGCCGCGCCACTGAACGGGTCGAGGACCACGTCACCGACATAGGTGTAGAGCTCGATCAGCCGGCGGGGTAGCTCGACCGGGAAGGGGGCGGGGTGCCCTACGGAGCGGGCTGACTCGGGCGGGATGCGCCACGTGTCGAGCGTCCATTTCCGGAAGTCGTCCCCGGTGATCGAGTTCTCATACGGGAGCCCGCGCCGCTCCCGCTCCTTGCGGGTGAGGGCCCGGTCGAAGCGACCCTTGCTGGCCACCACGATCCGCTCGGTGACGTCCCGCAGCACCGGGTTGGCGGCCGAGGCATAGGACCCCCAGGCGCAGTTACCGTTGGCACCCTCGGCCTTGACCCACACGATCTCGCCTCGCATCAGGAGCCCGAGATCGTCGCCGAGGATGGAGCTGACGTCACCCGACAGAGACCGGTAGGGCCGCCGGCCCAGGTTGGCCACGTTGACGGCCATCCGGCCCCCGGGCTCCAGGACCCGGCGGCACTCGGCGAACACGTCCCGGAGCATCCCCAGATAGTCGAGGTAGGAGGCGGGCACATGCCCCTCCCCCAGGGACGCCTCGTACTCCTTGCCCGCGAAGTAAGGCGGCGACGTGACCATGAGCGCCACACAGCCGTCGGGCAGGACGGACAGGTCCCGGCTGTCGCCGGCGAAGAGCCGGTCCGGGACGGGGCAGGCGACCACGGTGTCATCCCCGCTGATGGTCGGAGCCTCGAAGCGCCGGTAGAAGTCCGTCGCGTCATGGCTCTCCCGCCGGGAAACGCCGAAGGCGGAGGTCTGGGTCGGTGCCCGTCGCCTCTCCCCCGCCATCTCCGCCTCCTGAGTCGGGTTCCCGCGCTTCGAGCCCCGAAATTACACGGCTGTGAAGCCACAATGGCGCCATGTTCCTGGGCGTGGACGTGTCCGAGCGCCGGGGCCTCGACGTCGTCGCCCTGGATGAGCGGCGCTCGCTCACCGGGCCGCCTCGGGCCCGGGTGCCGGCTGAGGGGCTGGAAGCGATCCTGCGGGAGAGCCAGCCCGAGGTGGTTGCCATCGACTCGCCACCGGCGTGGGGGCGGACCGGGGGCAGCCGCCAGGGGGAACGGGAACTGGCCGCCCTCGGGGTGTCCTGCTTTCGCACGCCATCGGACCCGGAGCTCGGCGCACGGCCGTTCTACAACTGGATGCGCGTCGGGCACGCGGCCTTCGCCGCCGCCGCCCGGGCCGGCTACGGCCTCTACCGGGGCGGACCGGTGACGGGCTGCGCCCTCGAGGTGTTCCCCCACTCGACGGCCGTGGCCCTGGCCGGTGCCCGGCCCCCGCCGGGCACCGCCCGCCGGGCCGGATTGAATGCCGGCTGGCGTCGCGCTGTCCTCGAGTCGGCCGGTGTCGACACGACGGCACTGCGCACCCTGGACCAGATCGATGCCGCCTTGGCAGCGCTCACCGCCCTCCTGGCGTGGCAGGGTTGCTGTTTCAACCTGGGCGATCCCGACGAGGGGCTGATGGTGCTACCCGGCCCGCGTCCGCCCGGGCGGTACCCGAGGGGGATGTGATGGGCGCTGTGCGCTGGCAGGGCCGGTGAGCCCGCCCGGCTACGACGAGCTCCGGGATCCCGACGGGACCACCCGACGGCACTGGCGGCTGGTGGAGTCGTCGCTGCTGTGGGCCGACGCCCCCACGCTCAGCCGCACCCAGGAGCGGGTCCGGCGCCTGCGCCGCCACCAGGGGACCACCCCCGCGGCCCCGGCCGGACCCGACCGCATGGGGGCACTCGATCCCGTTCCCCACGTCGTGGCCGGGCCGGACTGGCTGCCGGTGGAGGCCGGTCTGGAACAGCGGGCCCGGCTCCTCGACGCCCTGCTGGCCGACCTGTATGGGCCGCAACGGCTGGTCGCCACCGGGGTGGTGCCCGCCATCGTGGTCTTCGCCTACCCCGGCTTCCTGCGCCCCTGCGCCGGGACCACCCCGCCCCGGTGGGTGGTGGCGGCCGCCTGCGACCTGGTGCGCGGCCCGGACGGACGCTTCCTGGTGCGGGCCGACCGGGTCGCCAGTCCTGAAGGCCTGGGCGAGATGCTCTCGGCGCCGGCGCGTCCTGGCCCAACTCCATCCCGACCTCTACCGCCGGCTGCGGGTGGCCCGGGTGGACACGTTCTACGACACGCTGCGCTCCAGCCTGGCCGGCCTGGCCCGGGGTGGGAGCGGCAACCCGCGCACGGTCATCCTCACGCCCGGTCCCCGCTCGGAAGCCTTCCCGGAACACGCCTATCTGGCCCGCACGCTCGGTCTGACCATGGCCGTGGGCTCCGACCTCACCATGCGCCACGGCCGGGTGTTCCTCATGTCCGTGGCCGGCCTGGAACCCGTCGACGTGGTGCTGCGGCTGGTGGAGGACCGCTGGTGCGATCCGCTGGAGCTGGGAGGCAACTCCCAGTTCGGTCCGCCCGGGCTGGTCGAAGCCGCCCGGCGGGGCACGGTCGCCCTGGCCAACGCCCTGGGGGCGGGGCTGGCCGAGGACCCCGGACTGGCCCCGTTCCTCGACGGCGCCTGCCGGGCCCTGCTCGGTGAGGAGCTGGCCCTGGCCCCGGTGCCGGCCGTCTGGTGCGGCGACGACAAGGAGCGCGCCCGGGTGCTCGAGCGCCTCGGGCACATGGTCCTGCGGACGGTCGACTCGGGCGAGGAGTTCACCGGCCGCCACCTCGACGCCACTCGGCTCGGCACCCTGGCCGCCCGCATCGAGGCCCGCCCCGAGCTGTGGGTGGCCTTCGAGGAGGTCGAGGCGAGCACCACGCCGCTCGTCCACGACGGCGCCGTGGCCCCCGGCCGCCTCGGGCTGCGCGGCTTCGTGGTGGCCGACGGTGACGGCTACTGCGTGCTGCCGGCCGGGCTGGCCCGGGCCGTGCTCGAGACTGACGGGCTGGCGGTACGCAAGGACGCCTGGGTCCTGGCCGAAGACCGCCATCGCCTCTCGGCCCCGGTGCTGACCCTGGGTCAGGTCGACCTGGCCCTGTCCCTGCCCAGCCGCAACGCCGAGGCGCTCTACTGGATAGGCCGCCACTCCGAAGCCGCCGAAACCGCCATCCGCCTGGTCCAGACGATCGCCTGGGAGCTGGACGAGACCCCCGAGCTGGCCACCGAGGTGGGCGCAGGGTGGGTGGCCGCCTTCCGGCGCTGCCTGGCCTGGACGGCGGAGAACCCCAAGACGGCCGCCGTGGCGGAGTCGGCCGCGTTCCCGGGAACGGCCGGCACCGGCGACGGCATGGCGATGGACGAGGTGCTGCGGCGGGCCCTGGTCGACGACGCCCTGCCCCGGAGCCTGGCCTCGTCACTGTCGGAGCTGCTGAGCGCCTCGCTGTCCGCTCGGGAGCTGCTCTCCACCCATACCTGCCAGGTGCTCGTCGCCCTCGAGGACCATCTCGGCGTGCTGCGCCGGAACCGGGGACTGGCCGAAGCGGAGGAGACGGCGGCGTCGGCCCTCACCCATCTGATGGCTCTGGTGGGACTCTCGGCCGAGTCGATGGTCCGGGATCCGGGCTGGCTCTTCACCGACATCGGCCGGCGTCTGGAACGCGCCCGGCTGCTCGTCCGGATGCTGCGCGAGACGCTGACCGAGGACGTCGATGCCGAGCTCCGGGGCCTCGTGTACGAGACCCTCCTGGCCTGCTGCGAATCTCTGGTGGCCTTCCGGCGCCGGTACCGATCCGACATCGAGGTCGGGGCCCTGGCCCAGTTCCTCCTCAGCGATGCCGGCAACCCCCGCTCCCTGCGCTACCAGCTCGACCAGCTCCGCTGGGATCTCGAGCGCCTGCCGGGAGAGACGGCGGGCAGCGCGGTGGCCGCTGTCGGCGTCGCCCTCGGGCTGGTCCTCCAGGCCGACATCGATCTGCTCGGCGTGCAGGGCGGACGCCGGGCCCGCCTGGAGGAGTGGCTCTCGACCGTGGCCCGCCACCTGGACCAGGCCGCCGACGCCGTGCTGCTCACCTACTTCGCCCATGTGCCGGTGCATTCGCTGTCCCTGGCCGCCCTCGCTTCACGGGGGACACCCCCGGCGTGATCTACCGCCTGCGCCACGAGACGCGCTTCGCCTACGACGGCGCCGTGACCCACGGCTACAGCGAGGCGCGGCTCCTCCCCCGGGCAACGCCCCGCCAGCAGGTCCTGACCTCCAGCCTGACCGTCGACCCGGAGCCCGACGACCGGTCCGAACGGGAGGACTTCTTCGGCAACCGGGTCGTGTACCTCGGGATCGCCCATCCCCATGGCGCCCTGGTGGTGACCGCGGAGGCCGACGTCGAGATCGGCGCCGCCTCCGAGCCGGCGGAAGTCGCCTGGGAAGCGGCTCTGGTGGACGGGGGTGCGGCCAGCCAGTTCACGCTGGAGTCCCCCTTGGTGGAGCTGCCCGAAGGCGCCGAGCGCTACGCCCGCAAGTCGTTCCTGGCCGGCCGGGGGCTGCTGGAGGCGGCCACGGAGCTGACGGAGCGGATCCACGGCGACTTCGCCTACAGCCCCGGGGCCACCACCATCCTGACCCCCGTCTCCGAGGTGCTGGCCCGGAGACAGGGCGTGTGCCAGGACTTCGCCCATCTGGAGATCGCCTGCCTGCGCTCGTTGGGGCTGCCCGCCCGCTACGTCAGCGGCCATCTGGAGACGGGCGTCGGGGTGGGGGCGTCCCACGCCTGGTGCGCCCTGCGTCTCCCCGACGGGACCTGGCTCGACCTCGACCCCACCAACCGGCGGGTGGCTCCCGCCCACGTCACCGTGGCCTGGGGCCGGGACTACACCGACGTGGCGCCGCTCAAGGGCATCGTGTTCACCGAAGCCCGCCACCATCTCTCCGTGTCCGTGACCGTTCAGCGGGTCGACGAGGTGGCGGCCCGGGAGGGCCCGCGGCCAGCCGTCTGACCGCGGGCCCGATCCGCCGTCCTAGGTGTGCGCTCCCATCTTGATGACGGCGAAGGTGGCGCCCTGAGGATCAGCCAGGACCGAGATGCGACCCGCTGGCGTGTCCATGGGCGGCATCCGCACCGAGCCGCCGAGCTCGCGTGGCTTGGGCTGCGGTGGCGTCGGTGTCCTCGACGGCGAAGTAGACCAGCCAGTGGGGCGGCACCTGGGCCGGGATCATCGGGGGCATGGGCATGCAGCCGGCGATGGTCTCGCCTCCCACCTTGAACTCGGTGTAGGGCATGGGCCCGCCCTCGTGGGTCTGGGCCTCCCAGCCGAAAGCGGCGGCGTAAAAAGCCTTGGAGCCCTCGACGTCCCGGGTGTTGAGCTCGTTCCAGACCAGAGTTCCCGGCTCGTTCACCACCTCGGCACCCTTGTGTTCACCGGGCTGCCAGACCGAGACGAAAGCGCCCTGGGGGTCCTGGAAGACCGCCATGCTTCCGGCGCTCATCACCTCCATCGGGGCCAGGATCACGGTGCCCCCGGCCTGCTCCACCAACTTGGCCGTCTCGTCCGCGTCGGCCACCGAGATGTAAGTGGCCCAGAACGGGGGGCCCGGGTTCTGCTGCGGCCCATAGCCGCCCACCATCTTCCCGTCCTTCGTGAAGAACCCGTAGCCGCCGGTCTCCTCCACCGGCCCGGCGTCCTGTGCGCCCCAGCCGAAGAGCGATCCGTAGAACTGCTTGGCTCCCTCGATGTCGGTGCCGATGTCGATCCAGGACGGAACACCGGGGGCGTACTGGGTGCGTTCGGGCATCGCTGCCTCCTCTGAGATCTCGGTGGAAAGCGGGGCAGACTACCGCCCCACCGGTCGTGGCCGCGCCAGTATCTCCGGATGCGGATTCCAACCGGACGGCGGGAACTGGCCTGGGCCGGCGTCGCCGGACCGGTCACCTTCGTGGTCAGCTGGGCCACGGCCGGCGGGCTGACCCCCGGGTACTCACCCCTGACCCAACCGATCAGCCGGCTGGCGGCCGCCGGGGCGGAGCACCGGCCGCTCATGAACGTCGGGTTCTGTGTCTTCGCCGCGGCGATGCCCCTCTACGCCGTCCCGCTGCGGGCCGCGCTGCCCGGCCCGGCGTGGCTGGCGGCGGTGGCCGCCGGAATCGGCAGCGCCGGCATCGCCGCCACCCCCCTCGGCTTCTCCGCTCGGCTCGACGCGGCCCACGCCGTGGCCGCCGGCTCCACCTACCTGGCCCTGGCCGCCCTGCCCGTCCTGGCCAGTGGCGCCCTGGCCCGGTCCGGCCGCCGGCGGGCGGCTCAGGCGTCGATGGCGCTCGGTCTGGCCGCCGGGGCCGCCCTGGCGGCGAGCACTGTGGCGGAACCGGTCGGCCTGTTCCAACGGGCCGGCATCACCCTGGTCGACGTCTGGCTCGTCGCCAGCGCCCTCGTCATCATCCGCCCGCTCAGATCCGGTAGACGGGCCGACGGAAAGCCCCGGGCCGACGGGCCCTAACGCAGGGGCGGTCGCCGTGCAGGCAGGGTCGCGGGTACCGGCCGGGGGACGACGGCGAGGGCGAAGAGGGCCGACGTCACCGCCAGGACAGCCGTGGCGCTCACGATCACCGGGTCGGCCTGGGAGGCGAGGAGGATGATCGCCACCGACACCACCTCGAACAGGGCGATGCCGAGGATGTTGATCCCGAGCTGGCGCAGGTTGCCGCGCTGGCAGGCTCGGTGGAACTCGGCCTGGATGACAGCGAAGATCTTCCGCTCCCAGTCGCTGAGAGGCACTCTGTCGTGTTCGCCGCCGCTCCTGATCACCTGCTCTTCCCTCCCGTTTCCGCCCGCCGGCACCCGAGTCGCAAGCGCCTCGTCGCCGGTCCGTCTGGTCACCATAAAGCCTGGCCGCACCGGGCCGTCACCGTCGAAACGGATCACTGGCGAATCTTCCCGGTGGCGGCTTTGCCTAACCCCGTCCCGGGACGACCCATACACAATCGTCGGCGCGGTGAGCCACGAAATTGAGTGGAAGGGCAGGAAACACGCGAGCTACGGGGTCAACGGTGATCCCCACCCCCACCCTCCCCCCTGGTGTCTCAAACCTGGCCCCCCTGGTGTCGGGCGGGAGCCGGGCGGCCCGCTGGTAGAGTCGAAGGCATCCCGGTTTGGGAGGGACGCCTCGTTTGGGCAGGACGACCGTCAGGGTTGTCGCCCCGTGCAGGCTCGACGCCTCTTCTGAGCACGACCAAGAGGAGCGTCATGGCCGCCCAGAACGAGGCCGCTGCAGTCGTCGCCGATGTTCCCTCCGAGCCGTCGCCCCTCGAGACCGGAGACGGACCGAAGACCCGGTTGTGCGGCCGGTGCCGGAAGGTGGCCGACTGGAATCCGGACGACCCCATCGCCGGTGCGGCCGCCTGGTGGCTCTGCCCTCCCTGCCGTGAGACGCTGATGGGTGGAGTGGGACGAGGGCGCCAGCCATGAGCGAGTCGAACCACGTTTCTTGAGTGACCTGCGCGTCGCCGTTCTGGCCCCGATCTCCTGGCGTGTCCCACCCCGCCACTACGGGCCGTGGGAGCAGTTCGCCTCGCTGCTGACGGAAGGGCTGACGGCGCGCGGGGTCGACGTCACGCTGTTCGCCACGGCCGACTCGCTCACCACCGCCCGGCTCTCGGCCACGGCGGCGCGGGGATGGTCGGAGGACCCGACGGTCGATCCCAAGGCGGCCGAGTGCCTCCACATCGCGGCGGTGTTCGAGCGAGCCGGGGAATTCGACCTGATCCACAACAGCTTCGACTTCCTGCCCCTCACCTACAGCGCCCTCGTCTCCACGCCGGTGCTGACCACGATCCACGGGTTCTCCTCGCCCGCCATCGTGCCCGTCTACGAGCGGTACAACCGGCACGGCGCCTACGTGGCCATCAGCGACGCCGACCGGCACCCGCGCCTCGACTACCTCTGCACCATCCATCACGGGATCGACACCGATGCCTTCCCGCTCCAGGTCTCCCCCGGTGGGTACCTGCTCTTCTTCGGCCGGATCCATCCGCACAAGGGACCGGCGCAGGCCATCGAGGTGGCCCGGCGGGTCGGGCTTCCCCTGGTGATCGCCGGGATCGTGCAGGACCAGCGCTACTTCGACGAGGAGGTGGCGCCCCACATCGACGGGCGACCTGGTCCGCTTCGTGGGGCCGGTGGGGCCCGCCGAGCGTCCGGCGCTCCTCGGCGGCGCCCTCGCCCTTCTCCATCTGATCAGCTTCGACGAACCGTTCGGCTTCAGCGTGGTCGAGGCGATGGCCTGCGGCACACCCGTCGTCGCCTTCCGGCGCGGCTCGATGCCCGAACTCGTCGACCACGGCCGCACCGGGTTCCTCGTCGACGACGTGGACGGCGCGGTGGACGCCCTGCGCCGGGTGGAAACCCTGGACCGGGCGGCCATCCGGCGCACGGCCGTCGACCGATTCGGCCGTGACCGGATGGTCGACGAGTACCTGCGGGCCTACGACAAGGTGCTCGGGGCGTGCTGACGGATCCGCGCCTGTTTCGGCTGGGGATCAACTACTGGCCGGCGGAGAAGGCCATGGACTGGCTGGCGGACTACGACCCGCAGGTCACCCGGCGGGACTTCCTCCGGGCCCGCGCCGCCGGGTTCGACTCGGTCCGCGTCTTCGTCCGCTGGGCCGACATCCAGGCCGACGAAGCAACCATCGACCTGGGCGTCCTGGGACATCTCCTCGACGCGGCCGACGCGGCCGTCGAGGCCGGCGTGGAACTCATCGTCACCCTCTTCGTCGGGCACATGAGCGGGGTGAACTGGATCCCGGGCTGGGCCACGGGAGGGACCGATGGCGACGCCCGCTTCCGCGTCGTCACCCCCGGCGCGGCTCCGGAAGCGGGCGTCGTCCTGCGGAACTGGTACTCGGACTCCGGGGTCGCCGCCGCCCAGGAGCACGCTGGCCCGGTCCGTGGCCAGCGCCCTGGCCGGCCATCCGGGCGTGTGGATGTGGGATCTGGGCAACGAGAATTCGAACTGCACCATCCCGCCCGACGCCGCCGCGGCCGAAGCGTGGCTGGACCGCATGACCAGCGCCCTGCGCAGCTCCGATCCGGGCCGGCCCATCACCGCCGGCCTGCACATGGAGGACCTCGAGGACGACCGCAGGATCGGGCCGGCGGAGGTCGCCCGGCACTGCGACGTGGTGTCGATGCACGGGTATCCCGCCTACACGGCCTGGGCCCACGGGCCCGCCGACGACCGGCTCCTGCCCTTCCTGGCGCTCATCACCCGCTGGTTGGCGGGCGACGCCGACGTCCTGTTCGAGGAGTTCGGCCTGCCGACGGGGGAGCGGGCCGGGACCGGCCCCAGCACGCTGACCGGCGAGTCAGCGGCGGCCGACTACACCGGCCGAGCTCTCGACGGGTTGCACCGGGCGGGTTGCACCGGGGCGCTGCTGTGGTGCTTCGCCGACTACGACGCGGCTCTCCACCACCGGCCGCCGTTCGACGAGGCGCCCCACGAGCGCAGCTTCGGCCTGTGGCGGGCGGACGGGTCCGCCAAGCCGGCCGTGGCCGAGGTCACCGCCCGGGTGGGCCGTATCCGGATGCCGCCGCCAACGGCGTGGGAGTGGCTGAATATCAGCCCTGAGGAATTCTTGACTGACCGGCGGCAACATCTCGCCCGCCTCTATCAGCGATATTCCACAGAGACTCCTGGGAAATACCGGCAGGAGGAAAGCGCCTAAATCCCTACCGACTCAAGAACCAAGCCCGGCAAAACCGCCCTTTCCGGCGTGCTTGTCCTTCTTGTCCTGCCGCTTTTCCTTCAGCGTGTGGGCAGCCGGTTTCTTGGCGCTCGGCTTCTTGGGTGACTTATCAGGCATGCGGCCTCCTCGGACTCTGAGTTTGCAGGATACACCCGGGACTCATTTTTCAGTGTCGGGCGCTCCCCATGGCCTTTGGTTGTAAGGTCGAGACAGTCACTTCGAACCGCTGCTGCAGGTGCCCTTCGCGTCCCCAGACCCCGGACACGTCGGCCAATCCAGTTAGGAGCCACCGACGTGCCCGCCAGCTACGGATTCCTCTCCACGTTCCCGCCGACGGAATGCGGCCTGGCCACCTTTACCGCCGCCCTCCTCGCCGAGCTTCGGGACGGCCTTTCGCCCGGTGCGGTCGGCGTTGTGCGGATCGTCGACTCCCTTTCCACCCGTCAGCCTCCGGAGGTTGTCCACCACCTCGTCACCAGTTCGCCGGGGGGTGAGTCCGAGGCCGCGGAGATCCTCAGCGGATTCGACGTCGTGGTCGTCCAGCACGAGTACGGGATCTACGGCGGACCGGACGGCGATCAGATCCTCGCCGTCCTCGACCAGCTCACCGTCCCGGTCATCGTGGTGCTCCACACGGTCCTCGTGGATCCGACCCCGCATCAGCGCGAGGTCCTGGAAAGCGTCCTGGCCGCCGCTGACGCCGTGGTGGTCATGACCCCCACCGCCCGCCGCCGCCTCCTGACCGGCTACCCGGTCGACCCGCAACGCGTCGCCCTCATCCCCCACGGAGCGCCCGACAACCGCAGATCGCCGACGGCCCGAAATGGGTCTGGCACTCCGGCCCGGTCGACCCACCATTCTCACCTGGGGGCTCCTCGGCCCGGGCAAGGGCATCGAATGGGCCATCGACGCGCTGGCCGAACTCGTGGACCTCGACCCAACTCCCCGCTACCTCGTCATGGGCGAGACCCACCCTCGGGTCGTCAACCGGGAGGGCGAGGCCTACCGCTCCGCCCTCCAGGCCCGCGCCGCCTCCCGGGGCATCGGCCATCTCGTCGAGTTCGACGCCCGCTACCTCGACCTGGCGGCCCTCGGCCGCGTGGTCCAGGAGGCCGACGTGGTGCTCCTCCCCTACGACTCCCGGGAACAGGTGACCTCCGGTGTCCTGGTCGAGGCGCTGGCGGCCGGCAAGCCGGTGATCGCCACCGGCTTCCCCCACGCCGTCGAGCTCCTCGGCGGCGGAGCCGGCCTCATCGTCCCCCATGGCGACGGGCCCGGCGATGGCCCACGCCCTCCGCCGCGTGCTGACGGAACCGGGGCTCGCCGCCCGGTTCGGCGAGCAGGCGGCCGCCCTGGCTCCCCATCTGCTGTGGCCGGCGGTCGCCGACGACCTACCGGAGCCTGGCGACAGCCGTGATCGACGCCCGCACTGCCGCGGTGGCGTGAGCCGGCTGGAGCCCTCCTTCGAGCACCTGCACCGGCTGAGCGACGACACGGGGCTCCTCGAGCACGCCCGGGGCGCGGTGCCGCGCCGGGAGCACGGCTACTGCCTCGACGACGTGGCCCGGGGCCTGGTGGTCATCTGCCGGGAACCGTCGCCGTCGCCCGCCCTCGTGTCGCTGGGCGAGCGCTATCTCGCCTTCATGAACCATGCCCAGGACGCCAAGGGCTGGTGCCACAACCGGCTCGGCTACGACCGGCGCTGGGCCGACGAGCCGGGCCTGGGCGACTGGTGGGGCCGGTCCCTGTGGGCCTCGGGCACCGCCGCGGTGCGGGGCCCGACGGCCCGGCTGCGGGCCGACGCCCTCACCCACTTCGAAGCCGGTGGCGGGTGCCGGGTCCCCTCCCCCCGGACGATGGCCTTCGCCGCCCTCGGCGCCGCCGAGGTCCTCACCGGCCATCCCGGGCATGACGGAGCCCTCGATCTGCTGCGGTCGGCCGCCCACGTCGCTGGCCCGGCCGTCCTGCGCCCTCGTAGGAGGGCCGACGGCCCCCATCACCCGGACTGGCCCTGGCCCGAGCCCCGACTGACGTACGCCAACGCCGTGTGGGCCGAGGCGCTCATGGCCGCGGGCTGGGGGCTGCACGACGATCGGCTGACGGGCGAGGGCATCCGGCTGCTGGAGTGGCTCCTGGCCACCGAGACGGCCGGGGACCATCTCTCCCTCAGCCCGAGCGGAGGCCGGGGGCCGGACGACCCCCGTCCCGGCTTCGACCAGCAGCCCATCGAAGCGGCCGCCCTGGCCGATGCCTGCGGGCGCGCCTTCGATCTGACCGGCGACCAACGCTTCGCCGGCGGGGTGACCCGGGCGGTGGCCTGGTTCCTCGGCGACAACGACGCCCGCACGCCGATGTTCGACCCCGGCACCGGCGGCGGCTACGACGGCCTCGAACCGGACGGGCGCAACGAGAACCAGGGCGCCGAGTCGACGATCGCCCTGATCTCGACGTTCCAGCAGGGTGTCCGTCCTCGGTCGGAGAAGCGAGCGGTGACCTTCCCGAGCAGCGTGCCGTGGTTGACGAGGACGCCGATCCAGCTGAATCCGGATCCCGCGCCGGGTCATCACCCGGCTGTTCGTTCCCGGCCAGGAGATGCTGGCCGAGGGCGAGTCGCGTGCCGCCGCCGTCGTCAAGCGGATCCTGGCCCTGACCGACTGCGAGGTGACGGTGGCGCTGGAGTCCACGCTGGCCGCCTTCTCCGGCCGTCACCGTGGCTTCTCCGACACCCTCGAGCACCATTTCGATCTCGTGGCCCACCGCCTCGGCGCCCGAGCCGCGCTCAGCGGCGAGCGCCGCCTGCTCATGGGCGCCTACTTCACCAACGAGTACGCGGTGGAAGCGGCGGCGCTGTGCAACCCGTCGATCGTCCTCCATCCCGACCAGAGCGGTCTGGGTGCGGGCGAGGCCCGGTTCGTCATGAGCCTGCGGGCCGTGGGCGAGGGCCACCTCTCCTGTATCGAGTTCCGCACCGGCGTCGCCGGCCCCGGGGCGGCGGTCCGGCTCGACGACCCCGGCGACGTGCTGGTGGGCGGGAACCGCCGACCTCCGCTCTACGACCGGAACCTCTTTCGCGGCAAGCTGGCCGAGCTGGGGGACGACCGGGAGAGCGCCGCCTTCGTCCTGGATGCCCTGCCGGAACGCTTCACCCAGGCCGATCTCGATGTGGCCGTGGCCGCGCTCGACGAGCAGATCCTCAGCCGCAGCCGAGCCCGGCAGGCCATCGACCGCATCCGCTGGATGGCCGCGTCCAACTACGACGTGGAGTTCCCTCCCGACTCGACCCTCGGCGAGCGGGTCCTCTGGCCCCTCGGACCGGCCGAGAGCCACGGCATGGAAGACGCCCGCTTCGTACGGTTCACCGACGACGCCGGGCAGGTGACCTACTACGCCACCTACACCGCCTTCGACGGCGGCCATGTCGCGCCCCAGTTGCTGGAGACCAGCGACTTCCGGACCTTCCGGGTCACCCAGCTGACCGGCCCGGCGGCCCGGAACAAGGGCATGGCGCTCTTCCCCCGCCTCATCGACGGCCGCTACGCGGCGCTGTCGCGCTGGGACCGGGAGAACAACGCCATCGTCACCTCCACCGACTGCCGGTCGTGGGGCGCGCCCGTCACGCTCCAGTCCCCCCGGGAAACCTGGGAGCTGCTCCAGATCGGGAACTGCGGCTCCCCCATCGAGACGCCCGAGGGCTGGCTCGTCTTCACCCACGGCGTCGGCCCCATGCGGGTCTATTCGATCGGCGCCATCCTCCTCGACCTGGACGACCCCACCCGGGTCCGGGCCCAGCTGCCGTACCCCGTCATGGTCCCCAACGAAGCGGAGCGGGACGGCTACGTCCCCAACGTCGTGTACTCCTGCGGGGCGCTCCTCCACGCCGGTTCGGTCGTCCTGCCCTACGGCGTCAGCGACACCGCCATCCGCGTCGCCGTCATCGGGATCGACGAGATCGCTCGAGCGTCTCCTCGCCGCCGCGCCGGTAGCCATGGCCCTTCACTCACTTTCCCGAAGGCTGGCCCCTCAGGCGGCCCCTCAGACGAGGTGGCCGAACTTGCCGGCTTCGAAGTCCCGGACCGCCTCGACGATCTCGTCACGGGAGTTCATCACGAACGGTCCGTAGAAGACGACGGGCTCGTCGATGGGGTCGCCGTTGAGGAGCAGCAGATGCGCACCCTGTCGGCTCTCGATGGTGATGTCCTCGCCGGCGTTGTCGAACAGGATCAGCTGGGTCGCCCCGGCGGTGGCGCCGTTGGCGGTCACGTCACCCTCGAGAACGAACAGGGCGGTGTTCTCGTGGGCCGGGAAGGACATGTCGACCCGACCGTCGGGCGGGAGGCGAACCTCCCACAGGTTGATGGGGGTGAACGTCCGGGCCGGGCCCCGCACGCCCCCGTACTCGCCGGCGATGACCTTGATCGTGCCCGCGCCGTAGGGCAGCTCGACCCGTCCCATGTCCGCCTCGACCAGGGGCTGGTAGCCGGGATCGGCCATCTTCTCGGCTGCGGGCAGGTTCACCCACAGCTGCATCATGTGCATCCGCCCGCCCTGACGAGCCCACCCCGCCTCGTGGTACTCCTTGTGCAGGATGGCCCGGGCGGCCGTCATCCACTGGACATCGCCGGGCCGGATGATTCCCCCGGAGCCAGTGCTGTCGTGGTGAGCCGAGCGCGCCGTCGAAGGCCAGGGTGACGGTCTCGAACCCCCGGTGGGGGTGGACGCCGACACCCCGGGGCCGCTCGGTCGGGGCGTAGTCGTAGGGGGCGTGGTAATCCATCAGCAGGAAGGGGCTGAGCCGGCCGGCGAGGTCGTTGCCCGACGGGAACAGGTTGGTGACGTGGAAGCCGTCACCGACCCAGTGGAACCCGTTGCCACCGAACACCCCGGTCACCGTGCGCTGGTTGACCATGTCCTTCTCCTGTCCTACCCGTGCTCTGATCTGATCGCCATAACGTTTGACTACTCAACTTTCTTCCCGTCAACATTCGGCCCGACCACCCGGTATCCTGGGGGTGTGGCTGACCGTCTCGACACCCGGCGCCTCGAGGCATGGCGAGCGCTGCTCGGGGCCCACCGCCGGGTCCTCGACCGGCTGGAGGACGAGCTCCGGGCCGGCCACGACCTGACCATCGCCGAGTACGAGGTCCTGATGCACCTCGGGCAGGCCGAGGCCGGCCGCTGCCGGATGGGAGAGCTCGCCCGCCACCTGCTCGTCACCCCGGGCGGGGTGACCCGCATCGCCGACCGGCTCGAGGCCGACGGCCTCCTGCGGCGGGAACCCAGCCCCACCGACCGTCGCAGCATCGAGCTCGTCCTGACCGGGGAGGGTCGCCGGCGCCTCCGGGCGGCCGCCCGGGACCACCTACGGGGCGTGGCCGAGCACTTCGGCGCCCACGTCAGTGACCGGGAGGCCGACAGCCTGGCCCGGATCCTCGGCCGGCTGGCGGCCGCGGCCACGGCCTGACCCCGCCCATACGTCGGCGAGAGGCCGGGCCCGGCGACCGATGATTTCCGCGCCCGGACGCGGTCAACACCCCAGAACGCACCCAGGAGGAACCTATGACTGACAACACCGCCACCGCATCCGCCCGACCCCCGGTGGTCGACCACGACACCTGGCGGTCGGCGCTCGATGACCTACGCCGACGTGAGAAGGCCGCCACCCGTGAACTGGACGCCATCGCCGCGCAGCGCCGCCGCCTGCCGATGGTCGAGATGCCGGACTACACGCTGATCGGCCCGGATGGGCCTATCCGCCTGGTCGACGTTTTCGGCGGCCAGGCCCAGCTCATCGTCTATAACCACATGTGGTCACCGGGCGCGGAGTGGCAGTGCGGCGGCTGCACGGGGTTCACATCGCAGTTCACCCGGCTCGACTTCCTGACCAACTACGACGCCCGGTTCGTCATCGTCACCAACGGGACCATCGATGAAGCGCTGGCCTACAAGAGCAAGGTCGGCAACCGGATGGACTGGTACTCGTCGTCGTCCCCACCCCACGCTCTCGGAAACGATCGGACCGGCGGCCGAGGTCTTCGAGGGCACGATCACCGACCTCGACCTGCCGAGACGGAGGTGATTCCGACCGAGGCCGGCCGATGTTGAGCGGGCTCGTTATGGACCTGCGCCGCGCACCTGCAGACCCCATTGTTCGGCGAGGCCGGGCGGAATCGCGAAGGACGCCCGGCTGCCTCCCCGCTCGGCGACGAGGAGGGCCTCGAACATCACACGGCCCAGCCGCTCGGAGAACCGACGGGCGAGCCGGCTGTGGCCTTCGGTGAGTGCCACCAGGGACATGACCCGGCGCGCCGGCCCGAACAGGGCGCCCTCCAACTGACCGGGCGGACCGACCTCCACCATGTCCGCCACCGTGTCGCCCACCAGGTAGCGGACGAGGGACCGAGGTAGGCGGCGCAGTCCGGGCGGCATCTCGCCCTCGAGCAGGCGTATGAGAGCGGCGGTCATCTCGGCGCCTTCCGGGCTCGGGGCCCACTGCCGGCGTCGGACGGCGGCCCACAACGCTTCGGCGCTGGAAAGGTCGATGGGCAGGAGCTCCTCCTTGATCCCGAGCAGGTGACCCACCACGTTCCAGGCATGGAGGTAACTCTCGGCGTCGTCCTCCGACAGGTGTACCCCGAAACGCCGGAGCGACTCGAAGATGACCACCGTGAACGTCATGAGCGTGCCGAGAAGGTCCTCCTGATTCACGGGGACGCCCCATTCGCCACACCAGTGAGGGCCGCGCGCCTTCGGGTCGCAGGTGTGTGCCACCGCCGGGTCATGCTCGATGAGGTGGCGCACGGCGGCGTGCATGAGGCGGACCCGGCGGGCCTCTCGGTAGCCGGCGGCGCCGACGCTCAGACCACCAGGGGCCATGACGTCGACGACCATCTGCGCCGTCTCGTAGATCCGACGTTGGGTATCGGTCGCCAGCCGGGCGGTCAGGTGCAGGACCTGCACGCCCCGGGCCGCGGCGTATGAGTCCGGCAGCGAAGCGCAGAACAGCGAGGCGCCGACCAGTGGTCCCCACTCGCAGAAGATCTCCTCGCCCCGGCGGATCCGGTCGGGGTCCGCCCATGTGGGCAGCGGGGGCTGGTCCCCAAGGTACGCGTCCACCGCCGGAGAGCGGTCCTCCTCCGGGAGGTCTTCGTGCATGACGAGACGCCCCAGGAGATGTCGGGGCAATTGGGGTTCCTGGTCCTTGAAGAAACGAGCCACCAGGTCGTCGGCGACGGGGTCCCCGGTCCGGCGGAGCTCGTCCAGGCGGTCGTCGGTCCACATCTGACCGTTCATGGCACACCTCGCTCGTCCTGCGGGCCTCTCATCCCGGATGGTACCTATCCGCACTCCGCTGAGCACAGGGGCCGTGCTACGGCGAGGACCCATCCTCCAGGAGGACGGCGGCGCGGCGCTCTACGTGGCCGAGTCCAAGTTCCCGAGCGGCGGCCAACGCCTGGCCGAGGAAGCCGCGCGCTCTCTCGGCGTCTCCGGGGTCGCTACGGGTGAGAAGCATCCCCGCCCAATCCAGCCGGGTGCGGGCGAGCCACGCCGGCGCCCCGAGGCGGTCGTGGATGGCGGCGGCGGCAGCGAAATGAGACTCGGCCTCGGAAAAGTGGCTCAGGGTAGCGGCGAGCATCCCGAGGTAGCGGTCGAGGGCCCCGAAGGTCGTGCAGCCGTTGTGGGCGAGCACTCCGGCGAACGGGCGGAGCTTCTCCGCCAGGACGGCTGCAGCCCCGGCTTCGCCGAGAACGGCGCAGACCTCGGCCAGCATGGCCATCGCCGACGACCAGACCACGTCATAGGGGAAGTCGGCGAAGCCACTGGCCGCGTCGATGGCGAATACCGAGCGGGCCTCATCGAAACGGTCGAGCTCGCAATAGCACAACGCGAGCAGGGCCCGGAACCCAGGGATGCCCGGGTTGTCGGCTGCCTGCTGGACGACCAGCTCCATCAGCTCGCCCAACCGGCCCTGATCACGTCGCACCATCGCCAGCTGGGCGGCGAAGATGGCGATGGCATCGGGTTGCCCGCTGTCGTTGCCGATCTGGAGGGCCTCGACCGCCAGCCGCTCAGATTCGCCGATGTGCCCTGCGAGCAACTCCCTCCAGGACCGGTGGAACCGGGCGTACCACCCGAGGGCAGGCTGCCCGAGAACCTCGGCCAGGCGGTCGAGCTCGGCGAGCCGCTCGTCGATCTCCTCCAACTGACCCGACTCCCCGATGGCCCGCAGTCGGTAGTCCAAGGCCCAGAACCGCTCCAGCTGGTTGCCGAGGCGCTCGGTGATCAGGAGGTTCTCGGCCGTGTTGGCCAGGCGCTCGGAGACGGTGGACGGTACCTGGATGGCATTGGGGCGGAGGTTGAGTACCCGGGCCAGGGTGGCGTCGTCACCCCACCGCCGGGCCACCGCCAGCGCCTCGTCGGCCAGGGCGCGCCGGCGCTCCCATTCGCCGGAGAAGGTGAGTTCGAGGGCCAGGGTGGCGAGCACCCGGGCACGCTCGGCGCTGTCCCGCCCCCCCAGTGCCTCGGCTGCCGCCTCCAGGACCGCCACACGCTCGCCGTCGGTGACCCCGGAGGCGCTGTGCATCCCGCGGTTGTTACCGAGGGCGGCGCGTACCAGCCGTTCGGTATCACCGAGCCGCCGGGCGATGGCGGCGGACTCGAGGAGGGTCTCCCGGAAGGCCGCCTGTCCCGCCCGGCGCTGAGCCTCACCCAGCCCAATCAACAGGTCCGCCCGTCGCTCCTCACTCCCCCCAGGCTGGGTGTCATGCAGCTCCAGGGCCTGGCCGTACCAGACCACGGCCTCTTCGGGAGCCAACTGACTGAGGGCGCGAGCTCCGGCTCGCATGGTGTAGTCGATGGTCTTGGCCAGATCGACAGGGCGGGTGGCGGCCAGCCAGTGATGCGCCAACTCGGCCACCCGGTCGCCCGGGTCGTCCCCGCAGAGCTCCTCCAAGGCAGCCGCCACATGCTGGTGTGCCCGCACCCGGCGGAGGCCACTGAGCTCCTCGTAGAGGACGTGCTGGACGAGAGCATGCGAGAAGGTGAACCGCCCCGGCCGGCCGGGCACTTCATGCACCAGCGCGGCGGTCATCGCCTCGTCGAGCACGTCGAGCAGCCGGTCTTCGGCTGATTCGCTCACCCGGCCCAACAGTTCGAGGTCGAAGTCACGCCCGATCACCGCCGCCAACGACAACACTCGACCGGCCTCCTCGCCGAGGCGCTGCACCCGCTGCCCGATCACCTCCCGCACACTGGCCGGCAGTCCCACCTCCTCCATACGGGCGCCGGGCACCCAGTGCCCCCCTTCACGAACGACCGCTCCGGACTCCGCCAGATGGCGCAAGATCTCGGCCACGAAGAACGGGTTCCCCTCGCTCTCTCGATGCACGGCGTGGGCCAGGGCCACGCCCCGGCTGTCCAGCGTCTGCCCACTGGCGTGCTCCACCAGGGCCATGACCTCGTCGTCACCCAATCCCTGCAGGGGCATCCGCGCCACCGACGGGTATCTGCGGAGCTCGGCCAGCAGCTCGGCCAGAGGATGGGCGCGGGAGATCTCGCTCTCCCGGAAGGTGCCGAGCACCAGCACGGACATGGGCTCAACCGCGCTGGCCACATGCTTCAGCAGCATCAGGGTGGGCTTGGCCGCCCAGTGCAGGTCGTCGAGCACCAGCAGCACCGGCTGGGGCTGGGAGACTGCGGCCAGGAGGGAGCTCACCGCCTGGAAAAGTCGGTAGCGCTCCGTCTCCGGATCGACCGGCCGCAAGAGGGCGGCCTCGGGAAGCCGCTGGACCAGTTCCGGGACCACCCACCTCAACGCCTCGCCATGGTCTCGGGCCCACTCTTCGAGCCCAGTGGCTGGAGCTTCGACCAGCAGATCCCGGAGCGCCTCCACAAACGGCTGGTAAGGGAGGCCCAGATCCTCGTCGCAGCGGCCATAGAGCACCACCGCTCCGTCGGCGTGGACCGCACGGGCCAGTTCGGCGGTCAGGCCGGTCTTGCCGATCCCCGGCTCACCCGAGACCATCACTACCTGACGCCGGCCGGCCGCCGCCTCCTTCCACGCCGTCTCCAGCGCCCCCCGCTCCGCCGCTCGGCCAAAGAAGCCAAACGGCGGAGCGAACCCCAGGCGCTTCGGCAACGGCACCACCACAGGCGCCGCTGGCGGGCGCGGCGCCGGCGGTTCGACAACCGGTGCCCCGGCGAGCGGATCCCACCGCGCCTCGTAGGCCATGACCGGAGCGGGAAGGCCCTTGAGCTCCAGCTCTCCGACCTCGAGGAACTGGTGCCGGCGGCGGGCCGCCACCAAGCTGTGCACCACGGCCGAGACGAGGACCTGACCACTTTCAGCTCGAGCACAGAGGCGGGCCGCCTCCACCACCGGCGTCCCGAACCAGTCGCCGTGCTCCGAGGTGGCCTCCCCCGCGCTGACCCCCACCCGCAGACCTAGCTCGACGTTCGGGTTGGCCTCCCCGAGCCGCGCCGTTCCCTGCTGCATCGCCACCGCGCTCGACACCGCCTCGGCCGCGGATAGGAACGAGGCCATGATGCCGTCACCCAGGTTCTTGACCTCCTGCCCGTGATGGGAGACCACCGCGTCCCGTAACATGGCATGGACGGCCCGTCGTAGCGGATCGGTCGCGTCATCTCCGAGCCGCGACTGCAATGCCGTCGAACCCACCAGGTCGGAGAACAAAAACGTCGCGACCCTCGTGGCGCTCATCAACTTCTCCCTGCTCGGTCCTACGCCTCGGACCGATCACCAGCCAACGGTACCGGACAGCAGAACGTTCCGCTGCGGGGCCTTGACGGGATGGACCTTCGCCTGGCTGCGAGCAAACGACCCGGTGTCGTACTCTCCTCGGCGCTGCCGTCGGCTCCACCGGGGAATCGGTGCGGCTGCAGGGCGCGCCCAATGGGCGCTACCGGGTCGTCGTCGTGCCCCGGCTCGTCACCGGAGCGATGCCCTACCGCGGCCTGGCCGAAGTGGAGTTCGACCCACCGGTCGAACCCGTCCGGCCTCTACTCCCCAACCTGGTGGCGGCGACACGAGCTGACCGTCCGCTACTGGCGGGCACCCACGGGCATCGTCGTCGACGTCGAGGAACGAGGCGTTCCCACCGGCCAGGGGTACCAGTTCTCCGTCCTCGGCGCCCACGACGCCGACATCAGGATGCTCACCTCCCTGGCGCTGGCCCGGGCGGAGGATGAGATCGGGCGCCTCCACCTCGAGCCTTCCGGATCTGGGTGGACTCTCGTGGGCGACGAGGTGACGGGCCGGTTCGTCTGGGACACCAGCAGCCCTCGGGTCACCCCTACGCCGTGGTGATCGACGGGCGCATGCTCACCTGGGAGCAGTTCGGCGAGGCGCTCTCCTCGCTCGAGGGATGGCGGTTCCGCCTCCTGATCGAGGATCGCGGCGACGACGCCCTCCCCGAAGCCGAGGTCATCCCCCTCGACCTCCCCGACCACGTCATCATCCCCGCCCAGGCGGCTCCCACCACTGTCTCCTCCCCCACCATCGCCGAAGCGCTGACCGAGTTCCTCGCCGACCAGGAGAAACGGCTCGCGGCCCGGACATACCACCGCTACGCCGAAGTCGTCACCCCGCTCACCCACTGCCTCAACAGCATCTCGACGACGCCGAGGAGGCCCGGTTCCACGCCGCCTACGACGCCGGTGACGAGGACGCGTTCGTGCACCTCTTCGGACCCGAGAAGATCCCGGTATCCCTCGGCGAGTTCCTCGGCTCCTTCATGATCCGAAAGGTGGTCGCCGGCGAAGAACTGCTGCGGGCCGCCGGCACCGTCACCAAGAAGCTGGCCCGCTGGCTCGCCGACCGAGGCCTCATCGACGGCACCGACGCTGAGGACGCCGCGGCACGTAGTGGGGACGCCGCCCGGGATCTCCCGCAGGCCGAGCGGCTCTCCCGACTCCTCTTCGAGCACGCCCAACAGGCGACGATCGACGCCCGGACCCTCGACGACGACAACTACCAGGAGGACCACTTCATCATCGACGCGTCGCCCCCGGCTCACTGTTGCTCGACGGCGTCGAGGGGCGCGTCGCAGTCCCACGAGCAGCGAGCGACCTCGCCCGGCCCGGTTGGTCCGTGTTCCTCATCCTCGGACGTAAGGGCCGCAACTGGCAGATCCTCGGTTCCGGCAACGTCTACCCCTGAACGCCCGTAACTCCTCGTCGGTGGCCGTATGCGCCTCGGCCGCATACCTGGGCGTCCTCCTCCCGCATGACCGGCCACTGTATGAAATCCACCTCCACTAATGCCTAGTCCTGTAGGATTTCATACATGGCAACGAGGCCCTCTGTCATCGAGCGGCTTCGCCATCTCGGCCCGGTGTTCCGATCCAAGAATGCGGTGGCGGCAGGGGTCGCCTGGCGGGACCTCTACGCACTCCGTGATGACGGGCAGGTCCTCGAGCTGTCGCGTGGTTTGTACCAGTTGGCCGAGGCCGCTGGTACCGGGAACCTCGACTTCGTCGTGGTCTGCGCCCGGGCGCCCCATGGCATGGTCTGTCTCAACTCGGCGCTCGCCTACTGGGATCTGAGCGACGAGATCCCGCCCGCAGTGCACCTGGCCGTACCGGACGGATCGCACCGGCCCGCCATCGACCACCCACCGGCGAGGATCCACGTCTTCCGGGCCTCGACCTTCAACCTCGGGCGACTGGAGGTGACGCTCGAGCGAGGCGAGCAGTTCTGGATCACCGATCGCGAGCGAACCGTCGTCGACGCCTTCAGGCTGCGCCATCTCATCGGGGAGGATCTCGCCCACGACGCGCTCCGCCGCTACCTCCGCTCCCGACCGAAACCCGCCCGGGTTGCGGAACTGGCCAGGGCCTTGCGGGTCTGGCACCCCGTGGCCGACGCCATCCGGATCCTCTCCGGATGAACAGGCCGAGCCGGGACACGACCGCCAGACGCGTCTACCTCGACCTCCAGGCCGAGGCTCGGCGCCGCGGCCGGCCAACGGACGAGCTCTTCGTGTTGTACACCCTCGAACGCTTCCTCTTCCGGCTCTCGCTCTCGCCGCTTCGCAGGCAGTTCGTGCTCAAAGGCGGCATGCTCCTCGCCGCTCTCGACGAACGCCGCGCCACGTGACGTCGACCTGCTCGCCCGGGACACCGAGAACGACATCGACACGACCGCGTCGCTGGTCCGAGAGCTCGCCATCGACGTGGACGACGGCGTCGTCTACGAACCCGCCCGAATGGCGGCCAACGTGATCCGAGACGAAGATCCCTATACCGGGGTCCGAATCGTGGTGCCGGCGCGCGTCAATCGCGCTGAGCACCCGTTGCGGATCGACGTCAACGTCGGTGATCCCGTGACACCGCCCGTCGAAATCGCCTACCCCGCTCTCCTCGGCGAACCGTTCACGATCCTGGTGTACCCGCTCGAAACGGTGCTCGCCGAGAAGATCGTGACGATGATCGACCGTGGGGACACCACCACCCGCGAGCGCGACTTCGCCGACGTGGTCGTGCTCATCAAGCGACACGAGATCGACGCGGCGCGTCTCCACCGTGCCATCCAAGCAACCGGCGCTCATCGCCACTCCGATCTTCGGCCCCTCGCCGATGTGCTCGTTGTCCTTGCCGCGACCCGCCAAGACGCGTGGGAGCGGTTCGTCGCACGCAGCGGGCTCGGCGGCGAGGTACCAGCGACCTACGGCGAGGCGATCGCCGCAGTGATCGCCTTCGCCGATCCGCTTCTGAGTGGATCGATCACCCTCGGGCGTTGGCACCCCTCGGCCGGCGAGTGGAGGGTCAGTTGACCCTCGACGCAGAAACCCCGTCGCAAATCCACCCACGGCACACGCATAGGTGCGGTGAAGGCGGAAGAAGCGCACCAACCAACGGAGAAATGTCAAGTCCCGGTACCCGGGCGACAGTTGAGTTCCGGTACCTGCACGACAGGTAGTTTCGGGAGCTAGGCGACAGTGCGCGGTTTACGGGGCCGGCCTTTCGGGGTGGCGAAGGCGCCGTGTTCCTTGGACCGGTCGTGACGGATGGGATGGACCCGCACGACCTTGCCGTCGACGGCCGAGCTAGACCGAGCCGGCCACGATGGCGACCTCGACGGGAGCGGCCCCGGTAGGCCCGTTCCCGCCCGGTACGGCGTCCCGGCGAAGCTCATGTTCCCGCTGCCGTCGGCCTGGCGGATGACCGGCGATCCGACCGTGGCGACCCGCCGGCGACGAACCGCCGGGCCCTGGGGTGACCGCTGTGGTGCCGGGGTGCCGGGTGGGCGGCGCTGGGCGTGGGAGGCAACCAGCACGCCCCGGTGGGTGATCTCGACGAGGCCGTTGCGGCAGATGGCCTCGACCAGCTCGCCGGCGAAGAAGCGGCCCACGTGGTAGCGGAACCCGCCCAGGCCGATCCGGCCGGCCTGGTCGACCCAGCGGGTCACACCCCGCAACCCGGCCACGGCCACCACCGCATCACCAGCACAGCGAACGCGCTGATCCTCGCCGGCTCGACCACGACCAGGTCGGGGCGGGCGAGCGCGAACCGCTCGATGGGCGGGACCATGCCGATGCCCTGATGAGGCCGCTTGAGTGTTGTAGTGCTCGACCCACTCGTCGACCGCCGCCTGGGCTTCCTCGATCGTGGCGAACACCCGGCCGGTCGAGGCACTCGGCCTTGAGCGTCTTGTGGAACCGCTCGACCTTCCCCGTCGTGGTCGGTGACCGGGGCGCGGTCAGCAGATGGCGGATCCCGTTCTCCCGACAGATCCGGTCGAAGAGCACCTCCCCGTTCCCCGGCCCGTACTTCCCGGTGAACACCTTCCCGTTGTCAGTCAACACCCCCTCGGGGACCCCGTGGCGGCGCATGGCCTCGGCGAAGGCGTCGCACACCGGCCGGGCCGTGGCCCGCCGCACCACCTTGGCGCACACACAGAACCGCGAGTTGTCATCCAGGCCGGTCACCACCGACGCCTGCGACCCGTCCACCAGGTGCACCCCGCCGGTGATGTCCATCTGCCACAACTCCATCGGCCGGGACCGCTCCCACCGCTTGTAATCCGACCGGCGCCGCCTCCTGCGCCTGCGGGTCGATCAGCCCGTGGCGGACCAGACGCCCGATAGATCGACGACCGCCCCGGCAGCCGGTCGACCCCTTCCCGGCCCAGCTCATAGAGGATCGTCTGCGGCCCCCACGACCCGGATGCTCCCGCCGCAACGAGACCACCCGCGCCTCCACCGCCGGCGCGCATCTGATGCGGACACGTCGCCGGCTTCGAGCGAACGGTCCGCCAGGCCCCATGATCCCGTCCCGGGCATAGTCCCGCAGCCAGCCGTGCACCGTCTGGCGCACCACCCCGAACCGGCGCGCCACCTCCACCACCGACAACCCACCCTCGAGCACCTCAAGCACGGCCCGATGACGCTGATCCACCAGTCCCAACTCCACGAGCACGGCCATGCCTCCTCGGTCTCCGGGCGCGACAACCCAGAGCCAAAGGAGCGCCAACAACAGCCGAATCAACAACCCCCGGAAGTGGTCAGGCCGACCGTCGCCTAGCAACCGGACGACTGTCGCCCAGGTACCGGAACCGCGTCCACGAAGTGTCGCCCACCTACCGGAACCACGATGTCCAGCATGAACCGGGCTCGCACAAACCAACGGAGAAACTTCTATGGATGTGTGATGGATGGCAAGCCGAAGGGCCACCTCCGAACCCATCGGAAATGGCCCCCCACCTGCACTTTTCTCGTAGCCCGTACGGGATTCGAACCCGTGTCTCCACCTTGAGAGGGTGGTGTCCTAGGCCCCTAGACGAACGGGCCAAGCGGCGTCCGGTGCCCCGGACCGCCACGATGATAGGGCATCGTTCTCGACACCCGACCATCTTCGGCGCCGCCGGCCTGACCCTGCTCAGGGGGACGAACCGACCGGTCAGCCGGCCAGAAGGAGGGGGGCGACGAAGGCGGTCCGGTTGAATCCGACCTCGGCCTCCCAGACCAGTTCGTCGATCTCCTCGTCGGCCAGCGTCTGGCTCAGCAGCCCGTGCACCCGGACCGCCGCCCGAGCCCAGTTCGTCGGGGCCAGGAGGGCGTCTTCCCACTCCAGGGTCGTCGACATGGTCGTCGGCGGGTTCTCCATCGTGAGGGTCATGTCGGCCTCCTGGGCTGCGTACGGATGGGCGTGTCGATCATCCCGGTGCGGGCCGGGGTCGTCCTTCGCTCGGGCGACCGAGGCTGTGTGCCGGCGGCGACACAGGAGGCGTCGCCCTCAACGACCTGGGGTCGGGTCAGGACGACGATGGACTCGACCGCAGCACACCACCGTCGCCGAGGAGGCCGGAATGACCGTCACCCTGGAGTTTCCGCCCAGCACCACCGTCACCGACGACCGGCCGGAGTCCGAAGTCGCCGAAGAGCAGGCTGTCCCGTCGAAGCCGTTCGAGGAGTTCGCGGCTCTCCTGGCCCAGTCCTACATGTGGACGCCCCTCTTCGCCTGAGCCACGGAGAGATCGTCGAGAGGACGAGTAAGCCCATGGGGCGACGGTCGAGAGCACCGGACGAACACGGAAATGTCTTCTCCAGGTGGCTCATCGGTGTCCCCCTGGCGCTGGCCGCGCTGGCCGCCCTGGCGTTCGGCTGCACCCGACACGTCTCGGGCGCCGAGCCGCTCACCGCCGGGCGGATCCTCGGCCCCGTCCCGGTCCCGGCGGGGAACCCGCAGACCCCGGACAAGATCGCACTGGGCAAGCTCCTGTTCTTCGACAAGCGGCTGTCCGCCGACAACGCCACGGCCTGCGCCAACTGTCACGACCCGGCCAAGGGCTGGAGCGACGGTCTGCCCCGCAGCGTCAGCCCCGCCGGCGAGATGGAACGCAACAGCATCAGCCTGTTCAACATCGCCTACGAGGACTTTCCGGCCTGGGACGGATTCGCCGCCAGCCTGGAAGAACACAATGGCGCCGCGCTCACCTTCGACTTCGGGGCCGGTGCGCAGGACGTTCCCGAACTGATCCGGAGCTGACGGACGACCCCGGATACCGGGAGCGCTTCGGGAAGGCCTTCGCTGGTGAGATCAGCTTCACCAGCGTCATCCGAGCCCTGGCCGCCTTCGAGCGCAGCGTGCTCACCTTCGGCTCCGACTTCGACCAATTCGCGATGGCGACCGGTCCCGGCTGACGGCCGAGCAGCAGGACGGTCTGGCCCTGTTCATGGGGAGGGCGGCCTGTTCGTCATGCCACATCCCGCCGCTGTTCACCGACAACCGCTTCCACGCCCTCGGCGTCCCCCAGGCCGGGCCCCTGGCCGAGGACCCGGGGCGGTTCGCCGTCACCGGCGACGAGGGGGACCGGGGCGCTTTCCGCACCCCGACGCTGCGCAACCTGACCCTGACCGCGCCCTACATGCACGACGGCGTCTTCACCACCCTCGACGAGGTGGTCGCCTTCTACGACGCCGGTGGCGGTGCGGTGCCGGGCCGGAGTGGCCCCGAGATCGGGCCCCTCCACCTCAGCGCCGGAGAGCGCAAGGCACTGGTGGCGTACCTGGAGTCACTCACCGACACGAGATCTCAGACCGTCGGACCCTGACGTCATCCCCGGCATCGCCGGCGGCTACCGGGCGAAGACGACCAGGAACTCGAGCTCGCCGTGGTCCTCGGTGGTCACCGGGCCGAAGCTTGGGCTGGGGATGCCCCACTCAGCAAAGACGATGGGGATGGAACCCTGCACGTTGATGTTGGCGCCATCGCGACTGTGCCGTCAGGTCGACGGTGACGGTCTTCTTTGTGCCGTGCAGGGTCAGCTCGCCGGTGGCCGGCACGGTGATCTGCTTCCCGTCGGCCGGAAGCTCACCGAGGTCGATGGGCGTGGTCAGGGTGAACGTCGAGGTGGGGTAGGTGGCCACGTTCATGATCCGGCCCCGGAACTGGTTGTCACGGCGGTTCTCGTCGCTCTCCACCGTGGTCATGTCCACCGTCACGGTGGCCGTCGTGACCTTGGTCCCCTCGATGACCAGCTCGCCGGTCACGTCCTCGGTGCGGCCCGCCGCCTCGGCGTTCCGGCCGAGGAGCACCTCGTTCACCCGGTACCCGGCCTGGCTGCCGGTGGTCGCCGTCCAGGTGCCCTCCACGCCGGCCGCAGTCGAGGACCCCCCGTCGGTCGACGATCGGGGCCGGGTCCCCGGAGCCTTTGAGGGTCAGAGGGGCGGGGGCGTCCTCCTTGATCAGGTCGACGTAGACCCAGGTCCCGCCGAAAGCGAGGACGGCAGCGAGGGGTACGGCGACGAGGAGCCACTTGAAACGGTGCATGGGAGAACCTTTCCAGAACGCGGTGTGTTATCGGGGAAAGTCTCGGCGCCGCGCTTCCGACCAGCCTGGGGACTTCATGTGAAATCCCTGGGAACGACGGAGGCCGGCCCGAGGGCGCGCTCGGGCCGGCCCCCCGGGACGGGCACGGCCGCTAGGAGCCGGGCTTCCGTTCGCTGAAGCGTTCGACATGGGCGAGCTTCATGGCCGCGGCGTCGAAGATCTGGACGGCCCGGGCCTCGCTTCCCTTGACCTCGGCGCTGAGCCGCACGGAGTCGCCCTGCTTCAGGTTGTCGATGCCGTCGCGCCCGGCGGTGACCACGGTGGCTTCGTCCACCGAGTAGGTGCGCTTGTAACCGTCCTCGCTCTCCAGCGTGATCGACGTGGGGCTGACCGAGACGACCTTCCCCAGTTGCGTGGCGGTCGTCTGGTACTTGCCCTCGGGGTTCTCGAAGGTGACCTCGGAATGGATGCCCCCGGGGTCGAAGCCGCCGAACCCGAAGCCGAAGCCACCGGGCCTGCGCACCCGGAACACGGCGTCCGCACCGGGGCCGGGGAACGGCATCCCGGGAGGGCCGGCGAAGAAGGGCGGCGGCACCGGGACGGCCTCCTCGGCGGGAACGGCCTTCTGCTCCTCGGCGCCGGCGATGCCGAGACCCCCGGCGACGAGACCCACGGCGAGTGCGGCGAGCGCGATCCCGGGGCGGAACCACCGGGACCCGGGCGGTGAATGGTGGGTATCCATGGTGTCCTTTCCGGGCCCGTGCTTCGGGCCCGGAACGAACATCTCGCACCCAGCTGATAACAGGCTGTGGACAACCTGAGAAGCCGCGAACCGGACACGCGGGGTTCGGGGTGTCCCCGGAAGTGGGGCGCGCTTCAGGCGCCGAGCCGTTGCTCCTCGAGGTAGCGGAGGATCTCGGCGGCGTTGAAACGCCGGTGCCCGCCCAGGGTGCGGATGGCGGAGATCTTCCCGGCCTTGGCCCACCGGGTGACCGTCTTGGGGTTGACCCGGAACAGTTCGGCCACTTCGGTAGGGGTGAGGAGGTCGTTGGGGTCGGTGCGGGGCTGCTGCACGGCGGTCCTTTCCTGGTCTGCCTCACTCGGGGGGACAGAGGGGACAGCCCGGGCGGTGACGGGCATTTCTCTCATAACGGACAACGCACGAGTGACCCGGCTATGACGCCTGGCCGGCGGACAGTCGGGACCTCAGGCGTTGAGCTGCTGGCTGGCCAGGTAGTAGTAGAGGCCCTGGAGCGCCATGAGCTCCTCATGGGTACCCGACTCGACCAGGCGGCCCTTCTCCAGCACCACGATGAGGTCGGCCCCCCGCACGGTCGAGAGCCGGTGGGCGATGACCAGCGACGTACGCCCTTCCAGGAGCTGATCCATGTTCTCCTGCACGGCCCGTTCCGACTCGGTGTCGAGGGCGCTGGTGGCCTCGTCGAGGATGAGGATGGGTGGACGGCGGTAGACGGCCCGGGCGATGGCCACCCGCTGGCGCTGCCCGCCGGACAGCAGCAGCCCGCTCTCCCCCACCTGGGTGGCGTACCCCAGGGGCAGCCGGACAATGAAGTCATGGGCGTTGGCCACCCGGGCGGCCCACTCCACCCGCTCCATGTCGGGGATCTCGCCGGAGGAGATGTTGCCGGCGATGGTGTCGGAGAAGAGGAAGTTCTCCTGGAGGACGAACCCCACCTGGCGCCGGAGCTGGCGGTAGTCGAGGGTGGCCAGATCCACGCCGTCGTAGCTGACCCGGCCCTCGGTGGGTTCGACCAGGCCCACGAGGCATTTCACCAGGGTCGTCTTCCCGGAACCGCTGCGGCCGACCACGGCCACGGTGGTCCCGGGGGGGATGTCCAGGGTGATGTCGGACAGGATGGGGGGCGCGTCGGCCCCTCCGTAACGGAACCCGAGGCCCTCGAGGCGGATCCCACCCTCCAGGGTGGGGACGGGCAGCAGGCGGGAGCGGTCGCTCCCCTGCTCGGGCTCTTCCTCGAAGATGTCGTTCAGGCGGTTGAGGAGCACGGAGACGAACTGCAGGTCGTCCCACAGCAGCAGCAGCACGGCCACCGGGGCGCTGGCCAGGGCGATCAACGTGTTGAAGGACACCAGCTCGCCCACGGTCATGGCCCCGCCCTGCACCTGGCGGGTGCCCAACCACAGGAACGCCCCGAGGGAGGCGAAGGTGATCACCTGGCTGGTGCCGGCGTAGAGCATCCGCACCAGGTCGGAGCGGAACTGGCGGTCGGCCAGGGTGCGGAACTCCTCCACCATGCCCATCCGCAGCACGTCCTCGTTGCCCAGCGCCTTGACCGTCTCGATCCCTTTGATGGCATCGATCTGGCGGGATGAGTACCGGCCGAAGGCCTCCTCCAGGCTCTCCACCATGGGCCGCAGCCGCCGTTGGAAGGCCCGCATGACCAGGGCGTAGACGGGCATGCCGGCCACGTAGACCGCACCCAGCTTCGGGCTGTACACGAACATCAGCACCACCGACCCGGCGAGCTGGGCGGTGGCGGTGACGGCCCGAACGCTGTGCTGGACGACGAACTCCCGGATCTGGCGCATCCCGGCCAGGCGCCGCTGGACGTCGCCCGTCCGCCGGCTGGTGAAGTAGGACATGGGCAGCGCCAGCATGCGGAGAGCGACGAGGTCGAGGGTGCCGGCATCCATCCGCACCGCGGCCCGGCTCATGACGTAGCGCTGGGCCGACGAGGCCAGGAGCATGAGCACCAGAGCCCCGCCCAGGGTCGGTCCGAGCACCTTCCACAGTCCGGTGTCGCCCTCCCCCAGCACCCGGTCGACGATGAGCTGGGTGAAGATCGGCACCACCAGGGTGAGGGCGCTGACCACGAGGGCGAGCCCGGTGGCCAGGGCCAGCGGGCGGGCGAAGGGGCGCAGCATCGGCCGGAGCCAGGCGAAGGACGGCTCGGTCCCGGCCGGATCGCCGAACCGCTCCGTGGGCGCGAACAGGGCGGCGTAGCCGCTCCACTGCGCCTCGAACTCGGCCCGGGACAGACGCTGGGGTCCCGCCGCCGGGTCGGCGATCCGCACCCGGGAGGCGCCCACGTCGTAGACCACCACCCAGTGGTTCCCACCCCAGTGGACGATGGCGGGCAGGGGCAGGTCATCCAGGTTGCGCATGGACGACTTCACCGCCCGGGCCGACAGGCCGAGGGCCCGGGCCCCGTCGGTGATGCCCTTCAGGCTCGTCCCGTCGATGGCGGTGCCCACCACCTGGCGGAGCCGGGCCTGGCTGATGCGACGCCCGAAGTGGCGGCAGACCATGGCCAGGGCCGCCGCCCCACAGTCGGCCTCGTCCACCTGCCAGACCTGGTGCAGCCGACGGATGCGTCGCCGCCGTCCCGGGGCCTGGTCGCCAACCTCTTCGGCGGGGGCCGGGGCGGCGTCGGGTGGGGGTGACCCGATCTGGTCGGGGCCGACCGGGCCGCTTCGGGCGGCGTCGGCCGGAAGGATCTCGTCGGTGAAGTCGAGGGGGACACGGGCCGCCTTGCGGTATCGGTACTGTTCGACCAGGGCGGCCACCGCGGTGCGGAACTCGCCGTGTTCGGAGAGGAGCCGGTGGAAGGCGGCCTTGCGCAACACCAGGAGGCGGGCGTCGGACACGGCCCGCACCGAGGCGGTCCGGTGCGTGCCTTCCAGGAGGGCCCGCTCCCCGAAGATGTCGCCCGTCCGCAGGTAGGAGAAGTCGCGGCGCTCGCCGCCGGCGTCGCTGTAGGCGGCCAGGCGCCCCGCCTCCACGAAGTACATGGCGTCGGGCTCATCGCCCTCGGTGAGGACCACGTCACCCCGGCGCACCTCCAACGGCTCCATCTCGGCCAGGGCGGCCCCGACCGTGTCGTCGGGCAGGGTGGAGAAGACGGGTGACTGGCGGAAGAGGTTCTTGAGCGCCCGGAAGCGGGCCAGGAGGTCGAAGTACTCCGTCACCCGGGGGTCGGTGGCCCGCAGGGCATGGAACACCACCGCCGGGAGCCGCAGGGCCTCCACGGGGCTCCGGGCCCGGATGGTGGCCCCCCGCACCTGCCCCTCGAGCAGGGCCGACTCGCCGAACACGTCGCCCGGGCCGAGGATGCCGAGGGACACCTCCTCCCCGCCCAGACCCTGGCGCAGGGCCCGGGCCCGGCCCGAGACGATGACGTAGAGGGCGTCCGCCTCCTGGCCCTCCTCCACGATGACGGCCCCGAACGGGTAGCTGACGGGCTGGAAACTGGCCGCCACGAGGCGGCGCACGTCGGCGGGCATGAGCCCGAAGAGGGGCAGGTCCTCGAGGACGAAGGGGCGGTCGTCAGTGACGCTCATGCCACCGCACCCGCCGCTCCACCTCGCGCCGCACCGCCCGGTCGGCCACCGCGGCCGCCGCCCGCCGGCGCACCTCCCCGTCGTCCTCGGCCGGCACCTCCCGGGACAGCACCCGGGTCACCCGCCAGCCCTCGGCCATCCGGGCCGGTCCGAGCGCGTCGCCGGCCCGCGCCCCGATGAGGGCCGGGCGCAACTCGGGTTCGAAGTCACACAGATGGGCCCGCCGCCGCCCCGGGGCAGCCCGGGCCGGGGTGTCCCCGGAGAAGAGTACGGCGGAGAAGTCCCCGTCCTCCCGCAGGCACAGCAACGCCTCGCGGGCGGTCGCCTCCTCGGGAAACGACACCCACTCCAGGTCGAGGTCGATCCAGTCGAGGCGGCGGGCCACCACCTCCTCGGCGATGACCCGATCCGTGGCCGCCGCTCGCCGAAAGGCGACGTAGGCGGCTTCGAGCACCTCCCAACGGTCGCCGGCCCCCGGCGGGCGGGTGGGGACATGACCGGGCTCCGCACCGGCGGCTTCGGTCCGGGCGGCGGCGGCCGCGGCCCGATCAGCCACGGCCGCGGCGAAGGTCGAGTAGAGGCCGGAGCAGATGCCGGTGGCCCACAGCCGCGACGCCTCCTCCGCGTCCGCCGTCGGCCCCGCCCGCAGTTCGGGGTGGCGCTCCCGGGCCACGGTCCGACGGATGTGGTCCATCCAGGCGGAGACGGAGAGACGGCGCCCGGCCAGCCAGCGCTCTGTGTCCTCGGCTGAGATCAGGCGGTGCCGCCGGCGGAAGGCAGCCGCCGCCGCCCGCACCTCCTCGTCGCGCTGTCCCTCCGGCGCGGGGACGAGCGCCAGCGCCGCGACGCCCTCACGGACCTCACGAACATGGTCGCTCCACGCCTCCTGGCGGCGGCCCCAGTCGAGCACGTCCCCCCAGGTGTAGTCGGTGGAGGCGACGCGGAAGACGACGTCGTCCAAGCGCCGGGTGACCCGCTCCTAGCCCGATCCGCCCTTGCCGCCCTGGCCCGTGGGGTCGGCGTCGTCGGCGGCGGCGCCCCCCTTGATGTTCTCGGCGTCGGACGGCTCCGGCTCGAGGTCCTCGAGCTCGTCGACGTCGTCGGTCGGCCCGGCGGCGCGGATGTCGTTCATGTCGGCCCCTCGCTCTCTCCTATGCACCCCGCCGGCAGCGCCGTTGGGGATGCCCGCATGGTATGGCCAGGATGCGACAGCGTCGATGCTCCCTTGAGCGCTGCATGTGTCACGGTGCCGACACACCGTGGCCGGGCCGGCCGCACGGGCTACCGTCACCAGACGATGACCTTCAATCGAGCCGCAAGCCCACGGGTTCAGCCGTGGGTCAAGGCTCGGTCGGGGCTAGGCCCCGGAGGTAGTTGTCGTACCCGCGGTCCAGAATGGGCCTGTGGAGTATCGGTCGATGAACAAGACGGTGTACTCGACGAAGTACCACCTGATCTGGTGCCCGAAGTACCGCCGCCGCGTACTGGCCGGCAGGGTCGAGGAGCGCCTGAAGGAGATCCTCGCCGAGGTTGCCGGTGAGGTCGGGGCGGAGATCATCGAGGTGGAAGTGATGCCCGACCATGTGCACCTGCTCGTTGAGGTGCCCCCGGCGGTGGCGCGGTCCCGGTTCGTGCAGTTGGAGGGACGGTCGGCCCGGCTGCTGCGCCAGGAGTTCCCCCCGCTGCGCCGCCTGGGGTGTTTGTGGAGCCCGTCGTGGTTCGTCTCCACCGTCGGTGGAGCGCCGCTCGAGGTGGTCCGCCGCTACGTCGAGAACCAGAAGCGGGTGGCGTAGCTCGTGGCCTTCCGTTACCGCCTTTACCCCACCCCGGCCCAGGCGGGGGGTTGCGAGCGGCACTGCGGCGACGCCCGCTACGTATGGAACCTGGCCCTGGAGCAGGCGAACTACTACCGGCCCGGGCATCCCACGCCCGGGAGCACCGAACGGTTCCGCCAGCTCGCCGAGGCCCGGAAGGGCTCCTGGCTCGGCGAGGGGTCGTCGTCGGTGCAACAGCAGGCCCTGCGCGACTTCGACCAGGCGCTGCGGAACTGGTGGGCCGGCACGCATCGCCGGCCCAGGTGGCGCAAACAGGGAATCGACGAGGGATTCTGCCTCCGCGACGTCAAGGTGCAGAAGATCTCAGGCAAGTGGGCCGAGGTCTACGTACCCAAGGTCGGCCCGGTGCGCTTTCGACTCACCCGCCCCCTCGGCGCGCACGGCATGGCTCGGGTCACCAGGGACCGGGCCCGGCGCTGGCACATCTCGTTCTCCGCCCCTCAGCCGCCCCTCGAACGCCCCGGCACTGGTTTGGCGGTCGGCGTCGATGTCGGCGTGGCCCACACCGTCACCACCAGCGCCGGGAAGCATCTCGACATCCCCGGCCTCCGACCCGGCGAGCAGGCCCGCCTGCTCCGCCTGGAACGCAAGAAGGCCCGGCAGCGCAAGGGCAGCAACCGGCGTGCGAGAACCAAGCACGCCATCGCCGCCCTCCACGCCCGGGCCGCCGACCGCCGCAAGGACTGGGCCGAGAAGACCTCCACCGGCCTCGTCGCCGACTTCGACCTGGTCGTCTTCGAGGCGCTCAGGGTCAAAGACATGCTCCGCTCCGCCCACGGCACCGCCGAGAACCCGGGCCGCAACGTCGCCGCCAAAGCCGGGCTCAACCGGAAGATCGCCGCATCGGCCTGGGGGTTCCTCATCCGGCGCACCCAGGAGAAAGCCGCCACGACCGACGACTGCCAGGTGGTGCTCGTCGACCCTCGGCACACGTCGCAGCGCTGTTCGGCCTGCGACCACGTGGCCCCGGGCAACCGGCCGACCCAGGCAACCTTCCGGTGCGTGGCCTGCGGCCACGCCGAACACGCCGACATCAACGCGGCCAAGAACATCCTGGCGGCAGGGCTTGCCGCCACTGCGCGTGGAGGGAGGCCCGAAATCGGGGCGCCCAGCGAAGCGCGAACCACCGGACGGGAGGCGGCATGAACACGCCCCCCAAAGGAATCCCACGGCTCCAGCCGAGGGAGGAGGTCAAGGAGTCCGGACTCCATGCCCGGGAAGGGGAGCTCCCCACGGGAGCGGTCACGTTCCTCTTCACCGACATCGAAGGTTCGACCCGCATGGCCGAGCATCTCGGGTCCAGCTTCGGCGAGCTGCTGGACGCCCACCACCGGTTGCTGGGCGAGGCGGTCGTCTCCCACCGGGGCGTGGTCGTCAACACGCAGGGTGACGCCTTCTTCGCCGTGTTCCTCGCCGCCGCCGACGCCCTCGCCGCGGCCGTGGCCGCCCAGCGGGCCCTGGCCGCCGAAGCGTGGACGGGCGGCGTGGAGCTGCGGGTGCGCATGGGCATGCACAGCGGCGAGGCGGTCCTCGGCGGCGCCGACTACGTGGGCCTGGCCGTCCACCGGGCCGCCCGGGTGGCCGGCCTGGCCTACGGCGGTCAGGTCCTGGTGTCGGAGGCGACCCGGCGCCGGGCCGATCCGGAGCTGCCCGTCGACGTCAGCTTCACCGATCTCGGTCTGCACCGGCTCAAGGACCTGACCGAGCCCGAACGGATCCATCAGCTCGTCCATCCCGACCTGTCCCGCGACTTCCCCGCGCTCCGATCCCTCGACGCCTTCCGCCACAACCTTCCCGTCGCCGCCACCAGCTTCGTGGGCCGGGAGTCGGAGGTGGCCGCCCTGGCCAAGCACCTGGCCGACGCCCGCTTGGTCACGCTGCTCGGACCGGGCGGTTCGGGCAAGACCCGCCTCGCTCTCCAAGTGGCGGCGGAACGGGTGGACCAGCACACCGACGGGGTGTGGCTGGCGGAGCTGGCGCCCTGGGGCGATCCGGCGCTCGTGCCCGCCGCCGTGGCCGCCGTGCTCGCGGCCCGGGAGGAGCCGGGCAAGAGCCTGGTGGAAACTCTGGAGAGCTGGGTGGCGGACCGGGACGTGCTCCTCGTGCTGGACAACTGCGAGCACGTGGTGGCCGCCGCCGCCGACCTGGCCGGCCGCCTCCTGCGGGCCGGACCGGGAGTGCGGGTACTGGCCACCAGCCGGGAGGCGCTCGGCCTGGCCGCCGAGCAGGTGGTGACTGTGCCCCCGCTGCGCCTGCCCGATCCGGCGGCGGGGACGTCACCTTCGCTCGAGGCCCTCCTCGACTCCGAGGCCGTCCGGCTCTTCGTGGAACGGGCCCGTTCGGCCCGGCCGGACCTGGAGCTGGGCCCCGAACACGCCGCCGCCGTCATCCGCATCTGCACCCGGCTCGACGGGATCCCCCTGGCCCTGGAGCTGGCCGCCCGCCGGGTCCGGGCGCTGTCCCTCTCCGAACTGGCCGACCGTCTCGACCAGCGTCTCCGCTTCCTGACCGGCGGGGGCCGGGAGACCGAGGCCCGCCACCAGACCCTGCGCGCCGCCATCGACTGGAGCCACGACCTGCTGGAGGGCGACGAACGCACCCTCTTCCGGCGCCTGGGGGTGTTCGCCGGCGGCTTCGACCTGGCCGCGGCCGAGACGGTGTGCGCCGGGCCCTACGACACCCTCGACCTGATCGCGGCGCTGGTCGACAAGTCGCTCGTGGTGGCGTCGGAGGCGGGCGGAGCGACCCGTTACCGGATGCTGGAGACCATCCGGGAGTACGCCCTGGAACGCCTGTCCGAGGCCCGGGAGGACGACGCCACCCGCCACGCCCACCTGGCCTGGGCGCTGCACGTGGTGGAGCGCGGCGCACCACCCCGCTCCCGGGGCCTGCCCCGGGAATGGGTGGATCACCTCGATGTGGCGCACGACAACCTGCGGGTGGCCCTCGACCATGCCCAGGAGCACGACCCGGAGGCGGGCCTGCGGCTGGCCGCCGCCCTACGGCCCTTCTGGTGGGTGCGGGGCCACTGGCACGAAGGTCGGGTCCGGCTGGAGGCGGCCCTGGCCCGGACCCCGGGCGCGGCCCCCGCCCTCCGGGCCAAAGGCCTGGTGGGGGCGGCCGACCTGGCCGAGTGGCAGGGAGACCTGGGCCCGGCCACGGCCCTGGCCGAGGAGGCCCGCCAGATCTTCCGCCGGGCGGGCGACCGGCCCGGCGAAGCGGAGTGCTGCTGGAAGCTGGGCAACGTGGCCTTGATGCGGGGGCGGACGGCCGACGCCCGGGGCCTGCTGGAGGAGGGCGTGGCCATCTCCCGGGACCTCCCGGCTCGGGAGCATCTGGCGGAGTTGCTCAACGCTCTCGGTTGCCTGTTCCTGGACGAGGGCGACTTCGGCGCCGCCCGCCACTGCTGGGAGGAGACCCTGGCCACCGACCCGGCCCTCTCCGACGCCTTCGTCGGCGGCCCCGGCTCCCACGCCCGGTTCAATTTGGCCATGGTCCTCTGCTTCGAGGGGGCCTACCCCGCGGCCCGGGAACTGGCCCAGGAGAGCCTGGAGCGGGGCCGGGTGCTGGGCGACGCCAGCCTGGCCGCCGGAGCCCGGGGCCTGCTGGGGGAGATCGCTCTCTACGAAGGCGACTTCGCCGCCAGCCGGTCGCTCCTGGAGGAGAGCCTGGCGCTCCAGCGGCAGCTGGGCGAGGCGACGATGGTGGCGGGCACCACGCTGCGCCTCGGCCGCCTGGCGCTGGCCCGCGGCGACCTGGCGGGGGCGCGGACGCTCCTGGAGGACGGGCTGCGCCAGCAGCGGGAGCTGGACGGCAAGTGGGGTACCGCCTCCGCTCTGCGGGGCCTGGGCGTCGTCGCCCGCCAGGAGCAGCGCTACGGGGAGGCCCGGTCGGCCCTGGAAGAGAGCCTGGCCCTCTTCCGCGAGATGGGCAGCCGCGACGACGTGATGACCAACCTGGGTGAGCTCGGGGAGCTGGCCCTGGCCGAAGGCGACCTGACCTCGGCCCGGGCCCTGCTGGAGGACAGCCTGGATCAGAGCCGGGCCCTGGGCGTGCAGCGGGAGACGGCGTGCCGGCTGGAGGCCCTGGGTCGCCTGGCCCTGGCCGAGGGTGACCTCGACGGCGCGGCGCGACGGGCTGGCCGACGCCCTGGCCCGGGCCGTCGAGCTCGGAGCCCGGCCCGTCGCCGCGGACGCGGCCGAAGCCCTGGCCGCGGCGGTCGCCGCCGGCGACGACCTCCAGCGGGCCGCCCGCCTGCTCGGGTCCGCCTCCGGCCTGCGCGAATCCATGGGCGCCGCCACTCCTGCCGTCGGTACGCGTCGGGCACGACACCACCTGGGCCGCGGTGCAGAAGGGCGCTCGGCCCCGAGGAAGCGGGGCGGGCCGTGGCCGACGGGAGAGGCTTGGCCCTGGAGGAGCTCGCCGCGCCATGACAAAGGCCCAGGTCGTCGGACCTGGGCCTTCACCATCCTGATGGAGCTCGGGGGCAGGGATTCGAACCCCGAATGGCAGGGCCAGAACCTGCTGTGATGCCGATTTCACCACCCCCGAACGCGGCCCGCAGGTTAGCGCGTCAGTGGGCCAGGAAAGCCCCCCCGACCTCCCGGCCGACCTCGCCGGCCCGGACCATCCGGCGGAATCCGATGATCCGGCCGACGCCCGACCTGGGCCGTCTCGGTGAGCAGGTGGCGGAACTCGTCGGCGCCCTGGATGGGACTCGTCCGCGTCGGCGAGGTGGCCGCCTCGAGGCCCAGTTCCTCGGCCATGCCGTTGATCCGGGCGGCGTGGAACGGGTCGGAGACGAGCACCACGTCGTGGATCCCCTGAGCCTTGAGGAACCGGGCCGATGCAGCCAGGGACTGCCATGAGTTGCGTCCCTGGACCTCGCGGAGGATGACGTCGTCCGGCACGCCCTTGCCGTGCAGGTAGCTGGCGCTGGCCCCCGACTCGGTGAACCGGTCGCCCTCGGCCCGGCCTCCGGTGACAACGATCACCGGGGCCAGACCCTGGTGGTAGAGATCGGCGGCGTGGTCGAGGCGGGCGGCCAGCACCCGGGACGGGCGGCCGTTGTACTGGGCCGCGCCCAGCACCACGATGGCCTCCGCCTTGCGGGCTTCGTCGTGACGCCCCGCCCACCACACCTGGACGAAGGTGACGGCGAAGTAGCCGGTCACGATCACCAGGCCGGTGGCGATGGTTCGCCGGACGAGGCGCGGTCTCATCCGCCCCATCGAAGCACGCCCGTCGGGGTCCACGGGGGGACCCCGACGGTTACCTGGCGTCGAACTGGGCGAAACCGGGTTGGGTCTTGAGGTTCACCTTGGTGAAGTCGCCACCCACGTAGAGGTGGCGGGCGCCGACGGTGGCCACGTAGGGGCCTTGCGGCGTGTTGGCCTCGGGGTCCCAGGCGTCCAGCTTTCCGGTGGCGGCGGCGAAAGCGGACAGGTGGCGCCGGCCCGGTGCCCTCGGGGCAGGCCTGATAGCAGCTGGAGCTCTTCGGGACGATGTTGTCGTAGTGGCCGATCAGGTAGAGCATCGACCCGGTGGCCACCACGTCGACGTTGTCGCCGTCGGTCTTCACCTCCCAAACCCGGGTGGTCGAACCGCCCGGGTCGAACCGCCACAGGCGCCCGCCCTTCCCGCCCGTGGCCGTGTAGAGCGTGCGGCCGTCGGCGGGTGAGATGGCCAGGGCGAAGACGGGCCGGTCGGTCTCCGCCTGCCAGGCGGTGGGCCGGCCGTCGGCCGCGTCGAGACTGAGGATCCCGTCCCGGCCCCCGAAGTGGAGGAAGTCGCCGGCTACGTGCACGGTGCGGCCGTCGGCGGAGACGGCGATGTCGTGGACGAGGCCGTCGGTGCCGTCTTCGAGGGCGACGCCCTCGTGTCCGAAGTAGCGGCCGCCGGTGTTGGCCGGCGGGACCCAGTCCCGCACCAGGGCTCCGCTGGTGGCATCGAAGGCGGCCACCTGGGGTCGGCTGTGATCCCCGGCGCCGGGCCGGCCGGCGGGCACGGTGATGACGGTGAAGTTGCCGCCGGCGTAGAGGCGGTTGCCGGCGAGGGCCATGGTCCGGACCCCGGAGTTGAGCCGGGGCAGGTCGAACGACGGGTCGAGGGCGCCCGTGGCCAGATCGAGGGCGGCCAGGTTGCGCGCCGCGCCCCCGCCGATGGCGTTGAAGTCGCCGCCCACGTAGAGGCGCCGGCCGTCGGCCGATACGGCCAGGGCCCGCACCGAGCCCGTCGGCGGTCGGGTTCCAGGGCAGGAGCTTGCCGGTGGCGGCGTCGATGGCGGCCAGGAAGGACCGGGGCGTGACCGGGCCCCCCGACGGGGGCACGAAGCCGGTGAAGTCGCCGCCGAGGTAGACGACACCGCCCCTCTCGACCATGGCCAGGACCCGGCCGGCCTTGTCCGGTTCGCCCGGGCTGGTGCCCCAGGTGACGTTGGCCGAGGTAGAGAACCGCTCGGGCCCGCCGCCGGGCACGCCCATCGGGGTGATCGGGTTCGTCGTCGAACCCGGGCCGGCGGCGCCGCCCGCCGGAGCCGACCCGGCGTCCGGCGGACCGGGGCGGGCCAGGCCGACCAGCGGACGGTTCAGGCCGCTCGGCCGGCCGAGATCGGCGGCGTCGCCGAAGGCCAGCAGCTCGCCGGTGGCACTGGCCTGCCAGTAGCCCTTCCCGCTGGCCGAGGGGACCAGGGCCACGACCGCCCGGGGGGCGCCGGGAGGAGCCGCCCGCTCGGGCCCGGAGCCGAAGAACCCGGCGTCGCCAAAGGTGAACACGCCGCCGTCGGATGCCACCATCCAGTAGCCGGCGCTGGTGGAAGTGGCGGCCATGCCCACGATGGGCTGCGCCAACCGGAGGGCCCCCGTCGAACCGAAGAACCGGGCGTCGCCGAAGGTGAAGACGCCCCCGTCGGAGGCCACCAGCCAGTAGCCCCGGCCGTTGGGGGCGGAGGCCATCCCCACGATGGGCTTGTTCAGCGTCATGGCTCCGGTCGAGCCATAGAAGGCGGCGTCGCCGAAGGTGAAGATGCCGCCATCCGAAGCGGCCAGCCAGTAGCCCCGGCCGCTGGGGGTGGCGGCCATCCCGACGATGGGCTTGTTCAGCCTCATGGCTCCGGTCGAGCCGTAGAAGGCGGCGTCGCCGAAGGTGAAGATGCCCCCGTCCGAGGCCACCAGCCAGTAGCCCCGCCCCGTTGGGGTGGGGGCCATGCCCACGATCGGCTGGTTGAGCCGGAGCGAGCCCGTCGAGCCGAAGAAGGCGGCGTCGCCGTAGGAGAAGATGCCGCCGTCGGTGGCCACCATCCAGTAGCCACCGACGGGCGGGGCCGCCTGGGCCCGGGGGGTAGTCGGGCCGAGCGGGACCAGGAGGGCGGCGAGGAGGGTCGCGACGACGAAAGCGGGGACGATGGCTGGACGGTGCCGCTGCACCGCCCGAGTCCGGGCGAGGAGAGACATACCGCCAGTTACTGCTCGCCGGGGGCTATTTCCTGTCCTGTCGCTCAAACGTCATACCGGCTTGACGTTCGCTTAAGCCACCAGCGTCCTTGCGGCCCGTACCCGGTCCAAGGCCCGGTCCCGGCCCAGGAGCACGATGGAGTCGAACAGGGGCAACCCGGCGTGGCTGCCCTCCACCGCGGCGTAGACGGCGGGCAGCACCTGGCGGGGCTTGACCTCGAGACGGGCGAGGACGGGGCGCAGGTCGACGCCCTCGGGGGTCCACTCGCACGTCTCCAGATGCTCGGCCACGGCGTCGAGCACTTCGGCCACCCGCTCCGTCCTGACCAACCTTTCGAGCGACTCGGGGGCGATGGCGAACTCGTCGTCGGCCACGAACAGGAAGGCCGTCATGTCGGCCAGCTCGGCCAGGGTCGAGGCCCGTTCCCGGGCCAGGGGGACGGCCCGGGCGAAGGTCTCCTCGTCGAGGCGTTCTCCGAAGCGCCGGCGGGCGAAGGGCAACGCCCGCTCGACCAGCGCGGGGACGGGGAGTGCCCGGATGTACTCCCCGTTCATCCAATTGAGCTTGTCGTAGTCGAAGAAGGCGGCGGAGCGGGTGACCCGGTCGAGGTCGAAGGCGGCCACCATCTCGTCGGTGGAGAACAGCTCGCTCCCCTCCTCCACGCCGGCAGAATCCGAGGAGGAAGAGATAGTTGCGCAACGCCTCGGGGAGGTAACCCCGCTCGGCGAAATCCTCCAGGGCGACGGCGCCGTGACGCTTGGACAGCTTGCCCCGGTCGGCGCCGACCAGCAGCGGGAGGTGGGCGAACACCGGCCGGCCGGGCACCCCGAGCGCCTCCCGCAGGGCCAGCACCCGGTGCGTGGAGTCGATGAGATCCTCGCCCCGGATCACGTGGGTGATGCCCATGTCGGCGTCGTCCACCGCATTGGCCAGGAAGAAGACCGGCGCGCCGGAGGAGCGCACGATGACGAAGTCGCTGATCCGCGACCACTCGACCGTCACCTCACCCCGGACGGCATCCTCGAAACGGCTCACCCCGACGTCGGGGGTCCGGAACCGGATCGAGCGGGGTCGCCCCTCGGCCGCCCGAGCCGCCCGCTCCTCCGCCGTCAGGTCCCGGCAGTGCCCGTCGTAACCCGGGTCGCCGCCGGCCGCCCGGGCCGCCTCCGATCGGGCCGCCAGCTCCTCTTCGGTGCAGGAGCACTCGTAGGCGGCTCCCTGCGCCAGCAACTGCCCCGCCGCTTCCCGGTAACGGTCGAGACGTTCGCTCTGGCGATGGGGCCCTTCGTCCCAGTCGAGGCCCAGCCAGCGCAAGGTGGACTGGATGCCCTCCACCCACTCTTCCCGGGAACGGTCCAGGTCGGTGTCCTCGATGCGCAGCACCAGGGTGCCGTGGTGGTGGCGGGCGTAGAGCCAGTTGAACAGGGCGGTCCGGGTACCTCCGACGTGGAGGAAGCCCGTCGGGGCCGGAGCGAACCGGACCCGCACCCCCGGGCTCGGAGTCATTCGTGCGGCGAGGAGAGGGCCGAGACCCCGACCCCGAGCAGCTGGCGCCAGTTGCCCAGGGCGGCGCGCACGTCTTCGCCGGGCTTGAGCCGCAGCGTCGCGTCGGGCACGCCGTCGACCAGCCCCCGCCGGCGGGAGTAGTCGTGATCGGCGCCGGCCACCGTGAGCCGGCGCCACTCCGCCAGCTCGGGGGTTCCTCCCCCTAGCCAGCCGAAGAGGCTGAAGGCCAGCGCCAGGTCTTCGGTCACCGGCGCCCGGCCGAAGAGGGAGGCCCGGCGCATGGCCAGCTCGGCGGCAACCGTCATGGCGTCGTGCTCCGTCTCCGGGGGAACGATCTCCAGCCGGCCGTGGAAGCGCCCGGCCAGGGTCAGGGCGTAGCCGGAGTCAGGCCCGGGATTGCCGAACAGCCGCCCCGGAGGGCACAGCGGCTCTCCGGGGGGAAGGTCACCGGGTCGCAGGGCCCGCCATCCCTTGGGGGGAGGGATCCGCACCGACTCGCGGGGAGCGTCCTCGGCCTGGGTGGGAACGAAGGGGTCGACGGCCACGCCTCAGTCGCCTCCGTTGGCGTTGGTGCCGGTCTCGGCTTGGAGGAGGCCGTAGACGATGGAATCGGACAGGGCTGCCCAGGAGGCCTCGATGATGTTCTCGGAGACGCCGATGGTGCTCCAGGAGCGCTCACCGTCGGCCGAGTCGAGCAACACCCGGGTGACCGCCCCGGTGCCTTTGTGGGTGTCGAGGACCCGCACCTTGTAGTCGGTCAGATGGATGCCGGCCAGGGCCGGGTGGGCCTGGCCGATGGCCTGGCGCAGGGCCTGGTCGAGGGCATGGACGGGACCGTTGCCCTCGGCCGTGGCGATGATCCGCTCGCCCCGGGCGTGGAGCTTGATGGTGGCCTCGGTGGACACCGCGCCGTTGGCCTGCTTCTCCATGGTCACCCGGAAGCTCTCCAGGCGGAAGAACTCCTGCTCCCAGCCCGCCGCCCCCCGCAGCAACAGCTCGAAGGAGCCGTCGGCGGCCTCGAAGTGGTAGCCCACGTGCTCCAGGGTCTTGAGCGTCTCGAGCACATCGGTGAGCTGGGCGTCGGAGAGGTCGACACCCAACTCCGCCGCCTTGAGGGCCACGGTGGACTTCCCCGCCAGCTCGGAGACCACGAAGCGGGTCAGGTTGCCGATGGTGTCGGGCGGGACGTGCTCGTAGGCGTCGGGAGCCCGCACGATGGCCGAGGTGTGCAGCCCGGCCTTGTGGGTGAAGGCGGAGGTGCCGACGTAAGGCGACTGGGGATCGAGGGTGAGGTTCACGATCTCGGCGATGTGGTGGGCCACGGGGGTGAGCAGCGCCAGGCGATCGGGCGGCAGGGTCTCGACCCCCATCTTCAGGGCCAGGTTGGGGATGATCGTGCACAGGTTGGCGTTGCCCGTCCGCTCGCCGTAGCCGTTGATGCAGCCCTGGACCTGGACGACGCCCTGGCGCACGGCGGCCAGGGCGTTGGCCACGGCGCAGCCGGCGTCGTTGTGGAAGTGGACCCCGAGCTTGGCTTCGGGCAGGGCGGCCCGGACCTCGGAGATGATCCATTCCACCTCCTGGGGCAGGGTGCCGCCGTTGGTGTCGCACAGCACCAGCCGGGATGCACCCGCTTCGAAAGCGGCCCGGATCACCCGCAGGGCGAACGCCGGGTTGCCCTTGAACCCGTCGAAGAAATGCTCGGCGTCGAGGAACACCTCGAGGCCGGCGGCCCGGAGGAACTCGACCGAGTCGGCGGCCATGGCCACGGCCTCGTCCTCGGTCGTCCGCAGCGCCTCCCGGACGTGGTAGTCCCACGACTTGGCCACGATGCACACCGTGCTGGTGCCCGCCTTGACCAGGTTGCGCAGGACATCGTCATCGTCGGCGTTGGCGCCGGCCCGGCGCGTGGAGCCGAAAGCCACCAGCTGCGAGTGCTCCAGCCGCAGCTCCGAAGGCGCCCGGGCGAAGAACTCCTCGTCCTTGGGGTTGGCGCCGGGCCAGCCGCCCTCGATGTAGTCCACCCCGAGGTGGTCGAGCTGCTCCGCCACCCGCAGCTTGTCGTGCACGGTGAGGGAGAGACCCTCGCGCTGGGACCCGTCCCGCAGGGTGGTGTCGTAGATCTCGACCCTTGCGGGTCTCTCAGGCGCGGACATACTCCAACCATCCCTTGTAGGCCTCGACCTCACCCCGGATGGCGGCGAAGTACGTCTCCTGGATCTTGCGGGTCATCTCGCCGGGCTCGCCGATCATGCGGTCGTCGACCGAGCGGATGGGGACCACCTCGGCGGCGGTACCGGTGAGGAACGCCTCGTCGGCGGTGTAGAGGTCGCTGCGCAGCAGGTTCTCCTCCACCACCTCGTAGCCGAGGTCGCGGGCGATGATCCACACCGAATCGCGGGTGATCCCGTCGAGGGCGCCGGCGGCCAGGGGCGGGGTGATGATCCGCCCGCCCTTGACGATGAAGATGTTCTCCCCCGTGCACTCCGACACGTAGCCCTGGGTGTTGAGGAGGATGGCCTCGTCGTAGCCGGACTTGAGAGCCTCTACCTTGGCCAGGGAGGAGTTGACGTACAGCCCGGTGACCTTGGCCGCCGGCGGGATCATGTTGGGGTCCTGGCGGCGCCAGGAGGAGACCTTCATCCGCACGCCGTGCCGGATGCCCTCCTCGCCCAGGTACGTGCCCCACGGCCACACCGCCACCGACACGTTGACCGTGCAGGGCAGCGGGTTGAGGCCCATCTCGCCGTAACCGAGGTAGACGAGGGGGCGGATGTAGCACGCCTCGACGTTGTTGACCCGCACCGTCTCCTTGACCGCCTCGACGATCTGCTCGACGGAGAAGGGCACCTCGATCATCAGCATCGAGGCGGAGTCGAACAGCCGGCGGATGTGGTCGGTGAGGCGGAACACGGCGGGGCCGTCGGCGGTGGCGTAGGCGCGCACGCCCTCGAAGACACCCGAGCCGTAGTGGAGGGTGTGGGTGAGGACGTGGATCTTGGCGTCGTCCCAATCGACGAGCGTCCCGTCCATCCAGATCTTGTCCACCTTCTGGATCGGCATCCCGCTATGCCTCCTGAGTGATCTGCTCGGCGACCAGGTCGCCGACTTCCGCCGTGGAGTGTCCCATGGTGGTGGCAGTGGTGCCGCCCAGTTTGGACAGAACCGCCCCTACTGCCCGCTCGATTTTTGACGATACGTCCGCCTCGCCCAGGAAGGACGCCAGCATGCCGGCGGAGAGGATGGCGGCCAGGGGGTTGGCCCGCCCGGTGCCGGCGATGTCGGGGGCAGAGCCGTGGACGGGCTCGAAGATGCTGGGCCGGTCCCGGGGCGGATTGAGGTTGCCGCTGGCGGCCAGACCCAGGCCGCCGGCGATGGCCGCCCCGAGGTCGGTGACGATGTCGCCGAAGAGGTTGTCGGTGACGACCACGTCGAAGCGCTCGGGGCTCTCCACCAGGTACAGGCAGGCGGCGTCGACGTGGACGTAGCTCGTCTCGACGTCGGGGTAGTCCTCCGCCACCTCGGTGAAGGCCCGCTGCCACAGGTCGCCGGCGAAGGTCATCACGTTGGTCTTGTGGCACAGCGTCAGGTGGTGCCGGGGCCGGGTGCGGGCCAGGTCGAAGGCGTAGCGCAGGCAGCGCTCGACGCCCAGACGGGTGTTGACCGAACCCTGGGTGGCCACCTCGGCCGGGGTCCCCTTGCGCAGGAAGCCGCCCTCGCCGGCGTAGGCCCCCTCGGTGTTCTCCCGGATGACCACCATGTCGATGTCGTCGGGACCTTTGCCGGCCAGCGGGGTGGGGGCGCCGGGGAGGAGGCGGACGGGCCGCAGATTGACGTACAGGTCGAACTCGAAGCGCAACCGCAGCAGCAGGCCCCGTTCCAGCACTCCGGGGGGGACCTCGGGGGTGCCGACGGCGCCGAGGAGGATGGCATCGAGGCGGGCCAGCTCGGCGGCGGCCGAGTCGGGCAGCACCTCGCCGGTGCGCAGGTAACGGGCCCCTCCCAGGTCGAACTCGACGGCCTCGTAGGAGAACCCGGCGGCGGACAGCGCCTTGCGGGCCTCGGCCACCACCTCGGGGCCGATGCCATCGCCGGCGATGACGCCGATCCTGTAACTCAAACAAGCTCCTTCAACGAAGAAACCGCCCACCGGGGTGGACGGTCAGGAGCGAACGCCGGGTGCCGGCGCCCGCTAGGAAATACCGATTACGAGGTCGCGGTACGGGTCCATCTCCGCTCCAGGGTAACTTGAGCGCTCGTATGGACGCCACCCATCTCTCCCCCCAGGCCCACCAGCGCCTCACCGAGGAACTCGAGGAGCGCACCACCACCAAGCGCAAACAGATCTCCGAATGGCTGGAGCGCGCCCGCGAGCACGGCGACATCCGGGAGAACGCCGACTACGACGCGGCCAAGAACGAGCAGGGCCACAACGAGGCCCGGGTCCGCCAGATCGAGCAGATCCTCAAGCAGGCCGTGGTGGTGGAGACTCCCGTCGGCGAGAAGGTCCAGGCCGGCACCCTCGTCGAGGTCAGCATGGAGGGCGACGACGAGACCACGACCTACCTGATCGGCTCCATCGAGGAGCGGGGCGGGAAGTTCGACGTGATCTCCCCCGGCTCACCGCTGGGGAAGGCGCTCCTCGGCCACTCCCCCGGCGACGTCGTCACCTACAACGCGCCAGGCGGCAAGTTCGATGTGACGATCATCACCGTCCGCTCCGCGGACTGAGGGGCGTCCACGCGCTGTCGGGACTGTCGAATTCTTCCGCGCCGACAAGCGCTGGTGCGGGATCACCTCACCGGACGTTGATGCCGGCGTCTGGGTCCACTTCTCGGCGATCGACATGAGGGAGGAGAAAGCCGCCGCCCTCCCTCAGATCTTGCCCTGCTGCCGCCACTTTTCGAAGATGGGCTTGATCTTGGCTTCGGCGGTTCGGACCGCCTCTTCGGGGGCCATCTCGCCGCGGGCAGCGGCGGCGAACATCTCGGAGATGAGGGACGCCTTGACGAGCTCTTCGGTGGCGGCGTTGGAGTAGCCGGGGTGGCCGAGGTTCGTAGACCACTCAGCAGCGTCGGCGAGGACCCTGTATTTTCCTGGCGGCTGCGCCCGGGGATCGTTGGCCACCAGCTCGCCGAGGTCTTTGACCGCGCCCGGGAACGAGGGAATCTGAACGTACTGGCTTCGGGTGAAGGCCTCCCGGTAGTCGGTGGCCAGATCGACCAGGAACTGCTTGGCCGCCTCCTGGCTTGGCGAGAACTTCCAGATCATGTAACTGACAACCCCGTAGGGGGCCAACCTGCCCCGGGGCCCCCGGGGGACGGGGAGAAGCTGGATCTTGGTCGCCAGGTCGGGGTCCTGGATCTCGATGGCCCTGATGGCGGGGATGGAATTCAGGATCAGGGAGGCGCGGCCGGAGGCGAGAGCGCGGTTGTTTGAGGGGGTCTCCCAGCTGAGGACCTCCTCGGTCATCGCCGACCGGAAAATGGCGGTGCCCATCTTTACCGCCTCGACGGTGGCCGGTGTGTTGATGGCGACGTTCGCTTCCTCATCCTGGATCGACGCCCCGAAGGCGTGCATGAGACCCATGAGGTTGAGATTGTTCTCCGCGTCGTGGCCCATGCCGATCCCGATGGGATGGCCCTGGGCCTTGAGCCGGGTCCCGGCGGCGAGGACGTCCTCCCAGGTGTCCGGTCGTAGACCAATCGGGTCCCAGAGATCGCTGCGGTACTGAGCGAGGCCGGGTGCCCAGGAATCGGAGAAGCCGAAGTACTTCTTCGTCTTGGGGTTGAAGATGCTGCGCTCGGCCAAGGGCGTCATCTTCCCCACCTTGGCCTCGACCTCCTCGACGATCTCGCGGTGGTCGATGACTTCGTCCTCGAAGGGGGCTGGGGAGGCGAAGGCCAGAAAGAAGATGTCATGTCCTCTCTGTGCCGCCACCTCGGCTTCGGCCTGGGCGGGCAACTGGGCGATGTCGAAGTGGTCGACGACGACGTCGATCCCGTTCTTCTCCCCCCAGCGCCTCGTATATTCGTCGTCCCACCACTGGTCGTACCCGGCGACGTAATGGTTCCACTGGGCGATCCGCAGCGTTCGTTCGCCATTGGCGCCCGCCTTGGACGCGCTCGGGCTCGACTTTGGCTTGTCCCCGGAGTTGCAGCCGACCCCGGTCGCCACCGCCACCGCCGCGCCCGCTGCCGCTCGGAGGAAGCCCCGCCGCGTGAAGCTGTCCTCCATCGGGGCTACGGGGTCGGGGGGCGGCGGCCCCAGGCGGCCACCATGGCCGGGAGGTGGAAGGCGAACTCGGGGTCGTCGAGCAGCCGGCGCAGGCGCACGACCTGGGCCTCGACGGCCCGGCGCAGGGCCGGGACCCGTTCGAAGGCGGCCTGGGCCTTGAGCGGTGCTCCTCCCCCTTCGCCGGCCAGGCGGTCCTGGATCCGGTCCACGGTGGGCAGGGCCCAGTTGACGCTCTCGGACCCGCCGATGAGGACGACCACCCGGCCCTCGGCACCCACCTCGGCGAGGCCGAGGCGGTTGAGGAGGACGGGCAGGCGCCGGGCGAAGTTCGGGTCGGCTCCGTGGGCTTTGAACATGGCCTTGAGGGGGCCCAGGACGGCCTTGAAGGCGGCCGTCCCTTTCCAGGAGGAGGTGCCGGCGCCTTCGAGGGAGAGGTCCTCCACCAGCAGCCAGCCGCCGGGGGCGAGGGCGTCGGCCATGCGCCGCAGGATCTCCTCCCGGGCGGGGAGGTGGATGAGGACCAGGCGGGTGTGCACCAGGTCGAACTCGCCCTCGGGCAGGTCCTCGACCTGGAGGTCGTGCTGGCGGACTTCCAGGTTGGGCAGGTCGAGGTCGTCGAGGAGAACGGTGTTGATGTCGGTGGCGACCACCGAGCCCTTCTCCCCCACCCGCTCAGCGAGCCACTTCGCCACCGACCCGGCGCCGGCGCCGACCTCGAGGCAGCGCCACCCTTCGCCCACACCGAGGTCGGTCAGGTGGCGGAAGGTACCCGCATCGAAGGCGGCCTGGATCCCGGCCAGGCGCTCGGCCTCGTGCTCGTCGGAGTTGTCGAAGATGTACGGGGTGGGGGCGGCTTCAGGCATCAGGACCTGCGCAGCAGGGACTGGCGGCTGGGGCGGGGGCCCCCGGCCGCATCGCGATGAGCCGCCAGGCGAAGAGCCATAAACATGGCCGCAGCGTATCGAGAGCGGTCCCTTACGGGCAGTTCGCTCCCGCACAGGAACGGGCCTGGGCCAGGCGGGCGGAGAGGGCGGCGGTGTCGGGGTCGTTGGCCGGGTCGGCGTCGGCCAGCAGGTTGGAGAGCTGGTAGGGGTCGGCGGTGAGGTCGTAGTACTCGGCGTACTCGACGGTGGTCCCGTCGTCGGCGTAGTACTCGAGGAACTGCCACGCCGGTCCCCGCAGCGACGCCCAGGCCGGATAGTTGAACCCGGAGTCCTCGGCGTACTCCAGGAGCGCCTCGGTCCGGGCCGTCGGGTCGAACAGGGAACGGCCGTCCACCGGCGAGGTGGGAGTGACGCCGGCGGCGGCCAGGGCGGTGGGCGTGATGTCCACCAGACCCACCAGGCGGTCGGAGACCACCCCCGGGGCGAGTTGGCCCGGCCAGCGGACCATGAACGGCACCTGGACCGACTCGGTGTAGGGCAGGCTCTTGGACCGCAGCCCGTGCTCGCCCCAGAAGCGGCCATTGTCGGACGTGAACACGGCCAGGGTGTTGTCCAGCTCGCCGTTGGCCTCCAAGCGGCGGAACACGGCCTCAACCATCTCGTCGGCCGCCATCAGCGTCCGCAGCTGGCCCTGACGGTCGGCCTCGGCCCTCTCCACCGGGAAGTGGTTGTCCCGGAGGAAGGGCGCCTTGTCGGCCTTCTGGTCCGAGGAGTAGTCGTCGGTGACGCCCGGGGTCATGGTCCAGTCGGGAACGGGGGCGTCGGCGTGGCGGGCCGCGGGGGTGAAGGGACCGTGCGGCGCCTGCGGCGCCAGATACAGGAACCAGGGGCGGGCGTCGTCGGCCTCGAAGTGGTCGACATAGGCGAGGGCGCGCTCGGCGATGAAGTCGGTGGAGTAGCCGGCCCGGGTCTCGCCCACACCGAGGTCGTGGCCGTCGGGGTCGTCGACGTTGAAGTAGGCGTCCTCGTAGCCGCCGTTGGTGTGGGCGAAATGATCGAACCACGGCAGCTGGCCCTGCCAGTGAAGGAGGAACTTCCCGGCCAGGGCGGTGTGGTACCCGGCGTCGTGCAACCAGCGCTGGAGGGTGGCGTCCTGATCGAGATTCCCGGCGTCCTGGTTGGTGTTGACGCCGTGGTTGTGCTGGTAGCGCCCGGAGAAGGTGGTGGACCGGGCCGGGCAGCACAACGGGGTGTTGGCGAAGCCGGTGAACGTCGTCCCCCCGTCGGCGAACCAGAACCGGGTGGCGGGCATGACGTCGAGGGTTCCGGTGACCCGCTGGTCGTCCATCATGATCACGAGGATGTTGGGCGGCGGGCTCGCCGGTCCACCGGCGGTGGCTCCGACGTCCGTGGTACCGGAGCCGGCGGCGAGCAGGGCCAGGATGACGGCCACCCCCTCTACTGCTCGCCGCCGCTGCTGACCGCTCCCGCCCGTCTGGCCCATGACGCACGCTCCTGTGGCTGAAGATCGGTTCTCATGCCACTGGTGCCGTGTTTAGCAAAAGTATTGCAATGTTGCAAGAAGTCTAGATTGTTACTTCAGCGGAATCCGTAAAAATGACGAGGCCGCGCCCTGGGGCGCGGCCTCGATCATGGTGAGAAGCGGTCTGGCAATTACGGGCAGGCGTTGCCGACACAGCTCCGGAGCGTCTTCAGCCGGTCGGAGAGGGCGGCCGCGTTGGGCGGGTCGTTGGCCGGGTTCTGGTCGGCCAGCAGGTTGTTCAGCTGCCAGGGGTCGGTTTTCAGGTCGTAGTACTCCCGGCCCTGGTAGTACGGCCGGCCGCTGCCCACCTGGAGCGTCGTGTTGTCGCTCTCGTACCACTCGATGTACTGGAAGTCGGGCGTCCGCAGCGAGGCCCAGGTCGGGATGCCCCGGTGGGCGGCGTAGCAGGCCGGACCGATCGGGTCCGAACAGCCCGCACCTTCCCGGCTCGGGTTCGTCCCGATCTTCGGTCCGAACTCCAGGAACTTGACGTCCTTGGCCGGCTGGTTGGGGAGGAACGACTTGCCGTCGATGATCTGGCCGAAGGTGGCCGGGGTGTACTGGGCGGCGTCGAGCATGGTCGGGAGGATGTCCTCGCCCCCTACCGGGCGGGTGTTGACGGCGCCGGCGGGGATGACGCCGTCCCAACGGGCCAGGAAGGGCACGATGGTGTCCTCAACGTAGGGCCAGCCCTTGGAGTCGACACCCCGCTCGCCCCACGAGAAGCCGTTGTCCGAGGTGAAGATGACCAGGGTGTTGTCGAGCTCGCCCTTCTCCTGCAGGGTGCGCATCATCTTGTCGATGGCCTCGTCGGCGGCCAGCAGCGTCTTGAGCATGCCGTCGTGGTACACCTCGACATCCGAGCGGGCGATGGACTTGCTGCGGATGGCGTCGGCCTTGTCGTTCTTCTCGATCTTGTTGTTGGCCGAGTCCAGGCCCTCGATCAGCGCAGCCGGGGTCGGCTCGTAAGGCGACACGGGCGTGTCGTTGAAGCGGGCCGGCCACTTGAAGAACGGAGCGGCCACGTCGTCGTGCGGAGCGTGGGGCGCCACGTGCATGTACCAGGGCTGGGCGTCGTTGGCCTCGTAGGCGGTGACGAACTCGGCCACCTTGTCGCCGATGTAGTCGCTGGAGTCGTCACCGGTCGGTGAGTCTTCGGGCCGGCTGGTGCGCTCGCCGTGGGAGACGGTGTCCCCGGGGCCCTTCACCATGAAGGGCACGTCCACGTACCCGCCCTGGAAGGCGGCGTAGTCGTCGAAGTGGGGCGGCGTGTACTTCATGTGCCAGTCGGTGATGAACTTGCCGACGAGGGAGGTGCGGTAGCCGGCGTCGCGCATGTAGCGGGGCGAGATCCAGTCCTTGTTGAGGGGGGTCCCGTCGTAGTTGTCGACCACGCCGTGGTTGTGGGGCAGTTGACCGGTCCAGACCGTGGCCCGCTCCGGGCAGCACAGCGGCGTGGTGGCGAAGCCCTCGGAGTAGGTGCTCCCGCCGTTCACCAGCCACTGCTTCATCTTGGGCAGGACCGTCGGGTTGTCCATGAGGCCCTCGACCCGCATGTCGTCCATGAGGATGACCATCACGTTGGGCTTGCCGCTCTGGGCCACCTTCTGGGCCGGGGTGAGGAGACCGGCGGTGCCCGGGACGGTGGTGGGCGTGGTGGTGGTCGGAGTGTTCGGGTCGGTGGGGTTCCCGGTGCGTGGCGGTCGGGTTGCCGCCGATGCCGAGGGGCTTGTGGGCGGCGGCCAGGCCGATCATCTTCTGGTTGAGCTTGCCGGCCGGGGCGGCGAGGTAGGCGTCACCGAAGCCGATGACCTCGCCGGTGTCGGTGGCCTGGTAGTAGCCCAGCCCGGTCGGGCTGGGGACCATGCCCACCACCGTACGGTTGGTTCCCGCCGAGGAGCCGTAGAAGGCGGCGTCACCGAAGGAGAAGATCCCGCCGTCGGTGGCGACCAGCCAGTAGCCCTTGCTCGAGGCGGTGGAGGCCATGCCCACGATGGGCTTGGCCAGGGCGAGCGCGCCGGTGGAGCCGTAGAAGGCGGCGTCACCGAAGGAGAAGATCCCGCCGTCGGTGGCCACCATCCAGTAGCCCTTGCCCGACGGGGTGGAGGCCATGCCCACGATCGGCTTGTTCAGCTTCATCGCGCCGGTCGAGCCGTAGAAACCGGCGTCACCGAAGGAGAAGATCCCGCCGTCGGTGGCCACCAGCCAGTAGCCCTTGCCCGACGGGGTGGAGGCCATGCCCACGATCGGCTTGTTCAGCTTCATCGAGCCGGTCGAGCCGTAGAAACCGGCGTCACCGAAGGAGAAGATCCCGCCGTCGGCGGCCACCATCCAGTAGCCCTTCATGGACGGCGTCCCGGCCATCCCGACCACCGGCTGGTTCAGCTTCACGCTGCCGGTGGAGCCGAAGAAGGCGGCGTCGCCATGGGAGAAGATGCCGCCGTCCTGGGCCACGAGCCACACACCCTGCCCGGCGGCCGGGGTGGCGGCACCCGACACCGCGGTGTGAGACAGGACAGGCAGCAGCCCGGCCATCAGCGTGGCGGCGAGGAGCAGCAGGAGCGGACGCCGGCGAGCTCGGCTGGCGCGGGGAGCAAAAGCGAACGATGACACGGGCCCATCCTCCGGGGGTTTGGCGGCGCGGCACCGCGCCCAGTTGTCAGGTAAGGATTTGACCCGGGTGGGTCAAGTTCCTGCCTCTCTCGACCGGGTCGCGGCTATGGACACCCCTGTGGGGGTGCACCGCCGGCGCAATGGCGGGCGGTGGCGAGATCGGCGGCGAGGGCGGCGACGTCGGGGTCGTTGGCCGGGTCGGCGTCGGCCAGGAGGTTCGTGAGCTGCCAGGGGTCGGCGACCAGGTCGTAGTACTCACGGAACTGCACCGTGTCGGTGTCCGCCACGTAGTACTCGATGTACTGCCAGGCCCCGTTGCGAAGGGAGGCCCACGGTGGAATCGACCGGTGGTCGGCGGCGAATTCGAGGAGGATGGCCTCCCGCCCCGGGCGCTCGGGCAGGAAGGACCGGCCGTCGAGGGGGTAGCCGAGCACGGGCGGCACCGTGGCGCTGGCGTCGAGGAAGGTGGGGAGGAGGTCGACCCCGCCGACCGGGCGGGGATCGACGGCGCCGGCGGGGAAGATGCCGGGCCAGCGCACCAGGAAGGGCACCCGGACCGACTCCCGGTAAGGGAGGCCCTTGCTGGTCACCCCGCGCTCGCCCCAGCTGTAGCCGTTGTCGGAGGTGAAGACGGCCAGGGTGTTGTCGAGTTCGCCGGTGGCGGCCAGCCGGCGGAAGACGGCGTCGACCATCTCGTCGACGGCCAGCAGGGTGCGCAGCTGCCCGTCGTGGTTGGAGCGGGACGTCTCCTCCGACTGGCGGGTGTGGCGGATGTACTCGACCTGGTCGTCGCGGTCGGCGTCGAGGGCGGCCGGGCTGGGGACGTAGGGAGGGATGGGCACGTCGTTGTGACGCTCGGGCCAGGAGAAGGTGCCGTCGGTCGAGTCGTGCGGCGCGTGGGGCGTGACGTGGAGATACCAGGGTCGGGCATCGTCGGCGGCTTCGAAATCGCCGAGGATCTGGAGTGACCTCTCGCCGACGAAGTCGGTCGAGTAGGGGGCGTTGTCCCCGACGCCGTCGACGTTGAAGTACTCGTCGACGTAGCCGCCTCCGGTGATGGCGAAGCGGTCGAAGTTGGGCGGGGCGGTGTGCTCGTTCCAGCCGTCGAGGTACTTGCCCACCAGGGCGGTGCTGTAGCCGGCCTCCTGCAGGTAGCGGGGCATGGTCCACTTCTTGTCCAGGTTGCGGGCCTCGCCGTTGTTCACCACGCCGTGGTTGTGCATGTAGCGGCCGGAGAAGATGGTGCCCCGCTCGGGGCAGCACAGCGGGGTGTTGGCGTACCCGTTGACGAAGGTGGTGCCTTCCTCCTGGAGCCACTTGCGGGTCAGCGGCATGCCCTCGAGGGTGCCGTCCGCCCGCTGGTCGTCCGTGACGATGACCAGGATGTTGGGCCGGCCCTTCTCCGCCGGGGTCAGCAGATGGGGGGCGGTGGTCGTGGTGGTCGGCTCCTCCACGACGACGTTGGGCTGGACCGGGACGGAGGGCGCCGGGAGGGCGGCGGGACGGTGGCCGGCGGCCAACCCGACGATCCTCTGGTTGAGCTGGCCGGCGGGAGCGGAGAGGTAGGCGTCCCCGAAGCCGATCACCTCGCCGGCGTCGGTGGCCTGGTAGTAACCCGACCCGGTGGGGCTCGGGACCATGCCCATGACGGTGCGGCCGGTGCCCGCCGTCGAACCGAAGAAGCCCGCGTCGCCGAACGAGAAGAGGCCGCCGTCCGACGCCACCATCCAGTAGCCCCGACCCGTCGGGGTGGACGCCATCCCCACGATCGGCCGGTTCAACCTCATACTGCCCGTCGAACCGAAGAAGCCGGCGTCTCCGAAGGAGAAGATCCCCCCGTCCGACGCCACCATCCAGTAGCCCTTGCCCGACGGGGTGGACGCCATCCCCACGATCGGCTTGTTCAACCTCATGCTGCCCGTCGAACCGTAGAAGCCGGCGTCTCCGAAGGAGAAGATCCCGCCGTCGGTGGCCACGAGCCAGTAGCCCGTGCCCGACGGGGTGGAGGACATCCCCACGATGGGCTTGTTCAGCTTCATCGAGCCCGTCGAACCGTAAAAGCCGGCGTCCCCGAAGGAGAAGATCCCGCCGTCCGACGCCACCATCCAGTAGCCCTGGGCGGACGGCGTTCCCGCCATCCCCACCACGGGCTGGTTCAGCTTCACGGCGCCGGTCGAGCCGAAGAACCCGGCCTCGCCATGGGAGAAGATCCCTCCGTCCGCCGCCACCAGCCAGGCACCCTGTCCGCGGACAGGTACAGGCGCGGTCTCGGCTCCCGCCCGGGGCAGCAGCGGCAGGAGGGCGGTGGCCAACAAGGACGCGGCGAGGAGAACCACGAAGTGGCGGGGAGGTTTCACATTGCTCTCAATACGGCCCCGGGGGCCCGATCCCCTTCCGGGGAGCACACGGTGGGGGGAAAACCAGACCGGAAGCCGCGCCAGGCAGGAGACCCGCCCAAAGGTAACGAACCCGTTACGAGCAACTGAATCGCTCCGCCCCCTCGGCGGGTGCGATCGTGCCGTGCCGTCCATGCGGCCGGCGGAATTGGGGGATGAGAGTGGATCGCGTACTTCGTCGCGCCCGGCCACGGAACCGGGTGATCGTCGGGTTGACCGCCGCCGTGCTGCTGGGAGCCTTTCCCATGCTGGGCACGGGGTGGACGGCGGACGAGTTCATGGCCACCGCCGTCGGCCTGGGCGAGGGTTATTCGGGTGACGGCGGACCGGCGGTCGACGCCGGCCTGGACGGCCCGCGCATGATCGCGTTCGACCGAAAGGGCGGCTACTACATCGCCGACGCCTACAACCAGGTGATCCGCCACGTGGACGCCGCCGGCACCATCAGCAATTTCGCCGGCACCCCCCGCCAGGCCGGCTTCCGGGACGGACCTGCCGGCCAGGCGCTGTTCAACACTCCCCACAGCGTGGATATCGACCGCGACGGCAACGTCATCGTGGGGGACCCGGTCAACGACCGCGTCCGCAAGATCGACGTGAACACCAAGATGGTGACAACCATCGCCGGCATCGGGCAGACCGGTTACGCCGGCGACGGCGGTCCGGCCACCCAGGCGAGGCTGTCCGACTCCAAGATCGCGCTCGTCGGACCCGATGGCGGCATCTACATCGACGACATGGGCAACGACGTGATCCGCCGGATCGATCCCGTCACCGGGAACATCGAGACGTGGGCCGGCCAGAAGGGGGTCCTCGGGGGCGCTGACGGGATCGACGCGCGCCAGTCCGGGTTCTCGCCCCGCAACATCGTCTTCGACATCGACAACGACCTCATCATCGCCGACCGGGACGGCAACAAGATCCGCTCCGTCGACTGGGAGACGCGCATCATCAGCACCATCGCCGGGAGCGGGGTCCTGGGCCCCGGCGGCGACGGCGGGCCGGCCCTCGAGGCGGAGCTCAACGCCCCCCGGGGACTCGGCGTGGACTGGATGGGCAACGTCTACATCGCCGACAGCGAGAACAATCGGGTCCGGAAGGTGGACATCGAGACGGGCATCATGACCACGGTGGCCGGCTCCCCCACCAGCCAACAGGGCCGGAAGGACGGCACCGTCGACGTGGCCCTGCTGGCCAACCCCCGCCACGCCATCTTCGACGACGCCGGGAACTTCTACATCACCGACACCGGCAACAGCCGGATCCGTTTCATCGCCAACTTCATCGCGCCCAAGCCGGCTCAGGCCCCCGCGCCGGCACCGGCCCCTGCACCCCAGGCCCCGTCCCAGCCGGCCGTTCCCGTCCAGCCCAACCAGGTTCCCGACGGCCCCGCCGCCCAGCCGACTGCGTCCCGTTCGGGCTACTGGATGCTGGGGACCGACGGCCGCGTCTACTCCTTCGGCCACGCCGAGAGCCACGGTGACGCTCCGGCGACCGCAGGCCGGTCCGTCGAGGCAGCCGACCTCGAGCCCACCGCTTCGGGCAAGGGCTACTGGGTGGTCGACTCGACCGGGCGCGTCTCCACCCACGGCGACGCCTTGGCCCTCGGCAGCGTCGAGCCGGGCCGCCTGGTCGCGGGCGAGACGGTGACGAGCCTGTCGGCCACGCCCTCGGGCCGGGGCTACTGGATCTTCACCACGAAGGGCCGGACCGTGGCCTTCGGCGACGCCCGCCACTTCGGGGACATGGCCGCCCAGAAGCTCAACGGCCCGGTGCTCGACTCCATCCCGACCCCGTCGGGCCAGGGCTACTACATGGTGGCCTCCGACGGCGGAATCTTCTCCTTCGGCGACGCCGCGCTTCTTCGGCTCCATGGGCGGCAAGACGCTCAACGCCCCGGTGCAGTCGCTGGTGCCCGACGTCGACGGGGTCGGCTACTGGCTGGTGGCGGCGGACGGCGGCGTGTTCTCCTTCGACGCCCCCTTCCGGGGCTCCATGGGGGGGACCAAGCTCAACAAGCCCATCACCGGCATGGTGCCCTTCGGCAACGGTTATCTGATGGTCGGGCAGGACGGCGGCATCTTCAACTTCTCCGACCGTCCCTTCTCCGGATCGCTCGGCGACCGCCCACCGGCGGCTCCGATCGTGGCCGTCGCCGCCCTGGCCATCGGCTAGGCGCAAGAGACAGGGGGGAGGCCGCCATGGACACGTATCGCAACCCGACGTCAGCCCGACGTCGACGCCATGGCGGCGCCTGGCTCGCCGGGAGCCTCGTCGCCGGACTGCTGGTCAGCGGAACGCTCCCGTCATCCGCCGGCACGGCCGACGTGACCGCCACCGCGGCCGTCGAGACGACCCCGTCGGACAAGACCGGGGACAGCGTCGACGACATGGCCATCTGGGTCGACACCGCCGACCCGACCCGCTCGGTGGTGATCGGCGCCGATCACAGCTCCCACACCATCGACGTCTACGACCTGGCCGGGACCCGGCTCCAGCACCTCGACCTCGGAGACGCCAACAACGTCGACCTCCGCACCGGCTTCTCCCTCGGAGGGACGACGATCGACCTCGTCGGCATGGCCGGCGGCGGCCATTCCGGGGGCGGCGCCCTGCGCTTCTTCCGCATCGACCCCGCCACCCGCAATCTCGAGAACGTAACGGTGGGTGGGGAGTTCAGCGTGCCGTCGGCCCACGGCTTCTGCATGTACCACAGCGCCACCTCAGGAAAGTTCTACGCCTTCCGGCTGGCCCCGAGCGGGATCGTGCAGCAGTTCGAGCTGTTCGACGACGGCGGGAAGGTGAACGCCCGAGCGGCGGGCGCCCAGTTCGACGTCGAACCCCGCCCCATCAACGCCAACTCGAACGACGCCATCGAGGGTTGCACCACCGACGACGACAACGGAAGCCTCTTCATCGGCGAGCAGGACTGGGGCATCTGGAAGTACAGCGCCGAGCCGGCCGACCCCAGGACCCCGGCCGACCGCGTCCTCGTCGACGGCACCGACACGAACGGCGGCCACATCACCGCCGACGTCGAGGGCCTGGCCATCGTCGAGCAGCCCGGGGGCGGCGGGTTCCTCCTCGCCTCCTCCCAGGGTGACGACTCCTTCAACGTCTACCGCCGCCAGGCTCCCCACGAGTTCGTGCGCAAGGTACGGGTGGTCGCAGGCCCGCAGTCGGACGGCTGCGAGCGGACGGACGGCATCGAGGCCGTGGCCGCCAACCTCGGCCCCGCCTTCCCCCACGGCCTCTTCGTGTGCCAGGACAACGGGAACTCGAACCCGGCGCCCGGTAACCAGAACTTCAAGTACGTCGGCCTGGATCAGGTCGTCCCCCTCTCGGACGGGGCGCCGGTCACTCCACCCCCGCCGCCACCTCCCGACCCGCCCAGCGGGCCGACCCCCGGACCCGACCCCGGCACCACCCCGCCGGTGGCCGCCCCTGACCCCACGCCCCGCGCTTCGGGCTACTGGATGCTGGGCTCGACCGGGCAGGTCTACGCCTTCGGCGACGCCCGGGTTCTGGGCCAGCCGGCGGTACACAAGCCGAATCGCGCCGTCGACCTCGAGCCCACCCCGTCAGGCCAGGGATACTGGGTGGTCGACGCCACCGGGGCGGTCTCCACCCACGGGGACGCCACCCAACTCGGCAGCCTCGCCGCCGGCACGCTGGCCCCCGGCGAGCAGGTGACCAGCCTGTCCTCCCTGCCCAGCGGCCGTGGCTACTGGCTCTTCACCAACCTCGGGCGCGTGGTGCCGTTCGGCGCCGCGGCCGACCTGGGCGACATGAGCGGGAGCCCGGCTGAACGGGCCCGTCCTCGACTCCATCGCCACCCCGAGCGGGGCCGGCTACTACATGGTCGCCTCCGACGGCGGCATCTTCTCCTTCGGCGACGCCAAGTTCTTCGGCTCCATGGGGGGCACGAAGCTCAACGCCCCGGTCCAGTCGCTCGTACCCGACGGTGACGGCATCGGCTACTGGCTGGTGGCCAGCGACGGCGGCATCTTCTCCTTCGAGGCCGACTTCAAGGGCTCGATGGGAGGCGCCCGCCTCAACCAGCCGATGACGGGCATGGTCCGCTTCGGCAACGGCTACCTGATGGTGGCCGAGGACGGCGGCATCTTCAACTTCTCCGACCGCCCCTTCCACGGCTCACTGGGCGACAAGCCTCCCGCGGACCCGATCACGTCGGTGGCTGCTCTCCCGTAAATCACTCGTCTGCCGGCCGGCCCTTTTCGCCGTAGTCCGCCCAGGGGCGGTCCCGGTCCCGGATGACGGGGCGGAAGCCACGTTCGTCGAAGGCCTCCACCCAGCGGTAAGCCTCCTCGGTGTGGCGGGTGACCCCGTCGAAGAAGGTGCCGAGCAACTGGGTGGTGCGCAGGCCCATGTTCTCGTAGGCCTGGTTGATGAGGAGCTTGTTCAGGGCCAGCTGGTTGGCCGGGATGTGGCGGAACCGGCGGGCGTGCTCCTCCACCCGCCCGGCCAGCTCGGCGGCGGGGTGGACCTCGGAGACGAGACCGATCCGGGCCGCGGTGGCGGCGTCGATCTCGCAGCCGGTGAGCAGGTACTGCTTGGCCCGTTCGAGCCCGAGCCGGTACACCCACAGCATGGTGGTGGGAGTGCCGAAGATGCGGGCCGGCGGGTAGCCGATCACGGCCGTGTCGGCCATGAAGAGCTGGTCGCAGCACAGGGCCAGGTCGGTGGCGCCGCCCACCGCCCAGCCTTCGATCTGGGCCACGACCGGCTTGGGACTCTCCCAGATCTTCATGAAGCGCCGGACGTTGTGGCCCATGAAGGCCAGGTCGCGCACCGGATCCCAGGCGCCGGGCCGGGGCTCGGGGTGGGGAGCGTCGAACGTCTTCTGCCAGCCGGTCTCGTCCCGCCAGTCGTAACCGCCGGTGAGGTCGTAGCCGGCGGAGAAGACCCCACCGGTGCCGGACAGGACGACCGCTCGGGCCTCCGCGCTGGCATTGGCCCGGTCGATGCCGTCGGCGATGCCCTGGATCACCGCCTCGGTCAGCGTGTTCTTCTTCTCCGGGCGGTTGATGGTGACGAAGGCCACCGACTCCCGCTCCTCGTAGCGCACCACAGGCTCGGTCATGGGCGACAGTCTGGCGCCGGACTCCGGCGCCAGACTGATCAGTTCCTTCAGCGGCGGAGTCAGTGGAACCGGGGAGCGGCCATGTGGGCCTCGCTCTCCAGTTTGTGGAGCCGCTCGTCGTAACCGATCTGGCGGAAGAGGTCGGCCAGGCTGTCATAGGCCCCGTAGTCGTCGGTGAAGCTGCCCTCGTAGGGCGTGTCCTCCCACTCGCCGTGCTCGGCCACGAAGAGGGCGTACTCGTGCTCGGCGTGGTCCTCGAAGTCGGCGTTCAGGCGGTAGGACCACGCCGGTCGGATGGCGTAGAGGAGCCAGGACAACTGGTAGTAGCCGAAGGCCAGGACCTGGGGCACGAGCCAGTGGAGGAGCCACGGCGACCGGGGCTCGGAGCCGATGAGCTCCTCGATGATCAGCAGGTGCCACTGCTCGTTGTCCTGCTCCCAACGATTGGCCCGCACCCGGCTGAAGATCCGCCGGGCGAAGTCGGGCTCGGTGGCCGTGTGGGTCACGGCCACGTAGGCCACGTTCTCCCAGGCCTGGTAGGGGACGCGGGCCACCAGCTCCAGGACCCGGAACTTCTTCAGCGACCGGGGTGTCCCGTAGAGGGCGTCCATCATCCAGAAGAGCAGACGGGCGGGGAGCGAGTAGCGGCGCCGGGGAGAGCCCAGGCTCGCTTCCTGCTCGGCGACGAGGTGCTTGTGATCGAGCCGCTCGATCGGGCCGAAGGGCGGCTGATGGCTGACCGCCTTCGAGACCGGGCCTTCCGGGAACTCTTCCATGCACGGATGCTACGGAAGGGACAGGGAGAGGCCTGAATCGCCAGACCGCGCCGGGTTCACCAGTCGGTCGGTTGGTAGTCCTTGAGGAACTGGCCGAAGAGATGGACGCCGGTGTTGAACCCCGAGATGATCGGGTCGACGATCCGGGCCGCGCCGTCGACGATGTCGAGCGGCGGATGGAAGCGGTGCTCCGCCGTCTTGCGCTCGGCGATCGGTACCGGGTCCTCGTCACTCACCCAGCCGGTGTCGACGCTGTTCATGTGGATGCCGTCGGCCTCGTAGTCGGCCGCGCTCGTCCGCGTCATCATGTTGAGCGCCGCTTTGGCCATGTTCGTGTGCGGGTGCTTCGTCGTCTTGAACCGGCGGTAGAACTGCCCCTCGACGGCGGACACGTTGACGATGTGCTGGTCGCGCTCGGGGGATCTCAACAGCAGCGGCTTGAGCCGGGCGTTGAGCACGAACGGGGCCACCGCGTTCACCAGCTGGGTCTCCAGCAGCTCGACGGACGACACCTCGGCCAGGGTGAGGCGCCACGAGTTCCGGCTCCGGAGGTCGACCTGTTGACGGTCCTGGTCGAGCCGGCCTTCGGGGAACAGGTGGCGCCGGGGCTCGGCCTCGTCGGGCAGGAGCGGCGCCTGGGACAGCTCGGCGGCGTGGATGAGGCCGGCGATGCCGGGAGAAGCCGCCGGCTCGGCGACGAGGGCGCCGCTGGCCTCGGGCAGCATGTGATAGCCGCGGAGACCCTCGTACTCGCCCAGGAGCTGCCGGACCGGCTCCGGCATCCAGCCCAGGGAGGACGTCTCCAGCTCCAGCATGTGCCGGTAGAAGTCCGGTGGACGGCGCACCGTCTGGCAGGCGTTGTTGATGATGAAGTCGAGCCGGGGCCGGGTTTCGTCGAGATGCCGGCAGAAGGCCTCGACACTCGGGGTGTGCCGGAGATCGAGGCCGAAGATCCTGAGGCGGTCACCCCAGTCGTCGAAGTCGGGCTCGCGGGCATAGCGGAGGGCCGAGTCCCGGGGGAACCGGGTGGTCACGATGAGCTCCGCCCCCGCCCGGAGCAGCTTGATGCCGGCCTGGTAGCCGATCTTCACCCGTCCGCCGGTGAGCAGGGCGACGCGCCCGCGGAGATCGGCCGTCTCGGTGCGCTTGGCGTAGTTGAACTCGGCGCACGGCAGGCACAGCTGGTCGTAGAAGTGGTGGACCTGGGCGGACTTCTCCTTGCAGACGTAGCAGTGCTGCGGCTCCCACAGGTCACGGAACTCGCGGTCGCCATCGACCTCCTGCTGGACGAAGCCCTCGGGAGCGAAGACGTTGGGCGTGGTGAAGACCGGCTCCGACCGCGCCCGGCGGATCCCGGTCTCGGCCAGGACATCCTCGTCGCGCTGGATCTTCTCGGACCGCTCCCGCCGGCGCCGGGCCCGGTGCTGCTGCCGGCGCTCCTCGGGGTCGGGGCAGGCAACCTCGGCCACGGCCTTGAGCAGCCGGACGCGCTCGTCCTCCGACAGCGCTTCCAGCACGAAGGGATCCCGGGCCACGGCCTCCAGTAGTTCGGTGGCCTCCCGCACGCGTGCGGCCAGGTCGTCGGCGTCGCTCACGTTCCCAGGATGCCAGGGACGGCCGCCGGACTTCCTCTCAGCTACGAACAGGCATCGGGATTAACGCGTGGTGAAGCTGCCGCACTGATACCCGCCCCACTCGACCTCACGGCACTCGGGGCTCCCGGGGGGAGCCGTCGTCGTCGTGGTCGGTGGCCCCGTCGTCGTCTTGGTGCTCGGGTTCGCCGCCGCCGACGTCGTCGCGGTGTTGACCGGTCCGCCCGTCGCCGTCGTCGTGCTGGTGCCCTGACCGTCGGCCGCCGTGACCGGCTTCGTCGCCCCGGTCGTGCTGGTCGCGCCCGCCGGTGCGTCCGCCACCGGACCGGTCGTTGACGTGACTCCGGCATTCCTCCCGGCGGTGGACGTCGTGGACGTGGCCTTCTCGCCCGGCTTGACGGCGTCGTTGTCGTCGGACGAGCCACAGGCCGCGGCCAGTGCCATCAGGATGGCGATCAGGATGACAAGAGCTGACTTCTTCACGGCGGGCGTGTCCTCACTCGGGGTTGCGTTCACGGGTGGTACCGGCCGATTCGGGTCGCCACCGCACACGATAGCCAGGTCAGCGCCAGGGTCCGCGCGCGGCACCAACCACCGCGAATCGCCCCGCGCGCAGTGTTTCGATGTCTGCGCTGGTGGTTCCTGCCCCTCGAGGGGAAGCGGGGACCCGTTCCCGGACCGGGTCTCAGGCCTGCGATGCGGGCTGGAACAGCTCGATCAGGTTGCCGGCGGGGTCCTGGGCCAGGATCTGTGCGCCGCCGGGTCCGGTCACGATGTCGTTGCGGAAGCGAACACCGTCCTTTTGGAGCCGCTCGACGTCGCCGGCGAGGTCGTCGGTGAGGAAGTGGATCCGGTTCCAGCCGCCGGGCCCGGGACGGTCACCGTCGGCCATGGGCCGGCCGGCCGAGCTGTTCGGCCCGCTGAGCAGCAGCCGCAGGCTCCCACGGGTCACGTCCGCGAACGCGGGGAGGGCGCTGGTGCGCACCGTGAATCCGAAGTGGTTGGTGTAGAAGTCGATGGCGGCGGGGACGTCGTCGACCATGTAGCGCACGTTGACCGTGTTGTCACTCAGCATGAGCGTGGCCTCCTTCGGTTGTCGACAGTCGGGCGATCAGGGAGCCCAGGCGGGCCTCGAGCTCGCATAGATCGGTCTCGCTCGCGATCGGCGCTCCGAGACGAGCGCCGGTCACTCAGACACGGTTGACCTACCCCAGCCCCCTCCACCTGGTGTCAGCATTCGGAGCACGTCGCCCCCTCGCAATGGTCGAGGCGCTCAAAGAGCCTCACCCCGGCGAGCCGGGGGCTGGCCAGCCCCTCAGCCCTCGAGTAACTCAGCTACGGGCTCGGCGACCCGTTGCGCGAGAAGCGGGGGCACGGAGTTCCCGATCTGGGCCTGGACCGAGCCCCGGGAACCGACGAATGCGAAGTCGTCCGGGAAGGTGAACAGGCGCCGCAGCTCGGGGACTCGGAGCCGCCGATTCTCCCAGTGGAACGGCCCGACGTTCGGGCCCGGCTGGGCCTGGATCGTCGGAGAAGGCCGCTCGGGGTCGAGCTTGAGGAGGAAGCGACCAGTACCGGCTGCGCCACTCGAAGATCGGGTCGGGGTGGCCGCGCTCCGCCGTGTAGTGGAGGTAGTTCTCGCCCGGCGGGATCGCCCGGCAGGAGGTGCCCCCACCGCCCGCGGACGACCTCCTCCGGCTCCGGGTCTGCCTGCGAGACCCGCTAGGGCCTGGCCGGTCGTGACGTGGGGCTGGGCCGCGTCGCCGGTCGAGCGGCGCTCCCAGCTGCCTCCGTGACGTCGGCTCGGGGAGCTCGGGCATCGCCCGCTTCTTCGGTGCGCCGACGATGAACAGGCGCGGGCGGAGCTGCGGGACGCCGAAGTCGGCGGCGTTCAGCACCGCCCAGCGGCAGCCGTAGCCAGCGCCGTCGATCTCACGGAGCAGGCGCTCGAAGGCCGGCGTGCTCTGGCCTTGTTCTTGTAGGTCAGGGCGTAGACGTTCTCCAGGATGAAGGCCGCGGCCGCGCCTCGGCCAGGACCCTGGTGTACGCCTGAAGAAGGCTGGCGTCAGGGTCCAGGCCGGCTCGCTTCCACTCCAGCCAGAAGCCCGACTTGGAGAACGGCGTGCAGGGTGGCCCGCCGACCAGCAGGGCGGGCCGCTCACGGCCCTTCAGCCCAGCTGCTCGCAGGATCTCCTTCGTCGGGACGTCGAGGATGTCGCGAGCGGATGACCGGCGACTCCAGGCCCGGGAAGTTCTTCTCCATCGTGTCAGCGGCGTCGGGGTCGAGCTCTACCGCGGCGGCGACTTGAAACCCAGCGGCCTCTACCCCGAGGTCAAGGCCGCCGGCGCCTGAGAACAGGGAGATCGCAACTTTTTGCTCCACCCTGTTCTCACGGTGCCACAGCGCCAGCGCCGGCTGGTGGATGGTGGTTCCCGCCCCACTGCTCATGCCGCGACCATGCCCCGACCATACCGAGGGGGTGTGTCAATCATCCTGGCGCCATGGCCTCAAACAGCGTCTCTGCCCACGACGTATCCACCCGCTGGGCTGGGGCGATACGATCAGGGAACCTTGGTGACGGGTCCAGAACGGACGCCGCCTTGTAGCGGAACTCCCAGAGCCCCGTGACGGAGAAGAGGCAGGCAGCGATCGCGTCGAAGTGGTCGCGCGGGTAGAGCCTGCCCGCTGGGTCGTCCCTCTGGGACCTGGTCTTCTGGACCTCCACCTTGAGCGTCCCGTCGGCGTAGCGGCGTGGGGAGACGTTCTTGCACTCGACCAGCAGCCTCCGGCCATCCCGCAAGATCACGTCAAGGTCGGGCTCCCCATCCCGATCCACCTGCCTGACGGATCGGACCGTCGGATCGGCCCGGAGGGCGCGCTCCAAGTGGTGCTCAGCGACTCCGCCCCTCATGGCGACGCCGAGGCGGAAGCGCCTGCCGATGATGTCGAGGATGTCGCTGGCCGACAGCCCGAACTGCTCCTCAAGGGCGTGGCGGGCGGTGTCACTGCGCTGGCGCCCCGTCGTCTCCGCGAGTCGGTGGCGCAGCGGGGGGTCGAGGCCCAGGATGGACGCCTCCCGCTCGAAGCGCACGTAGTCCACCAGCCGCTCGGGGGTGAAGGCGACCAGAGTCTCCAGCCCCTCCCTGGCCCTCGGGGACCCCCGTCGCGGCCCAGCCCTGTTCTCCCGCGCCCAGGCATGCCACGTGCTCCCTTGGGCAGCTGCGACCTCGGAGTCCTTGAACTCGACCGAGATGCCCATGGGCAGCGGGTCATAGGCGATGGGGTCGAGACCGACCATGATCCCGGCGCTGAGATGCACGCCGAGGACGACGGTCACGTCAACGCCGGCCACGTCGCGCCCCAGCCCGTGGTCCCCTCCCCACGTCTCCTCAGCGCCGTAGCGGAGCTGGATCCGGTGCTCGTCCGCTGGCCGGTTCCGGATGACACGATGGCCAGCCCGGAACGGGTAGCAGAGGATGCCGATACGCTCGTCGCCCCCCATCTCGATCCCGAGATACATCGGCGCCACCGCCGGGCGCTCCCATGCGCTCGAGTACACCACCCGGGCGCCAGCGGTGGCGAGCGCCTCCTCCACAGCCAGGAGCTGGTCGCTCCTCCCCGAGACCCGATACAGCCTGGGGACGTAGATTCGGCCAGCGAGGGGCTCCGGGGTGACCATCCACCAGAGAGCTCGCGCCCGGCTCCCGGGCCCGACGAGGATGCCCTGGGTACGCTGCCGCGCGCATGAGAGCAGACCGCTACCCCCATCCCTCGAGCCAGGCGGTCACCGCGGTCATGCGTGGCAACCATCGACGGGACACCCGCCCCGAGAGGGCCTTGCGGTCTCTCCTGCACCGCTCAGGCCACCGCTTCCGCGTGGACTGGCTCGTCGAGGCCGACGGCGTCAGGGTGCGTCCCGACATCGTCTTCACCAGGCGCCGGGTCGCCGTCTTCGTGGACGGGTGCTTCTGGCACGCCTGCCCCGAGCACGGACGCGGCCGAGGGTCAACAACCACTACTGGACGCCGAAGCTCCGGAGGAACCAGGAGCGGGACCTTCGGGTCAACGACGCCCTCACGGCCGCCGGCTGGACCGTGCTGCGGATCTGGGAGCATGTCCCCACCGGCGAGGCGGCGCAACTTGTCACGGCGGCGGTCAGCAGCTGATCCCGCCCCACTGGTCGGTGGGCTCGCAGGAGTCGTCGCTTCCCGGGAATGCCCCACCCACGTAGATCAGGACGAAGATCGCCACGCTGCCAACGAGAGCACCCCTCGAGCTCTGCGCCAAGCAGAAGCCCACCCCACCTCCGAGGAGGGCGAGCACGGCCACGATCCACAGGAGAGTCATGGACCCTGTCTCACCACCAACGCGGGTGGCGGGCTTCCCGCGGTGCCCACCTCCAACCATCGGCCGTCGGCAATGTCGTCGACCTGGCTTAAGTCTGGTGCCCCCAGCCGCCCCCACCCGGAGTCAGCATGCGGAGGATGTCACCCGCCTTCAACCGCACGGTGCACTTATCCGGCAGCCGCTCGGCCCGACCCTCGTCGCCGCCGGGCAGGAGCCA
>CAWBJP010000002.1:0-449185 GCA_963789165.1 uncultured Actinomycetes bacterium
CTCGTATCTGCCGGCCCAGACCCGCGGCCGGTCACCCTTGCCTATCTCGCTGGAAACACCTACCGGGAGGTGGCCCGCCTCCTCGGGGAACCCGAAGGCACCGTCAAAAGCCGCATCCGCTCTGGGCTGCGCCGTCTGCGCCGACCCTTGACCCAGGCAGGACTGGTAGGGACATGAACCACCAGCTAATCCATCCCGAAATCGAAGATCTTCTCGGCGCCTTCGCCCTCGACGCCATCGACGCCGATGAGCGCCAGCTGATCGAGCGTCACCTCCGCCACTGCCCGGCGTGCGAGGCCGAGGTCCGCGAGACCGCGAGGTGGCCGCGACGCTCGCCCCGGGCGGGACCATTCCCGAAGGACTATGGGACGCCATCGCCGCCGCCCTCGAAGAGGCGCCTCCGCCTCTCGAGCTCGCACCCGTCGTTCCCCTCGCCCGCCGGCGGCCCCGCAGCATGCCGACTGCGCCCTCACCGCCGTCGCCGCGGCGGCCGCCGCCGTCCTGGGCGTGCGCCTGATGGACCAGGAAGGCCGTCTCGACCGGATGCAGACGGCCATGGCCGAAGACAACGTGCAACGAGCCGCAGTGGTCGCCCTCGCCAATCCCACGGCGAAGACGGTCGAGCTCCGGGCGGCGGACACTCAGGCCGCCGCCCGGGTCGCGCTTCTGCCCGACGGCCGCGGCTACATCCTCGCCGATGGCCTCGCCAGCCTGGCAACGGACCGCACGTACCAGCTGTGGGCGCTCATCGACGGAGAACGCATCTCCGCCGGAACCCTCGGCCAGCAACCGAAGGTCGCCGCGTTCAATGTCAGCGGACCGGTCGATGGTTTTGCCATCACCGAGGAGCAGGGCACCGGCGTGGTCGCCTCAAAGAATCCTCCTGTCGTCGTCGGCTGGTTCCGCTCCGCCTGACGATCTCTTCCTTCGACTCGAGGCGGTCCGTCATCCGTCGTGACCATCGGCCCCTACTCATCAGCACACCCCCGTGATCTTCGGAAAGTATGGACATGGACTTCAACCTCGAGACCTATAAGCGACGGACCGCCCGCCTGGAATGGGCAGACCTCAACCTTGCCGGCGCGTTTCAGCGCCAGCCCCTCGATGTCGACACCCTGCGCTGCCTGCGGTACATGCACGACGTCGAGTTTCACACCGTGTGCTACCTCCGGGACCTGCTCCTCAGCCCAGCGCATGACGATCCCGAGGTCACTGCCTTCCTCAGCTTCTGGGTCTACGAGGAGTTCTGGCACGGCGAAGCCATCGCCGAAGTCCTCGCGGCGCACTCCGAAACGGCGGGTGAAGCCCGGATCGCCAGCCTCCGGCGATCCCTCGGTCTGCGCGACCGTCTTGCGCCGATCGCGACGATGGCCGCCGGCGGGATCTTCGGCCACGACTTCGTCGCCCTGCACATGACCTGGGGAGCCATCAACGAGTGGACGACCCAAGCCGCCTACTCCCGACTGGCGCGTCTCGCCCGCCATCCAGTCCTCGCCGAGCTGCTCGGCCGCATCATGCGTCAGGAGGGCCGCCATATTGATTTCTACGCCTCCCAGGCACAGACGCGGCTCACCGGCAGCCCGCGGGCCCAGCGGGTCACACGATTCGCTCTTCGTCATTTCTGGAACCCGGTCGGCGCCGGCGTGATGCCCGCCGCCGAGACCGAGTTCCTGGCCCGCCACCTCTTCGCGGGCGACGAGGGCCGCCAGATGGCGCGCCGCATCGACCGGCGCATCGACCGCCTTCCCGGTCTGGCCGGCTTGCACCTGCTCGCAAGAGCGGCCGAACACGGCGGGATCCGGAGATCGAAAACGCGATCACCCGAATCGATCTCTTCAGCGGTGACCCGCCCCGACGTCAACAGCGCGGTTGCCGCCTGACGCAACCGATCGATCCAGCGAACTCCGGGTACTTTGCATGCGCGTCCTGCTCCTCTCAGAACACAGCAACCCCTCGTGGGTCGGCCTTCGCGCCGCGCTGGAGCGAACGCCCGCGGTCAGCCACGTCGACATTTCGGGAATTGAACGTGCAGCGGACGCCGACATCCTGATCGCCACAGGTGTCACCGCGGCGGACATCATTGCCCTTCGTCTGCGTTCCGCCGGCTGGCTGCTCGTCATTGTTTCGGGACCGGCGACCGCGGGGGATCGGATTAAGCTCTTCGAGAAAGGCGCCGACCATGTCCTCCACGGAGCCGTACCCGACGATGAGATCGTGGCCCAGGTCGGGGCAATCGCCCGCCGTGCTGCCGCTCCCGTTCACCAAAGCGTGCGCTCGTGCCCCAAAGCCAGGATCCTGCTCGATACCGACGGTCGTCACGCCGTGGTTCTCGGCCGTCGGGTCATCCTGACGCCGCTGGAAGGCAAACTCCTCGCCGCCTTCATCGCTCGGCCTGAGGAGGTACTGGACAGCCGGGCGCTGATGACGAGCCTCTGGGGTTCACCGCACGGTGCACGTTCCACCGTTTCCGCCTCCGTCCGTCGCCTCCGGGTCAAGATCGAGCCCGATCCTTCCCACCCCGTCTTCATCAAGACCGTGTGGGCCGACGGATACGTGTTCAGACCCGATGGCAAGCGTGAACCGCGTTGATGTCCGGGGAACAGGGATCTTCTGAATTGCAGTAGCTCTGCAGCACTTGGTGGCTGCGACGCTGCTGGGCGGGTCGATCAGCGTTTTCGGGGCTCTTTCGCCGATGTCCTTTTCGCGCTGTTTGTTCATCCGGTCGTCGAGTTGCTCCGAAGCAGAGCGGAGTGGGTCATCTGACCCGCTCGGATCGTGTGGTCCTCCCGGATCACCGCCAACGGGCCCCCGGGCCTCGAACAGGAGTGTGATGTGAGGAGATTCAATCGACTGGCGATCGCTGTGGTCGCCGGCGTCACCGTTTTCGGTGCGGCCGCTGTTCCGAGCTTTGCCTCGAGCCATCGGGAAGCGCCGCTCATCGCCGGTGAGCCACAGCTTGACAACACCGACCTGTACGCCTTCGTGAGCCCGGACAAGCCCGACACGGTGACGATCATCGCCAACTGGGTGCCGATCCAGGAGCCGACGGGCGGCCCGAACTTCTATCCCTTCTCGAACAACGCCAAGTACAACGTCCATATCGACAACAACCACGACGCCAAGGCCGACCTCACCTACCAGTGGCGCTTCAAGAGCAGCTACCGGGACCCGAGCTCGTTCCTGTACAACACCGGCCCGGTCAACAGCCTCAACGACGCCACGCTGAACTTCCAGCAGACGTACACGCTGACCCGGACCGACCTGACCAAGAACCCGCCGGAGACGCAGACGCTGCTGACCGACGCCAAGGTCGCCCCGTCCCACGTCGGCAACGCTTCGATGCCGAACTACCAGGCGCTGCGCAACGAGGCCATCGCCACCTACGGCGGCGGGGCCAAGTCGTTCGCCGGCCAGGCCGACGACCCGTTCTTCCTCGACCTGCGGGTCTTCGACCTGCTCTACGGGGCGAACCTGAAGGAAGCCGGGAACGACACCCTCGACAACTACAACGTCAACGCCATCGCCCTCCAGGTGCCGAAGAACGACCTGGCGCTGGCGGCCAACGCCGGGAACAATCCCATCGTCGGGATCTACACCGACACCGAGGCCCCGGCGGTCACGACCCGCAACGCCGACGGTACCCAGGCGCTGTCGGACAACTTCGTCCACGTGTCCCGCCTCGGTAACCCCCTCGTCAACGAGGTGGTCATCGATCTGGCCCGCAAGGACAAGTTCAACGCCTCCCTCCCGGCCAGTGACGGCGAGTACCTGGAGCGGGTGACGAAGCCGCTGGTGCCGAAGCTGATCGAGTCCATCTACAAGATCAAGGCGCCGGCCGAACCCCGCAACGACCTCGTGTCGGTGTTCCTCACCGGGGTGGAAGGGCTCAACAAACCGGCCAACGGCACTCCGAGCGAGCTGCTCCGGCTGAACATGTCGATCGCACCGAGCGCCAACCCCAACCGCCTCGGGGTACTCGAAAAGGACACCGCCGGCTTCCCGAACGGCCGCCGGCTGGCCGACGACGTGATCGACATCAGCCTGCAGGTTCTCATGGGTGAGCTGGTCGGAACCCCCAACGACCTGGGTGATGGCGTCAACGCCAACGACGTCGCCTTCGCCTCGGCCTTCCCCTACGTGGCGCTGCCGCACTCCGGCTCGAGCACCGAGCCGCGGGCCACGGCGGCCGTGGGCGGCACGACCGCCGTCAACACGGCTGCGGCACCCGCCGCCGAGCCCGGCGCGGCGCCGGTCGGCGGCGTCCAGACGGGTGCCGGTGGTACCGCTGGCGGTGTCCCGGTGCTGCCGTCGACGCTGATGGTGGGCGGGATCGCACTGGCGGGCTGGGCGCTTCTGTCCCGGCGCCGGCTCGCGACAGCCCTGTAAGACAACCCTCAACACCAAGGAGACGCCAGCCATGAGCGACCGTGCGATCACGTCCCAGGTTCACACCAGAATCGGGATTTCGACGGCGGTGCTCTTGGCGCTCGGGGTCGCGGTGTACCTCCTGGCGGGGGGAGCAAACTCTCCCCGCCAGGAAACACCTCAGACGCTTGCTCTGACCGACCCTCCGTCTTCGACCACGCCGACAACCGGGCCACCAGCCGCGCCCGCTGGCACGACCCCAACCGGGCCGCCGGCAGCGTCCGCTGGCACGATCTCAACCGCGCCTCCCGCCCCGCCGACGCGGGCCGAGGCCCGCCGACCGGCGACCCCTTCGGCTCGACCCTCCGCGGCCCGGGCGCCAGCACGATCGCGGCGCCCCCCGCACCCTGGCCCAGGCCTGGATCGCCGCCGGCGCCCGGGGCATCGATCCCGATGCCACGCCCGTCCCGTCGGTGGCGGCCGGTAGCGCCGGGCCACGCCCGGTGCGGATCGAGATTCCCGCCATCGGCGTCGCCGCCCCCGTCGACCCGGCCGGCAAGAACCGCGACGGCACGCTCGAGGTCCCCGCCGACTTCGCCCGGACGAGCTACTACACGGGCCGCCCGGTCCCCGGAGATGCCGGCCCGGCCGTCATTGTCGGCCACGTCGACGGTCGCCGTGGTCCGGCGGTGTTCTACCGGCTCCGGGATCTGCGCCCGGGAGACGAGATCCGGGTTCACCGGGCCGACCGTTCGGTCGTCACGTTCGTGGTCGAGCGGTCGAAGCAGGTCCCCAAGAAGGCCTTCCCCACCGACGAGGTCTACGGCCCGACCCCCGACCCGACCCTGCGGCTCATCACCTGCGGCGGCAGCTTCGACCAGCGCTCAGGTCATTACCGCGACAACACCATCGTGTTTCTCCGCCTGAAAGGCTGACCATGGCCATCGGCTCACGTTCCCCGCGCCGGCCGCCGCGCTTCAACCGCCGGGCGGTCGCCGGGTTCGGAATCGGCATCGCCGCCAGCGCGCTGGCGTGGATGCTGCTGACCGGTGCCGGCGAAGCCCGCCTCGGTGAATCCTCATCGACGAGGTCGGCGGGATCCGCCGCCGAGTTCCGGGGCGAAGCGCCGCTGCCGCGCACCGTCGCCGACCTCCAGGCTCACCTTCGGGACAACCCCGGCGACTGGCAGGGCTGGGCGGCGCTCGGTCTCGGCTACGTGGACGAGGCGCGGGCCACGGGCAACCCGTCCCTCTATCCGAAAGCGGACGGGGCCTTCGACAAGTCGCTCTCGCTGCGACCCGACGGCAACGCCGCCGCCCTGGCCGGGCGGGGCGCGCTGGCCAACGCTCGCCACGACTTCGCCGCCGGATTGCGCTTCGCCGACGAGGCGATCGGCCACGACGGCTCCAATGCTCAGGCAGCCGCGATCCGGGGCGACGCCCTGGTCGAACTCGGCCGCTACGAGGACGCGTTCAGCGCCTACCAGCGGGCTGTGGAGCTCGCCCCGGGCCTGGCCTCCTACACGCGGGCCGCCTACGCCCTCGACCTTCAGGGTGACGTCGCCGGCGCCGCCCGCAGCCTCGAACTGGCTCTGGGGGACGCCTTCACGCCCCAGGATCTCGCCTTCGCCAACTTCTCCCTGGGCGAGCTGGCCTGGAACCGCGGCGACCTCGAGGGAGCCCGCCGGCACTACACGCGGGCCGCCGGCGCCGACCCGACGGCACTGGGCCCGAAGGCCGGTCTCGCCCGGGCGGCCGCCGCCAGCGGCTCCATGGACGACGCCATCGCCCGGTGGCGCGAGGTGGTCGAGCGGGGTCCGCTGCCGGAATACGTCGCCGAGCTCGTGAACCTGTACCAGGTCACCGGCCGGGCCGCCGAAGCGCAGCAGCAACTCGACCTCCTCGGCGCCCAGCGGGCGCTGCTGACCGCCAACGGCGTGAACGGGGACCTGGAACTGGCCCTGTTCTCAGCCGACCACCGCGTCGACCTCGACCAGGGCCTGGCCGCCGCCCAGGCGGAATGGGTCCGCCGCAAGAGCATCCACGCCGCCGACGCCCTGGCCTGGCAGCTGCACGCCCACGGTCGCCACGTCGAAGCCCTTGTTCTCGCCGACCAGGCGCTGCGCCTCGGCACGCCCAGCGCCCTGTTCCACTTCCACCGCGGCATGATCCACCAGGCAATGGGTGACCGCGCCGCCGCTCGCCAGGACCTGACGCGGGCGCTGGCCATCAACCCGCACTTCTCGGCCCTCCACGCCCCTGCGGCCCACGAGGTACTGGCCGGCCTCGACGGGGGAGCCCGCCGATGAGACGGCGCGGGCTGTTGGCCGGTCTGGCGGTCGTCGGGTTCGTCACGTTGCTGCCGGCCACATCCGCCTCCGCCCACCCACTCGGCAACTTCACCGTCAACCAGCATTCCGGCCTGATCGTCGGCGCGGGTCGGATCACGGTCGAACTGGTCGTCGACATGGCGGAGATCCCAACCTTCCAGGCCCGCTCGGACATCGACACCGATGGGGACAGGACCGTCTCCCCCGGTGAAGCCAGTGCCTATCGGCAACGGGCCTGCGCCGAGCAGGTTCAGGGCATCGAGCTCCGCTTCGACGATGAGCCGCTGACGGCCACCGTCGCCTCGTCCGATCTCACCTTTCCCCCCGGCGAGGCCGGTCTCGCCACCCTGCGGCTCACGTGCCGGGTCAACGCCTCCGCCCCCCGCCATCCCGGCCGCCTCGACTTCGCCAACCACAACTTCACGAACCGGGTTGGCTGGCGGGAGATCACCGCGGTCGGTGACGGGGCGCGGCTGGCGGCCAGTGACGTCCCGGCCCGGAGCGGCAGCGCCGTCCTCACGGACTACCCCGAAGACCTCCTCTCCTCTCCGCTCGACCAACGACAGGCCCACGTCCGACTGGACGCCGCCGACGGTCCTGCCGGTTTCCAGGCTGCCGCGGTGAACGACTCCACCGGGACGGCCGAGGCACGCCCGGCCTCCTCCGCGGCCCGCGGCACCGACCGGATCAGCGCCGCCTTCACCGGCCTCGTTGCCCGCCAGCAGTTCACCCTCGGGTTCGGGCTGCTGGCCCTCGTCGCCGCGATCGCCCTCGGCGCCCTCCATGCCCTCGCGCCGGGTCACGGAAAGACCGTCATGGCCGCCTACCTCGTCGGAGAACGCGGCTCACTCCGCCAGGCGGCACTGCTCGGCCTCACGGTCACATCGACCCACACCGCCGGGGTCCTCGTGCTCGGACTCCTGCTCTCCGGCTCCACGGCCGTCGTCCCGGAAGAGCTGTATCCGTGGCTCGGCATGACCAGCGGCGCCATGCTCGCCGCAGTCGGCCTCAGCCTGCTCGCCCGGGCCTGGCGCCGCCGGTCCGGCGGACTCGCCGCCTTCGCTGCCCACCGGCACGGCGAGCACGACCATGGCCCCGGCCACCATCACCACGGCCGCCATCATCACCACCACAGCACGCATCACCACGACGCCGAGGAGTCGGTCTCTCCGCACGCCCATGACGTCCAGCCCCCGATGAGCCGCCGAGCGCTGATGATCATGGGCGCCGCCGGAGGCATGGTCCCGAGCCCCTCGGCGCTGGTCGTCCTCCTCGGCGCCATCGCCCTCGGCCGGACCTGGTTCGGCATCGCCCTCGTCCTCGGCTACGGCATCGGGATGGCCCTCACCCTCGTCGCCGCCGGCCTGCTCATGGTTCACGCCCGGGCCAGCCTCGACCGGCGACTCCGCGGCCGAACTCCGATGGCTCGGCTGGCCCAGGCCTTGCCGGTGATGACCGCCTCCTTCGTGGTCATCGCCGGCGTCGGCCTCGCCGCCCGGGCGCTCCACCAGATGTAACCCAACGGTCGTCGCCAAAGTTCCACGCCACCGCCACCGCCACCGCCACCGCCACCGCCACCGGTACGAGTGAAGAAGTGACCGCCGGGATCAAATCGGTGGTCGATCACGGAGCCCGAGTCGTCAGCCTCTCGCTCGGAGACCCGGCCTGGTCATCACTTCGCTGATCCAGCCCAGTGCCCAGCTTGAAGGCATCAACTCCGCCCGGTCGCGCAGACGGCCGGTGTCTTCAGACGAGATGCCCGGCCGCTGACGGGCCGACGGACGTCAGGAGAGAAGGTCGCGACAATGAGCGCGGAGCCAGGTCACCATGACGTCCAGTTGCTGCTCGGGGCCTTCGCCCTGGAGGCGGTCAACGCCGACGAACGCCATCGGATCGAGCGGCATATTCGCAGCTGTCTGCCTTGTCGAAGAAAAGTGGTAGAGCACCGCAAGGTCGCCGCTGCGATAAACCTGCCCGCCATCGCTCCTCCCCCCGAAATCTGGGAGCGCATCGCGGCAGCGATCCAGGCGGCTGGCACGTAGGACGCGGGCTGGAGCAGGGCCCAGGCGCACCACGCAGCCCGGAAGCGTGCCTGAGTCCCAGGACGGTGTTCATGAACATCCCTGCGGACATCAACCGACCATCCGGATCGACTCAGGGCTCCGTATACAGAAGCGTAGGGCGGACGTCGCCCGGCGAATTCGTCGTGCTCACAAACCCCGATCCGCATTCACGACAAGAGGCCTCTATGACCGCTCGCTTGACGCGCTCGTTCGCCGCCGTCCTCATCCTCGTGGGCGGCCTTGTCCATCTGGACCTCTGGAACAACGGCTATCGCACCATCCCGAAGATTGGCGTTCTCTTCATGGCCAACTTCATGGCCTCGGCGGTACTCGCCGCCGTTGTGATGGCCAGTCGCCGAGCCATCGTGGCATTGGCCGGGATCGGCTTTGCCGCCGGGTCGCTGGGGGCATTCGTCCTCAGCCGGACCGTTGGGATCTTCGGTTTCACCGACGTGGGCTGGAACGCCCATGCCACCTACACCGTCGCCAGTGAACTCGGCGCCATCGTCCTCTTGGCCGCCACCCTTCTCCTGCAACGCCGAACCGTGCTGAAGGCAGCCCGTAGGCCGGCAACTGCCCTGAGTCCGGCAACCGTGGCGGCGGCGAGATGGTGATCGCCCATCGCCGCCGGTTCATCCGGTGGCTGACTCACCCAGACCGGTGAGCAGCCCTGGGCGCCACGAAACCGGGGAGCGGGAGGGGGACGATACCGACCCCGGGACCGAGATCAACGATCTCACCCCCGAACAGATCGTCGACGCCGAGATGGCCATGCTCCTGGACCTCGGCCGAGCCGAAGAACTGGCCGACCGCATCGCCGCCCAATCGCGCGGCGAGCGAGACACGCCAGATTGACCGTGCGCCAGGTAGCGGGCTCCCCCGCACTGGGCGCGGACAGCCGCGGGCTCACGGGCAGGCCACCACCTCGAGCGCGCCCGGGATTCGTCCCCTCCGATTGCCGCCATGTACGGATTGCGGAGTGACGCCGAACCCCAGCCGAAGCTCAGGGGCGGCGCCTCGCCTCCAACTGCAGCGAGATCTTGACCTCCGGCTCGATCTTGAGCAGGAAGGCGGTCGGCGCCGGCACCTCGAACGACCGGATATCGAGTCTTGTCGTGCCGCGCACCTCCATGAGGTCGGGTGCGGGAAATTCGGCGACGACACGTCCTTCGACCATCTGCGTGACACCACGAAACATGACCTCGCCCGCCACGAGATAGCCCGACGGGCCGTCCGGGCCACGGACCTGGTGGAGGTCGACGTAGGCGGCGGGATAACGCCGGGCGTCGATGTGACGCTGGAGTTCCCCGTCGTAGGCGGAATTCCCCGATGTCAGGTTCCGGACCTGCAGTTCCAGATGGGCGTTCGGATCGACCGCCAGATCGAAGGCGCCGTCTCGCACCGCCGCCGTCACGAACCCCTCGAGGCCGGTGGCGCCGAAGGAGAGCGGCCCGAGACTGGTGGCGACCTCGATCAGGATGGCGGACCGTTCTGGCACGACCGTGTAGTGCTGACGCCCCGGGACTGCGGTGAATTCGCCGCTGCTCATGCCCCGGTCGGGCCGGCGGCGGCTCCGCCGTCGCGCACCGCCACCAGCAAACTGACATCGTCGGACAACTCCGAGCCGGCGAGCCCCTCCACCAGACGGTCGCAGAGACGCTCAGGGAGCCCCGAGCGGTGGCGCGAAGCCGTCCGGACCAGCTCCGCCATCGACGCATCCAGGCACCCGTCGCGGCGTTCGATGAGGCCGTCGGTGTAGATCACCAGCGTGGTCCCGGGAGGCAACGGCACTTCCCCCTCGTCGTAGCCGGCATCCGGCACGCCCAGCGGCGGCCCGAACGGTTCGTCGAGCATGGCGGAGGTGCCGTCGGGACGGACGAGCAGGATGGGCGGGTGTCCGGCCCGGGCGAAGCGCAACCCGCCGTTGGCGGGGTCGTACACCGCGACGACGAGCGTGGCGAAGGCCTCGGGCTTGAACACACGCATGTACGTACTCATCCGGGCGAGGATCGCCGCCGGTGAGGCCTCCACGGTGGAGAAGGCCCGGACGGCGCCCCGCAGGGCGGCCATCGTCGTCGCCGCCGGGATCCCGTGGCCGGCGACGTCGCCCATCACCATGCCCACCAGGGGCCCCGGCAGCGAGAGGACGTCAGACCAGTCGCCCGCGACCCCCCACGGCTCGCTGGCCGACAGGCAACGGGCGGCGAAGGTCAGCCCACAAACGTTCGCCAACCGATCGGGGAGATAGGCATGCTGGAACGTCTCGGCCGCCCGGTTCTCAGCGTCGTAGACCAGGGCCCGCTGAGCGGCGTAGGCGGACAGGCGGGCGACCTCGGCCAGGATGGCCCGGACCCGATCGGTGAGGGGGCCGGACTCGTCGAACCCGAACGCCACCGCGCCACAGCCACGGCCCGCGGACCCGAGCGGAAGGGCGATGACCGCTCCTTCCCCCGGCAGCGATTGAATCTCGTCGATCCCCGGATAGGCATTACGAACATCCTGGGGGGAGGAAAACTCCAGCGTGACCCCGCGCCGAACGACGTCCATCCACGGAGTTCGCCCGCCGAAGCCGCCCCCCTGCGGGCCCCGGGAACGCACCACCTGACCACCGAGGAACGAAACGGCCACTGCTCCGCTGCGATCGAGGAGCACCGCCCGGGCCCAGCGGGCCTCCACCGCCGCCGCTCCATAGGCCACCACCGAGGCGGCCACATCGGACACCGAAACGGCCCGCATCAGCGCCTCGACCAGAGGAGCCAACACCCCGTGAACCGCTGCGGGAACAGAAACGCCCGCCCTATCGGCATCGTCCCGGAGATCAATCCTTCCCGGAACCCGTTCCGGATCAGCCAGCGTGAAAGCCCTCCTGGTACCCCCGCCACTCTCGGTCGCCATGAGAAGTAATCTCCTCTCTGGCTGGGGTTTCACTGGACCTGCGCTTCGGGCAGTGTAGGTCTGGCCCGAGACGACCGGAAAGGTTCCCAGGGGGGTCCCCGCGGGGGACCGGAAGCCACAGCCGCACCACTGCGACCCTCCACCGCAGCGCTGTCGCGCCTCGGGACCCGAAACGCAGGCGGTCTCCCTACCTTCCCGAGGGTGCCGCCGGCTCGCCGCCTCTGCCCGCGGGGTCCGGCACCTTGACCACCACGACGGCGATGTCGTCCCGGGATTGGCCCGACTGGAACGCCAGGACCTCCTCGACGAGGCGGGTGGCGATGGCGGCGGCGTCATGGTCCCGGCAGGCGGACAGCAGGCGGTGCAGGCGGTCGTCACCGTAGAACTCCCGGCCCCTCCGCCCTTCGGTCACCCCGTCGGTATGGAAGACGACGACATCCCCGGGAGCGAGATCGACGGTGGTCTCCGGCCCGGCGGCGTCGTCGAAGACACCCAGCAGGGGCCCCGGCGTCCCGACGGTGGCGGGAGGGCCCGCCGAACCCAGGCGTACCGGCGGCGGGTGCCCCCCGGAGGCGATGGTCATCCGGATGGGCCTTCCCTCGGGGCCCACGCGGAGGCGGGCATAGACGACGGTGCAGAACCGGGAGGCGCTCTGACGGACCAGGGCTTCGTTCAGGGTGGCGAGCACCAGGCGCGGTCGACGCGTCCGCATGGCGGCGGCCCGGACCGTGTAGCGGGCCAGGGCGGTGATGCCGGCCGCCTCGGCCCCTTTGCCGCACACGTCGCCCAGGATCACCGCCCAGTCGCCCCGGGCGGTTTCGAAGATGTCATAGAAGTCCCCGCCGACCTCGTCGCCCCGCCCGGCGGGCCGGTAGGCGGCGGCGATGTCGAGGCCGGGGATTCGGGGCGGCGCCGGCGGGATGAAGCTCTCCTGCAACGTCTGGGCGAGAAGCCGCGCCCGGGCCTCGGCCTCCTCGGCCCGCTGCCGGGCCGCCAGCAGTTCCTGTTCGTAGCGGCGGCGGTCGGTGGCGTCGAAGACCGTCGTGCGGATGACGCCGCGGCTGCTCGTCCCGCCCTCCTTGACAACGGAGTTGACAAGGACCGGCAACTGGCGGCCGTCGGCGCAGACGAGCTCGACGGCGATCTCCTTCACGGCTCCCTGCATGTGCAACAGCGGGGCGTAGTGGGTCTCGTAGAAGATCCGTCCCCCGGCGGAGAGGAGCTGGGAGAACCGCTTCCGGCCGATGAGGTCATGGCGCTGGTACCCGGTCCAGGTCAGGAGGGTCTGGTTGACCTTGACGATCGTGCCATCGGGCAGCGACGACAGGAATCCGCAGGGGGCGTTCTCGTAGAGGTCCTCGGTGCACTCGTCCACCCCCTCCAGGGCCGCCAGGTCCACGGCGTCGCGGTCGGAGGGGATCTCCATCATGGAGGTCAGCGGAGGAAGGCCTTCATCGCCGCCACCGTTTCCTCGGGCGCGCTGAGGTTCGGGCAGTGACCGGCGGCGTCGAGGAGCACGAACGCGCTTTCGGGGATCTGCCGGTGTACGAACTCGCCCACCGACCGGGAGGCGATGACGTCCTCGGAGCACTGCAGCACGAGGCAGGGAACCGGAACCTTGGCGAGATCGGCGCGGTTGTCCGACCGGAACGTGACCCCGGCGAAGTCCCGGGCGATCTGGGGGTCGGTGCGGCAGAAGCTGTTCGTCAGCTCCGCTCCGAGTTCGGGCCGGTCGGGGTTGCCCATGATGACGGGGGCCATGGCGCTCGACCACCCGAGATAGTTGCTGTCGAGGGAACCGAGGAGGTCGTCGATGTCGCGCTCGGTGAACCCGCCGACGTAGCCGTCGTCATCGATGTAGCGCGGCGAGGGCCCGATGAGGACGAGCCGGTCGAACCGGTCGGGCTCGGCGATGGCGGCGAGCACTCCGATCATGGCGCTGACCGAATGCCCCACGAACACCACCCCGGTGAGGTCGAGTTCCCGGCAGATCTCGAGGACATCGTCGGCGTAGCCCTGGAGGGAGCCGTACCTGACCCGGTCGTAGGCGGCGAGGTCAGACCCGCCGGCCCCCACGTGGTCGAACAGCACGATCCGGTAGTCGTCGGCGAAGGCCGGGGCGACGAACCGCCACATGTGCTGGTCGCAGCCGAAGCCGTGGGCGAAGACCATCGGCTGGCCGTCCGCCCGGCCGCCGAGGTTGACGTTGTTGCGGGTGAGGATATTCGCTGTGCCCATCTGCCGTCCTGTTCGTGATGCTCGGGTCGACCGGAACACGATCTCCCGGACCGGCGGGCTCATGGCGGCTGGCGCCGGGTCTCCCCGAGCAGGGTAAGCGCTCGGACCACGTGCCGGAACCCGGTCCTGAAAAGACGACGTGTTCGGCGAGGGGAACTGCTGGCCGGAACCGGTCGTTGCGTTCTCGCGTCCCCTTCATGGTCATTCGGGCGGGAGCTCGTCGACGCGGCCATGGTGGGCTCCCCCTGTGGCCTCACGATCGACGACGAGGCGCAGGATGTCGGAGCGGGAGTAGTTGCCAACCGGGTCGAACTGGCGGCGGACCTTGCGGGCGTGGTCGGCGTCGATCTCGGCAGAGACGATTCCGTCGGTGGCTTCGAGCGGGCCGGCCAGGATGTCGCCTTCCGGCCCGCAGATCGTGGTGTTGCCCCGGGCCAGCCAGTCGTCGTCGCCTCCGTAGATCTCTCCCGCCCCCGGCAGGTCCCGGGGCACGTCGGACCCCCGCATGCAGAAGGTGACCCCGACCACGTAGACCCGCCCCTCCTTGGCGATGTGGCGGAGCGTCGGCACCCACACGTCGCTGTTGTCCCATGTAGGAGCGAGATAGACGTCGATGCCGAGGTCGTACAGCGCCGCCCGGGCGAGGGGCATGTAGTTCTCCCAGCACAGCAGCCCGCCGAGCCGGCCGAAGGGCGTGTCGAACACGACGAGCCCCGAGCCGTCGCCCTGGCCCCACACGAGCCGTTCGGCGCCGGTGGGCATCAGCTTGCGGTGCCTGCCGAGCAGCGACCCGTCAGGCGCGAAGAAGAGCAGCGTGTTGTAGAGCGTCCCGCGGTCGCGCTCGTTCACGCCGATGGCCAGGTAGACGGACGCTTCCCGGGCCGCGGCGCTGAGCGCCTCGATCGCCGGGCCCGGCACCTCGACGGCCTGGTCGTAGAGCCGTTCGTACCAGCCCCGGTCGGACCAGGGGGTGGTCCGCCACACCCAGTCCGGATATCCCGGTACGAACGCCTCGGGGAAGACGACCAGCCCGGCGCCGTTGGCCGCCGCGTCGTTCACCAGCCGAGCCGCCTTGTCGACGGTCGCGTCGCGGTCCAGGAACACCGGCGCGGCCTGGACCGCGGCCGCGACGACCTTCGAGTTCACTTCGTGCCCGAGCCCACGAGGAGCTCGCAGGGGCCGACGAAGCCGTCGGGCGTCTCGAACCGGGTGAGGGCGGCCTCGATCTCGTCCCACACCGCCGGCCGCTCGTCCGCCGGCACGCCGGCGAGCATCTGGTGCAGCGCCCCGAAGGAATCCCGTTCGAAGCGGACGCAGTCCGCCGCCGACGGGAGCCGGAGCGGGGCGGCAACGGCGTCGACCGTCACGTCGGAGAAGCCCGCCGTGGTGAGCGCCTCCTCGAGGGCCGCCGGCCCTCCGAGGCTGAACGGTCCGGGCTGGCCCGGCTCCGGGGGAGGGAGCTGGGCCCGGTCGCGGATGATCGACACGGGAATGGAGAAGAACTCGTTGCGCTGGGGCGTCGAGTAGACGATCGCCGCCATCCGTCCGCCGTCGCGGAGCGCCCGGCGGATGCCGGCCAGGGCGCGCTGCTGGTCGGGGAAGTAGATGAGCCCGACCCGGCAGATCACCGCATCGAAGGACCCGGCCGGCAACGAGTCGAGCGCCTCTCCGTCCGCCTCGAGGGTCTCGACGTTGGTCAGCCCGGCTTCGGCGGCGGCCTTGGCCGCGTAGGTCAGGATCGTGGGTGAGATGTCGGTGGCCACCACCGAGCCGCTGCGGCCGACCCGACGGGCCGCCGCCAGGGTCTGGCCGCCGGCTCCGGCCGCCACGTCGAGTACCCGGGCGCCGGCCGCCACGCCGGCGGCGTCGAGCATGCGCTCGGTCGCTTCGCCGAGCCATTCCTCCAGCGTCGGCCCCCAGCGGTGCCAGGCCTCGGCGGCGTCCTCCCACTACTGGCGGGTGGTGGTCTTGTACCGGGAAGGGTCGAAGCCCATCGGTTTCCTCCTCGTTCGGACCGTCTTCGATTGGATGGGCGCCAGATCGCCAGCCGATCGCGGAAGGTTTCGCCTGGCACTTCGCCAGACGACAACACCTCATCGGGAAGCGACAATGGGACCATGTCTGGCCGATCCGGCGCCGGGGACCTGGTTGGTCGGGCACCCGGCAGCGTGTGCGATGCGCAGCGGTCAAGGGCCGATGTCGAGTTCGATGCCGTAGTCGTAGCCGGGCGGCTGGATGCCGACGTCACGGCGGAGGTTGGCGGCGTGGTGCTGCCCGAGGGTTTGGATCTCTGGGAGTTCTGGCAGGGGGTTGAGTTCTCGGTCGAGGCTGCGGAGCCGGCGGGCGGCTTCGGGATGCTCGTCGAACCACGCGGCCCGCTGCTGACGGGTGATCTGGAGGTCGTCCCTGCGTTCCTCGAGCCGGCTGATGGCCTGGTCGAGGCGGTTCACCTCCGGCCCGACGGTGGCCGTGTAGGCCATCTCGGCGGCGGACTCCTCATCGGCCCAGCGGGTCGCTTCTTTGCGCCAATGACGCCGGTCCCGCCAGCTGTCCGAGACCGTGAGGTTATGTTGGGCGTCGCTGTACTCCTGACGGGCGAGGATGAGCAGGCGGGCGGCGTCGCCTTCTGGCGTTCCCAGATAGCGGCCCCGGCCGGTCAGCAGGTCGGTTCGGTTCCGGCGAAACTTGGCGAGTTGGCGGTCGACCTCGGCGATCTGGGGCGTCGGGTCTGCTGGGATTGCGGCGGCGACCGCTCGTCGTTCGGCTGCGAGGCGGGCGTGGCGGAGGGCAGTTCGCATCCCGGCGGGGGCATCGTCGTCGTGTTCGACAGCGAGTGGTTCAGTCGCCGGGGTGCCGGAGTCGATGGCCCAGCGGGCCCGGTGGTCGACGGACCAGTCCCGGGTGAGGTCTTCGACGGCCTGGTCGAGGTTGTCGGCGACGACGTGGACGGTGTTGGCCTGCCGGCCGCGGCTCATGGAGACGTAAGCGAGTTCGCGTCCGCCGCCGTCTTCGTAGCGGTGGGCGACGTCGACCGTTGATCCCTGGGAGCGGTGGACGGTGACGGCGTAGCCGTAGGCGAGGCGGTCCTTGGCGAGCTCGTCGCCTTGGAGGCGTTCGAAGCGGCCGTCGTCCATCCGGACGATGAGGGACTGAGGATCGATCCCCAGGGTCACGACCTCGCCGCGTTCAGATGTGACCACGTGACCGTCGGCGCCGGGGGCGAGGGTCACGATGCGGTCACCGACGCTGTAGCGGCGGCCGCCGGGCGCGGTCAGCTCCTGGCCGGTGAGCCGGCCGTCGAGGGCGAAACGGTCGCGGGCGAGGCGGTTGAGGGCGTCCACGTTCGTCCGTCGCCAGGCGTACATGGCTGCGTCCCGCCCGGCGCAGACGTCGGCGTACCAGGCGTCCACCGTTGCCAGCCGGGCTTCGTGGGCGTCTGGGGAGATTCGGATCCGGTCGTTGCCGGCGTACCAGATGACGGCGTCGGCGACCTTCCCGCCGCGGAGCTGGCGCAGTGCTTCCCGCTCAGTGGGGTCGTCCTGGCGGATGTTCTCGGTCAGGACGTGGACGATCGCGTGGTGGCGGTTGAGCAGGGCCCGGAGGGCGCCGCCGGGGCCGACCGGGCCGAGCTGCCGGTGATCGCCGACCAGGATGACTTTGGCCTTGGCGAGGTCGCAGGCGGTGACGAGGCGGAGCATGTCGCCGTCGTCGGTCATGCTGGCCTCGTCGAGCACGACGACGTGCCGTCGAGTGAGTTCGAGGGTGCCGTGGTCGAGGCGCCACAGCAGCGAGGCGATCGTCCGGCTCTCGTTGAGGTCGGCTCCCCGGCCGAGGGTGCGGGCAGCCTGCCCGGAGGTCGCGGTGCCGACGACCTCGTAGCCGGCGGCGGTGAAAGCGTCAGCGGCGCAGCGGATGGCGGTGGTCTTGCCCGCGCCGGCGACGCCGAGCACCAGCGAGATCCGCCGTCCTTCGCCGCAGATGCCTCTGACCACCTTGGTTTGCCCGGACGTGAGCGGACGACCCAGGGCATGCTCGGCCCGGCTGATCGACGCCTCAACGAACTCGCCGGGCACGACCGCGCTGGTCGCTGTGCCGGTGCCCCGGGCAACCAGTTCGGCAACAGCCGCCTCAGTCGCCAACGCCGCGGCGGTGGCGTAGGTCCGTTCCCGGGCACCCTTCACGCCGAGCAGGGGGACGCAGTCGGGGACGGCCAGGATTCGCTGGACGGCTCGTTCCAGATCGCCCATCTGCCGGCCGTACAGCGCCGGGCCGATCGCGACGATCACATCGGCGGCGGTGAACACCTTGGCCACCGACAGGCGACCCTCGGGGGAGAGGGCCTCTGCCATGAGCCGGGTGATCTCCCGCTCGGACAGTACGGGCTCCAGCACCGCTTCCCGCCCCGCCCGCTCGACCGAGGCGACCAGCTCGGGAACGGTCCAGCCGACCTCGGCCAGCTCCTGGTGCCAGCGGGGCATCAGCTCGCCCACCGGGGTGTGGCGCTTCACCGCCCGGGTGTCGCGGGCCGCGATGTTGCGGGCTCGGTAGCTTGACTCACCCCGGGCCTCGACCGCTTCGCTGATCTCGTCCGCCCGCTTGGAGTGGATCTCCATGACTTCGTCGGGGATCCCGACGACCTTCCAGTGACCCAGCCGGCCGGATGGGCCATGGTCGGGAGCGACGGCGTAGCCGAGCTCGACGGCGGCGCGGGCGGCCGCCGCCCGCCCCACGATGGTGGCGGCGTGCAGATGCTCACGCCACAGGGCCGTGTCGGCGGCCTTCCAGCCGCCTTCGGCGTCCAGCATCTCGATCAGGTTGGCGACCAGCACGTGGTCGTGGGGCGAGGGGTCACCCGCCCGGAACGTCGCATGCCGGGTGTGGGCGTAGACCAATCCGCTGGTGGCCGTAGCCGTCCGCTGCCGTCCCCGGCGGCCACCCCGCGCCAGCGTCACCGCCTCCAGATAGGACAGCGTGGCGTCCCGTTCAGCATCCATGATCCGGTGCATGTCCTCGCTCCGCCCGATCACCCCCAGCTCGGCCACCGACTTGTGCGCCGAAATCACCAACTCCATCCCCGGCCGCATCGTCGACACCAACCGCACTCCGGTCGTCGGGTCGCATGCCCCACCCGGCCCATAGACCGCCCGGTACTGCGCTTCGGTCACCGGACCCACCAGGCCGAGCCGCTCAGCGCCGGCGCCGCCCCACACCAGCGGCGTCTCCCCCCGGGAGGCGTAGTAGGTCAGGGCGCGGCCGGGGAAGTCGTCCGCCCGGCGCATCACCGTCTTCTCGTGATAGGCGACCGACACGGCGCCCATCATCCGCATCCAGGCCAAGCCCCCACCTCCCGCAACCGCCGGTTGCAATCGTGTTCGAGGCGTCAGGAATAGGGTCAGGTATACAGGATGAATTCAGTCGATGGAAGCGGTTTTTGGCCGAAGACCTGGTGACCAGTGCTGGGGGCGATAGGGCTAAATAATGCTGAGAAGTAGCGAGTAATTGTACGTAGGAATTCGCAGGCGTCCGCATGTGTCCGCAACCGTCTCCGGGGAGCTAACGAAGGAAGGGGGGAGATCTGACGAACCTCCTGATCGCACCCCGCCGCGCTGTAACCCCTGTTTAGGGGCACGCGTGGGGGAGGTCGAAAAATTTCTTTTCGCGTGTCTGGCGTCCATCCAGTGCCCCTGAGTGTTCTTTGAGTGCCCCCAGTTGCCACTACATGCCACCTGGTCCGTCTTTAGAGGCTCCAGCGGCGAATTACATGGGTGTACGTCTTGGAAATCGCGTTGTACCATCGCAACCCCTGGGAAACGCCAGCATTCAACCGCGGAGGTGAACCACGGACCAGCACGACAGCCCATCTGGCCTGCTGCAGCTGTGGGGCGAGGACAACGCCCCAACTCGCCATCGGCAGGCCCCTACGAAGAAGCCCGCGTCGGCCACGCCCAGGGCGCCCGGTGAGGTGAGCCCGGGCAGTACCGGTGAGCTCGTCCTCCTCTTGACCATCGAAGACGCTGGGAGGGCACTCGGCGTCGGACGATCAACGATCTATGAGCTGATCGGCAAGGGGGACCTGGAAGTCGTCCACATCGGCCGATCGGCCCGCGTGCCGGTCGAGTCGGTCCAGAGCTTCGTCGGCCGGCTCCGTCGGGCCGGGTAACCGACACCGCTGGGGAGGTCCACATGATCGAGAAGCACCAGACCAAGGCGGGGCAGACCAGGTACGAGGTCCGGCTCCGCGGCGCCGACGGCCGGGAACGCTCCCGGACGCTCCGGACCAGGAAGGAGGCGGAGCGATACGAGCGCGGCCAACAGACCGAACTCGACCAGGGCGAGTGGATCGACCCCCGGAACGGCCGGGTGACCCTGGCCCGCTGGACCGCCGAATGGCAGCGCACCGTCGTCCACCTGCGACCGACAACCCAACGGATCTACGACGCCAACCTCCGCAACCACATCCTCCCCGAGCTGGGCGACGTCCCCTTGGCGAAGCTCACGCCGTCAATGCTGAGGGGCTGGCTCGCCGGACTCACGACGAAGGAGGGCGCCCACGGCCGCTCCCTGTCGCTCGGGTCGGTGGCGCAGGTCTACCGGACCCTCAACCGGGTCTTGGCCGCCGCCGTCGACAACGAGTCGCTCGGGCGGAACCCTCTCCGTGGCGTCAAGGCCCCCCGGGTGGCGGCCGAGCCCATGCGGTTCCTGTCCCACGACGAGGTCGCCACCCTCGCCGAGGGGATCGGCCCGCGGTACCGGGCGCTCGTCCTGGTCGCCGCCTACTCCGGGCTCCGGGCCGGGGAACTGATCGGCCTGCGGCGCCACCGCGTCGACCTCCTCCGCCGGACCATCTCGGTCGTGGAGCAGGTTCAGTACATCGGCGGCCGGATGCTCGAATCGGTCCCGAAAAGCTCTGCCGGCCGCCGCCAGGTGGCCCTGCCGAGCCTGGTGGCGGATGTCCTCCAGGACCACCTGGCCCGGTATTCGGAGCCCGGTGCCGACGGGCTGGTCTTCCCGGCGCCCGAGGGCGGTTACCTGCGCCTGGAGAACTTCCGGAAACGGGCCTGGAACCCGGCCATCGCGGCCGCCGGCGTGGCCCCTCTGCGACTCCACGACCTTCGGCACACCTGCGCCTCCCTCGCCATCGCAGCGGGGGCCGACGTCAAGGTCCTGCAGCGGATGATGGGGCACGCATCGGCCGCCCTCACCCTCGACCGTTACGGCCACCTGATGCCCGGACAGGCGGAGAGTGTCGCCGACCGCCTCGACGAGATGGCCCGCCGGGCCCGCCCGATCGAGGACGCCCCGGTGACTCCCCTACGCCGGGCCGCCCATGGTGGGGCGGGCGTACCCTCGGGCTGACACCGCGCCGCCGATCAGCTGGCCTGGGCCTCGGCGTCCATGCGGGCGGAGCGGCGGCCTTCGTAGAGCGTGTCCGGTGCGAGATCGGCGCCGTTGGGCCACACGATGGTGCCCGCGTCGGCGTCGACCCGGACGGCAGCGAAGACGGCGGGGTCGCGCCGGATCTCCTCGAAGACGGGGCCGTAGAGGTAAGGATCCAGGTCCACGGACTTCTCAGTGCCGTCTTCGAACCGGAGCCGCACGGTGTGGCCCTCGATGACTTCCACCTGGGTGATGTCCATCGCCGTCACCTTTCCGTCTACGCCAGGGGCTCGATCGTACCGGGCGGCTCGCCCCGGCTGGCCCCGCTCCCAGCAGGCGGCGAGCTCGACCGAATGCTCGGCGACCCAGTCCGAGACCAAGCGGGCGGCCCGGCGCGGCAGAGACCCTTCGATGACCTCCCCGCTGGCGAGAGACACCTTGGCCTTGTGCTCTCCATAGCGCGCGTCCCAGATGCGGAGGCGGGTGGTCCTCGAAGTACACGTACACAGCAATGCCGTAGAAGTAACTCAGCCTGGGCACGCCCTCCATCCTGCCCGGCGACTGTGACGGTGCAGCGGAACTCGTAGCGCGACCACTCGACGTGGCCATGTTCGTGCGCGGTCCCGACGGTCGGACAACCCACTCCGGATTCGTCCGCGGGATTCTCGCGGGATCGGCGCGGGATCCGACCCCCGGACGCGACGCAGGTCAGAGAGTTTGAACCCTCTGACCTGCGTCTTTACCGGTGGCCGGGGCCGGCGTCGATCCGGCGACCTCGCGCTTTTCAGGCGCGCGCTCTGCCGACTGAGCTACCCGGCCGAGCGGTGGGGGCCCGACCTCGTCGTCTGGGCTCCCACCGAGCGGTCCTGACGGGATTTGAACCCGCGACCTCCGCCTTGACAGGGCGGCGTGCTAACCAGGTTGCACCACAGGACCACGGACCTGCTGTTGCTGCCACTCACCCCCAGAGGGGCTTGGCACCCCCAACGGGATTCGAACCCGTGCTACCGCCTTGAAAGGGCGGCGTCCTGGGCCGCTAGACGATGGGGGCTACGCGTTCTCCGGGAGCCCGGCAATGCTAGCAGCGGCGGGGCGGGGCGGGGCCAGGGGCGGGCGGGAGGGAATCGAGGTCACCACCTGTCCGGCCAGGATCAGGGCCATGCCGGCGAGGGCGCCCGCCGACACCTGCTCGTCGAGGAAGACCCGGCCGTAGATCACGGCCGCCACCGGAACGAGGTAGGTCACGGCCACGGCGTGCTGGGGACCCGCCGTCGAGACCAGCGAGTAGTAGAGGAAGTAGGCGAGGCCGGTGCCCCCGACGCCGAGCGCCAGCAGGGCGGCGACGGCCTGGCCCGAGGGGGCGGTCGACGGCGGGTCCAGGGCCAGGGCGGGCAGGGCCAGGAGGAGCCCGACGCCGACCTGGACGAGGGCGACCGCCTGGGGTTCCACGGTGGCGAAGCGCCGGCGGGCGAGGATGGCGCTGGCCGAGTAGCCGAGGGCGGCGACGAGCATGGCCGCCACCCCCGCGGGCTGGCCCGAGAGCTGGCCGCCGGCCACCAGCGCCACCCCGGCGAAGCCGAGGAGCAGCCCGGCAGAACGCCACCCCCGGAGGCGACCGGGAGCCCGCAGGTAGAGGGCCATGCCGGCGGTGATGAGCGGGATGGACGCGTTGAGGATGCCGGCCAGGCTGGACGTGATCCGGGTTTCGGCCCAGGCGATGAGCAGGAAGGGGGCCGCTGAGCCGGTGGCGGCGAAGAGCACCGCGTCGGCGGGCCGGACGCCCCGCACCATGGCCCGCACGCCGGACGGTCCCCGCCGCAGCAGCAGCCACCCGCCGATCGTGGCCGTAGCCAGCCCCAGCCGTCCGACGGCCACGCCGGCCGCCCCGACGTCGTCGACGGCGACCTTGATGAACAGGAACGACGCCCCCCACACGGCCGACAGCACGCCGAGGATGGTCGCTTCCCGCGCGTCGAGGCCCCGATGGGTGGATGTGGACACATCTGGGACCCAACGCATTGGCCTGCGTCGTTCTTCCGCCGGTCGAGCGGAACGGCTACCTCCCTGGAGGGGACGGTCAGGCCGCCACGGTGCTGTCCGCGGCGCCGTCCGTAACGGGGACCCGCTCGGGGTCGGCATCCGAATGGAAGAGAGCGAGGGCCAGGCTGGCCCGTTCGGCGTCCTGATCGGCACAGAACTCCAGGCCGAGGATCGTCCCCTCGGCGCTGGCGTAGCTCGAGCGGACCTCGGCTCGGAGCGTGACCGGTACGCCCAGATCGGCGGTGAGCGTGCGCTTCCCGGCCGGGACCATCGGGTCCGGCCTCATGCCGGAGAGCACGACCTTGGCGCCGGTGAGGGAGAGGTCGCGCACCCGGCAGGGGCGGCCGTCGAGACTGCCCGGGGCATCGGCTTCGAACCGGACGCTCGCCCGGCGCTCCCCGGCGAACCGTTCGGAGCGGATGCGGGCCATCGCTACCACAACCAGGGCGCCGTTGACCACGAGCCAGCCGAAGGCGCCGTAGACGACCCACTTCTGGCCGTAGTGCAGCGGGCTCCAACCGGCCAGGGTGAGCGCGAACCAGGTGGCGGCCAGCACGCTCAGCCCCGTGGTGAGGTACAGCATGACCGGGACGGGCTGGCGCCGGCGGTCATCGCCCACGCGGCCCTTGGGGGTCACCGCGAACCCGCCGGCCCGCCGCCCGAAGAGGGTGAGGGTGGCGCCGATGTTGGCGCTCATGCGTACGAACTCGAAGACGGTGGACAGCAGGTGGGGGGCCCGGCCTCGGGCCAGCCGGGCCAGGGCCAGGCGCTGGAGCAGGAAGGTGGCCGAGAAGAACCCGACGAAGGTCAAGGAATCAGCCAGGATGTCCTCGGTCACCGTCTCGGTGGCCACACCACCAACCTGGCGCAGGGCCTCCACCCGAACGACGGCCCCGGTGCCGCACCAGAAGGCGGCGTGCCAGCGGTTCTTCCCCGGCTGGAGCACCCGGTAGAAGAGGGCTTGTTCGCTGAAGGCGTGTTGGCCGGCCTCGCCGCCCCGCCACCAGCGGCGCCGGCGCTCGTGCTCGAAGGAGTCGGTGTTGTAGAAGTCCTGCGGGGTCTGGACGAAAGCGATCTTCGGGTCGTCGAAATATCCCAACGTGTTCACCAGGAAGTCGCGCCCGGCCACGTGGTCGGCGTCGAGGATGGCCACGAAGTCGGCCTCGATGACGGAGAGGGCATGGTTCACGTTGCCCGCCTTGGCGCCGGCGCGATCGGTGCGGGCCAGGTAGCGCACTCCGAGCTGAGCCGCCAGGCGCCGGACGGCGGGTCGGTTGCCGTCGTCGAGAACCCAGGTCTCATGGGCCGGCTCGAGGACCGCGGCGGCGGCCACCGCGGGGAGGAGCACGTCGATCGGCTCGTTGTAGGTCGGGATGAGGACGGCGATGCGCCCGGGTGCCTCCCGGCGGGGTGCCACCGGCGGGACCGAGTCGACATCCCACAGCGAGAAGGTGAAGAGACCCAGGCCGAAGACCGCGTGGACCTCCAGGAGGAGCAGGGGAACCGACAACCACCAGGCGGACAGATTGAGCGTCGAGGTCGCCCGCCAGGTCAAGTAGGCCCCGCTCGTGATCAGGGCGGCGACAGCCAGGACCCGGATACGTCCACTTGACGGCTCTCGTCTCCGGGACGGGCCGGTCGGGGTTGGTGAGAATGGCGGGCAGGCCGGTCGGTGTCTTCACTCTTCTCAATCGGCCCAGATCCGGCCGTTTTGAGAGGAGATCGACGGGTGCGCTCAGACCGGCTTCAGGGTGGCCGGGGTGTCCCTCAGGAGGCGGTCGATGGCGGCGGGTGCCTGGGGTTCGATGAGGTGGAAGCCCTGGGCGAGGTCGCAACCCAGCCCCCGGAGTCGCTGGAGTTGGGCGGCGGTCTCAACGCCCTCTCCGATGGTCTGCATCCCGAGGGCATGGGCCAGGGCGATCAGGGCGGCGACGATGGCCTCGTCCTCCGGGCTGCGTCCGAGGCCGGACACGAGCGAGGGATCGATCTTGACCGCATCGATGCAGAAGCGGCGGAGATCGGCGATCGACGACCCGAGCGCACCGAAGTCGTCCAGGAAGAGCCGGACCCCGGAGGACTTCAGCCGCCGCAGTTCGCCCCAGGCCGCCACCGGGTCGGCGATGGACGCCGGCCGCACGAGTTCGAGACACAGCTTCTCCGGTCGCATCCCGCTGATCCGGAGGATGTCCAGGACGGAATCCGCGAAGCCCGGGACGATCTGGCCCGGTGCGATGTTGACGGCGAGCAGCAGGTCGGGGACGTCTTCGACCCAGGAGCGGGCCTGGTGGCACGCCTCGGACAGAATCCACGGGCCCACGTCCCGGATGAGGCCGGTGGCCTCGAGCACGGGAACGAAGGTGCCGGGCGACACCCGGCCGGTCGCTGATTCCCAGCGCAGCAGGGCCTCGAGGACGCGCGGGCGCCCATCGATGACGGACACGAGCGGCTGGTAGTGCAGGTGGAACTTGCCGGTGACCACCGCGTCCCGGAGGCGCGCCTCGAGGAGACCTTGGGTGGAGGCCGACGGCGACGTGGGCGGCCCGAGGTCCGCGTTGTCGTCTGGCGCCGCCTGCACGGCGGCGTGGCGGTCCCGGAACCTTCCCATGGCTTGAACCTCGCTCTTGAGTGTTGGTAGAGGTCCCGTCGGCCGACTTCGCGGCCATGAGAGGAATTCGGCCGACCGCCGGGCAGGGCTCCCCTACCCTTGCGACCTTGCCCGAGCCCGACGAACGCCTGGCCCCGGCCCCGCCGGAGGTCGTCCCGGATCCCCAGGCCGAGGGGATCCCCAGTGGTTGGCGCGCCCTGGCGGTCGACCTGACGCCGCTGCGCCGCCACCGGGACTACCGGCTGCTCACGGTGGGCCAGTCGGTGTCGTTCTTCGGTTCCATGATCACCTACGTGGCCGTCCCCTACCAGGTGTTCGAGCTGACGGGCTCGTCGCTGATGGTGGGCCTCGTCGGGGTGGCCCAGCTCGTGGCTCTCCTCGCCCTCGCCTTCGTCGGGGGCGCCCTGGCCGACGCCGTCGACCGCCGCCGGCTGGTGCTCCTAGCCGACCTCGGGCTGCTGGCCTGCTCCGGGCTGCTGCTGGCCAACGCCGCCGTCGGATCGCCCCGCACCTGGGCGGTCTTCGCCCTGGCCGCGGCGGCTGCCGGCCTGGGGGCCATCCAGCGGCCGGCGCTCGCCGGCCTGGTGCCCCGCCTCGTCGATCGGGAGGAGCTCACCGCCGCCGGGGCCATCGACGCGCTCACCCGCACCGTGGGGATGATCGCCGGGCCCGCCGTCGCCGGGCTGCTCCTGGCCGGCCCGGGCCTCAAGGTGGCCTACGGGGTGGACGCCGCCACTTTCCTCGTGTCGCTCGCCGCCCTGTGGGCCATGCGCCCGGTGCCCGCCCCGCCCGACGCCGAGCGGCCCAGCCTCGCCCGGGTGGTGGAGGGCCTGCGCTACGCCCGGAGCCGGCCCGAGCTCATGGGCACCTACCTGGTGGACATGGCGGCCATGTTCTTCGGGATGCCCCTGGCCCTCTTCCCCGCCCTGGCTCAGCGTTACGGCGGCTCCGCCGCCCTCGGCGCCCTCTACGCCGCCCCCTCGGCGGGGGCGTTCCTGGCCACGCTGACCAGCGGGTGGACGAGCCGGGTGCACCGCCACGGCCGGGCCATCTCGCTGGCGGCCGCCCTGTGGGGGGTGGCCATCATCGGCTTCGGTCTGGCGCCGTGGCTGTGGCTGGCGCTGCTCGGGCTGGTCGCCGCCGGAGCGGCCGACATGGTCAGTGGCATCTTCCGCATGAGCATGTGGAACCGGACGATCCCCGACCACCTCCGGGGCCGGCTCGCCTCCATCGAGCTCATCAGCTACACGTCCGGCCCCCTGTTGGGCAACGCCGAGGCTGGCGCCGCCGCCTCCCTCGTCGGCCTGCGGGCGTCGGTGGTGTCAGGCGGCGTCCTGTGCGTGCTGGCCGTGGCCGCCACCGCCGCCGCCCTGCCCGCCTTCTGGTCCTACGACGCCCGGGCACCGGTGGAGAGCTAGGGCGCCGGTACGCTCTCGCCGGGCCGCTAGCTCAATGGCAGAGCGACGGACTTTTAATCCGGCAGGTCAGGGTTCGAGTCCCTGGCGGCCCACCGTGCGCAGAGACCGCCTGCCGACGATCGTCGGTGTCGCCACCATCCTGCTGGTGGTGTGGGCCTTGCCGGCATCGGGCCATGCCACGTCCCCGGGCGCGACCACGTACCCATCGGACACCGACCAGCAACTCACCCTGGACGTACCTGACGAGCGGGGGGAAGCCATCCATAACACCGGGGTCAGCGTCTTCACCCCGGCGGGCTGGAACCCCCTCGCCTGTACGGCGATGACCTCATGGTCGTGTCAGGTGATCACGGCCGGGAACCAGCTCCCCGAAGTCCGCTGGACGAAGGACGCGGGCGCGGCCCCAGGCCCCAACGACGAGACGTTCGTCTTCACGGTCCATACGGGGCCCCCGGGGAAGGCTGCCTTCCCCGTCACCCAGACCTACTCCAATGGCGAAGTGGTGCGCTGGATCGATGACGATCCCGACGCCGACGAACCGGCCCCCGTCTTCGAGGCCGTCGCCTCGGCGGTGACCTCCACGTCCGGTGCCCCCACGACCACCACCACCCACGCCGTCCCGTCGACGGCCGCCCCGACCACCCGGACGGCAGGATCGCCGACGACCGCCGCCGAAGCCGCCGCTGGGGACGATGGCGGCAGTGGCAGCCCTCTCGTGGTGGTGGCTCTTGTCGCCGCCCTGGCCGGACTGGCCGGCGGCGGCGTTTGGTTCGTGCGCAAGCGCCGCTGAACCGAGCGGGTGAACGCCCCTCCGACGGGCCAGTTCCGGGCGGTCAGTCGATCCGCAGCAGGAACGTCCGCTTGATCTCGGTGATGAAGCGCATCTCCCGGTTGGCGGTGAACTCGCCCGCCTCGACGTGGTCACCGGGGAAGGCCCGCATCTGGCAATCGGGCATCCTGCCGCCCACGCTCGTGAGCGAGCCGCTTCCGTCGGTCGAGCGGTAGAGGTTGACGACCTCGTGTGACGCGGTCACCAGGATCTTGCCGTCGGGTGACTGGCGGGCCACCGAGACCGAGTGGCTGTTCATCAGCTTCCCGATGTAGACGGGTTTGTTGGTTACCCCGGGAGTCAGCGTGTTGAAGCGGTACATCCGGGCGCTCGGGCTCGTCTTGGTCACGAGCACGAGATATCCCCGGGCCATGAAGGAGGCCTCGGTGTTGTAGCTGCCGCTCGGGTACGCCCAGGGGTACTGGTTGACGGCCTGGACACTGGTCACCGCGTCGGGGTCGGGCTCGATGATCTCGTAGATCTTCTTGCTGGCGGCTCCGCCGTTGTCGACCACCCAGAGCCGGGCGATCCCGTCGGGGCCGATGGTGTAGTTGACCTCCTCCCAGTCGCCGTTGACGGCGTTGTCGACCAGGATCTCCTTGCTGTGGGCCATCCCGTCGGCGTCGAAGCGGACGGCGTTGATGGCCGCGGTGTGGCCTGAGTCCCGCACCACCCAGTACAGCCCGGGATAGCGTCTCGACGCCGCCATTCCGGAGGCCTCGCCGATATTGTCGATCTCGTCGGGCCATATCGTTCGCGACGGCATCTCGGGGAACCCGCACGTGGTCGGGCCGACCAGGACGTCCGCGCTGGCGGCGCCGCCATGGGACGTTTCCAAGGGTTTGTCGATCGCCTCGGGAGGCCTGCCGTCGGGGTCGGCCGGGTGGGGCCCGGCCGGCGTTGCCGGGTCGGGATCCTGGGCTGGCCCGGGGCCAGGGACCGAGTTGGGGGTGGTCGGGGTCCAGGGGGTGGTGGGCGGCGACCCCGGTGGCACGCTGGCCGGGTCGGGCGACGGTGTCCCGGGGACCCCCGGACGCACGACCGGCGCCAAGCCGACGATGGGCTGGTTCAACCGGATGGCGCCCGTGGAGCCGAAGAAGCCGGCGTCGCCGAAGGTGAAGATGCCCCCGTCGGCCGCCGTCAGCCAGTAGCCGCCCCCGCTCGGGGTCGAGGCCATGTCCACCACCGGCCGGTTGAGGCCGGTGGCGGACCCGAAGTCGCGGGCGTCCCCGAAGGCGAGCACCCGACCGTCGGACAGCGCCTGCCAGTACCCACGGCCGATCGGCGTCGGCTGCATGGACACCACCGTCCCGGTGACGCCCTGCCCGGGGGCAGAACCGAAGAAGGCGGCGTCGCCGAAGGCGAAGATGCCGCCGTCGGAGGCGACGAGCCAGTAGCCGGCTCCGGTGGGGGTGGGGGCCATGCCGACGATGGGCTGGTTGAGGTGGAGGGCGCCGGTGGAGCCGTGGAAGGGGGCGTCGCCGAAGGCGAAGATGCCGCCGTCGGAGGCGACGAGCCAGTAGCCGGCCCCGGTGGGGGTGGGGGCCATGCCGACGATGGGCCGGTTGAGGTGGAGGGCGCCGGTGGAGCCGTGGAAGGGGGCGTCGCCGAAGGCGAAGATGCCGCCGTCGGAGGCGACGAGCCAGTAGCCGGCCCCGGTGAGAGTGGGGGCCATGCCGACGATGGGCCGGTTGAGGCGGAGGGCGCCGGTGGAGCCGTGGAAGGGGGCGTCGCCGAAGGCGAAGATGCCGCCGTCGGAGGCGACGAACCAGTAGCCGGGAGCAGCCGGCGCCGCGGCGCTGGCCCTGGCGGCGGAACGGACCTGGGCCGCCAAGGGCATGAAGGCGGCGATCAGGGCGGCGGCCACGAGGACCGCGACAGACCGGGACCGGCGGCAGGCGAAAAGAACGGACGGCAAGAGGCACCCCAGGGCGTTCGAAGCCGGATTCGGCGGAATCGTCAAGAAAGAGATACTTCGGACGAAGCGAAAATCCTGCATTCTCTTTTCTTGGACGAGCCCGACTCCCGGCGCGGGAAAGCTTAAACTCCTGCTACTCCAGTAACACCAGTAACACTCAGGAGCGAACGAGGCGGGCGATGGCGGCTGACGCCTCGGCCACCTTGGCGTCGGCGTCGGGACCGCCGGCGGCCACCGCTTCCCGGACGCAGTGGGAGAGGTGCTCCTGGAGCAGCTGGAGGGCCACCGACTCCAGGGCCTTGGTGGCGGCCGAGATCTGGGTCAGGACGTCGATGCAGTAGGCGTCCTCCTCGACCATGCGCTGGAGGCCCCGAACCTGCCCCTCGATCCGCCGCAGACGACCCTGCACGGCGGCCTTGTCACTGGTATAGCCCCTCACCCGGCGTCCTCTCTCGACATGAAAAATACCCTGCAGGGGTATGGTACCTTGACTGACCCCACCCGGACCATGAGGAGATGACCATGTCGAAGTGCTCGTGTGCCGCCGGCTGTACCTGCGGTGACAACTGCAAGTGCACCAAGGACAACAAGTGTCACCCCGACTGCACCTGCGGCTCGTAGCTGGTCACTGACGTCGACGACACCTCGCCGTCGGGGCGCGCCGATCCTTGGGCCGGCCGTACCTCGGCGGCGAGACTGGTTTCACGGTTCCTCGGATGGACGGAGTGCCGGGCGCAGGTCGAGGCGGCGCAGCAGCTGGGCGTTGGCGGCCACCACGATGGTGGAGGCACTCATGAGGACGGCGGCCACCGCCGGCGGCAGGGTGATGCCCGCCCACTCCAGGGCCCCGGCGGCCAGGGGGATGGCCAGGACGTTGTAGCCCGCCGCCCAGGCCAGGTTCTGGATCATCTTGCGGTAGGCGGCGACGGACAGGCGGATCACCGAGACGACGCCGCGCGGGTCGTTGGAGACGAGCACGATCCCGGCCGACTCGATGGCCACGTCGGTGCCGGCGCCGATGGCGATCCCGACATCGGCCCGGGCCAGGGCGGGGGCGTCGTTCACCCCGTCGCCCACCATGGCCACCGACAGCCCGCGGCTCTGGAGCTCGGCCACCTTGGCCGCCTTGTCCTCGGGCAGCACCTCGGCCATGACCTCGTCGACGCCGAGCTCGCGGCCCACTGTCGCCGCCACCTCGGCGGCGTCGCCCGTGATCATCACCACCCGCCGGCCCATCCGCTGCAGCTCGGCCACCGCCTCCCGGGCCTCGGGCCGGACCTGGTCCTCCAGGGCCAGGGCGCCCACGACGTCGTCGTCCCGGAGCAGGTAGAGCACGGCCGATCCGCGGGACCGCCACTCCTCCACCCGGGGGTGGAGGGCGACGGGGACCTCCAGGCCCCGCTGGCGCAACAGCGCCGGACCCCCGACCGCGTAACGCCCCCCGTCGATGGTGGCTTCGACGCCCCGGCCGGGGATGGAGCGGAAGCCGCTGGCGGGCGCCACCTCCCCCGACGCCTTGGCCGCGGCCACGATGGCCCGGGCCAGGGGATGCTCGCTGTCGGCCTCCACCCCGGCGGCCAGGCGCAGCACCTCGGCTTCGGCCAGGCCCAGGCCGGTTACACCGGTGACGGCGTGTTGACCCCGGGTCAGGGTGCCGGTCTTGTCGAAGAGGACGGTGTCGATGGTGCGCATCCGTTCCAGGGCGAGGCGGTCCTTGATCAGGATCCCGGCCCGGGCGGCCAGGGCGCTGGAGATCGAGATGACCAGCGGGATGGCCAGGCCGAGCGCGTGGGGGCAGGCGATGACCAGCACCGTGACCGTCCGCACCACCGCGTCGTCGCTCCGCCCGGCCAGCGTCCAGGCCGCGAAGGTGACCACGGCGGCGCCGGCCGCCACGTAGAAGAGCAGGGCGGCGAAACGGTCGGCCAGGGCCTGGGCCCGGCTCCGCGACGCCTGGGCTTCGACCACCAGGCGCTGGATGCCGGCCAGGGCGGTGTCCTCGCCCACTGCCTCCACCCGCACCCGGATGGCGGAGTCGGTCGACACCGTGCCCGCCACCACCCGGTGGCCCGGGCCCTTGGGGACCGGGCGGGACTCGCCGGTGACCATCGACTCGTCGATCTCCGCCTCGCCGTCGACGATGACGCCGTCGGCCGGGACCCGTCCCCCGGGGCGGACGAGGACGACGTCCCCGGGCGCCAGCGCGCCCAGGCTCACGACCTCGATGCCTCCGTCGGGGGTGATCCGCTCGGCCTCGTCGGGGAGGAGCTCGGCCAGGGCGGCGAGCGCGGACTGGGCCTGGCCCAGCGCCTTCATCTCCTGCCAGTGGCCCAGCAGCATGATGGTGATGAGGGCGGCCAGCTCCCACCAGAACTCGAGGTCGAACCAGCCCAGGCTGGTGGCCAGCGAGGCGCCGTAGGCCACGCTGATGGCCATGGCGATGAGCAGCATCATCCCGGGCTGGCGGGCGGCCAGCTCGTCCCGCCCGCCGGCCAGGAAGGGCCAGCCGGCCCAGGCGAAGATCACCGTGCCGAGGACCGGGCCGACCAGATCGATGCCGGGGAAGTCGAGCGAATAGCCGAACCAGTCCATGACCATGTGACTGGTGGCGACCACCGGCAGGCTGAGGAGCAGGCTCCACCAGAAGCGGCGGCGGAACATGGCCACGTGGTCGCCGTGACCCTCGTGCCCGCCGTGCTCGTGGGCCGTGGCGTGGGTGTCGTGCTCCGTGTGCGTCTGCATGCCTACACCATACCCCCCCAGGGTATCTCGCGGGGAGGTGGGCGCGATCCTGGCCCTGGGAGGGCCTCAATCGCGCCCGCCTTGGAGAATCAGCCCAAGCCGTGGCGGGGGAAGATCTGCCGCCGCACCTCGTCGACGACCCGGGTGACCGCCTCGGGGTCGGCCGGGGCGGGCCCCGGCGGCGGCTCGGAGAGCCGGTGCGGCAGGGTGTGGCCGGCCTCGGCCTCCGCCTCCTCCACCCAATCGGGCGGCAGCTCGTCGGCCACGGTCCGTCCGGCCATCTCGGCGAAGTAGATCGTCCACGCCCGGGGCACCACCGCGGCCCACTGGTACCCGCCGCCGCCGGTAGCCAGCCAGCGCCCACCCGCCGCCCGGTGGGCCAGGTCGTGGAGCAGGGCGGCGGTCTGGCGGTAGGCGGCGGTGGTCAGGCGCAGGTGGGCCAGCGGGTCGGTGCAGTGCGTGTCGCAGCCCAGCTGGGTGACGAGCACCTCGGGCTGCCACGCCTCCACCAGGGGCGGGACCACCGTCCGGAAGGCACCGAGCCAGTCCTCGTCCCCCGTGAACGGGGGCAGGGGGACGTTCACCTTGGTGCCGGCCGCCTCTCCCGCCCCCTGCTCGTCGATGGCGCCGGTGCCGGGGAAGAGGGTGCGGCCGCTCTGGTGCATGGAGATGGTGAGGACCCGGGGGTCGTCCCAGAAGATGGCCTGGGGGCCGTCGCCGTGGTGGACGTCGACGTCGACGTAGGCGATCCGTTCCACACCCCGGGCCAGCAGCCAGCGGATGGCGATGGCCGGATCGTCGTACACGCAGAAGCCGCTGGCCCGGTCGGGCATGGCGTGATGCAGTCCCCCGGCGGGATTGAAGGCGTGCTCGGCCCGCCCCGAGTGCACCGCCTCGGCCGCCACCAGCGTCGCCCCCGCCACCCGGGCCGAGGCCTCGTGCATGTGGGGGAAGATCGGGTTGTCGCCCGGCCCGAAGCCGTAGCGCCACCAGTCACCCGCCTCCCCGTGACCGGCCCGCACGACGGCGTCGATGTAGGCCTCGGTGTGCACCAGGGCCAGCTCCTCGTCGGTGGCGTCCCGGGCCGGGGTCTCGACCACTTGCTGGCCGTCGATGAGCCGGTAGGCGTGGATGAGGGAGCGGGTAAGGAGGACCCGGGCCGGGCGCAGCGGATGCTGGGGCCCGTGGTCGTAGAACGGGACGTCGTCCCCGTACCAGGCGAGTTCGACCCGCTCACTCATGTTTCGCCCACGGCTGTCGCTCCCGCTCCGGGCCGCAGCCTAAACGGGCTCGGGAGCGCACGGGCACCCGGGTTGACGCTCAGTCGTCGTCGTTCCTTTTGCCCTTGCCCCTGTCCCGGTCCTCGTTGTCGTCTGACGGAGGTGCGGTGGTCGCGGTCGTCGTGGTGGTGGGCGCCGGAAGGAGGGCGAGGCGGTCTTCGACGGTTTCGACGGCGTCGAGGACCCGGACGGCGTCGTCCTCGCCCAGGACGCCGTTACTCCGCAGCTCGCTCACCTCCGCTCGGAGCGCGTCGACCCCGGCCTGGGCGCCGGTCCGGTCGCCGGCCGCGGCCGCCGCCCGGATGGCTTCCACCCGGGGCGTCAGGGCGCCGGCCGCCTGATCGGGGAGCTTCCTGGCGGGGTCGCCGCAGCCGAAGAAGAAGAACAGGGCGGCGAAGAAGGCCACCAGACCCGACCGGTGCAGGTGTGCCACCGGGTGTACCACCGGCTCCAGGGCCCGTTGCATCAGGGCAGTCACCGGAGGATCTCCTCGAGGTCGGTCAGCGCGTCGTTCAGGGGCGCGGGGATCCCCGTGCCAGCCGCGGGCGCCGTGCTCGCGGCTGGCGCCTGGGCGTCAGCGGGAGGCGCCGAATCGCCGCCCCTGCCGCCCAGGAGCAGCCAGGCCGCCAGCAGGCACAGGCCGGCCGTGATGAGGACGACCGGCCGGGAGAAGCGGGCTCGGGAGGGCGCCACCGGCGCCGCCGCGGGCAGGGGCGCCTGGTCGAGCACCACGGTCCCGTCCCCCACGGAGACGGTGGGGGCGGCGTCGGGAGGGAGCGCGGGGATGGCGGTCACCGCCAGAGCGGCGGCCATCTCCGCCGCGGTGGCGAACCGATCCTCCGGCCGGTGGGCCATGGCCCGCTGAACCACCGCCGCCAGCCCGGGGTCGAGCCCGGGGCATCGGGCGGCCAGGGGCTCGTGGTCGCCCCGGTGGACGGCCATGCACAGGCTCATCGGGGTGTCGGCGACGAAGGGCCTCGTCCCGGCCAGCGCCTCGTAGAGCATGACCCCGACCGAGTAGAGGTCGCTCTGCACTCCGGCCGGGGCACCCCCCACCCGCTCCGGTGCCATGTAGGCCACCGTGCCGATCAGCTGTCCGTGGCCGGTGAGGTCGAGCTCGGCGGTGAAACCGTCGGAGGCGGGGTCGTCGAGGGCCTTGGCAATCCCGAAGTCGGCCACCTTGACCGAGCCTTCGGCGGTCAGAAGCACATTGGCCGGCTTCACGTCGCGGTGGACGATGCCGGCGGCGTGGGCGGCGCCCAGGGCGGCCAGGATGCCGGTGCCCACCTCACGGACCCGGTCGGGGTCCATCGTCCCGGCCGCCATTTCCTGCTCCAGAACGGGACCGTTGACCCGTTCCATGACGATGAAAGGGACCCCGTCCTCCTCGCCCACGTCGTGGACCGCCACCACGTGGGGGTGGCTGAGCCGGGCGGCGGATCGGGCCTCCGCTTCGAACCGGCGGCGCACCTCCGGCTGGCCGGCCAGGGCCGGGCGCAGGGTCTTGATGGCCACCCACCGGCCCAGGCGGAGATCGTGGGCCCCCCGTACCTCGCCCATACCGCCCTGGCCGAGTAACTCGCCCAGCTCGTAGCGCCCGCTCAGCAGCTCACCGCTTCTCAGTCCGCACACGGGTTGTGTATGCCCCAATGACGCCGGGCGCGCACCCCCGGGTGGTGGGCAGGCCCGGATTGTCCCCTTCGTCCCCCGGCAACGGCCGTCAGGAACCGAAGAGGTGCTCCCCCATCCGGGCCAGCCCGGCCAGGTCGTGGACGTCGGCCTCGAAGTAGGGCACGGACAACACCAGGTCGGGGGCGGCGGCCAGCTCGGCCCGCAGCTCCGCCTCCCGCTTGGCCACCACGGAGAAGTTGAGGAACGACTCGCCCACGGTGTGCAGGACCCGGCCGGCGGTGGGCTGGTCGATGCCGGCCAGCGCCTGGGCCATGCCCTCGGGGTCGCGGCACAGCACCCGGGCGGCGGCTTCGCCGTCGGGCCCGAGGAGGTAGCCGGGCAAGGTCTTGTTCAGCACCAGCGCGCCGAGGTGCAGGTGGCGCTCGGCCAGGGCCGACACGAAGAACTCCGCTTCCCGCACCGGTGCCGGCTCCAGGGTGGTGACGAGGACGAAGGTGGTGCGCCGGTCCCGCAGGAGGCGTTCCACGGCCCGGGCCCGTTCCACGAACCCCTCGTACATCGACTGGAAGTTGAGGAAGAACTCGGCGATGTCCTCCAGGAACTGGCTGCCGAGGATGCGGTCGGCCACCTGGTAGAAGGGCTTGGAGGCGAGGGTGACCATCTTGGCGCCGCGCCGGCCCCCGAGCCGGTAGGGCATGGTCAACCAGCGCAGCAGCCGGCTGCCGAAGAACTCGGCCATCCTGCGGGGCGCCTCGATGAAGTCGATGGCGTTGCGGGAGGGGGGCGTGTCCACCACGATCAGGTCGTAGATGCCGCTGCTGTGGATCTCGTGGAGGCGTTCCATGGCGATGTAGTCGTGGCTCTGCACGAAGCGGGCCGTGATGTTGTCGTAGAGCCGGTTCTCGAGGATGCGGTAGGCCGTCTCCTGGTCCGGAGCGTGGCGCAGCACCAGGTCGTCCCACGACTGCTTGGTGTCGAGCATCGCCGCCCACAGGCCGCCCTTGTGCTTGGCTTCGGGGTGCCCCCGGATGGCCCGGGGTTCGGGGTGCCCCCGGATGGCCCGGGGTTCGGGGTGTCCCCGGATGGGCTGGAGCCCGGCGGCCGCCAGCCGTTTGGGCGGCACCTCGGTTTCGCGGTTCCCGAGCCCGCTGACGCCCAGGGCGTCGGCCAGGCGGCGGGCCGGGTCGACGGTGACGACCAGGACCTTCCCGCCCAGCCGGGCGGCGGCCCCGGCCGCAGCGGCGGCCGCCACCGACGTCTTGCCCACCCCGCCCGGCCCGCAGAAGATGACGATCTCCTTGGCCGCCAGCAGCTGGTCCAGCCCCGCCGGGCTGGTCATGGGTGGCCCCGGACGCCCACTAGCCGAGCTCCTCCCCCAGGGCGTCGGCCATCATGCGGGTGACCCGAATGCCCCCGGCCCGCACGAACAGCTCGGGCAGGTAGATGAGAGGCAGGTCCACCGTCTCCCGCAGATGCGTCAGGTGGGCGGCCCGGGTCCGCCGCAGGCGTACGGCCAGCTCGGCGCCCTCCAGCACGTCCTCCACCCCGGCCCCGGCCACCCGGGCCAGGTCGGCGGTGCGCTCCGGGACGCGCACGGCCTCGAAGACCTCCTCCTCGGCATGGGTGAAGAGCTCGGGCAGGACCCGGTTGACGACCACCGCGCCGAGGGGGACGGAGAGCTCGGCCCGAACCCGGGCCACCAGCTCGATCGTCTCGTGGACGGGCATCTCCTCAGGCGTCACCACCACGTTGAGGGCGGTCACGGCCGGGTCGGCCAGGATCTCGCCCATCCACCCCACCTGGGTGCGCACAGGGCCGACCGATACCAGCTCCTGGATGGCGCCGGGGGCGCCCAGCTGGGCGGTGATGTGGCCGGTGGCGGCGGCATCAACGACGACCAGGTCCCACGCGGCCCGGCCGTCGAGCGCCTCCCGCACCTCCCAGCAGATCTTGCCCACCGTGAGGATCTCCTTGACCCCCGGGGCGGCCGTGGCCACGAAGTCGAACACCCTGGCCACCGGGCCGATGCGACCCGGGACCGGCATCCGCAGGTTGAGGCGGAGGTACTCCCGCAGCGACGCCTCGGTGTCCATGGCCATGGCCCGGACGCCGGGGTAGACCTGGGTGGGCTTGAAGCCGACGGGGCGTTGCTCGAAGAAGGCGGCGATGTCGCCCCTCCCGTCGGCCGAGACCAGGAGCACCCGTTTCCCCTGCTCGGCGGCCAGCAGGGCGGCGGCGGCCGACACCGTGCTCTTGCCCACCCCGCCCTTGCCGGTGAAGAACAGCAGCCGGCGCCCGAGCAGGTCCACCGAGCGCGGCGGCTCAGCCAGGGCCGAAGCCGACCCGCCCCTTGGTGGTGTCCTCCTCGGCGATCTCGACGTAGGCCACCTTGTCGGACGGTACGCCCACTCGCCGGCCCTTCTTGTCCGTCAGCCACAGGATGGGGGCGCCGTCGGCCAGGGCGGCCTCCACCGCGGCCACGATGTCGTCGGCCTTGCCTTCATCGAGCTCCACCGACAGTTCCCTGGGGGAATAGGTCACGCCGATCTTCACTTCCATGTTCACGTCACCCATCTCCCGTGGCTGGCGGCTGCGCCGGCATGCTACCCGGCACCTCCTCGGATTCCTCTGCCTGTGGCTCTTCCGGTTCCTGGGCCGCGATCCCTCCTGATCCCTCCGCGGCCCCTTCCAGGGGGGTTTCCCCGGCCGGCTCCCGGCCGCTGTGCCACGGTGTGTCCCGCTTGACGAGCAGGACGTAGAGGCACAGCAGCGTGACCGTCACGGCCGTCCACTGGCTGCCGGTGAGGCCGGTGCCGTGGGTGTCGTCCACCCGGAAGAAGTCCTCCAGGAAGCGCCCCGTGCCGTACCAGGCGCCGTAGAAGCAGGTGAGGAACCCGTCGTAGCGGACTTTCCGCCGGACCCGCATGAGGGTCACCAGCAGCAGGCTGGCGGAGAACAGGTCGTAGAGGGCGGGCTGGTGGACGGCCTGGCCGACGGCCGCCAGGCACGGCGAGCCCGTCTCCACCGCTGGGCACACGTAGCCGAGGAAGAAATCGGTGGGCTTGCCCAGGTGGTCGGCGATGATCAGGTCGCCGATGCGCCCGATGACGATTCCCATCACCACGCAGGGCACGGCCAGGTCCATCACCTTCCAGAAGGAGAGGCCCTCGGAGCGCATCTTGGGGACTCCGGCCAGGGTGGCGCCGGCGATGCCGCCCAGCAGCGAGATGCCGCCCTTCCACACGGCGAAGATCTCCAGCGGGTTGGAGAAGTCGCCGGGGTGGTTGATCACGTAGGCCACCCGGGCCCCGATGATCGATCCCACCGCGGCCCGGTTGACCAGCGAGTAGATGACGTCGTCGGACAGCCCGTTGGCCCGGCACCAGCGCAGGAAGACCGAGGCCCCGACGAGGAAGCCGACGGCGATGCCCAAGCCGTGGGGCGAGATCGACAGCGGGCCGATGTGGATGCGGACGATGGGGTCGTAGCGCAGGAAGGCGGCGACGAGGTCGAGGTTCACGACTGCACCTCACCGTGCTGGACCTCACCGTGGCGGGCGGCCCAGGCCCGGCGCAGGGCCAGATGCTCTTCGGTGCTGATGACCATCGCCATGGCGTCGCTCAACTCGTCCAGGAACCCCTCGAAGGGAACGTCGTAGGCCTGGTTACACAGCTGTTTGGCCTCGGCGATGCTGGCCGCCGGCACCTCGCCGTAACGCTTGGCCCAGTCCATCAGCTCCTCTTCCAGCGCAGCCCGGGGCACCACCTTGTGCACCAGCCCGATGCGCAGGGCCTCGGCCGCGTCGATGGCTTCCCCGGACAGGATCAGGTGACGGGCCCAGCCCATCCCCACCAGGCGGGGCAGGCGCCACGTGCCCATGCCGGGCAGGAACGCCTCCTTGGACGCCGGCAGGCCGAAGCGGGCGTCGTCGGCGGCGATGCGGACGTCGCAGGCGATGGCGATCTGCAGGCCGCCCCCCAGGCACCAGCCGGCCACGCCGGCGATCACCGGCTTGCCCATGGATTCCAGTCGCCGGAACAGCATCTCGTTGGCCCGGAACCAGGGGATCTCGATGAGCCCGGCGGCCAGGTCGTCGAGGTCGAGGCCGGAGGAGAACGACGGGCCCTCCCCGGTGAGGAGCACCACCCGGATCTCCGGGTCGGCTTCCAGTTCGGTCACCGCCGGTCCGAGGTCGTCGGGAAAGGAGATCCCCATGGCGTTGTGGACCCGGGGCCGGTTCATGCGGATCTCGCCCACCGTCCCGTGGCGGACGACCTCGATGAAACCCATCAGAAGACCCGGACCACTAGGTGATCCTGAGCTCCGAGCGGTACACCCGCTTGGGGGCGAGATCGACGGCGATCCGCCGGGCGATCTCGGTGAAGGCCTGGGCCGCCTCGCTGTCGGGCTCGCTGACGACGATGGGCTGGCCCATGTCGCCGCCCTCCCGCAGGGCGGGGAGCAGCGGCACCTGCCCCAGCATGGGCACCCCCAGAGTGTCGGCCAGTTCCTGGCCCCCGCCGGCGCCGAACAGCTCGTAGGACTTGCCGTCGTCACCCCGGAACCACGACATGTTCTCGATCACCCCGGTGAGCGTCAGGTTCACCTTCTGGGCCATGAAGGCCGCCCGCTGGGCCACCTTCTGGGCCGCGGCCTGGGGGGTGGTGACCACCACCACCTCGGCCCGGGGCAGGAACTGGGACATGGACAGGGACACGTCGCCCGTGCCGGGTGGCATGTCGATGATCAGGAACTGGGGCTCGCCCCAGTAGACGTCGGTCAGGAACTGCTCGAGCGCCTTGTGGAGCATGGGCCCCCGCCAGATGACGGGCTGGTCCTCCCGGGCGAAGAAGCCCATGGAGATCAGCCGCACCCCGTGGGCGGAGGGCGGGACGATGGTGGTGTCGATGACCAGCGGCGGCCGGTCGATGCCCAGCATGCGGGGCATGGAGAAGCCCCACACGTCGGCGTCGACGGCGGCGGTGTCATAGCCCGCCTGGGCCAGGGCCACGGCCAGGTTGGTCGTCACCGACGACTTCCCCACCCCGCCCTTGCCCGAGGCGACGGCGATCACCCGGGTGCCGGAGTGGGTGAACGGGTTGTCCCGCTGACCCCCCTCGTTCACCGGGCGCAGGCGGGCCGACAGGGCCGCCTGCTCCGCTTCGCTCAGCGTCACCAGGTCGACCGACACCGAGTCCAGGCCGGGAACGCCGTACACGGCCGCGCTGACCAGGTCGCGCAGCTGGTTGCGGGCGGGATAGTCGTTCCCGGGAAGGCCGACGCTGATCCGCACGGCCGTGGACCCGACCATCTTCACGGACTTGATCAGGTCCAGGTCGACGAGGGGACGGCGCAACTCCGGGTCAACGACCGGGCGGAGGGAAGCGAGCACATCCGCCTCGGTAGGCATGGCGAAACAACTCCTCAGGGGGATTTCCACTACGGAGCTAGTAGAATAACAACGTGAGCAGTGAGACCCGGACCCCTCAGCTGAGCGGCGACGAGTTCACCGCTGCCGTCACCTCCCTGGCCAACGCCTTCGGTGACCCCACCCGGCGGGAGATCTACCTCCAGCTGCGGAGCGTCGGTCGGGGGCTCACCTGCTCCGAGGTGGCCGAGCACTTCGAGCTGCATCCCAACGTGGCCCGCCACCACCTCGACAAGCTGGCGGCCGGCGGCTACCTGAACGTGGAGCTGGCCCGGGGCGAGTCGGCCGGGCGCCCGTCCAAGCGGTACCTGGCCCGGGAGACGGTGGGGCATCCGCTGACGTTCCCGCCCCGGCGCGACGACCTGCTGGCCACCCTCCTGGCCCGCTCCCTCCAGCTCCTGCCCCCCGAGCAGGCCACGCTCATGGCCGAGGAGGTCGGCTACGAGTACGGCCGGGCCCTGGCGGCCCGCATGGAACCCACCGAGGGCCACAAGTTCCTGCGCACGGCGGTGGTGTCGGTAGCCGACGCACTCACTGCCCACGGCTTCGCCGCCCACGCCGAATCGAAGGGCGAGTCGCTGCAGATCATCTCCGAGCAGTGCCCCTTCGGGGAGGCGGCCCAGCAGTTCCCCCATGTGGTCTGCGCCGTGGACCGGGGCATGATCCGGGGGATGCTGGCCGGTCTCTACGGCGAGACCAACCCGCAGTTCTCCTCCAGTCGCCCGGCGGGCGACGCCCACTGCGTCGCCTGCGTCTAGTGGACCCTCGCGGAAACTAGTCAACCGGTTCCCGTGGTGACCCGGGCCTACTTGGACCACGCCTCCTCCACGCCGCTGCGCCCGGCCGCGGCCGAGGCCATGGCGCCCTGGCTGAGCGCGCCCGGCGACCCGGGCCGGGTCCACGCCGAGGGGCGGGCGGCCCGGGTCGCCCTGGAGGAGGCCCGGGAGCAGGTGGCGGCGTTCTTCGGGGCCCGCCCCCGGGAGGTGCTCTTCACCTCGGGGGGGACCGAGGCGGTGAACACCGCCGTGTTCGGAGCGACTGCTGGTGGCGATGCTTCGGGGACACCCCGGGCCCCGGGTGGGACGGCGCACGTGGTGGCGAGCGCCGTCGAGCACTCCGCTGTGCTCGAGGCGGCCCAGCGGGCGGCCACCGTGACCCTGGTGGGAGTCGACGGCTTCGGCCGGGTCGACCCGGAGGTGGTGGCCGCCGCCATCCGGCCCGATACCGCCCTTGTCTGCGTGCAGGCTGCCAACCACGAGGTCGGCACGCTCCAGCCCGTGGCCGAAGTGGTCGAGGTGTGCCGGTCAAGGGGTGTGCGCCTCCACGTGGACGCCTGCGCCGCCGCCGGTCACGTCCCCCTCGACTTCGCCGCCCTCGGTGCCGACCTCGTCTCGGTCAGCGCCCACAAGCTGGGTGGGCCCCGGGGGATGGGGGCGCTGCTGGTGCGCCGGGGCCTGCGGCTGGCGCCGCTTCTGGTGGGCGGTGCTCAGGAGCGGGCCCGGCGGGCCGGGCTGGAGAACGTGGCCGCCGCCGTCGGCTTCGCCGCCGCCTGCGCCGAGCTGGGCGCCGGCGGGCGCCTGGAGGCGGAAGCGAAGCTGGCCCGGGAGCTGACCGACCGGATACTCGACGAGGCGCCCGCCCGGCTGGTGGGAGTGAGCGTGTTCGGCGACCCGGTGGGCCGGCTGCCGTACCTGGTGTGCCTGGGCGTCGACGGCGTGGAGGCCGAACCCGTCCTGCTCGCCCTCGACCAGCAGGGGGTGGCGGTGCACTCCGGGTCGTCGTGTTCGTCGGAGACGTTCGAGCCGTCGCCCGTCCTCCGGGCCATGGGGGTCGACGCCGACCATTCCCTGCGGGTCAGCGTGGGCTGGTCCTCCACCGCCGGGGACGTCGACGCCTTCCTGGCCGCGCTGCCGGACGTGGTGGCGCGCCTGCGCGCCCTCCGTACCGGCTGAACCCGGCGCCGGTCAGCAGACGGACAGCCGGGCCCCCGCGAGGTCGAGGGTGCCGCTGGCCGCGGCGGCGAAGTCGGCCCGGCAGGCGTCCACCGCGGCCACCACGTGCTCGGTCGCCGCTTCGGGCAGCCGGCGCTGACGCCCGGCGAAGCGGACCCAGGCACAGAGCACGTCGGGGATGAGTCCGAGGTCGGCGTCGTCCACGCCGACCCGGGCGGGGAAGTGGTGCAGCAGGCACATGCTGGCCAGCGTGGGGCTCCAGCGCAGCGGCTCACCGTCGCCGTGGTCGGCCCGGAAGGAGACCAGGCTGTGGCAGATGCCGACGACGGCAGGCTCGGCCAGGAGCCCGTCCGCCTCCGGTGAGGACAGGAACTCGGCCACCAGGCGGTCCCGGCTGTCCAGCTCGAGTTCGCCGGTCCCGGTCCGGTCGGGAAGGGGCAGGGCTTCCAGGCGGGCGGCGATGAGGGCCCGCAGCTCGACCAGACGCGTGCCGGCGCGGTTGTCGTCCTCGGCCATCTCGGTGGCCAGGAGAGCGTCCTCCAGGCGGGCGGCGGCCGCGGCCAGGGTGATGGGTTCCAGGGTGATGCCGTTGACCTCGGCGTCCCGCCAGCGGGCCAGGGTCGTGGCCAGGCCCGAGGCGAGATAGGCGTCCTTGGCCATGCCGGACAGGTTGTGGTCCACCAGCACGCAGACGGTGTGTTCCGTGTCTTCGGGGACACCCCGGGCCCCGGGGTCTTCGGCCGGGTCGGGATAGGCGAAGCCGACGATGACGATTTCCTGATCGCCGTAGACGTCGCGGCCGACCCACGCTTCAGTGGGGCGGGACTGGCCGACCTCGGCCGCCCAGGCCGGGGCGGCGACTCCGCTCCGCTCCAGGCTGGCCGCCGCGGTGCGGGCCTTGGTGGCCAGGCGGATGGGCACCACACCGGCCAGCGCCCACAAGGTGGCCGCTGCCTCCGGGGTGCCGTCGGCGCGGGCGTGGCGGACGAGCGCCTCGCCGAAGCCGTCGTCCATCTCGGTCGGGTCGCCGGAGGTGTTGTCCGACTGCCAGATCGACAGCAGGGCGCTGGCCCACACCTCGGCCGCCAGCGGGTTGCCGGCGTGCATGAGGTGGTTGCGGGCCGAACGCAGGACACCTTCGAACAAGCGACCGATCACGGCCTCCCGTTCCTGGTCCTGGATTCCCCGGCCCTTTCGGGTTCGCATCACCACAGTGCAGCCACCTCCAGCCGGTCCGCCCGGACGTCATTGCCCTGCGGACGATACGGAAGGTGGTGCCCGAGGTGGTGGACCCTCAACCGGCCCGGCGATCGAGTTGGCCGCTATGCGCCGTTCTGCTGTTGCGCCCGCAGGAGATTGAGGGCGGACCCGGCTTTGAACCACTCGATGTGCTCGGGCGACATGGTGTGGGTGGTCTCGATCTCCTCGCTGGTGCCGTCGGCGTGGTGGAGGACCACGGTCACGTTGCGCCCGGGGGCGAGATCGGCGAGGCCGGTGATGTCGACGGTGTCGTCGGCGGCCACCTTGTCGTAGTCGGCCGGGTCGGCGAACGTGAGGGCGAGGACGCCCTGCTTCTTCAGGTTGGCTTCGTGGATGCGGGCGAAGGAGCGGACGATGACGGCCCGGCCGCCCAGGAAGCGGGGCTCCATGGCGGCGTGCTCCCGGGAAGAGCCCTCCCCGTAGTTCTCGTCGCCCACCGCCACCCAGTCGATGCCGGCTTCCTTGTAGGCCCTGCACAGCTCGGGCAGAGGCCGCTTGGCGCCGTCCCGGGCGTCGACCCCTACCCCCGACTCACCCGGGGTGAAGGCGTTGTTGGCGCCGATGAAGAGGTTGCCGGAGATGTTGTCCAGGTGGCCTCGGTACTTGAGCCATGGCCCGGCGGGGGAGATGTGGTCGGTGGTGCACTTCCCGGCCGCCTTGAGGGCGACCCGCAGCCCGGTGAGGTCGTTGCCGTCCCAGGCGGGGAAAGGCTCGAGCAGCTGGAGCCGGTCCGAGTCGGGCCGGACGACGATCTCGATCTGGGACGGGTCCTCGGCCGGCGGGCTGAAGCCCGAGACGCCGGCGTCGAAGCCCTCGGCCGGCAGCTCGTCGGCCACCGGCGGTTCCAGGCGCACCTCGGATCCGTTGCTGCGCAACGGGTCGTGGACGAAGTCGAAGTCAATCCGCCCGGCCAGGGCCATGGCCACCACCGTTTCCGGCGACGCGATGAAGGCCAGCGTCTCGGCGCTGCCGTCGTTGCGCCGGGGAAAGTTGCGGTTGTACGAGGTGATGATCGAGTTGCGTTCCCCGGCGGCCTTGTCCTCCCGCTTCCACTGCCCGATGCAGGGTCCGCAGGCGTTGGCCAGCACGGTGGCACCGATCGCCTCCAGGTCGCCCAGCAGGCCGTCGCGCTCGATGGTGGCCCGCACCTGCTCGGAGCCGGGTGTGATGAGCAGCGGGGTCTGCACCCGCAGTCCGGCGGCCGAGGCCTGCCGGGCCACATTGGCGGCCCGTCCGATGTCCTCGTAGGAGGAGTTGGTGCAGCTGCCGACGAGGGCGTAGGTCGGCTCGCCCGGGTAACCCTCCTTCTCGACGGCCTCGGCCATGGCCGAGATGGGCCGGGCCAGGTCGGGGGTGTGGGGGCCGACCACGTGCGGCTCGAGAGTGTCGAGGTCGACCTCGATGACCCGGTCGAAGAAGCGGTCCGGGTCGGCGTCCACCTCGGGGTCGGGACGGAGGTATTCGGCGTAGCGGTCGGCCAGGTCGGCCAGGTCCTCCCGGCGGGTGGCCTTGAGGTAGCGGGCCGAGGCGGCGTCGTAGGGGAAGAGGGAGGTGGTGGCACCGATCTCGGCGCCCATGTTCGTGATGGTGGCCTTGCCCGTGGCCGAGATCGCCTCGGCGCCGGGGCCGAAGTACTCCACGATGGCGCCGGTGCCGCCCTTGACGGTGAGGATGCCGGCCACTTTGAGGATCACGTCCTTGGATGCGGTCCACCCCGAGAGGGCGCCGGTGAGGCGCACGCCGATGAGTCGGGGCAGGCGCATGTTGAACGGCCAGCCGGCCATCACGTCGACGGCGTCGGCGCCGCCCACCCCGATGGCCACCATGGCGAGGCCGCCGGCGTTGGGGGTGTGGCTGTCGGTGCCGATCATCATCCCGCCGGGGAAGGCGTAGTTCTCCAGGACGACCTGGTGGATGATGCCCGACCCCGGACGCCAGAACCCGATGCCGTACTTGCGGGACACGCTGCGGAGGAACTCGTAGACCTCTTCGTTGGTGTGGATGGCGTCGCTGAGATCCTGCTCCGCCCCCACCCGGGCCTGGATGAGGTGATCGCAGTGGACGGTGGTGGGCGTCGCCACCGTGGGCAGGTCGGCCAGGGCGAACTGGAGGAGGGCCATCTGGGCCGTGGCGTCCTGCATGGCCACCCGGTCGGGCCGGAAGTCGCCGTAGTCCGCCCCCCGCTCGAGGCCGATGGTGGCGGCGTCGTCGGCGTGGGCGAAGAGGATCTTCTCGGCCAGCGTCAGCGGCCGCCCCAGGCGCTCCCGGGCCGTGGCGCACGCCTCGGGAAAGCGCTTGTACGCCGCCTCCACCAGCTCGATGGGGGTATTTGGTCCAACCGTCTCAGCCATGGCGCCCCTCCGTGTCCCACATACCCATCGAACCTACCGGAAGCACTGAAATTCAGTCGCACCCCGCCCCGCCCGCCACCAGACTCGGCCCCGCCCCGCCGCCCCGCCGCCCCGTCGGCCACCGAGCGGGAGCGAATCCGGGCACGCCGATTGTGGAGTTCCCCCCAATCGGCATGCCCAGAACGGGAGAGACGACCGGGGATGCCCGAAAATGACCGGCTGATGGGGATCGCCGCCGCCCAGCACGCCGTCTTCACCACCAGCCAGGCCCTTCAATGCGGCCTCTCCTACCTGACCATCCGCCAGTGGGAGAGGACGGGCCGCGTCGTCCTCCGACACCCCCGGGTCTGGCTCATTGCCGGCTCACCCGCAACGTGGCTGCAGTCCCTGGCCGCGGCCATCCTGGCCGGCGGCCCCAGAGCCGCCGTCTCCCACCGCTCGGCCGCGCGCCTCTGGGGAGTGCTGGACGACGAAACCGTCGAGATCAGCATCCCGAGGAGCCGCTCGTGCCGCCTCGACGGTGTCGTGGTCCACCGCTCTCGCGACCTGGTCGACGATCACATCAGCCGCTGGGAGGGCTTCCCCCTCACCAAGCCGGCGCGGACGATCGTCGATCTCGGGGCCGTCCTGCCACCGGAGAAGGTGGAGGACGTGCTCGACCGGGCGCTCACCCGAAAGCGGACCACCATCGCCGGTGTTGAATGGATGCTGACCGAGCTGGCGGGCCGAGGCCGGCCGGGCACTGCGGCGGTGGCGAAGATCCTCGACGAGCGGGCGCTGGGGAAGGAGCCGGCCGACGGGCTCCTCGAGCCGCGTATGGCTCGCCTGCTCCGCACCGCCGGGTTACCGCCCGCCGCTTTCCAGCACCCAGTCCACACGCCGGAGGGCCGCTTCCTCGCCCGGGTGGACTTCGCCTACCCGGAACTGCTGCTGGCCGTCGAGGTCGACGGGTTCGAGAGTCACGGGTCGCCCAGCGCCATGGGCAAGGACTTCGTGCGCCAGAACGGGTTGGTGCCCTACCGCTGGCGGGTGCTGAGGTTCACCTGGGCCCAGGTTGTCCACCAGCCCGAGTACGTGGCCGCCACCATCGGACGGGTCCTGGCGGCACTGGCGGCCTGAGCTTCTTCGGATCTGGTGACATCCAGTGGCCGATATGGGCCAATCGGTGTCACCAGAACCGTCGGAGGGCTGAAGATGGCGGGCTCGGCCGCCGATCAGAGGGGCGTGCTCTGGGCCGAGGCCCGCTGAGCGCGGGGCGATCCTCTCCCCCGCCGAGCGCATCCGCCAGGAGGCCGCCGCCGTGGAAGAGCAGCTCCCTGACGCCAGCTACACGGGGGGTTCCCCGCCCCCGGCCTGACCACCGTGATCGGGAGTCAGACGGGGCGGTGCCGGGTGCCCCGGCCGTAGGTGAGGGCGAGGAGGTCGCAGGGGCCGGCCAGGACCTGGCGGTGCCAGACCCCCGGGGGGACCACGCAGGCGGTGCCGGGTCGCAGCTGGACGACGCGGTCCCCGCCTTCCTGCTCCAGGACGACGTCCATGGCGCCCGACGTGAGGAACAGGATCTCGGCGCCTTCGGGATGCATCTCCCAGGTCGGCGGGTCGTCAGTCATGTGGAAGGCGGCCATCAGCCATCCGCCGCCGGCCACCCGGGCGGCGTCGGGCGAGCTCGGGTCGCCGGACATGAGCTCGGTCCACAGCTTGGCCGCGTCCTCGATGACCACCGCCTCGCCTCCGTCCCCGATGTGGACGTGCGAGGTGGAGAGCTTGAAGCCCGTGTGGTGGGGGTGGAACGTGGTCATCGGAAAGGCCGGTTCCGGGCTACGACCGGGGCCGCTCCTCGATGGCCACGGTGCGCATGATGTCGCCCCGCTGGACGGCGAGGACGGCGTCCATGCCCTCGATGACGTAGCCGAAGAGGTTGTAGCTGGGGGAGAGCTTGTGGCGGCAGTCGTCGATGCAGATGAAGAACTGGCTGCCGTTGGTGTCCGGCCCGGCGTTGGCCATGGCCACCGCTCCCAGCGTGTACTCGCCCTTGACCGGCTCGTCGGCGAACCGGTAGCCGGGCCCGCCCCGCCCGGTGCCTTCGGGGCAGCCGCCCTGGATGACGAACTCGGGGACGTGGCGGTGGAACTTGAGGCCGTCGTAGAAGCCGTCCCGGGCCAGGGAGACGAAGTTGTTGACCGTGTTGGGGGCGAGGGCCGGGTCCAGATCCAGCACGATCACGCCCCCCTTGTCGGTGGTGATCGTCGCCCGGTAGATGGCCTCGGGGTCGATGGTCATGGCGGGGGGCTCGGCCATCTGGGGCCTCCTTCGTCGTCGGGTCGGTGGAGCAGACGGGCGAGGCTAACCGAGGTTCGGGTGGCGGTCGCGCAGAACATCCCGGGCCCGGACGAGGGCCGTCAGCTTGGCTTCGGCCAGGTCGGGGCCGACGATGGGATTGTCGGCGAAGGTGGCGAAGCCGCAGTCCGGGTTGAGGAGCACCCGTTCGGCCCCGAACAGACCGATGGCCTGCTCGGCCCGGGCCACGATCTCCTCGGATGTCTCCACCCGCTGCTCCTTCTGGTTCAGCACCCCCACCCCCAGGCGGCGGTCGTCGGGCAGGCCGGCCAGCACCTCGAGCTCACCGGCCCGGGGTGTGCACAGCTCGAGGGTCAGGGTCCCCACCGGTACCGTGCTCAGCAGCCCCAGCAGGGGCCGGTAGTCGCCGGAGAGGGCGACCTTCTCGTCCGGCGTCCAGTTCCCCCGGCACACGTGCAGGGCCAGGCGCTCGGCCGGCAACCCGCCGAACAGCTGGCCCAGCAGATCGGAGGCGAAGGCCAGCTCCTCGCCCGTGCCCCGCCGCTCGCCCAGGGCGCCGCACATGAACGTGCGCCCGCCCTCTCCCGGTGTGCCCCACGCCACCTCGGTCAGCACCGGCTCGTCGAACTGGACCAGGTCCACGCCGGCCGCGAGGAGGAAGTGGAGCTCTTCGCGCAGGACCCGGACCACGTCGACGGCCAGATCCTCCCGGCTGTCGTAGGCCCGGTCGGAGATGCACTCCATCCACATCGTGCGGGTCAGGAGATAGGGGCCGGGCAGGGCCACCTTCAGCGGGCGGTCGGTGAGGGTGGCCACGAAGTCGGCTTCGTGGACGGTGAGGGACCGGCCCCGGCCCAGGGGCCCGAACACGGCCGGGTGACGGATGTCCCCGGCCGGCACGTCGAGGGCGGCCAGCTCCCGTTCGAACTCCAGCGGGTCGTCGACGTAGGGCAGCAGGTCGGTGATGGGGATGAGCTGGCAGTTCTCCAGCAGGCCGCCGACGAAGCTGGAGTAGTTGTCCCGGCGCTGCTCCCCGTCGGTGACCACGTCCACCCCGGCCCGCCGCTGGGCGTCGACGGCCAGGCGGACGGCGTCGTCGGCGCACTCGGCGAACTCGGCGTCGGACATGCGGCCCTCCAGGTGGTCGTGGAGGGCGCGCAGGAGCCACTTGGGTCGCGGCCAGCTCCCCACCCCCATCACCGACAGGGGAGCGAGGGCCGGCGCCGGCGCCGGAGCCGGCAGGACGTCGGGGATCGTGGGGACGAGGACCGGTTGGGTGATCGGCGCCTGGCGGCGCTCCCCCTTGCGTCGCGGCTCGGCAAAGGCCCCTTTGCTGACCAGGAAGCTGAGCCGGCGGCCGTCCTTGACGAAGTTGACGAGCTGGTTGCCGGTCAGGCGGCACCAGGAGGGCAGGTCCTCCTCCACGGAGGACTCCGTGGAGATGATCTCGAGCAACTGGCCCGCCTCCAGCGGGTCGATGTGCCTGCGGATCAGCAGCAGGAGCCCGCTGCCGCAGTCGAGATCACCCCCGTCGAAGCTCACCGCTGCCGGGTACGGATGGGTCCCCGGGGTTCGGGGTGTCCCCGTATTCAACTCAGTACGACACGCAGGGGGTGCCGTCGGACAGGAACTCCACCAGCTTGGCGCCGCCCACGATCTTCGCCCCCTTGACCAGGCTCGACTCGTCCAGGCCCCGCTTCTTGAAGCAGGGGGCGCACACGAAGATGTTGCCGCCCGCCCCGGCGAAGTTGCCCATGAGCTCCTTCAGCGGCAGGAAGCCCTCCTCGTGGACGTCGTCGGCGTAGCCCTCCTCGGCCAGCCGGACGGCGTCGGTGGAGAGGAACACCAAGGTGTCCTGGTCGGAGCCCACCGCGGCATTGGCCACCACGAAGGCCACCGTCGCCTTGTCGGGGTCGGTCTTGGACTCGGTCAGGGACACGCAGAATTTGCCGGTACCGGCCATGGATCAGTCCTCCTGTCGTCGTCGGATCAGGTACAGGGGATGCTCGGCCTCGACCAGTTCGTGGCCGGTGAGCCGGCACCATGACGGCAGGTCCTCGGGCGCGCCGAGGTCACGGGCGGTCAGACGGAGAAGGGCACCCGGGGGCAGGGCGAGCAGCCGGCCTCGCAAGGCCACCACCAGCTCGCCGCAGCCGAGATCGCCGGCATCCCATTCCGCTTCCGACACCACGTGCCTCCCGGGCACGCGGCGTGCAGGACGCCGGTGCCCTCTCTAGAGATGACCAGGCCCGAGCACGTCGGGCACCGGCCCGCCTCAACGCACTCGCATGGACCTCGTCATGGCGCGGACTGTACCGCTCCCCGTGGATGGCCGGCGACGCCCGGTGACCCGCCCCTTAGCATCAGGTGGTGCGCGACACCCTGGTGCTGGCCACCTTCAACATCCGCAACGGCCGGGCGCTCGACGGGAAGCACATGTGGCCGTTCAGGCGCCCGTCCACCGCGGCGATGATCCGCCGCCTCGACGCCGATGTCACCGGCCTCCAGGAGGTCTTCTGGTGGCAGCTCCACTACCTGTTGCGCCGGCTCGAGGGGTATGAGGCCCGAGGCGAGGGCCGCAGCCGGCCGGGGCGGCTGCGCACCGTCGCCTCCGGGGGACACCCCCGAGCCCCCGGGGAGGCGTGTCCGATTCTGACCCGCAGCTCCCGGGTGCGGGTCACGGACCACTGGACGCGCTGGTTCGGCGAGGACCCACAACGCGTCGGTGGGCGGCTGCCGGGAGCCTCTTTCCCCCGGGTGGCGACCATGGTGCGGGCCGTGGACCGGGCGGCGGCCACCGCCTTCGACGTGGTGAACACCCACCTCGACGAGCACCGGCCCGAGAACCGCCTGGCCGGCGCCCGCCAGCTCGTCACCTGGCTGGCGCCGGACCGGCCCACCATCGTGCTCGGGGACCTCAACACCACCCCCGACGACGACCGGCTGTTTTCCGTGTTCCGCCAGGCGGGCCTGGTCCCCGCCGTCCCTCCGGAGGCGCCGGGCACCGCCCACCGGTTCCGGGGTGGGCTCGACGGCCCCCGCATCGACCACATCCTGGTCAGCCCGCACTGGGAGGTGCTCGAGGCCGGCGTGGTCACCGATCATCCCGGCCGCCGCCTCCCGTCCGACCACTGGCCGGTCCGGGCTGCCCTGCGCCTGCGGGCCTGACCCCGGCCGGCTGGCTACGTCCCGGCCCCGCCCGCCCGCGAGTTACTTCCCGGCCCCGCCCGCCTGGGCCCGGGCGGCGTCGAGCAGGCTGCGAACCTCGTCGCTCTGGGGCCCGTCGGGGGAGAGGGCCAGGAAGCGTTCGAACTCGGGGACGGCGCCGGCCGGGTTGTTGGCGCCCCGGAGCAGGACCATGCCCCGGAAGAAGTGGGCGTCCGGGAACTCCGGGTCAGCCGCCACCGCCTGGTCCAGGCGGGCGAGGGCGGCGGCGATCAGTTCGGCTACGTCGCTGGAGGTGCCGGTCGCCTCACCCGACGGGGGGACGCCGGACTGCCGGGCGGCCAGGAACACCAGCCAGCCGGCGTAGGCCGGGGCCTCGGCGTTCTTCGGGTCGAGCCGGGCGACGTCGTCGAACTCGGCCACGGCGTCGGCCGCCTCGCCGGAGTCGAGCAGGAACCGGGCGTAGGCCATGTGGGCGGCGGCGCTGTCGGGGTGCCGGCGCACCTGCTCCTGGAGCGCCTCCCGGCGGTCCGCCTGGTCGTTGCCGGTGGCGCTCCCGCCCGGGAGCCGCTGGCCGAGGGCGCCGGCCAGGAGCACCGCGGCGACGGCGGCGAAGGCGGCGATCCCCCCGCCGACCAGGAGCCGGCGGCGCCAGGACACCGGCGGCGGTGCCGGCCGGGCGTCGACGCCCTCCTCGATGGAGCGGAGGACCGCCGCGGCCCGGGCGGTGTACTCGTCCTTCAGGACCTGGTAGCGGTCCCCCTCGAGGTTGCCGGCGGTCCGTTCGGCTTCGAGGTCGTCGAGGGAGCGCAGCAGGAAGTCCCGCTCCGACTCCAGGGTGGCCAGCTCGTCGGGGTCGAAGCGCGTGGTGCTCACCGGGACAGCCCCTCCGGGATCGAGGGGTCTTCCGACCACGGTAATTGTGGGTCTGTGACCCCTCGATCGGCGCGGGCCCGCTCGACGAGCTCCCGGTCGTCTTCCGTGACCGCCTCGGGAACGTCGCGGCGCCAGCGGCGGAAGGCGAGGGCGAGACCAGCGGCAGCGAGAACCAGGGCAACGATAGGTAAGGCCCACACCAAGGCAGTGAAGCCATCCTCCGGCGGTGAGAGAAGGATCTCCTCGCCGTAGCGGTCCACGTAGGCCTGGCGGATGTCGCCGTCGGATTCGCCGGCGTCGATCCGGCGGCGGATGTCTTCGGCGATGGCCCGGGCGGTGGGCGACGGGCTGTCGGCCACCGACAGTCCCTGGCACACCGGGCAGCGCAGCCCGGCGGCCAGCCGCCGGGTCCGGGCCTCGGGCGACGGGTCGCCGTCGCCGTCGCCGGAGCTTGTTCCGATGGCGAGCGCGCCCACGACCACCGCGACCAGGGCGAGGATGGGCAGGAGGCGCCGGAGGGTCACGGCCGGCTCCCCACGATCTCCTCGGCCGGGGTCTCCTCGGGCGGAACGACCTCGGGCGCGGTGGCGGCGGGGAGGGCGCCCCGCCGGGTCCGGCGGGATGGCCAGATGGCGACCACGGTGCCCGCCGCCACGATCCCGCCCCCGATCCACAGCCACAGCACCAGGGGGTTGACCTGGACCCCCAGCTTCACCCGGCCGTCTCCGTCGGGAGACGCGACCAGGGTGAGGTAGACGTCCCGCAGCACGCCGGTGCGCACCGAGGGCGTGCCGATGGCCTGGGCCATGTTGGGGAAGACCGACAGCGCCGGCTCGTAGACCCCGAGGTTCTTCCCACCCCGGTACACCCGCACCCGAGCGGTCAGGGTGCGCTTCTGCCCCGTCTCCGTCTCGTCCGATCCGAGGTAGGTGAAGCGGTGGCCCGCCATGGTCACCTGCTCGCCGGCGCGCATCCGGAACTCCCGCTTGGTGGAATAGCCCGAGGAGGCGGCCAGAGCCACGGCGATCACCACGATGCCGGTGTGGACCACCAGCCCCCCGTAGAGGCGGCGGTTGCCCGCCACCGTCGAGCGCAGCGCCGCCGGCCACCCTTCGCCACTGGCCCGGCGCCGGGCGACGACCCCGAGGCGGTACTGGCGCACGATCCCGGCCACGGCGAAGGCGCCGAGCCCGAACGCCACCAGCTGGGCCACGCCCCGGGCGCCCAGCGCGACGGCCGCGGCCATGGTCAGCGCTCCGATCCAGGCGGGAACCGCCAGCCGGCCCCGGAGGACCTCACCGGAGGCGGCCCGCCACGGCAGGGCCGGCGCCACGGCCATGAGGAAGAGGAGGGCGAGGCCGATGGGCAGCGTCATGCGGTCGAAGTAGGGCTCGCCCACCGACAGCCGGCGGTCCTGGAGGGCCTCGGCGAGGAGCGGGAAGACGGTGCCCAGCAGCACCACGAAGGCGAAGCCGGCGAAGAGGAGGTTGTTGGCCAGGAAGGCGCCCTCCCGGGACACCGGCGAGTCGATCCGCCCCGGTGTGCGCAGACGGTCACCGCGCCAGGCGATGAGGCCCACCCCCGTGGCCGCCGCCACCCCCAGGAACCCGAGGAGCAGCGGCCCGATGGCGGACTGGGTGAAGGAGTGCACCGAGTTGACGACCCCGGAGCGGGTGAGGAACGTGCCCAGGATGGTGAGGCAGAACGTGGCCAGGATGAGGGACAGGTTCCAGACCCGGAGCATCCCCCGGCGTTCCTGGACGACCACCGAGTGCAGGTAGGCGGTGGCCGTCAACCAGGGGATGAAGGAGGCGTTCTCCACCGGGTCCCAGGCCCAGTAGCCGCCCCAGCCCAGCACCTCGTAGCTCCACCAGGCGCCGAGCACGATGCCGGCGGAGAGGAAGCCCCAGGCCACCAGCGTGGCCCGGCGGGTCTCCACCAGCCAGCCCTCGCCGACCCGGCCGGTGACCAGGGCGGCCACGGCGAAGGAGAAGGGGATGGTGAAGCCCACGTACCCCAGGTAGAGCATGGGCGGGTGGATGGCCATGAGGGGGTGGTTCTGAAGCAGCGGGTTGGGACCCCGCCCGTCGAGGGGGATCGCCCCCGAGAGCGCCCTGAAGGGATTGGCCGGGCCCAGCATGAGGCCGAAGAAGAAGGCGGCCACCACCAGCGCCGTGAGGGTGGCCCAGGCCACCAGCGGGTCGGCGGCCCGGGCCCGGAACCGCCGGGTGACGACGGTCAGGTAGCCGCTGAGCACGAGGGCCCACAACAGGATGGAGCCCTCCAGCGCGCCCCACAGCGACGCCACCGTGTACAGCAACGGCGTCGACCGCGAATGGTTCTCGAACACGTAGCGGATGGAGAAGTCGTGCGTCACCAGGGCCCATTCCATGGCGCCGGCGGCCACCACCGCCCCGGCCAGGACCAGGAGGGTGAAGCGCCGGCCCGACGCCAGCAGGCGGGGGTCATGGCGGCGCAGTCCGGTGGCCAGCACCGCCACCCCGATCACGGCGGCGGAGAATCCGAGGACGATCCCGGCGAATCCGAGAGCGGCTCTCACGATGCCGGGGGGGACTCCACGTCGGGAGGTTTGTACTCCGAGCCGTGCTTGATCATGATGCGATCGGAGGCGAACTCAGTGCCCTGCCAGCGCCCCTCGCACACCACCGGCACACCGTCGGCGAACAGCTCGGGCGGGTCGCCCCGGTGGAACACCTCCACCGTCTCGTTCCCGTCGGTCACTTCGAAGGCGACCCCATCGCTCCGGGGGGTCTGGGAGCCGGGGACCACCTCGCCGGCCAGGCGGAACCGGTCGTCACCCGCCTGGTCCCGCTCCGCGACCGCCTCGGAGGCGGTGCGGAAGTAGACGACGTTCTCCGACAGCCCGAAGAGCAGATAGGCGATGGCGGCGACGCACAGCCCCCCGGCCACGAAGTACCGCAACCGGCGCCGGCGCCGGGGTGCGGTCACTTCCACGTGGAATCCATCCCGAGGATCTTCTTGGCCCGCCGGGTCCGGACCCAGACGCGGGCCAGGTAGCCGCCGAGGGCGGCGCCGGTGATCACCCAGCCCGAGAGCACGTATCCGGCGTCGGTCATCGATCCGTCCCGACCGGGACCGCGCCGGCGTCGGCTTCGGCTTCGGCCCGGCGCTCGGCGATGGCGGCCTGCACCTCCCGTTCCTCCAGCCCGTCCTCCAGCACGGCCAGGCGGTAGCGGCGCTCCAGCAGGTACAGGTAGGTCAGGGTGAAGGCGAGGACCCCGACGAGCAGGGCGCTGGCCATGGAACCCTCGATGGTGGGGTTCAGCGCCGGGTTGAACACCGTCGCCTTCTGGTGCAGCGTCCGCCACCACTCCACCGAGAAATGCACCACGGGCACGTCCACGAAGGCGAAGAGGGCGGCGATGGCGCTGCGCCGGGCCCGCACGCCCGGGTCGGCCTGCACCTGGCGCAGGGCCAGGTAGCCGAGGTAGAGGAAGAACAGCACGGCGGTGGAGACGATCCGGGCGTCCCAGGCCCACCACACTCCCCACACCGGCCGGCCCCACAGGCCACCGAGCACCAGCGTGAGACCGGTGAACAGAACCCCCAGTTCCGCCGAGGCCCCGGCCACGATGTCCCAGGCCGGCGAACGGGTCCGGCGCCACAGGTAGAGGACCGAGGCGAGGGTGGTGACCCCGAAGGCCAGATAAGCCGTCCAGGCCGCAGGGACGTGGAGATAGAAGAGGCGGACGGCGTCGCGCTGCAGGTCGTCGGGCGGCGAGATGAACAGGCCCAGGGCGACGAGCAGGGCCAGGCTGGCCGCGGCCAGCGCGCCGAGCACCGTCGAGCCCCGGCGGAGCCAGAAGGTCATGACTCCTCCAGCAGGGCGCCGAAGGCCAGCCAGCCCATGGTGATGTAGATGACGGCGAACACTCCCAGGAGTTGTACCCAGGGCCAGGCCTCGCCCGGGGTGCCTTCCAGGGCGGCTTCGAAGGCCCGGGTGCCGCCCAGCATCACGGGCGCCACCACGGGCAGGACGAGGAGGGGGAAGAGCGTCTCCCGGACCCGCAGGCCGGCGGCCAGGGCGCCGTAGACGGTGCCGGCGGCGGCCAGTCCGGCGGTGGCGGCCAGGGCGGTCACCCCCAGCACCAGCGGATGGTGGGGTTCGAGGTCGTAGAGCACCACCACGCCCGCGCCGAGGATCACCTCCAGGACGAGGAGCTGGGCGGCGACGGCCAGGGCCTTGCCGCAGAACAGGGCGGCGCCGTCGAGGCCGGAGAGGCGCAGGGCGTCGCGCACGCCCGTTGTCGTTCTCCACGGTGAACGAGCGCGAGGTGGCCAGCAGGCCGGCCAGGAGGACCGCCACCCAGAACAGGCCGGGGGCGACCCGGGGCAGCAGGCCACGGTCGGGATCGAGGGCGAAGGCGAAGAGGACGAGCACGATGGCGCCGAAGGGCACGACCTGGTTGAGGGCCACCCGGGAGCGGGCCTCGATCCGCAGGTCCTTGCCCGCCACCAGCAGCGACTGGCGCACGATGCTCATCACCTCATTCTGACCGGGAAGGGAAACGGCGTCCGAACGCGCTGACGGGGGAGGCCTCCCCACCTCCCCCGTCGCGCCGTGGAAAACTTCTCAGAGTGAGAGCAGGAACTCGGCCAGGTCGGCGAGTTCCGGCTGGGTGAAACCGAAGTTGAACCGGATGCTGTTGTAGAAGGGCAGCACGTTGTTGAGCAGCGCCCGCCGGGCCGCCGGCGCACCGCTGGCCCCGACGTCGCCGTCCAGGGCGCCCACCCCGAGCCCGCCGCCGAGCAGGTTGCTGGGGGCGGTGGGATCCCCGGCGATCCCGTCGTGGAAGAAGGGCGCGGTAAACCGGACGCCGAGCAAGCGTGGGGGTGTTGAAACCGCGGATGTTGCCTTTCTCGTCGATCTCGCCCGGGTCGATGATCGGGTCCCCGGTGAAGAAGGTCGGGAGCGCGATCCGGTGCGCCTTCCCGTCGGTGAAGAAGTCTCCGGCATGGCAGGTGGCACAGGCGACCTTGTCGCCGGCGGCGAATTCGCCGCTCGGGTCGGTGACCGGACGGGGCGTCCGGAACAGCACCTCGCCCCGCTTGGCCATCGCCGGATCGAAGTCCTCGCCGGGCCGGGCCGGGTCGAGGCTGAAGCGTGAACTGGAACTCGGCCAGGGCGTCGAGCTCGCGCTTGGTCGGTTCGCGCGAGGCGTGCATCTCCAGCGGGGACACGATGGCTCCCCGGGCCTGCGCCTGGAGGTTCGGGTTCCGCCTGTCCCAGCCGAAGGGTTCCGAGCCTGTCAGGCCGAAAAGGCTCGGCGTCTGGCGGTGGGCGATCTCCCGCTCCCGGACCGGGCCGATGACGTGCGTCCGGCCGTCGGTGAAGCCCTCTCCGGCGTGGCAGGTGGCGCAGGACAGGAACTCGCCCGCGACATGGGGCCCCTGACTGGGCTTCTGACCGAAGACGGTGGTGGAGAAGAACAGCTCCTTGCCCTCGGCGACGAGCTGCTGCCTCTCCTCCTCGGTCCGGGCCGGCGTCGGGTCGAAGGAAGCGTCCCGGTCACCGAGGTCCTCCCGGAAGGGCCCGACGATCTGCTTGTGGACCGGGTTCAGCGGGTCGGGGGTGAAGACCGGATCCTTCGGGGCGTCGCCCGGCGGTGGTTCGGCGGTCCTGAGCGGACGCAGGTCGGGCAGCAGGGCCGGGTTCGTGCCCCCGGCCGTGGCCGGAGGCGCCGGCCAGGTCGGGCCCGCCGAGCCTGTTGAGAAGCTGGGCCATGAGGTCGGCGCCGTAGCTCACCCGGGCCTCGAGGGAGCGGAGCGCCGGGTTCGCCGGCAGGGTGGTGTCGGGCGGGGCCGGGCTGGCCGCCGCCGGGGCCCCGGCGGGGGTGGGCGCGGCTGCCGTGGCGGGCTCGGCGGGTGCGGCCGGCGTGGAGGTGGGTGCCGCCGCCGGGCCGGCCGGGCGTGACGGCAGCCGGAGCGGACGCCGCAGGTGACAGGGCGGCCGCGGACTTCACCGGGCGGGTGTGGGCATCGGACCCGGAGGCGAGGCTGGCGAAGAACACCGCCGCGCCGAGCGCGACGGGAAGGCCCAGCAACAAGTGTGATCGGCTCAAGCGCCTACCCCGTCCGGCGCTTCCCCCCAAGCGATGCATACAGCGAGTCCTCCTGCTGACACGGCTCGCAGGGGTTCACAAATGGTGGCTCCCCCGCGACGGAGAGTGCGATCTATCCCCAAAGTATGCCATTTTTAGGGGATTTCGCACCAGATGGTACCGGTTGTTCCGGGTATTTGAACCGCGGAGATTGCGGCTTTCTTCCCGGTTTCTCGAACTCTTGTTCCCCGTTTTGGCGCTACTGCGTCGCCTCGCCGGACCGGAGCCGGTCGCGGAGCTCGGTGCGGCGGATCTTGCCGCTGACGGTCTTGGGGAGCTCGTCCACGAAGTAGACCAGGCGGGGGTACTTGTAGGGCGCGGTGGTCTTCTTGACGTGGTTCTGGAGCTCGGCGGCGAGCTCGGGCGAACCTTCGTGGCCCGGGGCGCAGATCACGAAGGCGCACACCAGCTGGGTCCGCTCCGGGTCGTCCTTGCCCACCACCGCGGCCTCGGCCACGGCCGGGTGCTCGACCAGAGCGCTCTCCACCTCGAAGGGGCCGATCCGGTAGGCGGAGGAGGTGATGACGTCGTCGGACCGGCCCTCGAACCAGAGGTAGCCGTCCTCGTCGCGCCGGGCCTTGTCGCCGGTCAGGTACCAGCCGCCGTGGAAGGCGGCGGCGGTGGCGTCCTCGTCCCGGTAGTAGCCGGAGAACATCCCGACCGGTCGCTCCGGAGCCACCCGGACGGCGATGTGGCCCTCCTCCCCGTCGGGGACCCGCTCACCCGCCTCGTCCACCACCTCGACGGCGAAGCCGGGTGTCGGCTTGCCCATCGATCCCGGGCGGACGGGGACACAGCGGTAGTTGGCCACGAGGTTGACGGTCTCGGTCTGGCCGTAGCCGTCGTAGACGGTGAGGCCGCCGGTGCCCTCCTCCCAGACGCGGATCACCTCGGGATTCAGCGGTTCGCCGGCCGAGAGGCAGTGGCGCAGCCCGGACAGGTCGTGGGCCTTCAGGTCGGCCTGGACCAGCATGCGGTAGAGGGTGGGCGGGGCGCAGAAGGTGGTGACCTGGTTGCGGACGATGGTGTCGAGGATCAGGTCGGCGTCGGGCTTGCCCATGTTCATGAGCACCACGGTGGCGCCCTGGGTCCACTGGCCGAACAGCTTCCCCCACGCCGCCTTGGCCCACCCCATGTCGGAGACGGTCCAGTGGATGTCGCCCTCCCGCAGGTCCTGCCAGTACCGGGCGGTGATGGTGTGCCCGATCCCGTAGCTGGCCTGGGTGTGCATGACCATCTTGGGATACGACACCGTGCCGCTGGTGAAGTAGAGGAGCATCGGGTCGGCCGCCGCGGTCGGATCGTCCGGGGTCGGGTCGCTGGAGGCGGGCTCGAGCAGCGCCTGCAGCGGCGTCCACCCGTCGCTCGGGGCTTCGCCCACCACGATGCGCTGGCGCAGCGTGGGCAGGTCGCCGGCGGCGTCGACCTTGGCCGCCCCCTCCGAGTCGGTGATGGCGGCCACCGCTTCCGCCCGGTCGACGCGGTAGGCGATGTCCTTGCCCGTGAGGAGGTTGGTCCCCGGCATGGGGATGGCCCCGATGCGGATCGCCCCCAGGGCGGCCACGTACCACTCCGGGATGCGGGGCAGCATGAGGAAGACCGGGTCGCCCTTCTTGACGCCCTGGGCGGTGAGGGCGTGGCCCATCCGGCGGGACTCTTTCGCCATCTCCGCCCAGGTGTGGCGGGCGGAGACGGCGCCGGCGCCGTCCAGGGAGAGGAGGGCCAGGCCGTCGGGCGTGGCCGCCGCCCGGCGTTCCAGGACGTCGTGGACGAAGTTGAACCGTTCCGGCACCGGCATCCGGAAGGAGGCCCGCTCGGCCTCGTAGTCGGTCATGTTCGGCGGGGCGTCGCGTCCAGGTCTGCTCATGCCCCGGAACCTACCCGGCTAACAAGAAGAGACACACAGCGAAAGATGAAGACAAGAAGGGAATGATGGGGGCATGAGGATCGTGTCGCTGCTCCCCTCCGCCACCGAGATCGTCTACGCCCTGGGTCTGGGCGACGACCTGGTGGGGGTGACCTACGAGTGCGACCACCCGGCCGAGGCCCGGACCAAGCCCGTGGTGTCGGACACCGCCCTGGCCCTGGAGCCGGGCATGGCCGCAGCTGAGATCGACCGCCAGGTGTCGGAGCGGGTGGCGGCGGGTGAGCCGCTCTACGTGCTCGACAGCGTCCGCATCGGAGACCTCGAGCCCGACCTGATCCTCACCCAGGACCTGTGCCGGGTGTGCGCCGTGCCCTCCGGGCAGGTGGAGGACGCCCTGGCCAAGATCGGCTGCACCGCCGAGGTCGTCTCCCTCGACCCCCACTCCCTCGACGACATCCTGGCCGGGATCACCGAGGTGGGTCGCCGGGCGGGAGCCGAGGCGCGGGCGGCCGAGGTGGTGGACGTGCTGCGGGCCCGCATCGCCGCCGTGGAGGACGCCGCCCGGGGCCTGTCGCCGGTGGTGACCGTCACCCTGGAGTGGCTCGACCCGCCCTTCGCCGGCGGCCACTGGGTCCCGGAGATGGTGGAGCTGGCGGGGGGCGACCACCGCCTGGTGGCGGCGGGCGAGCCGTCCCGGCGGGTGACGTGGGACGACGTGGCGGCCGCCGCGCCCGGGGTGGTGGTGGCCATGCCCTGCGGCTACGACCTGGCCGCCGCCCGGGCGGAGGCGTCCGCCATACTGCCCGGCCTACCGGCCGTCGCCGAGAGTCCGGCCGGGAAAGCGGGGCGGGTGTTCGCCGTGGACGCCAACGGCTACTTCTCCCGGTCCGGTCCCCGCGTGGTGGACGGCCTCGAGGCCCTGGCCTGGGCGCTGCATCCCGACCGGTTCCCCGCCCCGCCGGAGACGATCATCGCCCGGCTGGACGGCTACGAGTGGCGTTGGTGATCTCGAAGGCGTAGCCGAGGACCACGGGTTGATGCTGGAGGCGATCCTCCGGCTAGCCCCCTCATGGTCGGCTGGTAACGAGTACCCCGGTGTGCATGCTCGGCTCGAAGACACGATAGGAAGCCTTGCCGTCCGACTTCGCCCGGTACATGGCCAGATCGGCGTTGCGCAACAGCTCCTTGGCCCCGACGCCGCCCTCGGCGGCCAGGGCAACGCCGATACTGGCGCCGACGAGCAGGGCGCGGTCCCGCACGGTCACCGGCGTGGCCAGCGCGACGAGAATCCGTTGGGCGACGCCCACGGCGTCGCCGAGGACCTCCGCTCCCTCCAGCAGCAAGGCGAACTCGTCACCTCCCAGTCGGGCCACGGAGTCCTCGGGCCGGGTGCAGCTACGCAGGCGCTCGGCCACGGCCACGAGCAGCTCATCGCCGGCACCGTGGCCCAGGGTGTCGTTCACGGCCTTGAAACCGTCGAGATCGAGGAACAGCACGGCCACCTGCTTCCGCTCGCGGGTGCTCCGCAGCAGGGCATGCGTGACCCGCTCGGCAAAGAGCGCCCGGTTGCCGAGACCGGTCAGGGGATCGTGGAGGGCCCGGTGCTCGAGCCGCTTCTCCAGCGCTTTGCGCTGGCTGGTGTCCCGGGCGATCATCGAGAGGGCGACCACCGAGCCGGCGTCGTCCTTGATGGGGGAGAGGGAGACCGAGGTCGGAATCGTCCGGCCGTCTTTCGTCCGGCACGGGACGTCGTCGTCGTGCTGCACGACGCCGTTCTGGCGGACCGCGTCCACCATGGCGCCGATCCGGGTCGCATCCTTGGCTTGGACGACGACCCCGATCGGCCGGCCGGCGACCTCCTCGGCGGTGTGGCCGAAGAGGCTTTCGGCGGCACTGTTCCAGCTCACGATCCGCCCGTCGGGACCGGTGCCGGCGATGGCGTCGCCTGACCCCTCGACGATGGAAGCCAGGCTGGCCAGGTCCACGTTTCTGGCCTCGAGCAGCCGGCGGTGATGACGTACCAGGGCCACCACGCAGCCGAAGAGGATCATGAGCCCGGCCAGCGTTCCCAGGTTCGTCCGCTCCTGAAGCCGCCGGTTGGCGCGCGCTTCCTGCTGCATGGCCACGCTGTTGAGGTCGAGGTCCCAGAGGATATCCCGGAACACGGCGTGGGCTTCCTGGTCCGAGTGTCCGGTGGCCGAGGTCGACCCGGTGGTCCAGCGTTCCTCGGTGAGGGAGCGGAAGGCGTTGAGGTTCCGGCACAGCCGCGCCGCGTTGAGCCTGGCTCGCCCGTCGACGGCCGCCATCGAGCCAAAGGGTGTGTCGCCACCGTCTCGCATTGCCTCACATCGTGCGACCGCCTCGTCGAGATTGGCGAACACGTCGCGGTTCACGTCGACGTAGTGATCGCCGGCCAGAGCCTCCCGGAATCTCAGGTAGGCCAGGGTGAGTCGGCTTTTCAGGTCGGAGCTCACCTCGGCGTTGGTCAGGGACGCCCGCTCCACCGCGGCCGTCCGCGAGGTGAGATGGGTCAGCACCCCGACGGTGAGGAGGGCCACGACGGCCACGAGGAGCTCCACGCGGGAGAGCCGGCGGCTGCTCATGCGGCGATGGGCGTCTGTGTTGCGGGCGTGAGCCCGTCCCGTCGAGTGCTCTCTTGGAGCAGCGCTCCCACCGTGGCGGCATCAGCCGGTCGGGCGAAGTGGTAACCCTGAGCCAGGTTGCAGTCCAACTTCTTGAGCTCGTCGACCTGGAGGCCGGATTCGACGCCCTCGGCCACGGTCTCCAGCTGGAGCGTGCGGCCGAGCCCGACGACAGCTCGGGCCAGGATTCCCTGATCGTCGTTTCCGTCGAGTCGATCGACGAAGGATTTGTCGATCTTGAGGATGTCGACGGGCAGCTGCTGGAGCGAGCTGAGGGAGGAGTACCCGGTGCCAAAATCGTCGATGGCCAGCTGCACGCCCAGGCACTTGAGCTGGTGGAGCTTGCCGATGCCTTGACCCGCCTTGGCCACGAAGACGCTCTCGGTGATCTCGAGCACGAGCTGCGCTGGGTCGAAGGCGAGTTCGTCCAGCATGTGGGCGACGTTGTCCACGAAGTTCGGGTCTTCCAGCTGGCGTCCGGAGACGTTCACGCTGAGCCGCAGCGACGGAGAAGCCAGGCCGGCCTGCTGCCATCCCTGCACCTGCCGGCAGGCGGTCTCCAGCACCCACCGGCCGAGGGGGACGATCAGGCCGGACTCTTCCGCCACCGGGATGAACTCGGCCGGGGAGACCATGCCGAGCTCGGGGTGGTGCCAACGGGCCAGCGCTTCCACACCGACGATCTGTCCGGTGGGGAGATCGACGATGGGCTGGTAGTCCAGGGACAGCTCGTCGGATCCCATGGCTCGGGCCAGGTCGGCCTTGAGCTTGAGGCGCTGCTTCACGGCCAGGTGCATTCCGGCCTCGAAGACGGTGAAGCCCCCCTTGGCGGTGTTCTTGGTCAGGTACATGGCGACGTCGGCGTCCCGGATGATGTCGTCCAGGGTGGCCGAATCAGTTACGGCGAGGGCGATCCCCAGGCTGGCCGTCACCGGGAAGGTCTGACCTTGGAAGCTGAAATGGGCGGAGAGCGACTCGACCACTCGCTCTGCCACCCCGACCGCCTCGCTCGGGTCGATGAGGTCTTCGAGGAGGATGGCGAATTCGTCGCCTCCGAGACGGGCCAGAGTGTCCGCCCCCCGGGTGCACTGGCGCAGCCGTTCCGCCACGCTGATCAGCAGTTCGTCACCCGCCTGATGCCCCAGGCTGTCATTGATGGCCTTGAAATCGTCCAGGTCGAGCAGAACGACACCGAGGAGGCCCCGGGTGCGGGCCTGGCGAGCGAGAGCGTGTGCGAGGCGGTCCTTGAGCAGGGCCCGGTTGGCCAGGTTGGTCAAAGGGTCGTGGAACGCCTGGTGGTGGAGGCGCTCCTCGAGGGCCCTCCGCTCGCTGATGTCCTCGGCGATGGAAGAGATCCCGACGATGGTGCCCGCCAGATCGACGATGGGAGAAGCGGCCACCGAGATCGGGATGATCCTCCCGTCCCGAAGCCGCACCTCGGTCTCGTAACCGGAGACCCGCTCTCCCTGGGCGACCCGGTGCAGGAAGCTGCGCCCGGAGGTCTTGTGCGGTGGGAGGAGCAGTTCGAGGACGCTGCTGCCCACCGCCGTCTCGGCGGTGTAGCCGTAGAGGCGTTCGGCCCCCGGGTTCCAGCTGGTCACCACCAGATCCGGGGAGAGGCCGAGGATCGCCTGGTCCGAGAATTCGACGATCGAGGCCAACCGGGCCTGGCCGTAGAGCTGGCCGGTGAGCTGGCTCTGATTGGCGTCCTGGATCGGGGCGAGGATGTCCCTCCGGGTGCGCCGGGCAAAGCTCAGGCTCACGCCGAGCGAGAGTCCCAGGAGAACGTAGAGCACCGCGTGCAGGTTCACCATGATCCGGTCGGCACCGGGCGGCTCGGTGTGAGCCTGGCCGGCGGCTTCTTTCTGGGCTACCGGGGGAGCAGCCCCTCCCGCGCTTGGCGCCGGTGCTCGGGTGTTGCCACCCTTCGTAAGCTGTCCTGGTTCTTACGGCCCCCGAGGGAAAGCGAGGCGCTGATGGCCACGCACGAGATCCGCGTCGACTACTCCCGACCGTTGACGGCCCAGCCCGAGACGGGGCACAACCGCTGGCATCCGGACATCCCGCCGGTCGTGCGCTGCCAGCCCGGCGACGAGGTGGTCCTCGAGACCCGGGACGCCTTCGACGGCCCGCTCACCGCCGACTCCACCGTCGAGGACATGGCCAAGCTCGACCTCGGCGTCGTCCATCCCCTGACCGGCCCGGTCTACGTGGAGGGCGCCGAGCCGGGTGACATCCTCGTGACCGAGATTCTGGAGGTGGCGCCGCCGTCCTTCGGCTACACCGTCCAGGTCCCCGGCTTCGGGTTCCTGCGCGACGACTTCCCCGATCCCTACCTGGTCAAGTGGGAGATCGCCGACGGGTGGGCCACGACGGCCGACATCCCCGGCGTCCGGATCCCGGGGGCGCCGTTCATGGGCACGATCGGGCTGGCGCCGTCCCGGGACCTCATGGCGACCATCACCGCTCGGGAGCAGGACCTGATCGACCGGGGCGGCTTCTGCCTTCCGCCCGATGCCGCCGGCGCTGTCCCCTCGGACCCGGGCATCGCCGGCGAGGCGCTGCGGACCATCCCGCCCCGGGAGAACGTGGGCAACGTCGACATCAAGCAGCTGTCCGCCGGCGCCCGGCTCCTGATGCCGGTGTGGACGGAGGGTGCCCTCTTCTCCGCCGGCGACGCCCACTTCGCCCAGGGCGACTGCGAGACGTGCGGCACCGCCATCGAGATCTGCTCCACCCTGCGGGTGCGCTTCGACCTCCGCAAGGGTCAGGCGGCCGAGCGGGGCACCCGGGACCTGGCCTTCGAACGGGACGACTACGTGGTGGACCCGAAGTTCCAGGCGCCGCAGACGGTTCTTCGCCACCACCGGCATGTCCATCAGCCGCGACGGGCGCAACGAGTCCGAGGACCTGACGCTGGCCGCCCGCAACGCCCTGCTCAACATGATCGACCACCTGGGCCACGAGCACGGCTTCACCCGCCAGCAGGCCTACGCCATCTGCTCGGTGGCCGTCGACCTCAAGGTGAGCGAGGTGGTCGACGTCCCCAACTTCGTCGTCTCCGCCTTCCTCCCCCTCGCCATCTTCGACTGAATTTCCGTACCTCCACCGATGAACACGCCGCCCGCGGGCGGTACCGTCGTTGGCGCGGGACAGGTCGAGCTGAGGGGGCGGGTCGATGACTGGGGAGCCGACGGTTGACCGGCGGGCATTCCTGCGCCGGGGCGGTCAGGTCGCCGCACTGGCCGCGGCGGGAGCCGTCGCGCTCCCACCGCTGGTCCGCCGGCTCGACGGGGACGGGCCGGGGGTGGCGGTCGCCGCCGGAGAACCCGACCCCGGACGGCCCGACGAGGCCCGGGGCGCCGACCCGGCCGACCTCGATCCGGTAGCCCTCACCCTGGCCATGATCCGCTTCGACACCTCGCACAATGGCGAGGGCGGGGTCACCCTGCCCCACGCCGAGTGGCTCAGGTCCCGCTGGGAAGCGGCCGGGGTCCCCACCGAGATCATCCCCACCCCCAAGCCCGACAACGTCCACTTCATCGCCCGCATCGCAGCCGCGGCGCCGGCCGCCGCCCCGCCGCTGCTCCTCCTCTGTCACTCGGACGTCGTCTCCGTGGACCGGGCCCGGTGGACCGTCGACCCCTATGCCGGGGTGGTGCAGGACGGATACATCTACGGCCGGGGCGCCATCGACATGAAGGGCACCAACGCCGCCTTCATGGTCGCCCTCCTCCGCCATCTCGGGGAAGGGGCCCGCTTCGACCGCGACATCATCTTCGTCTCCGATGCCGACGAGGAGGCCGGTCCCTACGGCGGACGCTGGTTGGCGACCAACCACTGGGACAAGGTGAACGCCGGCGCGGTCCTGACCGAAGGCGGCTGGGTGCTGGCGGGCCGGGACGGCGTCACGCCGATGATGGCCGCCGTGACCGTGGAGGATCGCGGCGGTGCCGCCGTGGAACTGGCCACCGAGGCGGTGACCACCCACTCTTCCCGCCCCATGCCCGACGCCGCCATCGTCCGCCTCGACCGGGCCGTGGCCCGCCTGTCGGAATACGAACCCGACGTGTTCCTCACCGGGTCCAGCCGGGCCTACTTCGCCGCCCTGGCCGACGCCGTCGAGGACGACGACCGCCGCCTGGCCGCGGCCCTGAGGCGGCTGCTCTCCGCCCGCAGCCAGCAGCAGCGCAACCGAGCCGGCGCGCTGGTCGTCCGTCGCAGCCCCTACCCGTGGCTGCACAACGCCCAGATGCGGTCCACCCTGTCCTACGTCATCCAGCACGCCGGCTACCGGGGCAACATCCTTCCGGGAACGGCCACCGCCCAGGTGAACGTCCGCCTCGTCCCGGGTGGCCAGCCCCTCGCCCAGATCATGGAGGAGATGCGCGCCGCGGTGGACGATCCCAAGGTGAAGGTCACGCTCCTGCCCCGGGCCGGCCTGACCCTGGAGGAGACCGAAGCGGCCATCGAGAAGTCCCGCACCTCACCGCCGTCGACTATCGACACCGACGTCTACGCCGCCTGGGCGGGAGCGGTCACGGAGACCTACCCCGGTGCCGGGCAGGCGCCGTGCCTGTTCGAAGCGGGCACCAGCGGTGGCCCCTGGCGCCAGAAGGGCATCCCCGTCTACGGCCTGTATCCCTACGCCGTCGACAACGACACCATGACCCGCATGCACGGCGACGACGAGCGGGTCAGCATCGAAGCCCTCCAGGCCGGCACCGAATTGATGTACCGCCTCTTCGCCCGCTTCCGCGTCTGAGGTGATCGCGATCGACGTGGCGATGCAATGTGGATCGCGATCACCTGGCGATCACTCGTCCCAGGGCGGGTCGCCCAGGGCGTAGACGTCGAAGGCGTTGCGCCAGAAGATGCGTTCCAGGGTGGGGCGGTCGAAGCCCAGGGCGGCGACGGCCGCCGCGTTCTTGGCGATCCCCGGGGTACCGGGCCAGTCGGTCCCGAAGATGAAGCGCTGGGCCAGCCGGGGCAGGTCGAAGCGGGAGTAGTAGCGGGGCAGGTTCTGGGGGGGCAGGCCCGAGATCTCGATCCAGACCCTCGGTCGCATGAGGCTGATGAAGGCGGCGGCGTCGTACCACCAGCCCCGGCCGCCGTGGGCCAGCACGATCTTGAGGTCGGGGAAGGCGCCCGCCACCTCGTCGATCAGGGCCGGGTCGGCGTAGCGGTTGACCGCGCCCGGGTAGATGCTCGTCCCGCAGTGGAACACCACCGGCAGGCCGGCCTCGGCGCACCGGTCGTACACGGGCCACAGGACGGCGTCGTTGGGGGCGAAGCGGGCGTGGACGGGATGGAGCTTGAGACCCACAGCTCCGAGCGCCAGCTGGCGTTCCAGCTCGGCCAGCGGCGGCTCGTGGAGGTGGGGGTTGACGTTGGCCAGGAAACGGAAGCGCCGCTGGTTGTAGCCCAGGATGGGCAGGAGGTCCTCGACCGGCTGGACGCCGGTGGTGAGCGGGCTGTACTCGCACAGGAGCACGGCCAGGTCCACGCCCTCGGAATCCAGATAGGCGTCGAAGCGCTCGGGGACGATGGACCCGGACTCGTCGTAGGAGGTGGAGAACCCGGGCCCGAAGCCCATCACCCACTCGTCCACGGTCATCTTGAGGGTGGAAAGACGGGGCGGATGGAGGTGGGCGTCCACCAGCGGGATGTCGTCGATCACGAAGTTGCTTCCTGCTCACCCGCCGGGCGGCGCAGCACGAAGCGCTGGATCTTCCCCGTCACCGTCTTGGGCAACTCGTCGGTGAACTCGACCATGTGCGGATACTGGTAGCGCTGCAGCCGGCTCTTGCACCACTCCTGGAGCTCGGCGTCGAGGCCCGCGGGGACGTCGGCCGCGCTGTGCTTGGCGCAGATCACATGAGCCCGGATGCGGGTGAAGCCATCCACCTCGACGCCGACCACCGCGGCCTCGGAGACGGCGGGGTGTTCCATGAGGGTGTTCTCGATCTCGATGGGGGAGACCCACAGCCCCCCGACCTTGATCATGTCGTCGGCCCGGCCCTCGTACCAGTAGAAGCCGTCGTCGTCGAGGCGGTAGCGGTCCCCGGTGGCGAACCATTCGCCGACCAGGGTGCGACGGGTCTTGTCCCGGTGGTGCCAGTAGCCGGCCAGGCTCGAGTCGCCTTTCACGAACAGTTCGCCCATCCCATCTGGGCCCTGCACGACGCCCTCCTCGTCGCGGATCTGCAGGTCGTAGCCCGGGATGGGGCGTCCCGACGATCCGGGCCGCAGCGCCCCGGGGAGGTTGGCGCAGTAGCAGTGGAGCATCTCCGTGGATCCGACGGCGTCGAGGATGAGGACGTCGTAGAACTCCTTCCAGCGGTGGAAGACCTCGGGCGGGAGCGGCTCGGCGGCGGACAGGCACAGCTGCACCGACGACAGGTCGCGTTCCCTGGCCCCCGGGGAATTGAGCAGGGCGTTGTAGAGGGTCGGAACGCAGAAGAAGACGTTCGGGCGGTAGCGCTCGATGGCGCCGAACACCGCCTCGGGGACGGGCCGGCCCGGCGTGTAGACGGCGGTGGCTCCGACGGCGAACGGGAACGACAGGCTGTTGCCGAGGCCGTAGGCGTGGAACAGCTTGGAGGAGGAATAGGTGACGTCGTCGGGCGTGAGTCCGAGAACGTGGACGCCGTAGGTCTCGCAGGTGGCGGCCACGTCGACCTGGCGGTGGACGACTCCCTTGGGCCGCCCGGTGGACCCCGAGCTGTAGAGCCAGAAGGCCATGTCGTCCTCGTGGGTGGACGCCGGGTCGAAGATCTCCTCGCCGTCGCCGGCCAGGAGGTCCGCCGGCGCCACCAGCTCCACCCCGCCGCCCTGTTCGGCCGCCGCCTCGGTCAGCTTGTCGGTGAAGGTGTCGTCCACCACCGCCACCCGGGCGTAGGAGTCGGCCAGGAAGTAGGCGTAGTCCGACGCCTTGTACATGAAGTTCACCGGAACGGGCACGGCCCCGATGCGGATGGCCCCCAGGAAGGCGGCGGGAAAGGCGGGGGAGTCGTCCATCACCAGCAGGACGCGCTCCTCGCGGCGCACCCCCCGCTCGGCCAGGGCCCGCCCCGCCCGGCAGGCCAGGGCCAGAAGTTGGGTATAGGTGACCTGATCGTCCCCGTGGAGGACGGCCGCCTTGTCCCCCCGCCCCGCATCGAGATTGCGGTCCAGGATCAGGCTCACGTTGGTCTTGAATCCCGGATTTTCCACGCTTAGAACCTACTACACTTACTTGACGTTATGCAACGGAGATGTAGAATGTCGGGCATGTCTACTCCCACCCACCCGCCGGCTGCGACTCCCATCACCTTCGATACCCACCCGGACCGCTACCGGCACTGGAAGCTCTCCGTCGAGCCGCCGGTCGCCACTTTGACACTCGACGTCGACGAGCGGGGCGGGCTGTCCGACGAGTACGAGCTCAAGCTCAACTCCTACGACCTGTCGGTCGACATCGAGCTCTACGACGCCGTGCAGCGGCTGCGCTTCGAGCATCCCGAGGTCCGGGCGGTGGTGGTCACCGGGGGCAAGGACAAGATCTTCTGCGCCGGCGCCAACATCCGGATGCTGGCCGGTTCGCCCCACGGCGCCAAGGTCAACTTCTGCAAGTTCACCAACGAGACGCGCTGTTCCATCGAGGACGCCTCGACCCACTCCGGTCAGCGCTGGCTGGCGGCGCTCAACGGCACCGCCTCGGGCGGCGGCTACGAGCTGGCCCTGGCCACCGAAGAGATCCTCCTCATCGACGACGGCAACTCGGCCGTCTCCCTCCCCGAGGTGCCGCTGCTGGCCGTCCTCCCCGGTACCGGCGGCCTGACCCGCATCATCGACAAGCGCCACGTCCGGCCCGACCGGGCCGACGTCTTCTCCACCCTGCCCGAAGGGATCCGGGGTGAGCGGGCCAAGGAGTGGGGCCTGGTCGACGAGGTCGTGCCCCGCAGCCGCTTCGCCGAGACGGTGGCCGAGCGGGCCGCGGCCGCGGCCGAGGGCTCCAACCGCCCCGCCGGCGAAGAAGGGGTGGAGCTGACGCCGCTGGAGCGCACCGAGACCGACTCGGGGTTCGCCTATCCCAACCTGCGGGTCGATCTCGATCCCGACCAGGCGACCGCCACCCTCACGCTGGCCGGCCCGGCCGAAGTCTCCGCGCCGCTTCGGGAGGCGACCTGGTGGCCGCTGGCCGCCTGCCGGGAACTCGACGACGCCCTCCTGCTGCTGCGCACCAACCATCCCGAGCTGGGCACGCTGGTGCTGCGCACCGAAGGCGATCCCGAGGTGGTGGCCGCCATCGACGACGCCCTCCTGACCGGCGCCGAGAGTGACTGGTTCGTACGCGAGGTTGTCCTCTATTGGAAGCGGACGCTCAAGCGGCTCGAGCTCAGCTCCCGGAGCCTCATCGCCCTCATCGAGCCGGGCAGCTGCTTCGCCGGCACCCTCTTCGAAGTGGCGCTGTGCGCCGACCGGTCCTACATGCTCGACGGGGAGGACCCGGAGCGGCCCGGAGTGGCGCCCGCCGCCGTCACCCTCACCGGCATGAACTTCGGGCCGCTGGTGCGGGGCAACGGCCTCACCCGGCTCCAGAACCGGTTCCTGGGTGACGACGACCACGTCGAGGCCCTCGCCGGCCGGACGGGCAAGCCCATCGACGCGGCCGAGGCCGCCGAACTGGGGCTGGTGACCGCCACGCCCGACGAGATCGACTGGGAGGACGAGGTCCGCCTGGTCATCGAGGAGCGGGCCAGCTACTCGCCCGACGCCCTCACCGGCATGGAGGCCAACCTGCGCTTCGGCGGTCCCGAAACCATGGAGACCAAGATCTTCGGCCGGCTCACGGCCTGGCAGAACTGGATCTTCCAGCGTCCCAACGCCGCCGGCGAGAAGGGTGCCCTGAAGGCCTACGGCACCGGCGCCCGCGGCCAATTCGACAAGAACCGGGTGTGAGAGGACCGACATGAGCACCATCGACTACCAGGAGAAGATCCCCAACAACGTCGACCTGGCCGCCGACCGGCGCCTGCAGCGGGCGCTCGAGTCGTGGCAGCCCGCCTTCATCGACTGGTGGAAGGACATGGGGCCCAAGGGCTACCAGGAGAAGGACGTCTACCTGCGCACCGCCGTCAACGTGGGGTCCGAGGGGTGGGCCAACTTCGACTACGTGAAGATGCCCGACTACCGATGGGGCATCTTCCTGGCCGAGCCGGTGAAGGACCGGACCATCGGCTTCGGCGAGCACCAGGGCAAGCCCGTCTGGCAGGACGTCCCGGGCGAGCACCGCTCCGACCTGCGCCGCCTCATCGTGGTCCAGGGCGACACCGAGCCCGCCTCGGTCGAGCAGCAGCGGCACCTGGGGACCACCGCCCCCAGCCTCTACGACTTGCGCAACCTCTTCCAGATCAACGTGGAGGAGGGCCGCCACCTGTGGGCCATGGTCTACCTGCTGCACGCCCACTTCGGCCGCGACGGCCGGGACGAGGCCGAGTCAATGCTGGAGCGGCGCTCCGGCGACGACGACAAGCCGAGGATCCTGGGCGCCTTCAACGAGGACACCCCGGACTGGCTCTCGCTCTTCATGTTCACCTACTTCACCGACCGGGACGGGCGCTTCCAGCTCTCCGCGCTGGCCGAGAGCGGCTTCGATCCCCTGGCCCGCACCTGCCAGTTCATGCTCAAGGAGGAGGCGCACCACATGTTCGTGGGGACCACCGGCATCGGCCGGGTGGTGCAGCGCACCGCGGAGCTCATGAAGGAGCACGACACCGACGACGTGGCCCTCCACGGCGGCATCAGCCTGGAGATGCTCCAGCGCTACCTGAACTTCCACTACTCGGTGTCCATCGACCTCTTCGGCGGGGAAACCTCCACCAACGTGGCGAACTACTACACCGCGGGTCTGAAGGGTCGCTTCCAGGAGGCGACCCGGGACGACGACCACCGCCTGGAGTCGACCACCCAGCTGGTCACCGAGGTCAAGGACGGCAAGATCGTCGAGTCCGAGGTGAAGGCCCTGCTGGCGCTCAACGAGGGGCTGCGCGACGACTACGTGGACGACTGCGCCAAGGGGGTGGCGCGCTGGAACCGGAGCTTGCGGGAGGCGGGTGTCGACTTCGAGTTGCGCCTGCCCCACCGGGGTTTCCACCGCCAGGTGGGCACCTTCGCCGGCCACAAGGTGACCCCCGACGGCCAGCTGGTGGACCAGGAGCATTGGGACGCCAATGTGGCCAGGTGGTTGCCCACGGACAAGGACAAGGACCACGTGGCGTCGCTCATGTCCGGCGTCCACGAAGCCGGGAAGATGGCGGGTTGGGTCGCCCCACCGGGGGCGGGTGTCCACGGGAAGCCCGTCGACTTCGAGTACGTCCGGCTGTAGGAGGCCGGTCCGAGATGGCAGCGACGGACGGGCGAGGGAACGGCAGCCACGGCAGCCACGCCCGTTCGTTGCTGCTGACTGTGCTGGGCGAGTACGTGGCGCCCCGCCGGGCGTCGACATGGACGGGCACGCTGGTCGAGGCGCTCGGCACCCTCGGCGTCCGGGAGAAGGCGGCCCGCCAGGCGCTGTTGCGCAGTGCCACCGAGGGTTGGCTGGTGAGCGAACGCCACGGCCGGCGGGTCCGGTTCGGGTTGAGCCCCGAGACCTCCGAGCTGCTGGCCACCGGCGCCCGGCGCATCTACTCCTTCGGCGCCGGCCGGGTCGACTGGGACGGGCAATGGCTGGTGGTGGTGGCCAGCGTCCGGGAGGAGCAGCGCCACCTGCGCCACAAGCTGCGCACCGGGCTGGCCTGGGCCGGGTTCGGGCCGCTGGGCCAGGGGGTGTGGGTGTGCCCCGACGCCGGCCGGGAGGAGGAGGCCAAGCGGGTGGTGGAATCACTGGGCGGCGCCGTGCAGGCCACGTCCTTCGTGGGCCGCCACGCCCAGGTGGGCGACGAGTCCGCCCTCGTGGCCCGGGCCTGGGACCTGGCCGACCTCGAACGCCGCTACGAGACCTTCCTGGCCGACTTCGGCCGGGCCCAGCCGGTCGGCGACGAGGAGGTGTTCCAGGCCCAGACCCGCCTCGTCCACGAATGGCGCCGCTTCCCCTTCCTCGACCCCGGCCTCCCCGACACCCTGCTGCCGGCCACGTGGCCGGGACGCCGGGCGCGTGAGCTCTTCCTCCGCCGCCACGACGAATGGGCCCCCGGCGCCCAGTCCTGGTTCCTGGCCACCGAAGCCGCCTCCACCGCCTGACGCGCCAACCGGGCCGCCGCGTTCGGATCTGGTGACGCCCAGTGGCCGTTCTGGGCCAATCCATGTCACCAGAACGAAAGCGCCCCCCCGATTAGGGTTGGCGCCATGGCCCGCGGGCGGTTGCTGGTGGGGACGTCGGGGTTCGCCTACAAGGAGTGGGTCGGGCCCTTCTATCCGAGCGGCACCAAGGCGGGGGGGATGCTGGCGCATTACGCGGGGACGTTCCCGAGCGTGGAAGTGAACTACACCTTCCGGCGTACCCCGTCGGCAGCCACGCTGGAGAACTGGATGGCGAGCACGCCCGAGGGGTTCACCTTCGCCTGCAAGGCGCCGATGGGCGTCACCCACTTCGCCCGCCTGGCGGGCATGGCCGCCGAGCGGCTGACGACCTTTCTGGAGGTGGTGGCGCCGTTGGGGAACCGGCTCGGGCCGGTGCTGGTCCAGTGCCCGCCCAACCTCAAGTACGACCCGGCCGTGCTCGAAGAGTTCCTGGCCGGGCTGGCCGGGCGGCCGCAGCGCTTCGCCATGGAGTTTCGCCACGAGAGCTTCGACACCGACGAGGTGCGGGACAAGCTGGCCGGCGCCGGGGTGGCGTGGTGCGTGTCCGACACCGAGGAGCGGGAAGGCCGCTTCGTGCTCAACACCCCTGGCTTCGCCTATGTGCGGCTCCGGCGCGCCGGTTATGAACCGTCGGCGCTGGCCGGATGGGGGAACGCCATCGGGGGCGCCCTCGAGGCGGGGGCGGATGTGTACTGCTACCTCAAGCACGAAGGGTCGCCGGACGGCCCGGGCGACGCCATCGCCCTCCGGGAACTGGTGGGCTGACGCCGCCGCCCCAGGCTCAGCGGATGAGAACCCCCGCCTTGGCGGGAATCGGTACCGCCGTGCTGAGATCGGGCGACATGTTGAGGCTCCCGCCACCGGAGAGGTCGAGGTGGTAGGAGATGAACTGGGCCGACTGCTGGGTCACGCCCCCGCCACCGGTGATCTTGAACGGGTTCGCCTCGGGGGTGAAGAACACACCGCCCAGTTGGAGCCCGACACCGCCGTTGATGGTGAAGACGTCGCTGATCTCCGACCACAGCGAGAGGCCCGTGAAGGGTCCTGCAGCCGGGGGAGTCCATGTCGGAGCGCCGCCGCCGGTGTCCTTCACGGCGCCGGCCCGCTGGTAGACGAAGACCTTGTTGAAGTTGAGAGCCCCACCCGTGATGTTCATCTCGCCGTTGCGCATGTACACGAATGCCGCGCTCGCACTTGACGAAGAGATGCACAACGTGAGGGTGCTGACTGCGGGCGGGACACAGGCGCTGGGCAGGGTCGAGAGCGGGTTGGCGGTGTTGAACTTGAGGGAACCGCCCGTCATCTTGATGTTCCCGTCGAAGACGACGTTGCCCCCGGCGAAGGTGACGTTCGTGCCTGTTCCGATCGAGAAGTTCGTCGGGCAGTTCACCCACCAGTTGCCGGCAACGGTGATCGTCCCGGTCGGGTTGCAGGAGTAGGTGGGCGACCACGCCTGGAAGGTGCTGTTCGGTGCCGCCCCGACACTGTTGCCGACGGCGCTGGTCAGGTTGTCGATGTAGGGGGGCGTCGTGTACGGACAGCCGTCCACGGCGATGGTGTGATAGGCGGGATAGGTGCTCTTGCAGTTGAACCGCCAGTCGACGGGAGCCCGGGTGGCTCGTTCCGGCGTCTGGATGGGCTGGGGGCTGACCCGGGGGAGAGTGCCGGCCAGGTCACTCGGGTCGCAGGAATATCCGCTGCAGGACGCCGCTCCCGCCGCGAAGAGCGAAATGACCCCGGGGTCGGAGCCGGTCGCCGGAACTGCTCTGAGCAGGCCGCTGGGGACGTCGAGAGCGGTCTGGCTGCCGCCACAGGTCGTGCCGTTGGAGTCGATGGTGATGAGGCCGGGTACCAGCGGGATGGTCGTCCCGACGGTGACCGAGGTGGCCGCACCGGACACGGACAGCGCCGGGCAGCCGAACGGGTCGAGGAGCCAGAGCGCGGGGACCGCCTTCTGACCCGAGGTCGACGCCTTGACCACCGCCATCCGGCTCGTTTCGAGACTCGACGAACCGTAGATGGCGCCGAACGTCGTCTTGTTCCTGATCGACACCTTGACGCCCATGCGTTTGCAGGCGCTCGCACCGTCGTTGGTGCCGGCTCCGCTGTAGTGCGGGTCCGTGATGTCGCTGGCCAGGACGGGATACACCACCGTCACGGTGTAGCGACCCACGGTCGTCGACGGCTTGGCCTGGGTGGACCCACCCGAAACTGAGCAGTTGGTGGCGGCCACGTTGTTACCCCCCTGCGAACAGAAGGCCGAGGCCGTGATCTTGGGTGACAGGTCCCGGGCGTTGGTGTTCACGTAGGTGATCGCGTCCTGGCAGGCGGCGGCGGGGTTGCCGTTGCTCAGGCTCTTGCCGCTTCCCAAGCTCGCCATGTCGGCGATGGACTGGGCTTCGCGGCCAGTCACGCGTTGCAGACCGAGGTCGACGACGATGCCGGCCAGGCCCATCATGACCGTCATCAGGATGGCGAAGAGAACGAACACCGCTCCGGTCTCGTCGTCGGCGCTGATGCGCAGCAGGGACGTCACAGTTCGTCTCACCCCTCGAACTTCCCTGTCGCCTCACTGGTAAGGGTGATCGGGATCCGGAAGAAGACGCCGTCGATGGCGTCGCCGCTCCTGGTGATCCGGACCTGGACCCGGTTGCCGGAGTCGCCGCTGCTCTCGGGGAAGCAGACGGCTCCGCTCGTCGAGTAGCTCGTGGTGGGCGTTTTCACCGTGGCGCTGCTCCCTTGAACCAGGGCCACGCAGACGTCGGCGGCGGTTACGGCGCCGGCGGCGCGCTGGACGACGACGGACCGGACGAGTTGCGCCCACGTGGTGGTCCCGCCACAAGGATTCGGCGAGCCGCTGCACTGGGTGAGCGGCAGGGTGGACCCGTACCGGGCGCCCTCGCGGGCGGCGTGGGTCAGGTCCAGCTGGTGGTTGTAGGCCATGGCCGAGGTCATCATCCCGAACGTCATCGCGACGACAAGGGGCAGGACCAGGGCAAACTCGACGAGGGCTGCACCCCGCTCGTCCGCGCTGCGGCGACGGAACCGACTGATGCGTCGATCCATCCTCAACCAACCTGCGGCGATGAGCGACGAATTGTTCACATCGCTCCATCGGCTGCAGATCCGGTGCTGTGAGATCTTTCGTCGGCTGAAGCGGAGGTGGTCGCGATTGGTGCCCTATCAGGGCACGAATCGCGCCCGGCTCGGCGCGAGTAGGTGCGACCGGGTCAGCCGGCGTTGACCTTGTTGCACTCCTTGACCACCAGGAGGCCGGCTTTGAGGGCGGCCTTGGAGTCACGGGCTTCGGTGTACGCACGCAGGTCCCGCCGGGCGTCGTACAGGGCGTCGTAGCGGGGGTCCTCGTTGGCCGCCTGGGCGGCCAGCTGTTCCGTCTCCCGCAGGAAGTCGAGCCGGTCGACGTTCGGTTCCAGGTCGGCCGGGGTGATGCCCCGACAGGCCCCACGGGCGGCTTCCTCGCCGGGCGAGCTGTCTCCGCCGCAGGCGACGGGGACGAGAGTCAGGATGGCGACGAGAGGCAGGGCGCCACGCCAGTGGCGCCGGGAGGTGGGGCAGGGGCCCCCGCCGACGTTGCGATGAGCCGCCAGGCGAAGAGCCAGAGGCAGGGCGCCACGCCAGTGGCGCCGGGAGGTGGGGCAGGGGCCCCCGCCGACGTTGCGATGAGCCGCCAGGCGAAGAGCCAGAGGCACAGCACGGGGGTGCATGCCTGACTCTTTACCACTCCAGCGAGGTGTTCTCCTCTTCCTCGTCGACCATGAACCAGTCGGCGGGGACGTCACGGGGGGCGGGGGACCAGCCGAGAACGGCGTCGTCACCCGAGGTCTCCTCGACCAGGCGCAGCACGTCGTCGGGCTCGGGGCACTCGACCTCGACGGCCCAGCGCAGCGGACCATCAACGTCGTCCCAGGCGAGCGAGAGGGTCTCGGCCAGGTGGGCCGCCTCTTCGGTGGCCTGCGCCTGCTCCCAGAGCATCCTGCTCTCCATCACGCCTTGTCCCCAGACCACGACTCGCATCTCAGCGTCCTTTCGAATTGTTGCTCCCACCAGGGGTATCGGACCGGTCCGGGCAATTCTTGAGGGGGTGCGAGAATAAAAGGACATGACGGGACAAACGTTGTTCTGGGACGTCGACACGCAGCTTGACTTCATGTCGCCGGAGGGCTCGCTGCCCGTCCCCGGGGCCGAAGCTCTGCGCCCGTACCTGGCCCGTCTGACGGCCGGCGCCCGGGCCGCGGGGCTCACCATCGTCCACACCGCCGACGACCACGAGCTGGCCGACCCCGAGATCGCCGAGACCGGCGCCGACTTCGTGGACACCTTCCCGCCCCACTGCCTCCGCCACACGGCTGGCGCCGCCCGGGTCCCCGAGACGGCCGCCGCCGGCGACGCCGTCGAGATTGCCTGGGACGGGGCCGGCTACGACGAGGCGGCCGTCGCCGCAGCCTCCGAGGTGGTGCTGCACAAGAAGCGGTTCGATGTGTTCTCCAACCCGGCCGCGGCCCGGCTCCTCCGGACCCTCCAGCCCGACCGGGTGGTCGTCTACGGCGTCGCCCTCGACGTCTGCGACCGCTATGCGGTGGAGGGCATGCTCGCCCTCGATGCCGGCTTCGAGATCGTCGTCGTGGAAGATGCCGTCGCCGCCATCGACAAGGAACGGGGCGACGATCTGCTGGCCGACTGGAGGCAGTGCGGAGTGCGGGTCGCCACCACCGACGAGGTTCTGGCCGGGCTCGAAGCGTGAACCCCGACCTGCTCCTCCTCCACTACCACGAGATCGGCTTGAAGGGCCGCAACCGTCCCCGCTTCGAACGCGCCTTGAAGCACAACCTGGAGCGGGCCCTGGGCGACTCGGCCGGTCGCATCCGCCTGGTCAGCGGCCGGGTCGAGGTGCTCGACCCCAAGCCGGACGCTCTGGAGCGGGCCGGCCGCGTGTTCGGCGTGGCCAACGTGTCGCCCGTCCGCCTTGCCCCCGCCGACCTCGACACCATCGTGGAACGCGCCGTCGAAGTGGCCGGCGACGCCGACGCCGCCCACCCCTTCGAGACCTTCGAGGTCCGGGCCCGCCGGGCCCGCACCCCCTTCCCCCAGACCTCCCAGGAGGTCAACGAGCTGGTGGGCGACGCCATTCGCACCCGACTCGACAAGCGGGTCGACCTGTCCCACCCGGACGTGTCCGTCCGCATCGAGATCGTCCATGACCGGGCCTACATCTCGGCCGAGAAGTTCCCCGGTCCCGGCGGGCTGCCGGTGGGTACAGCGGGCACGGTGGTCACCCTCCTCTCCGCCGGGATCGACTCGCCGGTGGCGACGTGGCGGTTGATGCGCCGGGGGGCCGACCCGGTCGCCGTCCATTTCCACGGCATGCCCTTCACCGACCGGTCGTCGGAGCGCAAGGTGGAGGCGCTGGTGGAGGTGCTGGGCCGCTGGGGCTACCGCCGGCCCTGGTGGTCGGTACCCATGGGCGAGGCCCAGCGGGAGATCACCCTGTCGGCCCCCTCCCCGCTCCGGGTGCTGCTCTACCGGCGCCTCATGCTCCGGGTGGCCGAGACCATCGGCGCCCAGCACGGCGCGCTCGGGGTCGTCACCGGCGAGAGCCTCGGCCAGGTCGCCTCCCAGACGCTGGAGAACATGGCCGCCGTCGGAGCCGTGGCCACCCTCCCGCTGCTGCGGCCCCTGGTGGGCACCGACAAGGTGGAGATCATCGACGAGGCCCGGCGCATCGGCACCTACGAGATCTCGGCCGAAGCCCACCAGGACTGCTGCACCCTCTTCGAACCCCGGGAGCCGGCCACCCACGCCAGCACCGCCGACCTCGATGCCGCCGAGGCTCTCTACGACCTCCCGGCGCTGGTGGCCGACTGCGTCGAGCGGGCCGAGCGACGCCTCCCCGCCGGCGCCTAGAGCGCCCGGCCCATGTTCGACTACCACCTCCACCTGCTGCGCCACGGCGAGGACGGCCCCTACACGGCGGCGGCGGTCCGGGCCTACGCCGAGGCGGCCGCCGCCCGGGGTGTCAGTGAGATCTGCATCACCGAGCACCTCTTCCGCTTCCGCCAGGCCGACCGGCTGCTGGGCGGCTGGTGGGATGCAGACCCCGACGGAGTGCTGCGAGACCAGACCGCGGCCTACTGGGCCGCCCATGCCACCGGCGACCTCGACGCCTACGCCGCCGCCGTGCTCGAGGCGGCCGCGGAGCCGCCCGGCGCCGGTACCGGTGAGCGGCCCCGGGCCCGGATCCTGCTCGGCCTCGAGGTCGACTGGTACCCGGGGCGCATGGACGAGGTCGCCGGCCTCCTGGCCGGATACCCCTTCGACCTCCTGCTCGGATCCGTGCACTGGCTGGGATCGTGGGGCTTCGACCAGCTCGGCGAGCCGGCCGTCGACCGCCAGTGGGAGGCCCGGGAGGCGGAAGCGGTCTGGGACGCCTACACCGGCGCCATCGAGGAGCTGGCCAACACCCGCACCACCGACGTGCTGGCCCACCCCGACCTGGCCAAGGTGAGCGGCGTCCGGCCCGCCGGGGACCCCGCGCCGTGGTGGGACAGGCTGGCCAAAGCCGCGGCCGACAACGATGTGGCCGCCGAGTTGAACAGCGCCGGGTGGCGCAAGCCGGTAGGGGAGGCCTACCCCGCCCCCGGGCTGCTGGCCCGTTTCCGGGCGGCCGGGGTGCCCGTCACCACCGCTTCCGACGCCCACGAGCTCGCCCTGGTGGCCGACGGCACCGAGCGGCTCCGTTCCCTCCTCGACGCCGCCGGGTATACGGAACTGGCCGCGTTCGCCAAGCGCCGCCGTTCTGCCCGCAGCCTCTAACCTTGCCGGTGGTGCTCGACCATCACAGATCCCGTCGCAGCTAGGCACTAGGACCGAATGGCCTCCCTCTACGAGCTGGCCCGTTCCCACACCCGCCTGGCCGGCGACGACCTGGCTCATCTCCAGCGCCTCACCGCCTCCTGGGGGATGCTGGCCGACCTGTGCTTCGCCGACCTTCTCCTGCTCGCCCCCATGGCCGGCGAGGAGGGCCACCGGTTTGTGATCCTGGCCCAGGTCCGGCCCACCACCGATCAGACCCTGTACCGCGACGACATGGTCGGCACCGTCATCGACGAGGTGGAGCGGCCGCTCATCGCCCGGGTGTGGCGCCTGGGTGAAATCGGGGTGGGCGACGCCCCCGTGCTCGGCCAGAGCACCGATCGGGCCAACGTCCAGGCCATCCCCATCCGCCACCGGGGCCATATCGTCGCCCTCCTCACCCGGGAGGCGGCCACCACCACCGGCCGGCGCCCCGGGGAGCTGGAGCGGGTCTACTTCGACATCTTCGACCGCTTCGCCCGCATGATCCACCAGGGCACCTTCCCCTTCCGGGGCGACTCGGCCACTCCCGAAGACGCCCCCCGGGTCGGGGACGGGGTGCTGTTCCTCGACGCCGAGGCCACCGTCCGCTACGCCAGCCCCAACGCCGTGTCCTCCATGCACCGTATGGGTGTCCACGCCAATACCCAGGGCGAGCGGCTCTCCGGCATCGGCCTCGACGACGAGGCGCTGCGCACTGCCTTTTCCGCCCGGGCCCCGGTCACCGAGGAGCTGGAGTGGGGTGACACGTCCATGATGGTGCGGGTCATCCCGATGCTGGAGGAGGGGGTGCCCACCGGCGCCCTCATGCTCATGCGGGACGTCTCCGAGCTGCGCCGCCGGGACCGGCTGCTGCTGTCCAAGGACGCCACCATCCGCGAGATCCACCACCGGGTGAAGAACAACCTGCAGACCATCGCCTCCCTGCTGCGCCTCCAGGGCCGGCGCCTCTCCTCTCCGGAGGCCAAGCAGGCCATCAACGAGTCGGTGCGGCGCATCCGTTCCATCGCCCTGGTGCACGAGACCCTGGCCTACGAGGCCGGCAACACCGTCCCCTTCGGCGACGTGATCCGCCCCTTGGTCCGGGTGGTGGAGGACGGGCTGGTCGCTCCCGAGCGCCGGGTCCGCTTCTACGTCGAGGGTGACCCCGGCGATCTCCCCGCCGAGGTGGCCACCCCCCTGGCCGTGGTCCTCACCGAGTTGCTGCAGAACGCGGTGGAGCACGGCTTCCCCGAGGGCTACGACCGAAAGGGCAAGGAAGGGTCGGTGACCGTGCGGGTGGCCCGGGAGGGTGGCGAGGCGGTCATCGACGTGCGGGACAACGGCGTGGGCTTGCCTGCCGACTTCTCCCCCGAGAACTCCAGCGGCCTCGGCCTGTCAATCGTGCGGACCCTCATCCAGACCGAGCTCAACGGGTCCATCACCATGAAGAGCGACGGGGGCGACGGGGGCACCTGGGTGCACCTGCGGGTCCCGGTGGCGGCCCAGCCCCGCATCGATCGTTAGCCGGCTACGGCAACACGAGGCGCAGTGCAGCCGGTTCGTAGGTGAAGTCGAGGCGTTCCACCTCGCCCAGGTGGTCGCCGTCGACCTGGTAGGGGAAGGGCTCGGGGCCGATGACGCTGAAGCGCTCCAGGCCCGACCGGCTCACGATGCGGGGGTTGCGACGCACGCCGGCGCCCGACGTGGACGTCACCGCCGAGACCACCGCGCCCATCACCGGGGTGAAGCGCAGGGTGCGGAAGGCGGTGAGGGACAGCGGGGTGTCCAGCCCGGCTTCGGGGGCCACCACCACCGGCCGGGGGCCCAGGAAGGTGTAGGGGCTCGTCTTGGACACGATGGCGAAGTAGCAGCCCCCGATGACCTCCACCTCGCCTTCGGGGACACCCCCTCCCCCGGGAATCTCGACGGAGAACCGGGGCCGGCTGTGGTCGTAGTGGCGGAACCAGGTGAGGAAGGCGCTGGCCACGAACAGCGGGTGGCCGGCGTAGCGCTTGAGCTCGCTGCGCTTCTCCACCTGGGCGACCACGGCGGCGTCGAAGCCGAGTCCGGCATGGAACAGGAACCGCCGTCCGTTGACCGCCCCGAGGCCGATGCGACGGTGACTCTGCCGGTGCAGGGACGCCAGGAGCTGGCCGGTGGCCTCCATCGGGTCCTTGGACACGCCGATGGTGCGGGCGAACACGTTGGTCGACCCGCCGGGCAGGGGAGCGAGGGCGGTGTCGGACCCGGCCAGGCCGTTGGCCGCCTCGTTGAGGGTGCCGTCACCCCCCAGCACCACGACGACGTCGGTGCCGTCGTGGGCCGCACCCCGGGCCAGGCGCTCGGCGTGGCCGCGCCGGCTTGTCTCGGCCAGGGTGACCTCGAAGTCGGCGGCCAGAGCCTTGTGGATCACCACCCAGGCCCGCGGCGTGACCGACGACGCGGCGGCGTTGACGATGAGGAGGGCGCGCATCCAGGGCGGCTTCAGGCCAGACGCCGCAGCCAGGTCCCGTCATGGGGCCGGCCCGACGGTCCCAGCCACAGCACGAGCTCGTCGCCGGTGAAGATCGGCGCCCCCCACGCTCCCCGGGGGGCGGGGACGACCCGCCACCGCGGCCGTCCCCGTTCCAGCACCGCGGCCTGACCGCAGTGCTGGGCGAAGACCACGCTGCCCGCGGCCACGCCCGCGGGCAGGCAGTCGCGCCGCTCCAGGGGCAGGCCGGGAAGGTCACTCCAGCGATCGGTGGTGGGGTCGAGGGCGGCGGCCACCAGCTCCCAGTCCCAGGCCACCACCCGCTCCCCGTCCCAGGCCAGGGCGACGGCCTGGCTGGACAGCGGGGCTGGGGGCAGGGTTCGCCACGTGCCGGCGGTGGGGTCGAGGGCGGCACCGATGGCCTGGTCGCCGGGGGTCTTGGGCCGGCGGGTGCGGTCGAGCAGGCCGCCGTAGACGACGAGTTCTTGGCCTGTCCACACCCCGGTGCCCTCGTTGATGGTGACGGGAACCCAGCCGAGGGACCGCCAGGTGTCGGTGGCGGGGTCGTAGGCGGCGGTGTCGTTGACGCCCACGGTCCGGCCGTAGGCCCGAGAGCCCATCACCACCATCTCCCGCCCGGTCCAGGCGAAAGCCAGGGGGATGCGCCCGCTGAGCGGGGAATGAGCCAGGGCCCGCCAGCGGTCGGTGGCGGGGTCGTAGGCGGCGCCGTCGTCGAGCAGCCCGCCCCCGTTGATGCCGCCCCAGATCAGGACCTCGGTGCCGCTCCAGGCCGCCGCCGCGCCGCTGCGGTTCTCCAGCGGGGAGCGGGCCAGCCGCCGCCAGGTATCCCGTTCCGGGTCGTAGGCCGCGCCCTGAGGGGCGCGGCCGGGCCGCTCGCCGCCCCACAGCACGACCTCGGACCCCGTCCAGACGGCCACGTTGCCATGGCGGCCGGGCAGGGGACCGGTGGGCTTCCACCTCCAGCCGGCGGGAATGGCGTCGGGCGGGTCGGTGCGCACCGGCGGGCGCGCCGGGCGGTCGAAGGTCCGTTCCACCCCTCGGGGCCCGGCCACTGCCCCTCCCACCAGGAAGGCGACCACGGCCACGGCGGCCACCAGCCCCAGCCGGCCCACCCGCCGGGACGGGGCGGAGTTGGCGCGCCGGCGGGCGGCCGCCACCGGCCCGTTCTCCAGTACCAGGAGCGTCCCGCTCAAGTCGGCGCCGCACTCTGCGCAGCCGGAAGCCACCTCGGACAGGGGTGCTTCGCAATTGGGGCAAATGGCCCAGCGCACGGAGCCAGTATCGCCACCTGCGCTCCACCCGGCCAGTCCCCGGCCCCCGGCCGGCCCGGCAGTCCCCGGCCACCCGCCCGCCCGCCGTTAACCTGGGCGACAATGGTCCTGGCCGAAACGTCACTGGGCCGCATCGGCGACGCGTTGGATCGCTTCGCCCGCGACGAGGGTCTGCGCCTCGTCCTGATCGTGCTCGGCACGGTGGTGGCCATCCGGCTCGTGCGGATCGTGCTCTACCGGCTGAAGCGCCGCCTGGAGTCCTCGGGCCTGGCCGCCCGGGGCGGCGCCGATCCGGCCCGGCTCCAGGCCCTCTTCGACGTCCTCAACTACCTGGCCGTGGCCGTGGTGGTGGGGCTCGGGGTGATGGGTGCCCTGTCGGTGGTCGGCGTCAACACCGGGGCGCTCCTGGCCTCCGCCGGGGTGCTCGGCTTCGCCTTCGGCTTCGGGGCCCAGACCATGGTCAAGGACCTGCTCAACGGCCTCTTCCTGCTGGCGGAGGGCCAGTACACCATTGGGGAGACCATCGAGCTGCCCGGGGTGGCCGGCGCGAACATCACCGGCGTGGTGGAGCGGGTCACGCTCCGCACCACCACCCTGCGGAACCCCTCCGGCGACATGCACATCGTGCCGTCGGGCGAGATCCGGGTGGTGACCAACAGGTCGAAGGGATGGTCGCGGGCCCAGGTCGACGCCGGCGTGGGTTACGCCACCCCGGTGGAGGAGGCCGTCCGGGTCCTGGAGAGCTACTGCGACCGGCTGGAGGAGGATTCCGAGCTGGCCGAGATCCTCGTCGACAAGCCGATGGTGCTGGGCGTCGAGGCCTTCCTGGACACGCAGTACCTCGTGCGGGTGGTGGCCAAGGTGCCGGCCGGCAAGCTGCGAGACACGGAGCGGCGCATGAGGCGGCTGCTCCGGGTCGCCTTCGAGGAGGCCGGGATCGAGCCGCCCCCGGCGCCCGGCACGGCCAGCTCCACCCCCGCCCCCAGCGCTTGACGGTCCTGGCCGAGGTCACCGCCGAGGTGGTGGAGTGCCGGGCCTGCCCCCGCCTGGTGGCCTGGCGCGAGGCCGTGGCGGCCAGCCCCCGCGCCGCCTACGCCGGCCAGACCTACTGGGCCCGGCCCGTTCCCGGCTTCGGCGACCCAACCGCCCGGCTGGTGGTGGTGGGCCTGGCTCCCGCCGCGCACGGCGGGAACCGCACCGGGCGCGTCTTCACCGGCGACCGGTCGGGCGACTGGCTCTACCGGGCCATGTGGCGGGCCGGCTTCGCCAACCAGCCCACCTCGGTGTCCGCCGATGACGGTCTCCGGCTGATCGACGCCTGGGTCACGGCCGCCGTGCGCTGCGCCCCACCCGACAACAAGCCCACGCCCGCCGAGCGCGACACCTGCGGCCCCTACCTGGTCCGGGAGCTGACGGTCCTGGCGCCGGCGGTCGTGGTGGTTCTCGGGTCCTTCGGCTACGAGGCGGCCTGGCGGGCGCTGCGGGCCGCCGGCGTGTCCCTGCCCACGCCCCGGCCCCGCTTCGGCCACGGGGTCGAGGTGGCCACGACAGGCCCGACGATCATCTGCTCGTACCACGTGTCGCAGCAGAACACCTTCACCGGCAAGCTCACCGAGCCCATGCTGGACGCCGTTTTCGAGCGGGCCCGTCAGCTTCTGGGGTGAGTACCCTGGGGACATGGCGAGTGACCTCGAACTGCGCGGCGTCTACGTGGCCGTCGTCACCCCGTTCGCGGCCGACGGATCGGTGGCGCTCTCCGCCCTGGAGCAGCTGGTGGAGGGTTACCTCGACGCCGGGGCGGCGGGGATCGTGGCCCTGGGGACCACGGGCGAGTCCTCTGCCCTGACCTCCGACGAGAAGCGGGGCGTCATCCTCACCTGCGCCGCCGTGTGCGAGGCCCGGGGAGCGCAACTCATCGTGGGGGCGGGGACCAACAACACCACCGCCTCGGTGGCCGCCGTCGAGGCGCTGGCCGGGGTGCCCGCCTGCGTGGCCGCCCTGTGCGTGGTGCCCTATTACGTGCGGCCGACCGAGGCCGGGATCGTGGAGCACTTCCAGGTCATCGCCCGGGCCAGTCCCGTCCCCCTCGTCGTCTACAACATTCCCTACCGCACCGGCCGGGCGCTGGGCGCCGCCTCCCTGCTGCAGCTGGCGGTCATGCCCAACATCGCCGCCGTCAAGCAGGCGGTGGGCGGCATCGACATGGACACCCTCGAGGTCCTGGCCGGCGCCCCGGAAGGGTTCGCCGTCCTCGGCGGCGACGACGCCTACCTGTACCCGACGGTGCTCATGGGCGGTGCCGGCACCATCGCGGCGTCGGCCAACGTGGCCACCGACCGGTTCGTGGCCATGATCGAGTGCGGCCTGGCCGGGAAGCTGGAGGAGGGCCGGCGCACCGCCGAGGCGCTGCTGCCGCTGGTCAAGCGCCTCTTCGCCGAGCCGAACCCGGCCGTCATCAAGGGTGTGCTCCACGCCCAGGGCCGCATCCCCACGGCGAGCCTCCGCCTGCCCATGACGGCCGCCTCGCCAGCGGCGGTGGAAGCGGCCATGTCCGCCCTGGCCGCCCTCGGATGACGAAACGCGAATCCAAGATCCTCCTGGCCGCCGCCGCCTGGACCCTCTACGTCTGGATCAGCCGCCTCGTGATCATGGCCGGCCAGGACGAGTCCGCCGGCTTCAAGGTCGTCCACGGCATCCTCGCCCTCGTCTCCATCGCCTTCGCCGTGGCCATCGGCCGGATCGGCTGGCGCTCCCTGCGCTCATCCCGGGCGACGGGTGCCCGTCAGGAACGCCGGTACGAGGAGCAGCCCCGGTAGGCCCTCTGGGCTCTTTTTCCAGTACGGGCTAGGCTCGATCAGACCTGGGGGGGAGCCGACATGGTGAAACACCGCAGCGGAGTCGCGAGTTTCCGTACCGCCGTCATGATCGTCGTCGGATTCGCACTCCTGGGCTTGACGCCCACGCCGGCGGCGGCCGTCGAGACCACGCCGAGCTCCGGTGGTTCGCCCCCGCCCCCCGGCGACAGCTACGTCCTCATGATCCACTCGACTTTCGAGCCCCACAGCCTTCAGGTCGTGGACGACGCCGAGAGCGGCAATGTCCAGATCGACCAGGCGATCACCGGTACGACGTACGCCTCAGGGGCGGCGGGGGCAACGCGCGACGGGGACTCCATCGTCTTTCATGCCATTCCCTACCTGGCGTCCAACGTGTATCCGGTCGTGGTCCGCAACCCGCGCCTGGAGGTGACCCAGGTCGGTGGCGACCGGAGGATGCTGCTCGAACCCAACCTCCCCGCCGACCCGCAGAGGATCTGCCATGCGGAGACGACCTGGGCGGGCCACGAAGGCCCGGTGGAGGCCTGCAGCGTCTACCGGGTGCCCGTGCAGGATTTCGACGGGATGAACGTGGTCACGTTAACGCTGCATTTCGAGGGCGCCAGCGGCCCCCGGGAGCTGATCCACAGCTTCCCGGCCCACTTCCTGCTGCACATGGCCATCGAGGAGGCACCGATCGACCTGACCGTCGTCGACGAGACGTTCACGGAGCCGACCCCGCTGATCATCCAGAACAAGGTCGACATGCAGGGCACCGGCACGTCGACCTCCACGTCGTGGCGCTGCGCCACGGAGCTGTCCTCACCCAGTTTGACCTGGAGCCGTCCGAGCTAACCGGCGCCTACTAGGCGGCCAGCGCCGACAGGGATGCGCCGATCCCCGTAGCGACGTAGTCCGGTTGGTTGACGACCTGGTCCCAGGTGAAGCGCAGCACGAGCCACCGGTAAGGAACGAGGCCGTTCTGGCGGACGAAGTCTTTCCCCATGGCCCGCGGCGTGCCGTGAACCTCGAACCCGTCGACCTCGATGGCCAGCTTCAGCTCCGGGTAGGCGAAGTCGACCTCGGCCAGGAAGCGGCCGTTCGAATCCCGCACGACGTGGTGGTAGACGGCCGGGGGCAGCTTGGCGTTCCGCAGCAGCCGCGCCATCCGGGGTTCCAGCTGCCCGTCCGCCGGGGCCCGGCCCAGGGCCCGCCCATCCAGGATCCTGGCGGCCACGCCGGCTCCGTGGCGTCCTTGCCGGCTGACGTCGTTGAGCATCCACTCAACGCCGGCAATGGTGATCAGGTGTTTCGTCAACGCCCGGTCCAAGGCGTCCTCGACCGTGTCCGACGGGAGCACGGCGCCCAGATCGACGATGACCCGGGCCGGCTTGGTGACGGGCAGCCGGCGCCAAACGGTGCTGTGGCCGGCGGCGAGATCCCTGGAGCGGTGAACCACAACCCCCTGGAGTCGCGGGCGGTGGTCTCGAGGCACAGTGATCTCCACGGTGTCGTCACCGCCTCCGAGCAGCTTCCAGAGCCGGGCCCCGGAGCGGTGGGAGGCAACGGCATCCGGACCGCTGGCCAGGAGGGCCGCCATGAGGGACTGCTCCCAACTCCTGGGGGCGCCGGCAATGGCGTGAACCCCCGGATGAAGCGTGACGAGCCGTCCGGTGTCCACCCATCGGCGCAGAAGAGGGCTCCAGACTTTTTGGTGACACATATCGCCGAGGGGTGGACGAATCCGTCACCAAAAGCAGGCAGGCTGGCGGGGCGCGGTCAGTGTGGCGTGCCGGCGGGTCGCCGGCGAGCGAATTTCCTAGGCGCCGGTGACGGCGTCGCGGACGGCGGCGCCCACCGCCGGAGCCACCCGCCGGTCGAACACTGAAGGCACGATGTACTCGGGGGAGAGCTCCTCGGGGGTGATGAGGTCGGCCAGGGCCCGGGCCGCGGCCAGCTCGGTCGTCTCGTCCACGGTGCGGGCGCGGGCGTCGAGGAGCCCGCGGAAGACCCCGGGGAAGACGAGCACGTTGTTGATCTGGTTGGGGTAGTCGCTGCGGCCGGTGGCGACCACGGCCACGTTGGCGGGGACGTTCTCGGGCATGACCTCGGGGACCGGGTTGGCCATGGCGAAGACGATCGCCCGGGGGGCCATGGCACCCAGCCACTCGGGCTTCACCAGGTTGGGGCCGGACAGCCCGACGAAGGCGTCGGCGCCGGCCAGTGCCTCCTCCAGGCCGCCTTCCAGGCCGCTGCGGTTGGTGTGCTCGGCGATCCAAAGCTTCTGGCCGGTGAGGCCCGCGGCCCGGTGCGGGCCGATGATGCCGCTGCGGTCCACCACCACCACGTCTTTGACGCCAGCGGCCAGCAGGAGCTTGGTGCAGGCCGTGCCCGCCGCCCCGGCGCCCAGGAACGCCACCCGGAGGTCGAACAGCTCGCGGCCAGTGGCCCGGGCCGCGTTGATCATGGCGGCCAGGGTGACGATGGCCGTGCCGTGCTGGTCGTCGTGGAACACGGGGATGTCGAGCTCAACCCGGAGCCGCTCCTCGATCTCGAAGCAGTCGGGGGCGGCGATGTCCTCCAGGTTGATACCGCCGAAGCCGGGGGCGATGGCTTTGGCCACCGCCACGACCTCGTCGGCGGTGTCGGCCCGCACGCACACCGGGTAGGCGTCGATGCCGGCGAACTCCTTGAACAGGACGGCCTTGCCCTCCATCACCGGCATGGCCGCCTCCGGGCCGATGTTTCCCAGCCCGAGGACGGCCGTCCCGTTGCTGAGGACGGCCACGGCGTTGCCCTTGCCGGTCAGCTCCCACACCCGCTCTGGGTCGGCGGCAATGGCGGCCGAGACCCGGCCCACACCGGGGGTGTAGGCCATGGACAAGTCGTCCCGGCTGCGCAGGGGGACCCGGGAGATGACCTCGATCTTCCCGCCCCGGTGGAGGACGAAGGTCCGGTCGGACACCTCCCGCACGGTGATCCCCGGCAGCTGCCCGACGGCGGCGGCCACCTGTTCGCCGTGGATCTCGTCGCCGCACTTGACCGTGATCTCCCGCACGACCAGGTCGCCCTCGTGGCCGATGAGGTCGACGGCCTCGATGTCGCCCCCGGCCTCGCCGATAGCCACCGCCAGCCGGCCGAAGGTCCCCGGCGCGTCGGCGAGCTCGACGGTGAGGGTGATGGCGTAACCGGCGGACGGCCTGGCCATGCCGGCGAAGCTAGCTCATGGCGCCGCCCGTTCCCGTCACGAGGGCGTGTCGAACAACGCCTCGACGGCGAAGGGGATTGAGCGTCCCGTCAACCGGGCATCGACGTCGGCGAGATCCACGGGGGCGCCCTGCTGGCGGCCATGGAGCAGTCCGTGCGCCGCGGTGTTGTTCACCTCCACGCCCGGACCGCCGCCGTCCTCGAACCACAGCGCCAGGTGCACCAGCGGCATGGTCTGGAAGGCGGACGCCGGCAGCCGGAACACCCGGCAGGCCTCCACGGGACCCTCGTAGCCGGCGTAGGCCGTCTCCTCGACGCACTCCCGCTGACTGGTGGACACTCCGTTGGCGGGAACCCGGATCCGGTGCTCCCCGGTGAGGTCCGTGATCTCCAGGACGGGGTCGGAGACCATCGCCGGCCGGCCGTCGATCCGGTGGGGGATGACGTTGAAGACGATGTCCCCGTCATGGCTGGTGGCGGCCAGACCCTCCGGGGCGGGCGGGACGAACACCCCCGTGGACTCGTTGGCATTCGGCTCGAAGGTGGCGTGGACCATCATGAGAAAACCGTTCCCGTCGGACTGGGGTGCATCCGCCTGCACCGGCTGCACTACGACCATCCAGCACAGAACGGCTCCGAGCAGTGGCAGTCGCCATCTCATCGGGCTCTCCTCTCGCTCTCCTGGGACGAAGGTACGAAGAGGAGACCCGGCGGTCGCCGGCCACGGCGGCACTAGCTCTGTCACCGCCACGACACAGCCGGTGGCGAGCTCGGGTGATGAGGCGGGTCAGTCCAGGCCGGCGAAGGCGGCGGTGAGCAGGTCGTCCTGCTCGGCGTCATGGATGGTCTGGGTGCCGCTGGCCGGGCTGCCGCTCTCTTCCCGGCCCACGTAGCGCACCACCGCGCCTTCGCCCAGCAGGCGGCGCAGCCGGCCCCGCACGAAGCGCCAGGCGCCCATGTTCTCGGGTTCCTCCTGGGCCCACACCAGGTCGGCACCGGGGTGGGAGTCGAGGACGGCCCGCACCGCCTCGCCCGGGAAGGGGTAGAGCTGCTCCAGGCGGACGACGGCCGCCGGCGCGCCGGTCTTGTCCCGCCGCTCGAGCAGCTCGTGGGCCACCTTGCCGGTGCACAGCACGACCCGGCGCACCTCGGCGGGCTCGGCGGGGTCGGCCAGCACCTCCTCGAAGCGGCCGCCGGCGACCTCGTCGACGGGCGAGCGGGTCGCCGGCATCCGCAGGTAGCGCTTGGGGGTCATGACCACCAGCGGCTTGCGGGGCTGGGCCAGCCCCTGACGGCGCAGCAGGTGGAAGTACTGGGCCGCGGTGGTCGGGTAGGCCACCCGGATGTTGTCCTCCGCGCAGGCGGACAGGAAGCGCTCCAGGCGGGCGCTGGAATGCTCCGGACCCTGGCCCTCGAAGCCGTGGGGCAGGAGCAGGGTGAGGCCGCTGCGGGTTCCCCACTTGTCCTCTGCGGCCACCAGGAACTGGTCGATGATGGTCTGGCCGCCGTTGACGAAGTCGCCGAACTGCGCCTCCCACAGGACCAGGGCCTCGGGGTGGGCCACCGAGTAGCCGTAGTCGAAGCCGAGGGCGGCGAACTCGGACAGCAGCGAGTCGTAGATCCGGAACGAGGCCCGGCCCCGTCCGAGGACGGACAGGGGGACGTACTCCTCCTCCGTCTGGTAGTCGACCAGCACGGCGTGGCGCTGGGAGAACGTGCCCCGGCGGCTGTCCTGGCCGGACAGGCGCACCGGGGTCCCCTCCACGACCAGAGAACCGAAGGCGAGGGATTCGGCCAGGGCCCAGTCCATCGTCCCCGACTCGAAGCTCTTGCGCCGGCCCTCGAGCATCTTCACCAGCTTCGGGTGGGGATGGAAACCCTCGGGCATGTCGACCAGGGCCGACACCACCTCGCCGAGCACCTCCCGGGCCGCCCCGGTGTCGACCTGTTGTGCCGGCGCCGGTTCCTCGGCGGGGGAGTCGGGCGCGGCTTCGGCGGTGGGCGGCGCCGAGGAGTGGGTCTGGGCGAAGGCGCCCTCCAGGCGGGCCTGGAAATCGGCCAGGGCGGCCTCGGCCTCCTCCAGGGTGATGTCGCCCCGGTTGATGAGCGCCTCGGTGTAGAGCTTGCGCACCGACCGCCGGGCCTCGATGGCGGCGTACATGCGGGGCTGGGTGAAGGCCGGCTCGTCCGCCTCGTTGTGGCCGTGGCGGCGGTAGCAGACCATGTCGATGACGACGTCCTTCTGGAACTCCCGCTTGAAGTCGAAGGCCAGGCGGGCGACGCGGACCACGGCCTCGGGGTCGTCGCCGTTGACGTGGAAGATGGGCGCCTGGACCATCTTGGCGATGTCGGTGGCGTACACCGACGAGCGGCCGAGCTCGGCCGCGGTGGTGAACCCCAGCTGGTTGTTCACGACCACGTGCACAGTGCCCCCCACCCGGTAGCCGGGCAGGTTGGAGAGGTTGAAGGTCTCGGCCACCACGCCCTGGCCGGCGAAGGCGGCGTCGCCGTGGATGAGCAGGGCCAGCGTCGAGGTGTGCTCGGCGTCGCTCCGGATGTCCTGCTTGGCCCGGGCCATTCCTTCCACCACCGGGTCGACGGCCTCGAGATGGGACGGGTTGGGGGAGAGCGTGAGAGCCAGGGTCCGCCCGTCGGGAGTGGTGTGCACCCCGGTGGCGCCCAGGTGGTATTTCACGTCGCCCGAACCCTGGGCCAGCGAAGGGTCGAGGTTGCCTTCGAACTCCCGGAAGATCGTGCCGTAGGACTTGCCCACGGTGTTGGCCAGCACGTTGAGCCGGCCCCGGTGGGCCATGCCCAGCACGGCCTCTTCCATGCCGGCGTCGACGGCGTCGGTAAGGAGGGCGTCGAGGAGGGGGATGAGGCTTTCGGCTCCCTCCAGGCCGAAGCGCTTGTGGCCCAGGTACTTGGTGGCCAGGAACCGCTCGAAGGCCTCCGCCGCTCCCAGTCGCTCCAGGATGCGGCGCTTGTCCTCGGGCGGGACGTCGACCCGGGCTCCCTCCAGCCGGGACTGGATCCAGGCCTTCTGGTCGGCTTCCTGGATGTGCATGTACTCCACGCCGATGGTGCGGGAGTAGGCGTCGCGCAGCACGCCGAGGATGTCGGCCAGGGGCATCACCTTGGTGCCGGCCAGGCCGCCGGTGGCGAAGCGCCGCTCCAGGTCCCAGATGGTCAGCCCGTAGTAGGCCGGGTCGAGTTCGTCGTGGGCCCGCGCCCCTTGCGGCCCAACGGATCCAGGTCGGCGATGAGGTGGCCCCGGACCCGGTAGATGTTGATGAGCTGGAGGACGCGGGCCTGCTTGTCGACCTCGTCTTCGGAGTCGTACTCGGGGTTGTCGTCCCGCCGCCAGCGCACCGGCTCGTAGGGGACACCGAGGCTGGCGAAGACGTCCTCGTAGAAGCCGTCCTCGCCCAGGAGCAACTGGTGGACGTGGCGGAGGAACTCGCCCGACTCCGCCCCCTGGATGATGCGGTGGTCGTAGGTCGAGGTGAGGGTGACGACCTTGCCCACCCCGAGGCGGGCGATCGTCCGGGGGTCGGCGCCCTGGTACTCGGCCGGGTAGTCGATGGTGCCCACTCCGATGATGGCGCCCTGGCCGGGCATGAGCCGGGGGACGGAGTGGACCGTGCCGATGGTCCCCGGGTTGGTGAGGGTCACGGTGGTGCCGGCGAAGTCCTCGGGGGCGATCTTGCCCGCCCGCACCCGGCGGATGACGTCCTCGTAGGCGGCGAAGTAGGAGGCGAAGTCGAGGGTGTCGGCCTCTTTGATGTTGGGGACGAGCAGGCTGTGCGACCCGTCCGACTTCTTGACGTCGACGGCCAGGCCCAGGCTCACGTGGGGGTGGCGGATCACGCCCGGCTTTTCGTCGACGGGGGAGTAGGCCGCGTTCATCACCGGCATCCGGCCCAGCGCCTTGATCACGGCATAGCCGATCAGGTGGGTGAAGCTGAGCTTTCCGGAGCGCTGCATGCGGGTCAGGTAGTTGTTCGCCACCCGCCGGTTCACTTCCAGCAGGCGGGCGGGGATGACCCGGGCCGAGGTGGCCGTCGGCACCCCGAGCGATGCCTCCATGTTCTCCACGATCCGGGCGGCCGCCCCCCGGATGGGCTTGGCCTCGGCCGCCGGCGCCGGCTTCTTCGCAGGAGGAGCCTCGGGGGCGGGCGCCTCGGCGGGCGCCTTGGCCGGCGCGGCGGGCGCCTCGGCCGGCGCGGCGGGTGCCGGTGCCTCGGCCGCCTTCGCCGGTGCCTCTGCGGCGGGTGCCTCGGCGGCCGGCGGAGCGGCCTCGGCGGGCGCCGCGGCGCAGCGCCCGCTCGCCGTTGCCGCCGGGGGGGATGTAGTCCTCGAAGAAGTCCTGCCAGGCCTCGGAGACCGCGGCCGGGTTCTCCTGCCACTGGCGGTACAGCTCCTCGACCATACCCGAGTTGGGGCCGAAGTCCTCGATGTTCATCTCGGTGTCTCCCACGAGAGGCTTCGCAGCAGGCCGGACACCTGGAAGGCGAGGTCGAGCGACTGGCGGGCGTTGAGCCGGGGGTCGCACATCGTCTCGTAGCGGGGGGCCAGGTTCGAGATGTCGTCCGAGCCGCCCAGGCACTCGGTCACGTCGTCGCCGGTGAGCTCGATGTGGATGCCCCCCGGCCAGGTGCCGAGCCCCTGGTGGACGGCGAAGTAGCCCTTGATCTCGGCCATCACGTCGTCGAAGTGGCGGGTCTTGTGCCCGTCGTCGGCCAGGAAGGTGTTGCCGTGCATGGGGTCGCAGGCCCACACCACGGGATGACCGGCGTCGGCCACCGTCTTCACCAGCGGGGGCAGGGCGTCCTCCACCGCCTTCGCCCCCATGCGGGCGATGAGGGTGAGCCGGCCCGGGGTCCGGTGCGGGTCGAGGCGGGCGCACAGGGCGACGACTTCGTCGGGCGTGGCCCGGGGCCCGAGCTTGACGGCCACCGGGTTGCCCACCCCGGAGAGGAACTCGACGTGGGCCCCGTCGGGCTCCCGGGTCCGTTCCCCGACCCACAGCAGGTGGGCCGAGCAGTCGTACCAGCCGCCGGTCAGGCTGTCCTGGCGGGTGAGGGCCTCCTCGTAGTCGAGGAGCAGCGCCTCGTGCGAGGTGTAGAAGTCGACCTGGTGGAGCTGGGAGCCAGCGCTCAGGTCGATGCCGCAGGCGGCCATGAAGCGCAGCGCCCGGTCGATCTCGGAGGCGAGGACCTCGTAGTGGCGCCCCACCGGGCTGGCGGCCACGAACTCCTGGTTCCAGATGTGGACCTGGGTGAGGTCGGCGAAACCGCCCTTGGTGAAGGCCCGCAACAGGTTCAAGGCCGACGCCGAGGTGTGGTAGGCGTCGACCAGGCGGGCAGGGTCGGCCTCCCGGGCCTCGGCCGAGAACTCGGGAGCGTTGATGATGTGGCCCCGGAAGGAGGGGAGCTCGACGCCCTCGCGGGTCTCGGTGTCCGACGACCGCGGCTTGGCGAACTGCCCGGCCATGCGCCCCACCTTGACCACGGGCACGCCGGCCCCGTAGGTCAGGACCACCGCCATCTGGAGGATGACGCGGAGCTTGTCCCGGATGGAGTTGGCCGAGAACTCGAAGCTCTCGGCGCAGTCCCCCGCCTGGAGGAGCACCGCCCGGCCGGCGGCCACCTCGGCCAGGGCCGCGGTCAGAGCCCGGGCCTCGCCGGCGAAGACCAGAGGCGGCTGGCGGGCGATGCGGTCCAGGGCCGCCTCGTGGGCGGCCGGGTCGGGCCAGATGGGTTGCTGGACGGCGGGACGGGCACGCCACGAGCCCGGCGACCATCCGAGCGGCTGGCTCTCGTCCACCCCTAGATGTACTGCCCCGGCGCCCGGGGGTCGTGGGGTCCCCCCGGTCCTCCCGGACCCAGGGCGCGCTGGCGCATCTGCTCCATCTGCTGCTGGGCCATGGCCTGCTGCGTGAACATCGTGGCCTGGATGCCATGGAAGAGCCCCTCCAGCCACCCGACGAGCTGAGCCTGGGCGATGCGCAGCTCCGATTCGCTCGGTGTCGCATCGGCGAAGGGCAGGGTGACCTCCTTGAGCTCCTCGCGCAGGTCAGGGGAGAGCACGTCCTCCAGTTCGTGAAGGGACTTGTCGTGGATCTGGCGCAGCATGTTCCGGCCGGCGTCGTCGAGGGGGGCGCGGCGCACCTCTTCGAGCATGTTGCGCACCATCGACGCGATACGGATCAGCTTGGCGGGCTGGCTGACGACCTCGCCTTCGACCGGCGCGGCCTGCTCTTCCTCGGGCGCCGCCGGCGGGGGGTCGACAACTTCGACGGGCACAGATATTTCCTCGGACACGTCAGGGCTCCCTGGTCCGGTGGATTTCACGCCAAGCGTAGCGGCGTGAGGTTTTTGCCCCGGTAGCCACCGGCCTGAAGCGGTCGAAGCAGGAAAACCACGCTCCGTGGTCAATATAACCCGGAGACGTACAAACCTGACCGATGGCGGTCCCCTCCGGCCTGGGCGCCATCGGTTCCCCTTGGGGAGGGCCAGTGTCAAAATTCACGTGCCGGCGCGCCGCGGGACGCGCCGCTCTCGTCGCCGCCGTCATCGGCGCCACGCTGGCTGGTACCGGCGCGGGGACCCCGGCGGCCACGGTGACGACGACCGCGACCTTCACGCCCGTGGCCGACGCCCGGGTGGAGCAGTCGCACCCGAAGTCGAACTACGGCTCCTCGTCGACGTTGCGGGTCGACAAGGGCTCGAGCAGCACCGTCAACTCCTACGTGAAGTTCGGCGTTGCCAACCTCAACGGTTCCGTTCAGAGCGCCGCCCTCCGGATCTGGGTCAAGAAGAACGGCTCGGACAACGGGTCGTCGCTCTCGGCCACCAACGACACCTGGAGCGAGAGCAGCATCACGTGGAACAACGCCCCGCCGGCCGGGACGTTGCTGCGGACCAGCGCCAACCTGCCGGACAACAGCTGGGTCGAATACGACATCACCGGCCACGTCACCGGCAACGGCACCTACGCCTTCCACCTGGCCCTGACCAGCGGCAGCGACGGCGCCGACGTCTCCTCCCGGCAGTCGTCCTCGAACCGGCCCCAGCTCGTCGTGGTCACCACCCAGACGACCGACGCCCAGGCGCCCTCGGCCACCATCACCTCGCCTACTGCGGGGGCGACCGTCTCCGGAACCGTGCCGGTGACGGCGACGGCGAGCGACGACACCGGTGTGACCTCCGTCACCCTGCTCGTCGACGGGGCGGCCACGGGGACCGACACCACCGCGCCCTGGTCCATCGGCCTCGACACCACGGCGCTGAGCGACGGTGCCCACGGGCTCCGCGTCCAGGCCCGTGACGCCGCCGGCAACGTGGGCACCTCCCCGGAGGTGGTCGTGACGGTGGACAACATCCCCGAACCGCCGCCGCCGCCCCCGCCGCCTCCCGCCTGGCGCTCGGGCAACGTCTACGGCGCCGGCTACATGAACTTCGTCCGCTTCCATCCCACCGATGGCAACCGCGTGCTGCTCAACACCGACGTGGGCGGGCTCCACCTGTCCAAGGACGGCGCCAGCACGTGGCTGACGCGGGGGCGCAGTGTCGCCGACTACATCGCCTCGGTGGCCTGGCACCCCACGCTGGGCAACGTCGCCTACGCCCTGGCCGGCAAGGGCGACGCGGGATCGGGCGGGTTGATGGTGAGCGACGACGGTGGTGACACCTGGCGGATGGACTCCACCACGCCCACCGGCCATGGCAACAACACCCCGTCGGGCGACGGGCTCCCACGCCCGCACCCGCGGTCCACGGGCCAGCTGCTGGCCGTCGACACCGTCAACCGCTTCATCTACGCCGGCACCTACAAGCAGGGCCTGATGCGGGCCCCGCTCAGCTCGAGCGGCGATCCCGGCGCCTGGACGACGGTCGCCCTGGCGCCCAGCGGCAGCACGCCGTACTTCATCCGGGGCCTGGCCCTCGACGACCAGGACCCCACCACCGTCTACGTCGCCACCTACGGATCCTCGGCCGGCGCCGGGACGGGCCGCGTCTACCGGGTGTCGAACGCCAACACCAGCAGTGCCACCACCACGGAGCTGACGGGCTCACCCCGCAACGCCGAGGAGGTCCGCAGCCTGGGCGGGCACCTCTACGCCGTGGCCAACGACGCCGGAGGCGCGGGCGTCGGCGCCTTCCGCCTGGGCACCGCCCGCACCGCCACCGGAACCACGGCGTGGCGGAGGATCGCCGCCGGCCCGTCGGTCACCACCATCACCTACTACGGCATGGAGATCTACAAGCAGGGCTCGACCACCACCCTGTGGGTGACCAGTGACAAGGCGTGGCGTCCCAGCACCACCGTGGCCTACAAGAACATGTGGCGGGGCACCTCCACCGACGACTTCGCCACCGACGGGTCGTGGGCCGCCCTCCCCGACAAGCTCACCGACACCCCCAACGACATGGCCGGCCCCCACTCCACCCCGGACCCGTTCTGGGCCATCGCCGAGAGCACCTACGGCTGGCTGGGCCGGGACTCCGTCTACACCTCCAGCGCCGTCACGGTGAGCCCCACCGACCCGAACACGCTGGTCATGGCCGGCCAGGTGGGACCGTGGCGGAGCCGGGACAACGGCGCCACCTGGTATCCGGTGCCCACCGGCATCAACATCCTGGTGCAGACCCGGGTGGCGGCCGATCCCGGCGTCGCCGGACGGGTGTACGTCGGATCCAACGACTACCGCGGCTTCTCCAGCACCGACGCCCTACGCACGGCCCGCCATCTCGGGGTCGGCATCAGGCAGGCGGGCGCCCCCAACGAAGCGGGCGACACCTGGTCGGTGGCTATTGACACGGCGGCCAGCGGGTCACCCAAGCCCGTCTACTACGGGATGGGCGAGCGCGACGTCAACACCTTCGGCCAGATCTGGATGGACCCCGACCCGTCCACGCCCACCACGGGCTGGACGCAGGTCCTCGACACCAGCGTGGCCAGCGGGCGGCGACCCATCGGCCTGGCCGTGGTGCGCGACCCGGCGGCGCCGGGCACGCCCGTCGTGCTCGCCGTCATCCAGGGCGCGGGCATGTACCGCAAGGCGGGGAGCGGGGCCTGGGCCCAGGCGGCGGGGTTCACCAGCCCCATCGTCAACGGGTTCGTGTACCCCCAGGTGGTCGAGTTCGCCTGGCGGCCGGGCTGGAACAAGATCTACGTGTACGACCGCTCGTCGGGGCTGTGGCGCTCGAACGACTTCGGCCTGACGTGGACGAAGCTCTACTCCAGCCCCGACACGGGCACCAACAAGCAGGGGTTCGTGGCCGCCCACCCCACCAACTCCGACATCGTCTACCTGTCGACGTCGGCCGGGCTCTCGGTGATCGCCAACGCCGGCACCGCCGGCGCCGGCGGCGCCAGCCTCGTGTCCCTGGGCCTGCCCGCGGGCAAGCCCGGGCCGCTGGCCGTCGGTCCTGACGGACGGATCTACGTCGCCACGCAGGCCGAGGGGACGGGAGGCGTCTCCCGCCTCTATGCCAGCGCCCTGAACCCGTCCGGTACCGGGCTGCGGGTTCCCTGGACCGACGCCGCCGACGATCTGTGGCGCAGCGCCGTCAACTCGTCCCGGGAGCTCAGCGTGGGCCCGGACGGGACCGTCTACGCCGGGATGTCCGGTGGGGTCTTCGTTCTCGACGGGGGCGCGCCCGTCGGCTGACGGTGGGTGACAAACGGCACACAGGGACCCCTACCTGCACCTACCTGCTGGCAGCCTGACCCAGAGCCCGGACTGAGGGCAGGAGCACCCGGGTGGGGGTCCGAACTGCACGGCCATGGGAACCCCTCGAATCCTGCGCCTGGTCGCGTTCGTCACCGTGTTGGCCGCGGCCGTAGCTGTCCCTGTCATCAACTCGGCCGGCGCCGCCACCGCCACCTTCGCGGCAGACGCCGACGCCAAGGTTGTGCAGGGCAGCCCGACGACCAACTTCGGGACGACCACCTCCCTCGACGTGAACCGCACGCCCCTGGCGGAAAGCTACGCCCGGTTCGCGGTGTCCAACCTCACCGGGGTCGTCCAGAAGGCGACTCTGCGCCTCTTCGCCTTCAACGGCACCAAGAACGGACGGCCGGGCGTGTACCGGTCCGACCCGGTCTGGACCGAAACCGGGATCAACTGGAACAACCGGCCGTCCCGCACCAGCGCCAAACTGGCCAACTCAGGCGCCATCAAGGACAACACCTGGGTGGATCTCGACGTCACCGCCGTCGTCACCGGCAACGGGACCTACAGCTTCAACGTCGCCGCCGAGGGCAAGGACGACGTCCAGTTCAACTCCAAAGAGGCGGCGACCAACAAGCCCCAGCTCTTCATCACCCTGTCCGAACCCGACCTCACCCCGCCCAACACCGTGATCAACTCCGGCCCGTCGGGCACGGTTCGGGCCGACCAGGTCAGCTTCACCTTCTCGGCCACCGAGGCCGGCTCCAGTTTCGAGTGCAGCCTCGACGGCGCCGCTTTCGCCGTCTGCTCGTCCCCCAAGACCTACCCGGGGTTGGGCAACGGGCTCCACACCTTCGCGGTGAGGGCCATCGACCCGTCGGGCAACGTCGATCCCGATCCCGCCAGCCGGGCCTTCACCGTCGACCCCAACGCCCCCGGCGACCCCGTGCTGGTCGGCGCCGGTGACATCTCCAGCTGCTCCTCGAGCGGTGACGAGGCCACCGCCGCCCTCCTCGACAACATCGACGGCACCGTCTTCACCTTGGGCGACAACGTCTACAACGAAGGTACGGCTGCGCAGTTCACCAACTGCTACAACCCCAGCTGGGGTCGCCACAAGTTCCGGACCCGTCCCGTGGCCGGCAACCACGACTACGCCACGGCCGGGGCGTCGGGGTACTACGGCTACTTCGGATCGGCGGCCGGCCAGGCCGGCAAGGGCTGGTACAGCTACAACCTGGGCGCCTGGCACGTCATCGTTTTGAACAGCAACTGCGCCGCCGTCGGCGGTTGCGGGGCGGGCTCGGCCCAGGACCAGTGGCTCCGGGCCGACCTGGCCGCCTCCAACGCGGCGTGCACCGTCGCCATGTGGCACCACCCCCTGTTCAGCTCGGGCGGCCCCCACGGCAGCGACCCCGCCACCCTCAACCTCTGGCAGGCGCTCTACGACGCCGGCGCCGATGTGGTCCTCGCCGGCCACGACCACATCTACGAGCGTTTCGCGCCCCAGAAGGCCACCGGTGCCCTCGACGTGGACTTCGGCATCACCGAGTTCGTCGTCGGTAGCGGCGGTGTCAACCACTACGGCCTCGGCGCCGTGCGGCCGAACAGCCAGGTCCGCAACGTCGACACCTTCGGGGTCCTCCAGCTCGACCTGCACCTCAACGGCTACGACTGGAAGTTCGTCCCCGAGGCGGGCAAGTCGTTCACCGACGCCGGTGCCGCCACCTGCCATGGGGCCCCGGACCCGGACCCGGACCCGGACCCGGACCCGGACCCGGACCCCGGGTCGGGACCGATCGCCTTCCGCGCCGCTTCCTCCGACGGGTCGTCCTCATCGAGGACGAGCGTCACCATCAACAAGCCGACCGGCACCGTGGCCGGTGACGTGATGGTGGCCTCCATCGTCCAGAACAACGTGCTCCCGCTGTCGGCGCCGGCCGGTTGGAACCTCGTCCGCCAGGACGGCGCCGGTACATCCGTGATGCAGTCGGTCTACGTGCGGGTCGCCGGTGCGTCCGAGCCGTCCTCCTACACCTGGAGCATGGGCAACAACTTCTACCGGATCACCGGTGGTATCAGCAGCTACTCAGGGGTCAGCACCGCCAATCCCGTCGACGCCCACAACGGCACGACCAGCGACGTGGCGACGAGCAGCATCACCGCCCCCTCCGTCACAACCACCGCCGGGGCCATGGTCCTTCACCTGGCGGCCATCAACGCCGAAGGCAATGTCTCGCCGCCGTTGGGCAGCACCGAGCGTTGGGAGAACAGCGCCTTCAACTCGTCCAACGACCGGGACACGCTGGCCGAATCCTCGGACTTCGTCCAGGCCACCGCCACCGGCACCGGACCCCGCACGGCCACCGCCTCACAACCCGGCCGGTGGGTCGGTGTCCTCCTGGCCTTGCGGCCTGCTCCCTAACCAGGACCGCCGCCCTTGATGCAGCCGGTCGCAACAGCGGCTGTTTGCATCAAGGGCTATCCTGGGGGTTGTGGTCAAGGCAGAACACGACCCCCGGGTCGAGGAGATCCTGGCCCGCTTCTCCACCGCCGGCGGGCGGCGGACCGCCAGCCGCCAGGCCATCGTGGAGGCGGTCGTCGGCGCCCAGGGCCACCTGACCGCCGAGCAGATTGCCGACGAGGTTCAGGCCCGCTTCCCCTCCGTGAACCTCTCCACCGTCTACCGCACGCTGGAGGCACTGGAAGAGCTCGGGGTGGTGGACCACGTCCACCTGGGCCACGGCCGGGCCGTCTACCACCTGGCCGACTACTCCCACCAGCACCTGTTCTGCGAGCACTGCGAACATGTCGAAGAGGTCCCGGTGGCCAAGCTCCGGCCGCTCTTCGGGATGCTCGAGCGCGAGTACGGCTTCGAACTCGACCGCCGTCACTTCGCCATCGTGGGCCGCTGCCGCTCCTGCCGGCCCTCATCGGAGTCCACCGGTTAGCCCGGGGGCCCGGGGGTGTCCCCCGAGCTAGGCGGCGGAACCCCCGTCGTCCTGCTCCGGATTGACGCCTTCGGCGCTCACGTCGAGAACCTCGCGGTAGGCCTCGAACACGGTCCGGCAGGCCTCGACGGCGAAACGAGCCATCTCGTCGTCGCCATGCCAGAGCCAGTCCTTGCCCCGCCAGGAGCGGAGCACGGCCTCAACCGCTCGGAGCTCGAGGGGTGGGAGCTGCTCCACCGGTGCGAGCCGCAGGGACCGGTTCATCGTCTGCCTCCCGGGGTCGAAGCGGGCGGGTCGAAGGCCAGGCGCAGCGCCAGGGCGGCCCGCTCGGCGACCGGGGTGGACCGGTCCAGGCACCGGCGCTGGATTCGGGCCAACGCCCGGTGGAGGGCGGCCTGATCCCCGGCGGCGAGGTCCGCCAGTGACCGTGCGGAGGCGTGCGCTTCCCATCCCAGCTCCATGGCCCGGAGCAGAGCCTGAGAGGCCAGGAGATCGCTCAGCCCGGCCCGTGGGCTCGGGGTGTGCTCGGGCCAGGCCGTGGCGGGCCCGGTGGCCGAGTCGGTCGGTACCCGTCCGGCGGCGATGGGGATGCGGGGGTCGAGGAACAGAGGGGTGAGCATGCGTCGGCCCGCGGGTTGCATCGGAGTTGGCATCTGCTCGGCCCTCCCGGTCGCGGTGCATCAAAACGATGCGCCACCGGGGTCTGGGGCGACGCCGAGAGTTTGGCTCATGCCGCCCAGGGGTCGGCAGGGGCCAACGGGTCGGAGCCTAGCGAGCAGGTCGCGCCCTGGCAATTGTCTGACGGGAGCGTCTGTCTCTAGAGAGAGTCGTGCGCTTCCGTGAAATCAGGGAGGAGCCGGCGCAGCTCGACGTTGAGCTCGAACACCAGGTCATCGAGTCCGACGAGACCCACGACGCGGCCATCCCGGGTGAGGGGTACCTGCCGGAGCCCATGGTGGCGAAGCAGCCCCTGGGCCACCTCGATCGGCTCGTTCGCCTCGGCGGTGACGGGATCGGGCGTCATGATCGACTCGACCGGAACGTCGAGCGACACGCCCTTCGCCATGGCCCGCAGCACGAGGTCCCGGTCGGTGACGATGCCCACGGGGCGGCCCGCTTCCTCGATCACCACGGCCCGGATGCCTGCGGCCGCCATCAACCGGGCCACCTCGCCCACCGTCTGCCGGCGGTCAACCGTGCAGAGCCGGCCCCGGCCCACGTCCATCGCTCGCATGTCCCGGGTCTCCTCGCGTCCGTCAATGGGAACTCCACCAGTCCCGATCGGTCGGTTGAAGGGAACTCTGTAGTGAGCCCCCTCCGCCCTGGACGCGTTCCGGCCGGCTCCCTGTGGCGCGGGGGCCGGCCGGTCAGGTCTCGATGATGGGCTCGGAGGTGGCTACTTGGCCGTCGCGCGGCGGTACCAGCGGGCGTAGCGGGGGATCTCGCCGACGCCGACGACCGCGGCCTTGACGCTCGCCGCCGTGGCGATCAACAGGTTGCCGATGAGGAACATTGCGCACCTCCTCTCGATGGCTTCACGTGCACGGATGTGTCAGGGGGGCTGGTCACTGCACGATGAGGGCGGTGACCATCCCGAACATCCCGTCCTCACGTTCGGCGTGGGGGAGGATGTGGCAGTGCCAGGCCCAGATGCCGGGTTCGTCGGCGTGGACCAGGACTGAGTAGCGCTCGCCGGGGGCGACGGTGACGGTGTCGACCGGCTGCGGGGGCACCGGGAACCCGTCCTTGGCGATCACCAGCTGCTCCATGCCGTGGAGGTGCATGGGGTGGGCCATGACCCCCTCGTTGAGGTAGTGGACCAGGAACCACTCGCCGGGCTTGGCGGCGATGGGAGCGGTGGCCGGGAACGACTTGCCGTTGAGGGACAGGCCGATGGCGCCGGCGTCGTTGAGCATCATCGGGATCTCCTGGCTGATGGTCACGCCGGCCGGCAGGGGCAGGTCACCGACCAGGATGGTGCCGGCCAGGCCGTTGGGCACCTGGACGGCGGCGTTGTGGTGGGAGTGGTACATCCCCACCGCCGGCCCCTTGGCCACGAACTCGTAGGTGAACGACGCTCCCGGCTTGACCGGCGGCTGGGTGATGTCGGGCACCCCGTCCATGGCATTGGGGGTGCGCAGGCCGTGGAAGTGGATCACGGTCGACTGCGTCATCTGGTTGTGGAGGACGATCCGGAGCAGGTCGCCGGCGGCGACCTTGATGGTCGGCCCGGGCACCATGCCGTTGTAGGCCATGGCCTTCACGAACTTGCCCGGCTCCACCTCCCAGTCGATCTCTTCGGCCGTGAGCTCGAACACCTTGGCGCCGTCGGCCGCGAGGGTGGGAGCCAGCGGCTGGGCCCCGAGGCCCTTGGTCGTGGCCGTGCCGGTGGCGAAGGCCACGGTGGCCTTGGCCATGATCTCGTCCATGGCGTCGGCCGACATCGTGGCGCTGTGGGCGCTGTGGTCGCCGCCGGCGGCCGCGACCTTCAGCTCGCCCGTCATCCCGGCTTCTCTGTGTCCGGAGATGGTGCACACGATCGTGTAGGTGCCCTGGCCCAGATCGCCCAGGTCAAGCCCGGCCGCCTCCCCCGGGTTGAGCTCGGGGGTCTCGAGGCTCTCCCCGTCGACGGCCAGGAGGTGCGGGGCGCCGCCCTGGTTGGTGACCTTGAGGACGGAGCCCTCCCCGGCCTCGACCACTTTGGGCGCGATGGCGAACTCGGTCAGGACGACGGGAACGGCATCGGCCGGGATGTCCGACGAGGCCAGCGCGCCGTGCTGGACGACCGCCCCCGGATTGTCGTCGCCGGCGCTCACGACGAGGGCCGCCATGGCCAGCATGAGGGCGATGACGGAGAAGACGGTGGTGGCCAGACGGCCGATGCTCACTTCAACGGTCTGGGGAGTCCCTGCAGGCGCTTCCATCGGTCGGTCTCTCCTCGGCTCGGAACGTGTTGTTCCCAGCATCGGGGAGGCGGGGTGGAGCCACCCAGGGGCTGAAGTCGGTCGTCGGGGGGCCGAAAGTCCTGAACGGGGGATCGACCCCGGGGACGTGCGCTACTCGCGACCTTCCTGCTTGCGCCGTTCCGATAGGCGGGCCGCGTAGGCGGCGGCCTCGGAGCGCCGGCTCATCCCCAGCTTGGCCAGCAGGTTCGAGACGTAGTTCTTGACCGTCTTCTCGGCCAGAAAGATCGTCTCCGCGATCTGGCGGTTGGTGTAGCCCTCGGCGATCAGATCCAGGATCTTCCGTTCCTGGTCGGACAGCCCGGCCAGCTCGTCCTCCTCGGGCTTGGCCCGCAGGCGCTCCAGCACCTTGCCGGTGAGGGAAGGGTCGAGCAGGGACTCGCCCCGGGCCACGCGGCGGACGGCGTCGACGAGGTCCGTGCCCCGGACCTGCTTGAGCACGTAGCCCGACGCCCCCGCCATGATGGCGGCGAAGAGCGCCTCGTCGTCGGCGAAGGAGGTGAGCATCAGGCAGCGCACCTCGGGGTGGCGGGAGCGGATCTCCCGGCACACCTCGATGCCGTTGCCGTCGGGGAGGCGGACGTCGAGGACGGCCACCTCGGGCCGGGTCGGCGGGATACGGCCCAGGGCCTCCTCGGCGGTGGCGGCCTCCCCCACCACCTCCATGTCCTCCTCGGCCTCCAGGAGATCTCGCAGGCCGCGGCGGACGATCTCGTGGTCGTCGAGGAGGAACACGCGGGTGGTCACCGCCCCATTGTGGCGGATCGCGGGACAGGGCACCTACGCCGTCCTGGTTCTCCTAGATTCACGGCCTGTGTCCGAGTACGCCGGTCCCCGCGCCCTCCGCCGCCTGGTGGACGCCGTGCTCTCCGTCAGCGCCGACCTCGATCTCAGGTCGGTACTGGAACGCATCATCGCCGCCGCCGTCGAACTGGTCGATGCCCGCTACGGCGCCCTCGGGGTGCTCGACGAGACCGGCACCCTCCTTTCCGACTTCATCACCATCGGCCTCGACGGCGAGACCTACGCCGCCATCGGCGATCTGCCCCAGGGGCACGGCATTCTCGGTCTGCTCATCCTCGAGCCCAAGCCGTTGCGGCTTCCCGACCTGTCCGAGCACCCCGACAGCTACGGGTTCCCGCCCCACCACCCGCCGATGCGTTCCTTCCTGGGCGTGCCGATCGTGGTCCGGAACCAGGTGTTCGGGAACCTCTACCTGACCGACAAGCAGTCGGCCGAGGTGTTCGACGACGTCGACGTGGAGCTGGTCGTCGCCCTGGCCGGGGCCGCCGGTGTGGCCATCGAGAACGCCCGGCTCCACAGCCGCCTGCGGGAGCTGACCCTCCTGGAGGACCGGGAGCGCATCGCCCGGGACCTGCACGACACGGTGATCCAGCGCCTCTTCGCCACCGGCCTGTCGCTCCAGGGGGCGGTGCGGCTGACTGCCATCCCCGAGGTGGCCGAGCGCATCGAGGGGGCGGTGGAGGACCTCGACGCGACGGTCAAGCACATCCGGACGGTCATCTTCGGCCTGGAGTCGGCCCGGCGGGTGGGGGTGGCTCCCGGGGTGCGAGATGAGGTGCTCGCCCTGGCCCGGGAGTCCGCCGGACCGCTGGGCTTCGAACCCAGGGTGGTCTTCGAGGGACCCATCGACACCATCGTCGACGAACAGACGGCGGTCGAGCTGCTGGCGACGCTGCGCGAGGCGTTGTCCAACGTCGCCCGCCATGCCGGCGCCGGCCGGGTCGACATCGAAGTCTCGGCCGGAGACGAGGTGGTCCTGCGGGTACGGGATGACGGCCAGGGCTTCGAGGCACCACCCGCCGGCTCGGGATACGGCGTCCGCAACATGGGCGAACGGGCCCAAGCTCTGGGTGGACAGGTCGACATCCGTCCGGCCCCGCAGGGCGGGACGCTGGTGGAGTGGAAGGTCCCGGCCCAGCGCTAGATCGTGCAGGCCTCGAACCACTCTGCACCGCCTGGGCGGTAGCCCGCGGCACGGAAGAGCCGGGCGAGACCGGGGAGGTGGTCGGTGCCCCACACGAGAACGGCGTCGCCTCGGGTGAGGGCCTCGCAGCCACTGGCAAAGGCGACGTGGTTCCGCATCCCGATCACCACCCGGTCCACCTGGCGGTTGCGACGGCGGATCGACCTGAGCTGTTGGAGACCCCGGCCGTGCCGGAGCTGGAAGCGGATGGCGGCCCGTGCGACAGAGCCGAATCCGGGCTCAGGTGGCCCCGTTGTGGTGGCGAAGAGGCGGCGGTAGTTGCTCCACCCGACGCCCCGGAGCAATTCGGCGTCGGACATGTCGATGTTGCGGGTGCCGTGCGGGAGTCGGAGCTGGGTGCCCTGCGACTCGAGGCTCAGGAGGCGTACCGCCCCACCCGCCGTCTCGGCGTCGGCCCAGCTGTCCGATTCGGTGAGACGGTCCCGTTCCCAGTCATTCAGGCGGTCGTCGTCGCACCGGATGATCCCTTCGACGTGGATCTCGGCTCCGCGGGCCGACAGCTGTTCGAGGACGCCGGACAGATCCCGGAAGTAGGCCGGGTCGCCGATGTGCATGGTCCCGACGAGGGTGACGGTCCTCCTGGTGACGGGATGGGTGAGTGTCCATACGACCGTCTCCACGCGGCCTCCGGTGATCCGCAGGGCTGCTGCGTCCAGGCGATGCTCGGCCTGAGACGGCGACCGTGTGGCCTTTCTCGTCGGGGCTCTGGGGCCAGAGGTCACCTTCATCTGACTTCGAGGATCCCTTCCATGCCGGCCGCCTGGTGGCCTTGGATCGAGCAGTAGATCTGGTACCGGCCTGCGGCCAGTTCCCAGGTGGCGGTGCCCGTCTGACCCGGCCACGCCTCGACCAGGAACCTCGGGTTCCCCTCGATGCGCAGGTCGTGGATCGCGACCCCGACGTTGCGCAGCACCACGGGAACCGCGCCGGCGGCCACGGCGACGGTCTTCGGGTCGAAGCGCATCTCGGTGGCCTCCAATTCGAGCGTGGCGCGGGTCGGACCCTCGACGGCGGGCAGGCCGCCGCCCCCGCAGCCGCCCAAGGCGGCCAGGAGAACGACAGCGGCCAGCAAGCGGCGTCTCATGCCTGGGCCCGAGCAGTATCCATATGTGCTCTCCGGAGATCTGAACCGGCTGCGCCCCGGGCCGGCGGGCCCGGGGCGCAGCGGTCATCCGAGTTGTACGCCGTCCTGCCGGTCACGGACAGAGGCCCTTCGGCCGGACCTGGCGTGCCGTTGGGCCCGAACCGGACAGGGGTCAGCCCGGTCAGCTCCGGGCCGGGACACCCTCAAGTCCAGGCAAGCGCGGCCGACGGGCAGGACATGCGAGACAGTGAGGACAGGTCGGTTGTTGACGCGCAGACGGGGCTCCCGAACCGGGAAGGTTGGGAGGCGGTCCTGGAGGCCGAGGAGCAGCGGGCCCGCCGCTACGGCGGGGTCCACGGCCTCGTCATGATCCAGCTGGGGGTGACCGGCGCCGGCGGCGCGCCGGCTGAGCAGGCCGCCCTGACCCTCGGCGGGTCGTTGCGGGAGAGCGATTTCCTGGCCCGGATCGATCACCGGACCTTCGGGATCCTGGCGCTCCACTGTGACGCTCTCGAGACGGTGGTGCGCCGTCTGCGTGTCGCGCTCGAGACCGCCGAGGTCCCGCTGGCCGCCCTGATCGACGCCCGCGCCGCCGGAACAGATTTGCTGGCCACGTGGTCGGCCATGGCCACCGGGTCGGAGCCGGCCACGCCCACCGCCCGCCATATCGCCTTCGTCGCCTCACCCCGGATCTGTCTGAACTGAGCGGGACTGTGGCCCGCGCCCGCCGACGTCACCTCAGCCGGCGGCAGCCGGCTGGTCGTTCATGAGCCCAGGGCCGACCTGATGGCGTCGGATCGTGCGCACGCAGGCGTTCCGCCGGAGGATGGCGGAGTCGTTCCCTCCGGGGCGGATCGCGGCCGCCTGCTCGTAGTGGTCCATGGCGTCCCGCAGGTGCTCCAGGATGAAGGGCCGTGAAGTTCCCCGCTTCAGGTCGGCCCAGGCCGCCCGCTCGAGGACCACGCCCGCGTAGTAGGCCCGCTGGTATTCGTCGCTCAGGTGGGCGACGTGGTCCAAGGCCAAGGGAACGCGGGGCCTGGCTTCGCCACTGAACTGGTCGGTCATGGCCAGGATGAGGACGACCCGGCAAGCCTGATTGTCAGCTTCGGCTTCGAGGATGTCGAGGCAGATGCTCTCGGCTTCCTCTGGGTGGCCCAGCAGCCGGTAGCGCTCCACCTTCTCCATCGCCTCGGGGATCGTGGCGGGAGAGATGGGCCGGAGGTCGAAGGATTCAGGCATGCAAACCACCTTTCTGGTGTGACCGTCACCCCCAGCCTCTGCGCGTCCGGCCCGGGCGGCCAGGGCTGAAGGTCCCTATCTCCGCCGAGCCACCGGCGGTTCCGGCTCCGTGAATGAGGTACTTCGGCTCTACGCCCGGCCCACCAAACAGTTGATCCTGGAAGCATGAAACCGGCGTCGATCTTGCTCCCGTCACGACGGCCCATCTCGCTGGCCCGCACCGTCCCGGTCTCGGTTGCGGCCGCCCGTGGGCTGCTGGCCGCCGACCCCGCCGCGGTCGTCGGCGCCTCGGATCTGACCTCCGCCGGAGACGGCCGCCGCCAGGTGGGAGTCCGGCTCCTTGGACACCTCCAACTGCAGCGGCGGGTCAGGATCGGCTTCGGTCCCCTCATGGAGGAGGACGACGGGATCGTGGTGCTCCCGCTGTGGTGGGAAGCCGCCGAGTTCCCGCGGTTGTTCCCGACCTTCGACGGCGGACTCGAGGTGGGCGAGTATGAGGACGCGACCGAGTTGCGGCTGGTGGGGAGCTGCCAGCCTCCCCTCGGACGCTTCGGTGCCTTTGCCGACGAGATCGCCGGTTACCGGGTGGCGAGAGCGACCCTCGAAACGTTTCTCGACGAGCTGGCGCGCCGTCTCGTCGAGGGCGTTCCCCAGGAAACCGGCTGATGGGCCTCCCCGTGCGCCAGCTTGAATGGTGCCCCGGCTGCGGCAGCGGGAACGTCCGGGACGTTCTCGCCGGCGACACCACCAACGTCCTCTGCCGGGAGTGCGGGTGCTGCTGGCATCCCGAGGGCGAGAAGTTCCTTGCCGTCGAACCGCGTGCCTGCCCCGGATGCCCCTCCCGGCCGGTGTGTACCCGCCGGCTGTGGGAGGCGATCCCCTGGGTCGGGCCCGCCGGTGGCCACGATGTGGGCGACGCCGCCCGTCCTGACCGCTGGTCCTGAACACGTCGCCGCATTGCGGCGAATCGAATGCCTGTGGCCTCCCGCCCCGCCCAGGATCTGCCGATGAGATGAGGAGATGCGTCGCGTCGTCTCTTCTCTCCTGGCGGGTTTCGCCGCCCTGGCCGCCACCGTGGCGTGGACGTCGTTCGCGGCCGGCTCGACCGTGCTCGATCCCGGGCGCACCGGGCGGGTGGCCGACGTCCTGATGGGCGATCCGGCTGTCCGGGAGGCGGTCGAGGACGCGTTGGTCAAGGCGCTGATCGCCGCGGTGCCGGCCAACTCGCCGGTGGCCGACGCCGAACTCCGGGTCGCGGCGCACCGGGCCCTCGACGATCCCCGGGTGCTCGCCGTCGTGCGGGTGGCCATCGTCGACGCCCACCGCCGGCTGGTCGGCGAGGGCGACGGCCCGGTCCGGGTCGACGCCGGGCCCATCGCTGCCGCCGGGAGGGACGCGCTCCTCGACGCCCACCCGGAGCTCGCCCGCCACCTGCGCGCCCCGCCGCCCCTGGCCGTCGAGCTGCCCACCGACGGGTTCCCCGACCTCGGCCGCCTCCGGGAGGCGGCGAGCGGAGCCACCCGACCCGCAGCCCAGGCCGCGGCCCTCATGTTCGCCGCTGCTTTCGTTGTCGCCGCCGCCCGCGGCCGCATCCTGCGCCGGGTCGGCGTGTGGGCCCTGTGGGCGGGCGGGGGCTGGGTGGCACTCGGGTGGGCCGCGCCCTGGGTGGTGTCGAGGTTCTCGGTCGACGGGCACTTCGCCGTGCTCGGCTCGCTGGCGGTCGCCGTCGTGGGTCCCATGATCGTCCCCGCCGCGGTCCTCGCCGTGGGCGGGGTCGCCGCCCTGGCCGCGGCCTCGGCCTGGCCGAAGCCGGCCGCCGCCCGTCTGGTGTTCCGGAGCGATCGTCTTCCGGTGGCGCCGTCGCCCCGGCCTTCCCGCCGGAGCAACCCGGCACGACGGGTGGCCCCGGCCCCGCCTCCGATCATCCCCGGGAGTTAACCGGACCCGTCGCCATCAGACGGGCCAGGAGATTCATCCCCACCTCAGGCCTGCCAGCTGGAGACTGTTGCTCGCCACTGCCAGTCCGTAGGTCGCCACCGCCACCCAGAGGGCCGGCCGGATCCAGCGCCGGGGCGGGGCGAGGAGCGCCAGCACGGCCACCGCCGCCACCCCGGCGGCCTTGGCCTCGGACAGCCATCCGTGCTGGAGCAGCCAGCCAGCGATCGGGTTCAGCTCGGTCCCCCGGAGAGCACCGGTGGTCACCACGTCGAGAACGTTGGCGACGGCGAGCAGCACGAGGGGCAGGAACAGGCCACGTGCCCTTCCCGTGATCACCTCCGCACCCTCGCCGGTCACGTGGCTCATCTTCACGGTCACGGTTCCATATTCCTGCCCCGGGCTAGGTCTTGTCGGTCCAGTCCACCCAGGGTGTGCCGGTGGCGGCGACATAGGCCGACACGGCCGTGCCGAGGGTGGGGTAGAGGCGATCGGGCCCGAAGCGGTCGCCCAGCCTGTAGGCGGCCAGGCGGTCCTTGACCGGGCCCTTCATCTCGGCAAAGACCAGTTTGATGCCCCGGCGCTCCAGCTCGTCGTCGAGGGCCACGAGGTTGTCGGCGGCGGTGGTGTCGATGTCGGTGATCGGCTCGGCGGCCAGGACCACCCACCGCACCGGGTCGGGCGCCTCGGCCACCAGGTGGCGGACGAAGTCGGCGAACACGTTGCCGTTGGCGAAGAACAGCGGGGCGTCGAAGCGGGCGATGACCAGTCCGGGCACGCGCCGTCCCTCCGGGTGGCGGCCGATGTCGTGATAGCCCTTGCGCCGGTCCACCCGCACCAGTTCGGTCATGTAGGGCCGCCAGGCCTTGACCACGAGGGCGGCGAGCGACAGTCCCACCGCCACCCCGATGCCCCGCAGCACGCCGAAGAAGGTCACGCCGGCGAAGGCCACCAGGGTCAGGATGAACTCTGAGCGCCGGATGCGGCCCAGGCGGGCGACGCCGGCCACGTCGGTCAGGGAGAGGACGGCGGCGATCACCACCGCGGCCAGGGCCGCTGACGGCACGTGCCGGGTGGCACCCGGGGCGGCGAAGACGAGGACGGCCACGAGCATGGCGGCGAGTGCCCCGGTGACCTGGCTGCGGGCGCCACTGGTGCGGGCGACGGGGGTGCGGGAGGCGCTGCCCGACACGGGAAAGCCTCCCAGCACGCCGGCGGCCAGGTTGGTGGCCCCCAGGGCGGCCATCTCCTGGCTGGAACGGGGCTGCTCGCCGTCGGCGTCGGCCAGCGACCGGGACAGGACGCCGGTGTCGGCAAAGGCGACCACGGCCACGCCGAGGGCGGCTGGCAGCAGCGCGGTGATGTCGCCCCATCCCAGCCCTCCGAGCGCGGGGGCGGGCAGCCCCCGGGGCAGCGAACCGACGACGGGCAGGTCGAGGTCGAGCCAGGCCACCGCCGCCGACGCGCCGACCACCGCCAGCAGGAGCCCCGGCACCCGGGGGGCGAAGCGCCGCAGGACCAGGATGGCGGCCAGGGTGGTCACACCGATCACGGCCGCGGCGCCGTTGGTGTCCCCATCGGTCAGCCCGTCGATGAAGCCACCGAGGCGGCTGAAGAAGCCGTCACCTTCGACGGAGAACCCGAACAGCTTGGGGAGCTGGCTGGCTATGACGGTGACGGCCACTCCGTGCAGGTACCCGAGCCGGATCGGCTTGGACAGGAGGTCCATGGCGAACCCGAACCGCAGCAGGCCTCCCGCCAGGAGCACCACCCCGGTCAGGATGGCCAGGAGTCCGGCGAGGGCGACGGCACGATCGGCATCGCCGGCGGCCAGCGGGGCGATGGCGGCGAAGATGACCGGCGACAGCGACGAGTCCGGCCCCGTGATGAGGGTCCGGGTCGGGCCGGTCAGCGCGTAGGCGAGCAGGCCGGCCACGGTGGCGTAGAGCCCGGTGATGGCGGGAAGCCCGGCCGCCTCGGCGTAGCCCATCCCGGCCGGGATGAGCAGTGTGGTGAGGACCACGGCGGCGACGAGGTCGTGCTGGAAGCCGTCGCGCCCGTACCCGGCCGGGAGCCGCCGGCCCAATCTGCCGTTCACAGGGAGGCCACGCTACGCCTGAGGCGGGCGCGATCGTGGCCCTCACAGGGCGCTGGGCGCGCCCACCCTCGAGCAGGCGCGCGGGAGGGGCGCCCGGCGGACCGGGCGCCCCTCGTCGCTGGGGGAGGTTGGTGGGTGGGGATCAGGCGGTGACGGCCACCGGCGCCACGTGGAACCTGCGGCTGAAGGCGGGGATGGCGAGCCCGGCGAGAGCCACACCGACACCGGCCACGGCGAGGCCGAGGGCCAGGATCAGGAGGCCGAGGCCGAGGATGAGGTCGGTCACGCCGAAGGCCATGACCGAGGTCAGGAGGCTGGTCCGCAGAGCGGAGGCCTGGAAGGCGCTGTTGCGCAGGGCGTTGGCCACGGGCTTGCCGTCGGCACCGATCACGGCGTCAGCGGCGATGCTCGTACCTTCGGGGGAACCGTCCTTGGCCGTGAAACGGCCCATCTCGGAGTAGGTCGCGCCGCCGCTGGACTCCAGGGCGTGGTGGTTGATGACGTCGGCCATCGACTTCGCCGTAGCGGCGCTTTCGACGCGGACGTTGGGCATGCTCGCGTCCTCGGGAGTGGTGATGTTCTGGGCGAGCAGCTCGGACTTGATGTCGCTCCTGGCGTCGAAGCCACGGGAGAGGGTGTATCCGCCGCCGGCCAGGAGAATCACTCCGAAGAGGATCAGTGCGATCGGGAATGCCTTCTTCATTGAAGTGCTCCTTGTGTGGTGCGGCGGAGGAATCTGCCGCTGAACACATCATCGGTGAATCGGGCATGGCCGGCCGAGAGGCGAAGGTCGCTCCCACGAAGGCCGAAAGTCCCACTCCGGACTTCAGCGCAGGCGGCGCAGATCCCGTTCGGGGTGGCGTTCGACGGGGACGATCCTGATCCGCCAGTCCACGGCCCGGACCCCGTTCGGGCCGGCGATGACGGGGTTCAGGTCCATCTCGGCCACCTCGGGTGCCTGCTCGCCGAGCACGCTCAGGCGCAGCAGGATGTCCTCCAAGCCGGCCACGTCAACCGGCGGCGCGCCCCGGTAGCCGGACAGGAGCGGCCAGGAGCGCAGCGAGCGGATCATGTCTCCGGCGTCCCGGTCCGTGAGCGGAGCGACCCCCAGGGCGCGGTCCCCGATCACTTCGGTGGCGACACCGCCGAGCCCGAAGACGATGAGGGGCCCGAAGGAGGGGTCCCGGACGATCCCGGCGATGGTTTCCACTCCGGGCTCGGCCGCTGCCTCGGTGGCGGATGTGACGGCGATCAGCGGCGCCACCGGCACCCCGAAGGCGCCGAGCAACTCGCCGGCCACCACGGGGTCGAGCCAGCCGCCCTCGGGCCGGGCGGCCAGGGCGTCGTCGATCAGGCGGCGGGCGGCCCGGATGTCGATCCCTTCGAGGCGGGGGACCTCCCCCTCCGGCCGGCGCCGCCACTCGGCGTACCGGGCGGCCCGGGCCAGAGCCTGGGCCGCGGTCTCGGGGAAGGGGAAGGACGGCACGCTGTGGCCCACCCCGCCGTCGCCGGCCCGGCCGTCGCCCCGGAGGGCGTCGGGCACGCCTTCGGTACCGACCAGGTTGGCCACCACCGGCTTGTCCCACGGCTCCGCCGTCACCTGGGCGATGGCCCGGGCGATGTCGTCGAGGGTGGTGACCAGGGTGGGGGTGTACACCACGATGAGGGCGTCCACTTCAGGATCGGCGAGCAGGACCCGCAGGGCGGCCTGGTACGTGGAGGCGTCGGCCGCCGCCATCATGTCCACCGGGTTGCGCACCCCGGCGGCGGCGGGCAGGCAGGCCCGCAGCGTCTCCTGGGTGGCGGGAGAGAGCTCGGGCACCTCGAGGCCGGCGGCTTCGCAGGCGTCGGCGGCCAGCACGCCGGGGCCTCCGGCGTTGCCGATGATGGCCACCCGCCGGCCGGGCGGCAGCGGCTGGTGGGCGAGGACGGCGGCGGTGTCGAAGAGCTGCTCCATGGTGTCGACGCGGATCACGCCCGTCTGGCGGAACAGGGCGTCGACGGCGAGGTCGGGGCTGGCCAGGGCGGCGGTGTGCGACGAGGCGCCCCGGCTGCCGGCCCGGGAGCGGCCGCTCTTCATGGCCACGATGGGCTTGCGGCGCGACACCCGCCGGGCGATGCGGTTGAACTTGCCCGGGTTCCCGAACGACTCCAGGTACAGGAGGATGACGTCGGTGTCGAGGTCGTCCTCCCAGTACTGGAGCAGGTCGTTGCCGCTGACGTCGGCCTTGTTGCCCACCGACACGAAGCTGGAGATGCCGAGCCCGAGGCGCGATGAGCGCTCCAGGGCGGCGATGCCGAGGGCGCCGGACTGGGAGCAGAACGCCACCGAACCGGCCAGGGGAGGGACGGCGGCGAAGGTGGCGTTCATCGACACCCCGGCTTTGGTGTTGACGACCCCCATGCAGTTCGGCCCCACGAGGCGCATGCCGTGGCGGTGGGCGAGTCGGACGAGGTCGCGCTCGACCTCCGCTCCTTCCGTCCCCACCTCGGCGAATCCGGCCGTGATCATGACCAGGCCACCGACGCGCTTCTCGGCGCACTGGGCCACCACCTCGGGCACGCCGGCGGCGGGCACGCAGATGATGGCCAGGTCGATGTCGTCGGGGACGTCGAGGACCGAGGGGTAGGCCCGTACGCCGGCGACGTGGGGTGCCTTCGGGTTGACCGGGTAGACCGGGCCGTTGAAGCCGCCGGCCAGCAGGTTGCGGAACACCTCGTGGCCGATGCCGCCCCGGGCCTGCCCGGCGCCGACCACGGCGATGGACCGGGGCGCCAGGAGCAGGCCCACCGAGCGGGACTCGGCCTGGTGTTCCCGGACGGCGATGGCCCGGGCCAGGGTGTCGGTGGCCGCCACCGGGAAGCGGACGTGGACTTCGCCGCCGCCCACGATCCTGGTCGTCTCGAAGCCGACGTCCTTGAAGACGGAGATCATCCGCTGGTTCTCCCACAGTGTCGTGGCGTAGAACTCGGCGATGCCGGCCTCCCGCGCCGCGATGGCCAGCCACTCCAGCAGCACGGTGCCGATGCCCCGGCCATGGTGGGCGTCCTCCACCAGGAAGGCCACCTCGGCGTCGGTGGTGCCCTCCTTGCCCTCGTAGCGGGCCACGGCCACCAGCTCGTCACCCAGGACGGCGACGAGCGCCAGGCGCCACCGGTAGTCGACCCCCGTGAGGAATTCGATCTCCCGCTCGGAGAGATAGGGGTGGGGCGTGAAGTAGCGCAGGTAGACGGTCTCGGGCGAGAGGCGGTCGTGGAAGCGCAGAAGGGCCGGGCCGTCGGCCGGACGGATGGGGCGGACGAGGACCGTTCCCCCGTCGGCCAGCACCACGTCGGCCTCGTACTGCGACGGGTACCCCGCCGGCAGGGGATCGGAGCCGGGAGGGGGCGGCGTGGTGTTCATCGGTGCGCCCAGAGTAGGTCGGCCCGACCGCTCAGCCTCCGAGGGACTTGACGAGGAGGGGGCGGAGGAGGTCGCGCAGCGACACGACGGCCTGCACCGTGCCCTCGTCGTCGATGACTGGGACGTGGCGGATCCCCACGTCGAGCATGTCGATGGCGGCGTCGTAGAGCGTGTCGCCCGGCCGCAGGGACACGATGTCGGTGCTCATGGCGTCCGCGGCCGTGGTGCTGTCCGGGTCACCCCCGCGGGCCAGGGCCGTGGCCAGGTCCCGTTCCGAGATGATGCCCACCAGGCGGTGGCGGTCGCCGACGAGGAGGGCGCCCACCGTCTGTTCCCACATCTTCCGGGCCACGAGGCGCAACGTTTCGTCGGGTGCGACGAACAGGGGGTCGTGGGACCCGACGGTCTCGATCTTGGCCCACGCAGTCGAGGTCATCACAGCTCCTTGTCAGTCCCAGCGGGAGGCGCAGGCGAAGCGCCATTCGCAGCCCGGGCAGGTGCCGTGGTCGACCTGGTGGACCCAGCCCATGGTCACGTGCCAGCACCGGTCGCAGGACCGGCACAGGAAGTTGGTGCTCTCCCCGTCGTAGACGGTGTAGAGGTGGATCCCGGCGCAGGCCGGGCAGCGGTCGAGGATCCGCCCGACCATCGAGGTTCCCGGCGATGCTCCGGGGCCGGGGATGGTTGTGGTCATCGTCTGCACCTCCGTCTCTTGATCTCACCGTTGATGGTCCTCCGGGGGGCACCGCCCAGCCAGGGCCGAACGGCCCTTGAGGTGGGAGCCCTTCGCCCCTGGAACCCGTGCCCGGGACACCCGCACGATGGGAGCACCCCGAATAAGGAGGAACGATGCCCGGCGCCGTCAACAAGGAAGACCGTCACGTCCACAGCTGGCGCGAGATCCGCCACTACACCTATGTGGAGCGCCCCTTCGATGAGGTCTGGGTCCTGCTCGCGCAGTCGCCGGGGGAGCTGCTGGGCCACGCCAGCGAGGCCTCCTACGTCCGGAGGGCGTCCCTCCATGTGAGACGCGCCGGCGTGGAGATGGTCCGGGACGTCCGGCTCCGTTTCGGCGGGCTCGTGTGCGACGAGGACCGGGCCCGTCTGTCGCTGCGATGGGATGACGCCCACCACCCCCGCCTGTTCCCCGTCCTCGAGGCAGTCCTGGAGCTCGTTCCGCTCAGGAACGGCCGCCAGCAGATCACCCAGATCGGCATCGCCGGCCGTTACCACCCGCCCTTCGGCGCCATCGGCGGCCTGGCCGACCGCTTCGCCGGCGAGTCCGTGGCGGAGGACTCGGTGGCCAGTTTCGTGGACGACCTGGCCCGCAGGGTCGAGGCCCTAATCGCCGAGGCGCCCGCTCCCACGGAATACCCCGACCAAGAGCCTCCGCTCGACCCCGGGCTGCGACGGGTCTTCATGCCTGTCGACCGGCTCGACCATTGCCCCGGTGGTGCCGCAGGTGTCGGCCGCTACCTGCATGCGATCCCTGGGGTGGTGCGGGCCGAGGTCAACCCGCAGGCGGGGTTGGTCACCGTCGAGTTCGACCCCGAACTCTGCAACCCGGTCAACCTTCTGGAGAACCTCGAAGACGACCGGGAGTGGTTCCGCGACGGGCTGGGTTCCGACCCCGGGCCGGCTCCGGGTTCGGACGTCTGAGCGACGACCGGGGAAGAGGCACGGTCCGCCCTGGGGGGCGGACCGTGATGGGTTGATGGGCGGCTGATGCTCAGCTGCGGGTGAGGACGACCTTGAGGGCGCCGGTGTCGGCGGCGCGGGCGAAGACGTCGTAGGCCTCGATGAACTGGTCGAGCGTGGAAGTGGTGGGTCACGAACCGGCCGGGCTCGACCTGGTGGCCGGTGGTCAGCTTGAGCAGCGTCGGGGTCGAGTAGGTGTCGACCAGGCCGGTGGTGATGGTGACGTTCTTGATCCAGAGGTCCTCGAGGTGCAGCGTCACGGGCTCGCCGTGGACTCCGATGTTGGCCACCCGGCCCCCGGGCCGGATCAGTGCGGCGGCCAGCTCGAAGGTGGCGGGCACGCCCACCGCCTCGATGGCCACGTCGGCGCCCAGGCCGCCGGTCAGGCTCTGCACCACGGCCAGAGCGTCCTCCCGGCCGTTGTTGACGCAGACGTCGGCGCCGAACTGCTTCGCCGCCTCCAGGCGTGTGTCGGCCATGTCGATGGCCACGATGTGGCTCGGGCTGAACAGGCGGGCGCCCATGATGGCGGCCAGGCCGATCGGACCGGATCCGACCACGGCGACGACGTCGCCGGGCTGGACCCGGCCGTTGAGGACGCCGACCTCGTAGCCGGTGGGGAGGATGTCCGCCAGCATCAGCAGGTCCTCGTCGGACACGCCCGTCGGGCGCCGGGTAGGTGGACGTGTCGGCGAAGGGCACCCGAACGTACTCGGCCTGGGTGCCGTCGATCTTGTGGCCCAGGATCCAGCCGCCGCCGCCGAGGCATTGTCCGTAGCGTGCCCTCGCGGCAGAAGCGGCACGAACCGCAGGCGGTGATGCACGAGACCAGGACCCGGTCGCCGGCCTTCACGTTCTTGACGCCGGCGCCGACCTCTTCGACCGTGCCCACCGCTTCGTGGCCCAGGATGCGCCCGTCGGTGACGGCGGGGACGTCGCCCTTGAGGATGTGGAGGTCGGTCCCGCAGATGGTGACGGCGTCGACCCGGACGATGGCGTCGGTGTCCGCCAGGAGGGTGGGCTTGGGGACTTCCTCCCAGGACTTGTTCCCGGGACCGTGATAGACGAGCGCGCGCATGGGGTCTCCTCAGGGGATCGCGAAGTTGTTTGCTTCCGACGGTACGGATCCCAGAGGGCCGGGGGCAGGGCCGAAGGTCCCAATCCTGGGCGCTGACGGTCCCCAGGACGGACGGGTTCAGTTCCGGGTGATCCGTCGTCCGGTGATGCGTTCGGGCACGATCTCGATCCAGTGGCTCTTCTCGCCGGGCGCGAAAGGTGTCACGGGCAGGGCCAGGCGGGCCGCCGAGGGGTCGTCGATGGCGTTGGTGATCTCGAAGGCGTAGCCCTGGACCAGCACGCTCCACCCGGTGGCGTCCACCTCGTCGACCTCGTCGATCTCGAAGGCGACCTTGCGCAGCGGCGCCCCGGCCAGCGCCGAGCCCCGGTCGGTGCGGAAGACGACGACGTCGCCGTCGAGGGCGTAATTGACCGGCAGGACCAGCGGGCGACCCTTGTAGATCACGGCCAGCCGGCCGACCGACCGGCCCGACAGCAGTTCCAGGCATTCGGCCCGGGGGATCTCGGTGAACTCGACCTCGGCGCGCACGGTGGACCCTCCATGTGTTGTCATGATCCGAGGATGACGGCCAGCCAGGGGCGTTGACGACCGGCGTCGGACCCACGGGACTAGGGCCGAAGGTCCTTTGCTGGAGCACAGGGTGGGCGCGATCGAGGCCCTGACGGGGCCCGGATCGCGCCCGCCTTTGGGGTCAGTCGTCGCGGTCCTTGCCGGAGCCGTCGTTGTCGTCGGTGGTGACGGTGGTGGAGCTGGACGTCCCGCCGTCGTCCCCGTTGTCATCGAAGCTCGTCGACGTGGTGGACGACGGGCCTGTCGACGATGACGTCGAGGACGGGCCGGTCCCGGTGGTGACGGTGCCTCCCCGGTCGCCGGCTGTCGAGGCCGTGGTCGACGGGCCCCCGGTGGTGACCGAGGTACCGGCGGGGCCGCCGAGGTGGTGACGCCGGCCGTCGGTGGTGACCGAGGCGCCGGCGGGGGTGGTGGCGCCGGTCGGGTTGTCGTCGCCCGCCGGGGTGGTGTGGCCGGCGTCGACCTCGCGGAGGACCTTTGGGTCGGAGCCCAGGCCCCCGAAGGCTCCGGCGGCGGCGGCGATCACTCCGATGGTCAGGGCGGCGGCAGCCGCGGCGATGGCGGTGACACGGGGACGGTTCATGGGTCCTCCTGGCTGGGTTTCCCCCCACCCCATAGCAACACCGGGCCAGCCAGGAACCCGCCTTCGCCGGCCCGCCCACGATGGGCCGCCGGGAGGTTCGGGACCATCGACCCTGCCATCCGGGACCTTTGCGGAGGTGAGCGCGATCGAGGCCCTCACCGGTCCTGCATCGCGCTCGCCTCTCGGGCGAGGTCGGGTGGCCGCGGAGGCTATGCGTCCCAGGTGTGGAGGCGCTCCAGCACCGACCGGAGCAGGAGCGACGGCTCCACGGTCGGGGCCGGGGAAGGCTCGGCCACCGGTGCCGGTGCCGGCGTTGTCTCCGGAGCCGGAGCCGGAAGCGCGACGGGAGCGGTCGTCCGGCGGGGAGCAGGGGTGGGAGCCGGACTGGGAGCGGTGGGGGCAGTCACCGCCGGCTGACGGGGCGCCGGGGTGGCGGCCGGGGGCGCCGCCGCTGCGACCTTCATGAACACCTCGGACACGAAGACGATGTTGCCGGCGTGGACGACGCCGAGGCCCACGTAGGTGAACGCCGGGTCGATCAGGTTCTCGTAATGGTGAGGGGAGGCCACGAAGGCGGCGTGGAGGCTCGCCTCGGAACCGCCCATCCCGACGTTCTCGCCCAGCTTGGCCCAGTCGGCGGTGATGCCGTCGGAGACCGTGGAGTGCCAGATCCGGCCGGCCGCCGCCATGGTGGCGGCCCAGCCCCGGGCCTTGTTGACCAGGTTCGGGTGGACCTCGAGGGCGGGTACGCCCAGCCCGGCCCGGAGGGCGTTGATGTCGGCCACGAAGGCGGACTCCTCGCTCACCGTGTCCGCCGGCGCCGGGAGGGCCGTCAGTGCCGGAGCCAGAGCCGGTTCGGCCCCGGCCGGGGCCGCCGCCGGCAGCAAGGAGGCGACGGCCACCAGCATGAGCGTGGCAGGGAGGTGGAACTTCCTCCGGGTTGCCGGGAAGGGCATGGCGGGTCTCGCTCTCTCTCGTCTTCGGTAGCCCGGCTGCCTCCTGGAGGCCCGTGGCTTTGCGGCCCCGTCTCGCGACGGGTGTGCCTTTTCGGTCGGAAGAGCCCGACCCGGCCCGGTGGCCCCTGTGGGGTTCCCGGTCCTATGAAGCCCGTCGGCCGGAACGGGCGGGATGTGAGGGTCCGGCGCCTCTGCGGCAGCGCCGAGCGCCCGGGTACGGATGTGGGGACTAGTGAGGTGTGCGTGGGAAACAGCCCTTTTGGGCTATGGAAACGGCCGGCTCCGGAACGTGACACTGGATGACGACCCGAGGAGTGGTGTGAGCCTGAGACCGGCGGAGACGGACCTGAGGGAGTTTCCGGCCGCGCCCCCGGCCGCCGCTCTGCTCGAGGCGCTCGCCCTGGCCGAGGCTCGGATCGTCACCCTCGAGGCGTTGTTGCGGGAGCAGGCCACGCGCGACTCCTTGACCGGCCTCCCCAACCAGGTGCAGTTCGGCGCCCAGCTCAACGAGGCGCTGGCCCGGGCGGAGCAGGCCGACGGGATGGTGGCGGTGGCCTTCATCGACCTGGATCGCTTCCGGACGGTCAACGACGTCCTCGGCCACTCCGCCGGGGACAAGCTGCTCCAGCAGTTCGGCGGGCGGCTGGCCGATCACCTGGGTCACGCCAACGTGTTCCGCATGGCGGGGGACGAGTTCGTCCTGCTGCGCGAGGGGATCGAGCCGGGGGAGGACCACAGCCGGGCGTTCGAGGCGGTGCAGCGGGCCCTCCAGCGCCCGTTCGTGTGCGACGGGCATGAGCTGTTCGTGACGGCCAGCATCGGCATCGCCCTGTACCCGTACGACGGCGAGGATGTCGGGACGCTGGTCAAGAACGCCGACTGCGCCATGTTCCGGGCCAAGGACCGGGGCGGCGACACGGTGGAGTGCTACTCGCGGGGGCTCTTCGAAGAGGCCCGCAGCCGGCTGTCGCTCGAGCGGAGCCTCCGCCGGGCCCTCGACCGCGACGAGATCGTGCTCGACTACCAGCCCCAGTTCGACCTGGCCAGCGATGAGATCGTCGGCTTCGAGGCGCTGGCCCGCTGGCACCATCCCGAACTGGGCGTGCTGTCGCCCGACGCCTTCATGCCCTTGGCCGAGGAGAGCGGGCTGGTCATCCCCATGGGCCGGCGGATCCTGGAGATGGCCTGCCAGCAGGCGGGGATCTGGGCGGCCACGGAGCCCGACGTGAAGGTGTGGGTCAACCTGTCGGCCCGCCAGTTCCACCAGGGCGACCTGCCCACCCTCGTGGGTGACACCCTGGACGTGGCCGGCGTGGACCCGAAGCACCTGGGGGTGGAGATCACCGAGAGCTTCGCCATGCGCCATCCGGCCGAGGCCGCCTCGGTCCTCGACCGCCTGACCGCCATCGGCGTGAAGTCGGCCCTCGACGATTTCGGCACCGGCTATTCGTCGCTGGCTTACCTGAGCCGTTTCTCCATCGACGTGCTGAAGCTGGACCGCTCCTTCGTCCAGAGCGCCCCCGGCGACCGCAACGACGCCGCCATCGCCCGGGCCGTCATCTCCCTGGCCCACGGCCTGGGGATCACGGTCGTGGCCGAAGGGGTGGAAACGGAGCAGCAGCAGGCGTTCCTGGTGGCGGAAGGCTGCGACCAGGCCCAGGGTTTCCTCCTGGGCCGCCCCCTGCCCGTCGACCGGATCCTGGTCGGCCGCGCCAGCGTCGTCTAGCCGGCCGTTGGTCCCAGGAAAGTGACTTTCGGCCCTGCCCCGCGGAGCCGTCAGGGGTGATGCTCGGAACAGTCCCCCATTGTGACGACGCAAGGAGCAAACGATGTCGTGGGTTTCGAGCCGTGTTCCGCCCCTTCGCAGCCTTGATCGACCGCCCCGCCTGATCCGGATCGTGCCCCCGAATGCCGACAAGTTTGCTCTCGTCCGGGCTCTGATCGAGGCTCCGCCGGCGTCCGGCGAGCCGGGTTCCTGAACCAGCTACGGCGCCACTAGGAGGTCCACGGCCAGGAGCCCGGCCGGGGACCCGTGACCGGCGGCCCCGCCGAAGGCGAAGACCCGGCCATCGGTGCCGAGGATGTAGTAGCCGTCGCCGGCGGCGGTGGTGCGGATGCGGCGGCCGTCGGGAAGTCCGGCCACCCCGAGGCCGGGCAGGCTGCCGTGGAAGGCGGCGGCGCCGAAGGCGAAGACGCCCCCGTCGCTGGCCACCAGCCAGTACCCGCCCTGGTCGGATGCGGCCAGCGACGTGATCGGCCGGTTGAGGTCGATCCCGCCGGTGGAGCCGAAGAAGGCGGCGTCGCCGAAGCTGAACACGCCGCCGTCGCTGGCCACCAGCCAGTAACCCCGTCCGCCCGGCGTGGGGGCCATGTCGACTACGGGCCGGTTGAGGAGGGTCCCGCCGGTCGAGCCGTAGAAGGTGGCGTCGCCGAAGCTGAACACGCCGCCGTCCGCTCCGAGCAGCCAGTAGCCCCGGCCCGGTGGGCGTGGCCGCCAGGCCCACGATGGGCGAGTTCAGGCGCTGCCCGCCCGTCGATCCCAGGTAGGGGGCGTCACCGAAGGAGAAGATCCCGCCGTCGGCACCGGCCAGCCAGTACCCCCGGCCCGTCGGGGTGGCGGCCGCGGCCACGATCGGCGCGCCGGGCGAGGCAACGCCGCCCAGGTCGGGCGCGGAACCCAGGACTGCCACCCGCCCGTCGGCCCCGATGACCCGGTAGCTGCCGCCGTCGTCGCCGAGCGGACCCGGCACGGTGCCGGCAGAGGGGGTGGCGGAGAAGCTGACCCGGCCGATGGCCTCCAGGGGGTCGACGAGACCGGCGCCGTATTCCGGGTCGCGGCCGGGGGGGCCGAGGTCGTCGGCGGTCTCCTGCAGCAGAGATTGCACGGCCGCCGGGGTGAGGTCGGGACGGGCGGAGAGGAGCAGGGCGGCGGCCGCGCTCACGTGGGGCGCGGCCATGGACGTCCCCGACAGATAGGCGTAGCCCGAAGGAACGGTCGGGTCGTCGACCTGGTTGCAGAAGGACACCTGGCCGGGACACGGGGCGATCACGGCGACGCCCGGGGCGGCCAGGTCGACGGAGGGGCCCCAGGTGGAGGACGGGGCCCGGGTGTCGGCGGGGGTCACCGACGCCACGGTGATCACGTCGGGGTCGGCGCCGGGGTAGACGATCGGGTTGTCCCGGAGCGCCTCGTTCCCGGCGGCGGCGACCACCACCACGCCGTGTTCCCGGGCGTAGCTCAGCACGCTGCGGAACACCGCACCGCCGCCTGAGCCCCCGAGGCTGAGGTTGATGACGTCGGCGCCGTGGTCCACGGCCCAGACGATCCCCTCGGCGACGTCGGACATCGAACCGGCGCCGTCGGCCCGCAGGACCCGGACAGGAAGGATCCGCACGCCGGGGGCGGCACCGCGGGTGCCGAGACCGTTGGCCCGCCGGGCGGCGATGATCCCGGCCACGTGCGTGCCGTGGCCGTAGAGGTCGGTGCCGCCTCCGGCGGAGTCGGTGATGGCGTCCCACCCGGGGAGCACCTCGCCGGCGAGATCCTCGTGGCCGGCGTCGACACCGCTGTCGACCACGGCGACCACCACGCCCTGACCCTCGCCCCGGGGCCACGACGCCTCGAAGGGCACGCGGTCCAGGGCCCACTGGCCCTCACGTAGGGGATCGGAATCGATCCAACCCAGGGCGGCGACCGGACGGTCGCGCTCGAGGGCCAGCACGTCGCCCACCGCGTCGATGGAGGCGACCTCGGCGGACAGCTGTCCGGCCGACGTCGCCTCGAAGTGCTCGACCCGGAGTTCTCCTGACGGGTCACGGGCCACGACCACATAGGCGCCGGCCCCGCCGAGGGGCGGGGTGGTGTCGGCCAGGGCGGGAGAGGCGACCGCCCCCACGACGGCCATGGCGGCCAGGCCCGCCAGCAGACCTCGGCGGAGGGAACGGGCGTGGAAAGGGCACCGGCCGGGGGCGGGCGCGGGCAGGGGCGTCGTGACGCACATCGGCGGACTCGTCTTCTCTCTCGTCTTCGGGAGCCCGGCTGCCTGCTGGAGGCCCGTGGCTTTGCGGCCCCGCCTCGCGACGGGTGTGCCTTTGTCGGCCGGAAGAGCCCGACCCGGCCCGGTGACCCTTTGAGGGGTTTCCGGTCCTATGACGCCCGTCGGCCGGAAGAGCGGGATGTGAGCCCCACGCCTGGGATTCCCGATCGGGGATCTTCGTGGCCGGCGGCATACGCCGCGGCCATGTCTGAGCGCGGCGGGACGAAATCCCGCCTCGCGCTACCCGTCCGTCAGGAGCGCCGGTCCACGGCGACCCGGCTGCCTTCACCGGTGCTGGCGAAGCGGGCCATCTCGGCCGCTCGCTCCACCAGCTCGAGATGGTGTTGGGCGCGGGCGCCCAGGGCGCTGGCCGCCACACCGACCCCGAGCGTGATCGGCCGGTGGCGGCGGGTGCGGCCCACGCGGTCGGTGACGTCGATCCAGCCCCGCTCGGCATCGGCCGGGTCGTAGAACGTCGAGACCTGGGCTGCGAACGCAGCCAGGAGGTCGTTGGCCAGATCGGTGACATCCCGGGGCGCGGTGAGGGCGAGGAAATCGTCCGCCCCGAGGCGGCCGGCCACCGTCCCCGGTCGTTGCCCGACCAGCTCGACGAGCAGGTCGCTGATCCAGCGCAGCACCCGTTCGGCCCGGGCGTAGGAGTAGTGGCGGCTGAAGGGGCGCAGCCCGCTCACGCCCACGCACATGGCCGCCACCGCCTCGCCGGCCCGCATTCTCCGGCGGAGGTCCTCGTAGATCTCCGTGCTGCCGAGGAGCTTGCCGGGGCGTTGAGCGGCCTGGTGCTGGAGGTGACGCTTGATCCGCTCCACCAGCTCGGTGACGCGCACCGGCTTCACGACGTAGTCGTCGGCGCCCGCCTCGAAGGCGGCGACGCGGTCGGCCACGTCGGTCCGTCCGGTGAGGATGAGCACTGCCGGTCCCGGGCCGAGTTCGGCCCGCATGCGCCGGCTGACCTCCATCCCGTCCAGGTAGGGCATGACGGCATCGAGGACGGCGGCGGCGGGCCGGAGGCTGAGGGCGTGGTTCAGGGCCTCCCGGCCGTCGCCGGCCGACACCACGGTGAAACCGTCGAGCTCGAAGGCCAGGGTGACCAGGCGGCGGACGGACGGGTCGTCGTCGGCCACCAGCACGGTGGTTCCGGCCGCCTCGTCCCGCGCTTCATCGATCGGCGCGTCGTCGAGTAGAGGTACAGAGATACCGGCCGCCAGCATGCCCATTCAGCCGAGTATCGAGGTCCGGACGACCTGGTACGAGGCTCATTTCCACGATGACGCGAACGGGCTAGTCAGGCTGGGATCTCCCAGGAAGTCGGCCAGGGACGGGAGCGAGACGCCGGCGGTGGCGCTGAGCATGGCCAGGTAGCCGGCGTGGGCGTGCGTCCGGGCGCCCCGGGCGGCCATCCGGCCGGCTTGGGCGGCCACGCCGTCGATCTCAACCACCAGGCTGAGGAAGCCCGTGAGGTGGTCTTCGAAGAGGGTGCGGTACGGCTCCGGGGTGGCCGAGGACAGCGTCTCCAGGGTCAGGTTCTCCACCGGCACCACCCACTCCCCGGCCAGGCGGCTGAGCAGCACGGCACGCACGAGGTCGGCTTCCTGGACCCGGCTGGCCGCCCGTTGCACCTCGGCCGTCGCCAGACCCAGGAAGCGGAGCTCGCCCGTGGCCAGCAGCTCGCGGCCCACCACCAGCTTGAACAGCAGCCGCTCCAGCAGCTGCCGTTCATGCCCGAGCCACATCTCGAATTCGTCCACCGCACACCTCCTCAGGTGCCAAGTCGGCCGGTGGAGGGGCGCGATGAGGCCGGCGGCGGAGAAAACGACGCCGGTCGGTCTCATCGATGCCGCCCCGGGCCGCTGGGGACGGCGATCGTCCTCCGAAGAGGCATGCTGTACAGCCGTGGACCCCGCCGACCAGCCCGAATTCCCCGCAGAGTTCGCGGCCCGGCTCGTCGAGCTGGAAGCCGCCGAGCGTCGGGCCCGCCTGGGCGCGTCCCACACCCGGCGCCACCTCGATCTCCTGGCCGAGGGCAGCCGGGCCCTGGTGGCCGGCTTCGACGACGTGGGCGGCGCCCTGCGGGCCCTGGTGGCCGTCCTCGTCGGCGGCTTCGCCGACTGGTGCGCGGTCGACGTCATGGAGGAGGGCCGGATCAGCCGCCTGGCCACCGCCCACGCCGATCTCCGAGCCGACGCCGCCATCCCCGACCTGCTGGCCGAGCTGCCGGACTGGGCCGCGCCCGTCCGCCGGGTCATGGCCAGCGGCACCTCCGAACTGGTGTGGGACATCGCCGCCCCGCCCGCCCACCCCGAGGACGCCGACCACCTGGCCCTGGCCCAGGCGCTGGGACTGGAGTCGTGCCTCATCGTCCCCATCCGCATCCAGGGCCTGTCCGTGGGCGCCATCACCTGCGCCACCGCCTCCGGCCGGCGGGGCTACCGGCCCTCCGACGTGGCCGCGGTGGAGGAGCTGGCCGCCCGCACCGCCCTGACGCTGGAGCGCATCTCTCTCTACCAGGAGACGGAGCGGGCCGCCGGTGACGCCGCGGCCCGGGCCGGCCTGCTCCGCCGCCTGACCGAGGCGGCCCGCGCCGTCCAGCCCCAGCGCAGCTCCCGGGAGGTGGCCAACGTGGTGGCCGAACAGGCCCGCCGGGTGCTGGGCACCCGCCACGCCCTGGTCGTCCTCGAGCGCGCCTCCGGAACCCCCCTGCGGGTGGGGGCGGGACGGGATGGGGTGTGGGGCGAGGTCCACGACCGGCTGCTGGCCGACCTCGCCTCCGAGCCCGCCGCGGTCGACCCGGGTGCCGCCGGGGAGGGCGACCACCGGTCGCCGGTGGCCCTCTCCGCCCCCCTCTACAACCGCTCCGGCGACCCCATCGGGGTCCTGGCCGTGGGGGCCAAGGAGACCGGGGAGCTGACCGGCGACGACGAGGCGATCCTGATGTCCCTGGCCCAGATGGCGTCGGTGGCCATCGAGAACGCCCACCTCTACGAGTCGGTCCGCTCCGGCGAGGAGCGCCTCCTGGCCCTGGTGGAGGCGGCCCCGCTGGCCATCCTGGACCTCGGCCTGGAGGGCCAGGTGCGCCGGGCCAATACCGCCGCCCAGCACCTGCTCGGCGACGCCGCCGCGCCCGGGGCCGACACCGGCGTCGGATTCCACCCCGACACCGCCGCCCTGCTGCGCCGGCTGGTGGCCGACACGGCGGAGGGGGGGCCGGTCACCGACCTGGAGGCGGTGGCGTGGCGGGCCGACGGCTCCGAGGTGCCCCTCTCGCTGGCCGGCGCCCCGTTGCGGGACGACCAGGGGAGCATCGACGGCGTCCTCGTCCTGGCCACCGACGTCACCGCCCGCCGGCGCCTGGAGGAGCAGCTGGTCCGGGCCCGGCGCATCGAGGCGGTGGGACAGATGGCCGGGGGCGTGGCCCACGACTTCAACAACCTGCTCACCGTCATCCTCGGCCATGCCACCCTGCTGGCCGGGACCCTGACCGACGACGACATCCGCCTGGCCGACGTGGAGGCCATCTCCGGCGCCGCCGAGCGGGCGGCGGGCATCACGGCCCAGCTCCTCACCATCAGCCGGGGCGATCTCGTCTCCAGCGAGGTGTTCGACGTCCGGGCCCGGCTCAAGCGCCTGGCCGGCATGCTGGGCAGCTTCCTGCCCGCCTCGGTGGAGCTCGTCATGAACCTGCAGCCGGGGGAGCAGCTGGTGCGGATGTCGCCGGCCCAGTTCGACCAGGTCATCCTCAACCTGGCCGTCAACGCCCGGGACGCCATCGGCGAGCGGGGCACCCTCACCGTGCGCCTGGTGGGCACGTCCAAGTCCTTGACCATCGAGGTGACCGACACCGGCGCGGGCATGGACCCCGCCACCGCCGAGCGCTGCTTCGAGCCCTTCTTCACCACCAAGGGCGGCCTGCGGGGGACGGGCCTGGGGCTGGCCACCGTCCACAGCGTGGTGACGGGGACGGGCGGCGACCTCACCTTGACCACCACCCCCGGCGAGGGGACGACGTTCCGGGTCCGCCTCCCCCGGGCGGTGGGCGAAGCGGTGGAGCAGGTGGCGGCCGGCGTCAAGCCCCGGGGACGCCGTCCCGGCTCGGAGCGGATCCTGTTGGTGGAGGACGAGGACGGGCTGCGCCGCCTGTGCGCCGAGGTGCTGCGCTCAGCCGGCTACGTCGTCACCCCGGCGGCCGACGGCCAGGCCGCCCTGGACCTGATCGACACCGGCGACGACCGGCCCGACCTGGTCGTCACCGACGTGGTCATGCCCCGGATCGGCGGCGTGGAGCTGGCCCGGCATCTGGCCGAGGCCCGGCCGAACCTGCCCGTGCTGTTCATGACCGGCTACGTGGACGCCACCAGCCGCCCGGACCTGGAAGGCGCCGAGGTGCTGACCAAGCCGTTCCTGGTCGACGAGCTGGTGGACAAGGTGCGCCAGGTGCTGGACCGGGCCGGCGCCGAGGCCGGGCAGGCCGCCGGTCAGGGTTCGAAGCGGTAGCCGTCAGCGAACCCGCTGCTCAGCTTCCGCTACGAGCTCACCTGCCTTTCGGACGGCGGACCTGGCTCTGCTCACCACCACGTTTGCGAGGCCGTAGTGGCCCACGTCCTTGAGGTTGACGACGTCTCGGAGGAGAGTGCCGAGCCGCTTGTCGCCCGTCACCTTCTCGAGGTGGGCGGCCGCGCCCACATGGTCCGGGCCCCGAAAGCGGCTGCCAGCGGCGGCGCAGCAGATCGCGTCGGCTGCGGCGATCGCGGCGAGCACGGCATTGCCGGTGGCGATGGTCGCCTCGTTGCCGGTTTCTGCGTTGAGGACGGTCTTGGCGACGTTGAGGTAGAGCCGAGCGTGCTCGATCCGGACGTGCGCCTCGGCCTTGGTGCACTTCTGGGTCCTGCCGCCAGCTCGGGTCGTCATCGGCTCGAGGCTCCACCGACAGGCCGGGCAAGGACCGGAGCAGAGCCGGCGACGACAACGCCGTCGGCCCGGAGGGAGTCGATCAACGGCTCGTTGTGCGCAACGGCTTCGTCGAGCTCGGTCTTCGAGAGCTCCACGATCTGGACGCGATTGCCCGACCGCCGCTCTAGGGTGTCGGCGAGCAACCGCCGTTGTGCGACCCAGGAGGGAGCTTCGTCGTCGACATCGTCGGGGCGCACGAGGAGCATGTCGATGTCGCTTTCCGCGTCGCCGCTCCGCCGGGCGAAGGATCCGAACAGGACGACTGCCGCCGGGCGGAGGTGGCTGTGGTCGATGAGCGGCACGGATCTCGAACTCCAGGGTGGACGAGGCGTCCACCATTGCCTCCACCGGACCGGCGAGGATGTGGTCGCGGTTCAAGACGTAGGAGTTCGTGTTGCCGTGCCGCTCGACGAGCACCAGGCCGTGGTCGACGAGTCGCTGGAGCACGAGGCGGACCCGAGCGTAGGAGCGTCCAGCGAGCTCGTGGATACGCAGGCCGGTCAAGGGCGCATGGGTGTGGGCCAGCACGGCAAGAACGTCTGCTTCAACGCTCGGCGCCACCGATCGCAAGGGGTTGCTCAGGTCCACGCGGTCTCCCCGCTGACACTATAACGCTAAGACTAGCGTTATAGTGATAAGAGGGTGAACCCCGGCCCTACGGCTCGAAGCGGTAGCCGACGCCCCGGGCGGTGGTGACCCACCGGGGCTGGTCGGGGTCGTCCTCCACCTTGCGCCGGAGGCGGCGGACGTGCTCGGTGACGGTCGCCTCCGACTGCCACTCCGACGACGAGCCCCACACGTGCTCGAGGAGCTGCTGGCGGGAGAACACCTGGCGGGGCGAGGCGGCCAGGAAGGCGAGCAGGTCGAACTCCTTGGCCGTGGTCTCCACCGCCTGCGCCCTTGATCTGCACCTCCCGGGTGTCGAGGTCGATCTGGAGGCCCTCGAAGGTGAGGCACCGTCCCGACTTGGGCGCCGGCGCCGCCGCCGCGGCCGGCCGGGACCGGCGCAGCACCGACTCGATGCGGGCCGACAGCTCGGCGGCGGAGAACGGCTTGACCACGTAGTCGTCGGCCCCGAGCTTGAGGCCGATGACCCGGTCGCCCTCGTCGCCCCGGGCGGTGAGCAGGATGACGGGCACGTCGCTGGTCCGGCGCAGATCACCCAGGATGTCGAGCCCGTCGCGGGCGGGCAGCATCACGTCGAGGAGGACGAGGTCGGGCGGGTCCTGGCCCACCAGGTCCAGGGCGGCCTGGCCGTCTTCGACCTCGGTGACCGCGTAGCCCTCCATGGTCAGGAGGCGGTTGAGAAGGTTGCGGACCATGGGCTCGTCGTCGACCACCAGGATCCGGCGGGAGGAGGCCCTCGGAACGGACATCACCGACAGCGTAGTGGCGACTCCGGTTCGGCTCTCTCCGGTTGCGTAACCAGTTTCTTCCAGAGTTGGCCGGAAGTTGTCCATCCGTGGACGGCCCGGTGACGATTCCGGCGTACTTTCGACTCATGGCCCGACCCGCCCGACCTCACGAACCCGTCCCCGTCCGCGCCGAGCCGGCGCAGGATCGCGGGCGGGGCGTGCTCGTCGTCGGCACCGACGACTGGGCGGTGGAGCAGGCGGTGGAGCAGCTGGCCGAGGCCGGGCACCCGGTGCTCACCTGCCACCCCCTCGGCGACCCGGCCTTCCCCTGCAACGCCATGGTCGACGGGCGCACCTGCCCGCTCGACGTCGGCTTCGAGGCGGTCGTGTCCATCCGGGCCCGCCACACCGACTCCCCCTCCTTCGGGGAGATGGGCGCTGTGTGTGGCCTGCGAGCAGGGGCGACCCTGGTGCTGGCGGGCATGACCCGCCGCAACCCGTTCGGCCCCTGGGCGTCGCTCGTGGTCGAAGGCGGCGACCTCGTCGCCAGCGTCGACCAGGCCCTGGCCGCCCGCAACCCGGCGGCTGCGCCCGCCGTGCTCCCCGAAGTCCCGGCGACGATCGAGCTGGTCGAGGTGGCCCCCGCCACCGCGCCGGCCGGCGACGCCGTCCCCGCCGCCTGATCCGGCGCTGAACTCCCGGCCCTGCATCCCGTTGCTGGCACGCGCCCGGGCACGGTTCGGGAGCGGCCGTGGGCTGTCAATGGGCCGATCGGACCATCGCATCGCCGGGGAAACCGACAACGTTTCACCCCACCGGTTTGTTGGGCCTGCGTTGGGTTTGGCTTGGTTGGCCCTTGAGGTCGAGCCGCCATGGTGGCTCTCAGCGGGAGGGAAGATCCTTCCTCGGTTGTAGGGCGAAGCGAAGATCCGCCGGCCTGATTTGGTCGCCTTGGCCGGCGGGGAGCGAACGGCGAAACCGGCGCCTCTGTTTCTCAAGTCCCTCCCTTCAATTTTCAAGGAGAAATACTGTGCGCTTTTCCAAGAAGTTCGCCGCGATCGCCATCGTCTCCGCCAGCGCCCTCGCTGCCGGCGCCGCCTTCGCTTACTGGACCACCGCCGGTGGGGGCACCGGCTCCGCCACCGCCGCTGCCGGCTTCGCGAACCCGATTCGCGTCGACCAGACCAGCACCCCCTCTGGCCTCGTCCCCGGCGGCTCCGCCGGAACCCTGTCCGTCAACTTCATCAACACGAACTCCGGTCCGTCACCGTCCTCGGGGTGACCGCCACCGTCACCGGTACCCACCTCGGCGACCGGGGCGGCCAACTCCGACACGTTGGCTGCACCTCGGCCGACTTCGGACCCATCGTGATCACCGTCACTGACGGTCTGGTGCTCGGCGGCGGGACCGCCGACGGGGCGTGGACAGGCGAAATCAGCCTGCTCGACCGCCCGGACACCGACCAGAACGGCTGCAAGAACGCCAGTCGCCGACATCGCCTACGTCAGCAGCTAATCCACTTGCAGTTTGGAGGGGCGCCGCGCCAGCGGCGCCCCTCCACTTCTGTCGTTGAGCGCAGCGATAAACACCAAGGGTTTGGTGTTGTTCGGTGTGCTCGGCGTACCCGCCGCTTTTGGTTTTGAGAGGAACTTGTTGTGATGCGATGGATCCGGAATCTGAGCTGGTCGATGAAGACAGGGCTCGGTGTTCTGCTGGCGGCGGCCCTGGTGGTCGGCGGGATGAACGTCCTCGGCGACGGCAGCGGCGGGGACAAGCCGGGTTCAGACGTCCTGGGGAATCGCCTGGAGGAGACGGCACGCCGTCCGGTTCTGAGCCGGGCGGTTCCGGCGCGGCTCCAGGCGCCCCGGGCCCGTCTGATTCCGCCAAGGGCGGCGGGTCCGGCACGGGCAGCAACTCAGGGAGCGACACTGTGGGCGTCGCGGCGAAGCCGGGTGACTCCAATACACCGCCGCAGCCGCCGACGATCACCAAGAGTCCCGACGATCCGACGTTCGAGACGTCGGCTCAGTTCAAGTTCCCGGCTCCGGGGCCGGCTTTCGTTGCAGGCTCGACGCGCGGGACTTCTTCTCTCTGCAATAGCGGGACCGTCAACTACAACAAGCTCGGCATCGGTTCACACACCTTCCAGGTGACGGCCTTCAACTCCGCCGGCGTCAGCACCCCGACGTCCTACACCTGGACGATCCTGCTGCGGCGCGACTTCGCGATCAGCGGCTCGCTCACCCAGCCCTTTTCCCCCGGGACCAGTCAGCGGCTCAACCTCTCGCTCGGCAACCCGTACAACTTCGCTCTCCGGGTGCTCGGTGTGCAGGTCACCGTTGAGGACGAGACGACCACGGACTGCATCGGCGGCGACAACCTCGACGTGGTGCAAGACCTCACCGTCGAGGTGGTTGTCCCCGCGAACTCCACCAGGTCCTTGGAGCAGCTTCTGCCACCGGAACAGTGGCCGCTGATCGAGATGCTCGACCTCCCATACACCAACCAGGACGACTGCAAGAGCGCCACCTTCACCCTCACCTACACGGGAACGGCGACGAAGTCATGAAGCGCACCACCAAGATCCTCGTGATGTTCGCCGCCGTCGCCGGGACGGTCGGTCTGGCCGCCGCCGGCTGGGCCTACTGGACTACCAGTGGTTCGGGTGCCGCGTCCGCCACGGTCGGGACGCTCAACGCGCCGACGGGTGTAGTTGCAAGTCAGCCGACGCTCGGTGTCGGCACGGTGCACGTGGCCTGGACCGCTTCCTCCACCACCGCCCCGCCGGCCGTCGCTCCCACCGGGTACTACGTCGAGCGCTTCAGTGGCGCCACGCCGAGCGCGGCGTGCGGCACCTCCCCGACCGTCCTCCTTACGGATCCGCCGACGAGCTGCGACGACGAGCGGCTCACGCAGACCGGCCCGTTCACCTACAAGGTGACGGCCGTGTTCAACAGCTGGACGGCGCAGAGCACCGCCAGCAACTCGATCTCGGTGGTTCTCGACATCACCCCGCCCACGGTCTCTTCGATTGACCGCGCGGCCGCCGACCCGACGATCGCCTCCAGTGTCTCGTGGACGGTCACATTCAGCGAGGACGTCACCGGCGTCGACAGCAGCGACTTTGCCTTGTCCAGTACAGGCCTCACGGGGCCTGCGATAGGCCCCGTGCTCGGTGCCGGCGACACCTGGACGGTCACCGCCGCCACCGGAACGGGCAGTGGCACGCTCGGGCTGAACCTGGTGGACGACAACACGATCATCGATGTCGCCAGCAATCCCCTTGGTGGTCCTGGCGGCATCCTCGACGGGGCCTTCACCGGCCAGATTTACACCATCGACAGGATCGCTCCGACGGTGACAGTCGACCAGAAGGTCGGCCAGGCCGACCCGGCTAACACCCAGCCGATCCGTTTCACGGTCACCTTCAGCGAATCGGTGGTCGGTTTCACCCCCGCGGACGTGACCCGAGGTGGCACCGCCACCGGCGGGACGGTCACCGTGACCGGCTCCGGTGCCAGCTACGAGATCGCCGTCAGCGGCCTCATTTCTGACGGCACCGTCACCGCCTCCATCCCCGCCGGCGGCGTTGCCGACCCGGCCGGCAACACCAACACGATCTCCAGTTCCACCGATAACACCGTGGTCTACGACGGCACGGCACCGAGCGTGACCATCGACCAGAAGGTCGGTCAGGCCGACCCGACCAGCACCCAGCCGATCCGTTTCACGGTCACCTTCAGTGAATCGGTGGTCGGTTTCACCCCCGCGGACGTGACCCGAGGTGGCACCGCCACCGGCGGTACCGTCACGGTGATCGGCTCCGGTGCCAACTACGAGCTCGCCGTCAGCGGGCTCACCTCCGACGGCACGGTCACCGCCACGATCCCGGCTGGTGGCGCCCAGGACGGTGCTGGTAACAGCAACACGGTCTCGTCGAGCACCGATAACACGGTGACGTTCGACACCACCAGCCCGAGCGTGACCATCAACCAGGCGGCTGGTCAGGCCGATCCGGTCAGCACCCAGCCGATCAACTTCACGGTGGTCTTCTCCGAGCCGGTCAGCTTCTTCGCCGGTTCCGGTGTGTCCCTGACCGGGACAGCCGGCGGTCTTGCCGGGGCCACCAAGAGCGTCACTGGTGGGCCGAGCACCTACAACGTCGCCGTCAGCGGGATCACCTCCGACGGCACGGTCATCGCCACGGTTCTCGCTGGTGGCGCCCAGGACGGTGCTGGTAACAGCAACACGGTCTCGTCGAGCACCGATAACACGGTGACGCTCGATGCCACCGGCCCGAGCGTGACGGTCAACCAGGCGGCTGGTCAGGCGGACCCGACCGACACCCAGCCGATCAACTTCACGGTGGTCTTCTCCGAGCCGGTCAGCCTCTTTGTCGAAGCTGATGTGTCCCTGACCGGGACGGCCGGCGGCCTTGCCGGGGCCACCAAGAGCGTCACCGGTGGGCCGAGCACCTACAACGTCGCCGTCAGCGGGCTCACCTCCGACGGCACGGTCACCGCCACGGTCCCCGCTGGTGGCGCCCAGGACGGTGCCGCCAACACCAACACGGTCTCGACCAGCACCGATAACACCGTAAGGCTCGACACCACCGGGCCGACGGTGACGGTCGACCAGAAGGTCGGTCAGGCCGACCCGACCAGCACCCAGCCGATCCGTTTCACGGTCACCTTCAGTGAATCGGTGGTCGGTTTCACCCCCGCGGACGTGACCCGAGGTGGCACCGCCACCGGCGGTACCGTCACGGTGATCGGCTCCGGTGCCAACTACGAGATCGCCGTCAGCGGGCTCACCTCCGACGGCACGGTCACCGCCACGATCCCGGCTGGTGGCGCCCAGGACGGTGCTGGTAACAGCAACACAGTCTCGTCGAGCACCGATAACACGGTGACGTTCGACACCACCAGCCCGAGCGTGACCATCAACCAGGCGGCTGGTCAGGCCGATCCGGTCAGCACCCAGCCGATCAACTTCACGGTGGTCTTCTCCGAGCCGGTCAGCTTCTTCGCCGGTTCCGGTGTGTCCCTGACCGGGACAGCCGGCGGTCTTGCCGGGGCCACCAAGAGCGTCACTGGTGGGCCGAGCACCTACAACGTCGCCGTCAGCGGGATCACCTCCGATGGCACGGTCGTCGCCACGGTCCTCGCTGGTGGCGCCCAGGACGGTGCTGGTAACCCCAACACGGTCTCGACCAGCACCGACAACAGCGTCACCTACGAAACGGTGGCGCCCACGGTGACGGTGAACCAGAAGGCGGGTCAGGTCGACCCGACGAACACGCTGCCGGTGCTCTTTACGGTGACGTTCAGTGAGCCGGTCACCGGTTTCGATGCCGCTGACCTCACGTCACTGGTGGGCCGAGCACCTACAACGTCGCCGTCAGCGGGCTCACCTCCGACGGCACGGTCACCGCCACGGTCCCCGCTGGTGGCGCCCAGGACGGTGCCGCCAACACCAACACGGTCTCGACTAGCACCGACAACACGGTGACTCCTCGACACCAACGGCGCCCGAGCGGTGACGGTGAACCAGAAGGTCGGTCAGGCCGACCCGACCAATACGCAGCCGGCGCTCTTCACGGTGACCTTCAGTGAGTCGGTCACCGGCTTCGACGCCGTCGGACCTGACCCGGGGCGGCACGGCCACGGGTGGCACCGCCAGCGTCACTGGTTCCGGCGCCAGCTACGAGATCGCCGTGAGCAACACCCCGACGACGGTCACCGACGGCACCCTCACCTTCTAGTGGCCGCCACAGGGCCCGCCGCCGGGAACAACAACCTGGCGTCGACCAGCACTGACAACACGGTGACCCTCGACAGCACCCCCCCGACGGTGACCTCAACGAGACGGCTGGTCGGGGCGATGCAGTCAGCACCCAGCCGATGAACTTCAGGGTGATCTCTCCGAGAGGGTGAACGGACTAAGACAGGAGGGACGAGACCCTGAACGTGACCAGCCGGCGGTCTGACCGGGGTCACAAGAGCGTCACTGGTCAGGCAGAGCACCTACAACGTGGCCGACAGCGTGATCACCTCCGAAGGCACGATCGTCGCCACGGTACTCGGCATGATCAGCGCCCAGGACAGTGCTGGTGACTCCAACACGGACTCGACCAGCACCGACATCAGCGTCACCTACGAAACGGTGAACTCCCACGGTGACGGTGAACCAGAAGCGGTCATCGACCCGACTAACACGCTGCTGGCGCTATTACGGTGACGATCAGTGAGCCGGTCACCGAACGAGCCGCTCACCGTCAACAGTGGTGCGTGCACGTCCACGCTTGGCACCGCCATCGTCACTGGTTCCGGCGCGAACTATGACGATCGCCGGAGCAACCATCCCTCAACGAGGAGGCGATCATGGAGGAGCGCAACGGCGCGCTCGCCGGCGAACTGGGGTCCGACGTCGCCGAGGTTCCGCTGGAGCGGCTGGAGGCGGAGATCACGAGCCTGAACGCCCACCTGTCGGCGGCGACGTGCCGGTGGCTGCTGCTGGTGGGGGAGTTCGACCGGCGGGGCGGCTACGAGACCTGGGGCTGCTACGACTCGGCCCAGTACCTGGGCTGGAAGTGCGGGATGGACCGGCGCACGGCCCGGGAGCACGTGCGGGTGGCCCGGGCGCTGCCGGCCCTGCCCAAGACGCTGGACGCCTTCGCCCGGGGGGAGCTGTCCTACTCGAAGGTGCGGGCCATCACCCGGGTGGGCACGCCCGAGAACGAGGATGCGCTGGTGGACTGGGCCCGTCCACGGCACCGCCTCCCACCTGGAGCGGATCGTGCGGGCCTACAGCCGGGTCCTGCGCAACAACGAGCTGCGCGACGTCAACGAGCGCCACGCCCGCCGCTCCGTCCACACCCACTACGACGAGGACGGCTCCTTCGTGCTCGTGGCCCGGCTCGACCCCAAGTTCTGCGCCGTGACGGCAGCCGTCCTGGCGGCGATCGGGAAGGCCGCCTGCAATCTCCACGGCGCCGCGTGAGCGGCACCGAGTTCTCGCTTCGAGCGTGGGTGGGTACCGTCAAACCACCCAGGCACGACTGAAAGTATCGGAGTTGAGTCTCGAGTCGGCGCCCTTGCCTGGGGCGCCGACCCGACGTCTCCTCCAGGCTTGAGCACACCGGTCGAGCCCTGGCTGTTGGAATCGGCCCTACCTTTGGTGGTTGTCGGGAGATCTCGGGTTCGAAGCAGCTGTCGAGTGCGTCGTAGCTGTCGCCGGCCAGGGGCATGGGACCGTCTGGGGGCGGGTTTGGCCAGCAGCATGGGACCGCCCGTTGGCCAGTTATGGGACCGCCGGTTCGGCCACTCGATGGGGCCAGTCTTCCCGCCAGTAGTGGGACCTACCTGAGGGTCCACCAGCGCCGGTTCGTTAGCCGGTGCACTCGTCGCCATCGGTCAGCGGATCGAGGAGCGGCGAATGGCCTTTCGGGAGGTGCGTGTGTTCGAGGAACGCGGGCGGTTCGTGAAGGCCATAGGCCGCTTCTCGGCGCGCACGCTTCAGAGGTTGACGGTGTTGACGCGCCAGTCTGACGGCGGATACGGTTGACGGTGTTGACGGTCGGAGGCAAGGGGTTGGCGGTTTCTCGGCAAGATGACGAGTTTGTGCGGCGGGCGTCGGAGCGGTTCGCCTTGCGGCTGGCCGGTGTGGTGGAGCGGTACCGCCGGGAGGGCCGGTCTCCGCTGGAGGCGCTGGGGGACCCGGAGGGGTTGGCGGAGCGGGCCTTGGCGGGGCAGGCCCCGGTGCCGTCGCCGTGGGATGCGCTGGTCGGTCCCTTCTTCCGGTCGGAAGGGGTGCAGGCTCGTCTGGGGATCAGCCGCCAGGCGGTGGCGGCCAAGGCGGCCCGGCGGCGGCTGCTGCGGGTCTTCACCTCCGACGGGGTGGCGCTGTTCCCGGCGTGGCAGTTCGACGGTCCCCAGGTGCTCCCCGGCCTCGCCGGGGTCCTCGCCCTGTTTCCGGAGGCGGCGGTGGACGGCTGGACGCTGGCCGGCTGGCTGCGCACCCCCGACGCCGAACTCGACGGTGTGCCCCTCGATCTGATCGGGGCCGGCGAAGCCCGTCGGGTGCTGACGGTGGCCCGGTCGGCGGCCGCCGCCCTCGCCGCGTGACGTCGCTGCCGGAACCGCCCCCGTCGCTCAGAGGGTTCCCGTCGTCGGCACCGCCGGCCCGGCTGGTGCGGGTGTGCCGGCGGGGCCGGGGGACGTGGTGGTTCTCCTCCGACGGGTCCGGCCGCTTCGACCTCGAGGCCCCCCACGGCACCTGCTACCTCGCCACCGACCCGATCGGCGCCCTGCGCGAAGCCACCCGGGGCGGACCCGTCAGCACCACCTGGGTCGGCGACCGCGAACTCCGCACCGTCGGCCCACCGGACCCCGCCGGGCGCCTCGCGGCCACCACCCGGAAGGGCGCGGCCCGCTTCGGGCTCACCACCGAGCTCGTCACCGTCGTCCCCTACGACCTGCCCCGGCGCTGGGCCGGTGCCTTCCACCAGGCCGGCTTCGCCGGGATCCGCCACGAACTCCGCCACGACCCCCGCGCCCGCGCCTCCGGGGTCTCCCTCTTCGGCCCCGCCGGACCCGGCACCCACCCCGACGGCCACACCGACCGCCTGACCACCCACGCCCTCACCCGAGCCGGCGTGCAGGTCCTCGACGTGCCGCCCGCCGCCCACCTCACCATCCTCTGAGCCGACGGCGCACCGGCGGGCGACCGGCACCAGGTTCATCTTCTGTACTTGTGGTGGTCACGGGACGGCGGATAATCGGATCGATCCCTGCAGGGACGGGCGAGAGGAGCTGCCATGACGTCGTCGAGATACCTCCTGGCCGGCCAGGTCTCCGAGCTTGAGCGGCTCCAGCTGCAGTCCCGGGTGTGGGAGCCGGCCGGTGGCCGGCTCCTGGAGGAGATCGGCGCCGGTCACGGGGCCCGGGCCGTCGACATCGGCTGTGGCGTGATGGGCTGGCTGCGGCTGCTCAGCGCCTGGGTGGGAGCGGACGGCGAGGTCGTGGGGACCGACGTCGACGATGCCATGCTGGCCGCCGCCAAACAGTTGGTGGCCGACGAGGGCCTCGGCAACGTGGTGCTCAGAAACGACGACCTCTTCGCCACCAGCCTGGAGCCCGCATCCTTCGACCTGGTGCACGCCCGGTTCGTGCTCACCCCGCTGGGTCGTGACCACGAGCAGATGGAAACCTACGTCGGGCTGCTCCGCCCCGGCGGCACCGTCGTCCTGGAGGACCCCGACTGGGGGTCGTGGCACTTCAATCCTCCGGCGCCGGCGTGCGACCAGCTGATCACCCTCATCTGCGAGGCGTTCGCCCGCTGGGGCAACGCCGAGGCGGCGCGCCAGAACCTCGAGCTGCTGCGCAGCTTCGGCATCGAGGGCAACGTGCGGGCCGAGGTCGTGGCCCTCCCGCCGGGACATCCCTACCTGCGGCTGCCGCTCCAGTTCAGCGTCGGGCTGGAACCGCGGTTGCTGTCGTTCGTGGACGCCGAGGAGCTGAGCCGGCTCCGCCAGGAGGCCGAGCGCGAGCTCGCCGAACCCGGCCGCTGGGGCACCACGTTCACCGTGATCCAGGCGTGGGGCCGGCGGGTATAGCGGCACTCGAAAGGAGCGCACCCCCAGGTTTTGGTGACAGATTTCGTCGACAGGTGGCGGAATCCGTCACCAAAAGAGTCTGAGGCGGTCCATCAGGCGGGTTAGGGGTCACTTCGATGCCCCGTGACCCCCCGTGCTGTTGGCGTAGTCAGCCAGCGCGGCGCGCAACATCGCGCCGGCCGACCAACGCATGAGTTGGACCGCTTTCCGGCGTGAGAGCCCGCCGATGTCGGTGAGCCATACGAGGGCTTCGATCCCGGTGGCGCTGCGGATGGCCAGGGTGAGCTGGCGGATTTCGGCCTCTGACATGGTGTCCTGCAGCGGGGCCAGCGCTTCCTGGATCCAGCCGATGGCGCGGCCCTGGCGCAACAGCCCCGGCTCCCGTGCTTTGGCGTCGGGTTCCAGGGAGAGCCGGAGCATCGTGCGCTGCTGCGGCTCGGTCTCGAGGATCAGCCGGGTGAGCGCCTCGATCACCAGGTCGAGGCGGGCGGCGGGGTCCTCGGGCGCATTGGTGGGTAGCAGCGAACCGGCCTCGGTCTCGGGGTGGGCGGCCACCAGCAGGGACCGCTGGTTGGCGAAGTACCGGTAGGCCGCGGTGCGGGAGATGGAGGCGGCCGTCGCGGCTTCCTCGACCGTCGGGGTCATCCCCTGGGCGACGAGGTCGCGGGCGGCGGCGATGAGGGCGTTGCGGGTGCGTTCCTTCTGCCGGGTCCGCCCAATCGATTCGTATGGGATTGACATGACCATGATGGTACTCTACTGTCGTCATGGGATCAATGTCCCACGAAGGCACGGAGACGTGCGAGAGAGAAGGTTGGCCATGAGCAGTCCCATCGTCCGGGCCGACGGAGAAGGCGAGAAGCGCTCGTTCTCCGGTGGCGGTTTGCATACCTGGAAGGCCACCGCGGAAGAGACCGACGGCGCCTTCCTCCTCTTCGAGGACCACATGGCCGGGGGCAAGGTGACGCCCCTCCACACCCATCCCGATGCGGACGAGGCCTTCTACGTGCTGGAGGGCGAGATCGTCGTGCACGTCGACGGTGACGAGCACAAGGTCGGGCCGGGCGGATTCGCGCTGGCGCCTCGAGGTGTGCCCCATGCCTTCCTCGTCACGTCCGGGGGGGCAAGGGTCCTCTGTCTCCACACTCCCGGTACCGCGCAGGCCTTCTTCCGGCAGGCGAGCGATCCCACGTCGGACGACGCCATCGATGGCCCGGTCGACTTCGCTCGTGTCCAGGCCGCGGCCCAGCAACACGGTGGCGTCGAGATCCTCGGCCCGCCCCCGTTCTCCAGTTAGACCCAGTGCACCCAGTCCGCCGGGTTCGGCGGTGGTAAGGCCAACAGGAGGCGAGCGCGATCTGAGCCCCCCAAGGGCCCGCATCGCGCCCACCTTCGAAGTTCGCCTGCGGGTGGCCGGACGCCTTCGGCCGTCGGTCACGGCACGAGGCATTGACGGGTTGGAGTTAGGCGCTGTGGGGTAGTCGTTCGTTCAAGCACCGCCCCGGACCTCAGGCGACGCGTCCATTCGGATGCTCCAAAGAAGGGAAAGGGGCATGGTGCCCCGTACGGTGCTCGTGCTCGGACTGGCGGCTCTGGCCGCCACCGTCCTGCCCCTTCCTGCTCTCGCCGCTGGCTCAGGGGCTGCGACCCGGCCGATCCCCTTCACCCTGGGGGACGTGCCCTGCTCGCTGATCCCGGTGCCCACCGCGGCGACGCAGGTGGACAGGGGCACCTGCCCGGGGGTGCGCCCCGGGGGCCGGGTGGTGAGCACGGTCGGGGATTGCACCCTGAACTTCTTGTTCCGGTCCCCTGACGGCACCCGCTACATCGGCACCGCCGGCCACTGCGTCAGCCCGGGGCCGGTCTCGAACGACGAAGTCGATGCCGACGGCAAAGGTCGCGTCGAGAGGGTCTGGTCCTGGGGGAGCGGGCCTGTGGCCGAGGATTCCGACGGCCACCGAATCGGCGAGTTCGCCTACGCCGTCATCTGGAACCCGAAGGACTTCGCCCTCATCCGCCTCGACCCCGGCGTCGAGGCCATCCCCGAGATGTGCCACTTCGGGGCGCCCCGCAGCGTCTACCAGACCGACACCGACACCGCCATCGTCCTCCAGTACTACGGCAACGGGGTCGGCATCGACAGCATGGCGCCGGCCCGTTCGGCGGTGGCGCTGGGAACCCCCAACCCGGATTACATCCGCGCCCTCGGCCTGGCCGCGCCGGGCGACTCAGGTGCCGGTGTGATGACCGCTGACGGGCTGGCGGTCGGCGTCCTCGTCACCACCGGCTTCCACGGCATCGGGTTCAAACCCGGCCCCTTCAAGACCCCGACCCCCCGCACGCTCCCCCAGGCAGACGAGCACGGCGTCGACCTCGGCACCATGGGAATCACCCGGCTGGCCCCTCAACTGGTCCGAGCCTCGGCCAGACTGGGCGTGCCGCTGGAACTCGTCACCGTGAGGTGAACGCGAGATGAATGCGGGTGATCAGCCGCCCTGCTGCGCGGCCCGGCGTTCCATCTCCTCGGCGGAGACGTCCTCGACGTGGGTGGCCACGCTCCAGCGGTGCCCGAACGGGTCCTCGAACTGGCCGGACCGGTCGCCGTAGAACTGGTCCTCGACGGCCCGCAGCTCTTTGGCGCCGGCCTGGAGGGCCCGCTCGAAGGTGGCGTCGACGTCCTCCACGTAGACGGAGAGCGTGACGGGTGTGCCGCCCAGAGTGCGCGGGCTCAAGAAGCCGATGTCGGGATGCTCGTCGGCCAGCATGAGGACGGAGTCGCCGAGGCCGAGCTCGGCATGGCCGATGCGGCCGTCGGGTCCGTCCATGCGCATGCGTTCCTTGGCGCCGAACACCTCCGTGTAGAACTCGATGGCCTGGGCGGCGCCGTCCACACAGAGATAGGGCGTCACCTGCGGGTAGCCGTCGGGGATCGGCTTGACGGGGCTCATGGCGGTCTCCTTCGTCAGACCAACAGAATCCACGTTAGCGATCCCCCCGGTCCTCGCCGTTCCCACCGGGATCCCCGACGCCGATTACCTTGATGCCCCGGACGACCGGGGCCATGCCCGGTTCGGCCGGCATTCATTCCGAAACACTCAAGTCTCCGGGCCGGGGCGCCGATGGGCGGATAAACGACCGCCCCGACCGTCGTACGCCTGGAGCCCCGTGCTGGTCACCAATCATGTCCTCGCCGGCGCCGCCATCGGTGCCCTCACCCGGCGGCCGGCCGCCGCCCTGGCCCTGGGCGTCGCCTCCCACCTGGCCATGGACGTCATGCCCCACTGGGGCCTACCCCACCTCAGCGGGCCGGAGCGGGACGCGCGGTTCCTCCACGTCGCCCGCCGGGACGGCCTCACCGGCCTGGCCGCCATGGGCGCCGCCTTCGCCCTGGCCCGGGGCCGGCGCCTGCCCGTCCTCGCCGGAATGGTCGGCGCCGCGCTCCTCGATCTGGACAAGCCGGCCCGTCACTTCGTGGGCGTGAGTCCCTTCCCGCTCGCCGTCGACCGCTTCCACGCCGAGATCCAGACCGGACGGGAGCACGGGCACAAGATGGGCCAGGAGGTCGTGGTGGCCGTCGGCCTGGCCGCGGTCGTGGCCGCCCTCTGCGCCGCCCGTCGCCCCTAATCAGAACGAACCGGTTATGAGGTCGCCGCGGTGGCGCGTCCCTTCGGCTCTTCCCAGTCCTCTTGGCGGCCGAGGGCGCTGAGATCGAGGAAGTAGTGGGAGCCGCCGACCATCTCGGTGCCCCGAGCGTAGGTGGAGTACGTGTGGAAGACGCTGTCGCCGTCGCGCAGGAAGAAGCTCAGGCCCGGCCCCTCCATGGAGTGCTCACCCTCGGAGTCGGCGGGCGCGCCGCCGGCCGCCAGGCGCTCGGCCTCGTTGCGGTAGTTGTAGACGACGGGCATCACGGACTCGTCCAGGGTGACGTGGAAGTCGTAGTTGAAGTCGCCGCCGTAGGAGGAGTACCAGGGGAACGTCCAGCCCTTGCGGGTCTTGTAGTCCTCGATGATGGTCAGCGGGGCGCGCGAGACGACGGCGAAGGAGGTATCGCTGGCGCGCAGGTGCTCGAGGCGCCCCTCGGAGATCTCGTCGCAGGCGAACGAACAGCTCGGGCAGCCGTCATCCCAGTCGGGGTCGAACATGAAGTGCTGGATGATCAACTGGCGCCGTCCGTCGAAGAGGTCGAGGAGGCTGGCCTTGCGGTCCGTGCCCTCGAAGACATATTCGGTGTCGATTTTCACCATCGGCAGCTGGCGTCGCCGGGTGTTCAGCGCGTCCCGAGCCCGGGTCATCGCCTTCTCCTCGACGAGCAATGCCTTACGGGCCACCAGCCACTCGTCTCGCGACGTCACCTGCGGAAGACTCATCGTGCGCTCCTCTGACCTGGTCAGCGTCCATATCACGCGCTGCCGAGGTCCGGAGCACCGCTCCCGGGCTGGCGGGACGCCAGCTCAACACGTCAGGGCTCTCGTCGTGTCGACCCCGACGGTACACCTCTTCTCCGACCGGGCCTTCCGGAGCCCGGGAGCGATGACGGGTCGCCGGGAGTACCATCCGTCGTGGAGCCGTCCGGAGTCCAACCCGCTGCGGGACGGCCACATCAGGCGATGCCCGAGACCCCGGCCCGCCTCCCTGTTCAGGGGAGACGAACCGGAGCGGAGATGAGCGCAGCGCCGAGGAACTCGAGCTGCTCACCACGCTGCTGCCCGTCGGCTGAGACTTCCGCTCATCGAGTCACCATGAGAGATGCCGTTCCCATCCCGCCGCTGATGCGGCCTCACCGCGGCGGGAGGAGGTTGAACCCTTCGGCCGCGGCGGCGGCTCGCAGCCGCTGGTCAAAGGCGGCGAAGGAGGCGCAGTCGTCGAGCACGGAGCGGGCCAGGCGGGCGGAGGCGAGCTGGATGGCGTCGTAGGCCCGCAGGCCGTGGACGGCGACCAGACGGGCGGCGCCGGCCAGGACGGGCTCTCCGACCGGCAGCGCGGCGAAGCGAGGGGCTTCGGTGGCTGTCCCGGAGAGGTCGGTCTCGAAGGACTCGGTGAGCAGGGCGGCGTCCTCGGCGGCCAGTTCCCCGAGCCGGTGCTTGCGCCACAGGGCGGCCGGCACCTCCACGCGGGCGATGTGGGACACGACGATGGGCTCGGCGATGGACCGGATTGCCTCATGGTGTTCCTCGTCGGCGTAGAACTTCACCAGGGCCGAGGAATCGGCGAAGATGGTCAACGATCCTCGGCGACAAGACGGGACAGGGGAACGCCCTGACCGGCCCGGGCCCGGGCTTGGGCCACGGCCCGCGGGCTGGGCCGGCTCCCGGTCCGGGTGGTGGGCGACGTCAGTAGTCCGGCCAGGGCCAGACGGGCCCGGACCTGCTCGGCCAGGCTGCCCGCCAGGTCGGGGTTGGTGGCCGCGTCGAGCACCGCGCTCACATAGTCGTTCATGGAGCGGCCGGCGGCGGCGGCCTGGCGCCGTACCCGTTCCACCAGTTCGTCGCTCGCCCGCCACGTAACCTGAGCCATGCCTGCATGTTAGCAGGCACGCCCGGCTACGGGGTTATCGGGGATCCGCGTCTCAGTACGACGGGGCGTTGAGTTTCGTGCAGTCCGGGGTGGTCCCCGTCCCGAGGGGGCAGATGTACCGGCTGAGGTTGAGCGTCCACCAGGTGAGCTTGGCGGCGGCCGGGTCCCAGTAGTCGTCCTTGTTGAAGTCGAACTGGGGCGGGACGCCTGACGTGGCCGAACTGTTGGCCACGTAGCACATGGTGTCGTTCTTGTCGTCGTTGCAGTGCGCCCCGTCGAAGGCGTGGGGCGCCACCTTCTGCACCGCGCCCAGGTTGTGTCCGAGCTCGTGGAGGAGGGTCCGCCCCCGGCAGAAGCCGCCGTTCGCGGCGTTGCTGATGGGGGTGTAGGGCCGGTACACGATCCCGGTGGTGCGGTTGACGTCGCTGGTGTTGCCAACCCGGCGGGTGGTGTCCTGCCACAGCGTTCCCTGACCGCAGTAGTTGGAGCCGGCGTCGAGCCAGGCGATGTACTTCTTCTTGGTCGACGACGGGAACTTCGGCGAGGCGGCCAGCTCGGCGGCGACGAGGGAGAACTGGCGGTCGGTGCCCAGCTGGCGCGCGGAGTACTTGCTCTGGAACACCGTGATGTCGAGCATCGTCGTGCGGCGGCCTTCGCTCGGACACGTGGCCGCCGGGACCAGGTCGGGGCGGACATCCCACCGCACGTCGGCCCCCAGGGTCTGCACGAGCGCGCTGGCCTGGCGGGCGTCGGCCTGGAACATGGCCGCGAACTGCGGGAAGCGCGACGTCGTCTTGGCCGGGTAGACGTAGATGGCGTGCACCTGGGGCAGGGTCTCGTCCTGGCCGGGGGTGGCGGCGAGGTAGTCCTCGAGGAGCACCTGGCCGTCGTACTCGCACGCCAGCCACTCGGCATGGTTGTCCACCGCGTAGGTGGCGGCCACCGGCGCCGGGCGGCCCCGCCCGTCGAGGGCCAGGCCGTCGGGTCCGTGGGTGACGTGAGCGTGGGCCTCGTCGGAGGCTTGATCGGGCAGCTCGACGCCTGAGGCGTCGCCCGCCGAGAGGGCGAGCAACGGCAGGAACAAGGGGAGGAGACGGAAACGGCGCAACATGCGGACTCCTTGCGGTGGGGGTGGGTGGTTCCGACACGCTGGTCGGCAGGCGTCGTGGCGACGCGCTGCCAGGGTCTGGAGCACCGCTCCCGGGGCCGACCGATGGCCGGTCCGACACGCAGGGGTTTTCGTCGTGCCGAGGGCGACCCTACACCGGAGAACGTCGGCTGGGCCTGCGACCGGTCCGGGGTGGGGCCGGCTCAGGACACCCGCCGGGGGCTGGGAGTTTCCAGCCATCTGGCGGTATCATTGATGCAAGCCGTCCGGAATCACCCGGCACGGGACGGCCGTTCAGGCGCTGCCCCAGACCCCGGCACGCCTCCCTGATCCTCGGGAGACGAAGCGGAGGCCGGAGATGAACGCAGGGTGGTTGGCGCCCCGGGATGACCGCCCACCACGACCGGGTTCGGGCCGTGCTCCTCGTGGCCGAGATCGAATCGGACCGTCGGCGCGACTGGGGGGAGGCGCCGCTCACGGTCGCCGACCGCACCGCCCGCCTGAGCCGCCTCCAGGCCTGCTTCGCCCGGCCGCCGGCCGCCGGCCTCCGACGGTGACGGCGGCGACGCCCGCCGCGGCCCCTACGAGACCTGCAAGACCGACGCGGCGGCGTGGCTGCTCGCCGCCTACGACGCCACCCTGGCCGAGCTGTGCGGGGAGCTCGACCTGTGTCATGCCCTCGACGACGCCACCGCCTGCCCAGAGGCGGAACGCCAGCGGGTGGAACTCGAGCTGCTCACCTCGCTGCTACCCCTCGGGTAGCTAGTCTCGAGCTGATCCCTCCGGGCGGCCTTCGCTACGGGAGCGGGGAGACCACTTCGATGGCGCACGCGGGGCCGGGGGCGGCCGCCAAACGGGCATCGGTCGTGAGCAACGTGGCGTCGAGCGCCTCGGCCAATGCGACGTAGGCGGCGTCCCACCCCCTCACCGTGGCCCGCAATTCCCAGGCCCGGGCCAGCAGGGCGCGGTGGCCGTAGCGCTGGCCAGGCCAGTCGCGCAGGTCGGCGACCGCCTGGGCCGCGGCGGTGGCGTCGAGGTGGCCGAGGTGGTGCTCCCTGCGGATCACGCCGAAGACCTCGATGTCCACCACGTGGGGAGCGGCGTGATCGGTGTCGGCGGCCAGGCGCTGGCGTATGGCCTCGGCGGCCGGCGTGTCGGCGACCACCTCGAAGAGGGCCGAGGCGTCAACGACCAGCATCGGGCCACGGCCCCCTTAACTCGTCGAGTGCCTCGATGACCTCCGCGGTGGTGATCTCCGAAGGTCGCCGCCGGGTGCGGGCCAGCCACTCCTCCACGCTGGGACGGGCGGCCAGCCTGGTCGCCTCCCGCCGCAGCAACTCGGGAACCGTGATCCCCGCCTCCGCCGCCCGTCGCGTCAACGCTGCATAGACCTCGTCATCGATGTCGCGTATTTGAATGGTCTTAGGCATATACGCAGGCTATCATGCGTATACGCATCTCTGATAGGCGCTGGTCAGGCGGTCCGGGTGGCGTAGACGACCAGCCGGTGGTCGTGGGTGCCGTTCTTGAAGGTTCCGGTACAGGTGATGAGCGTCAGGTGGGAGAGGCCGTCAGCCGAGGGCTGGGGCCATTCGCCGGCGACGGGGCCGGCGCCGTAGATCTGGGTCAGGACGGCCGGTTCGGCGGCTTGGTCGAGCGAATAGGTCTTCGATTCCGTGACGGCGAAGCGGACGTCGAGTCCGGTGCGGGTGTCATGGACGACGATCGGGTCGCCGGGCGCCAGACGGTCGAGGTCAGCGAAGACGGCTGAGCTTCCCTTGGGGCCGCCGACGTGGCCGGCGATCAGAGCCGTGCTGCGTTCCCCGGGGATGGCGCTGCCCCGATACCAGAAGGCCTGCTGCCACACCGGGTCCCCGGCCGGGCCCATCGGCGCATCCATCACGTTCTTCGGCGTGGTGCCCACGCCCAACACGGGGGCCCTCACGCTGAGCGACGGCAGCTGCAGCTCCAGGGGCACGGCCACGGGGCCGGCCCGCAGGTCGAGCCCTTCGTCGTGGAGCGCGGCGGGAATGGCCGCCACCGGCGATGCCGGAGCAAGAGGAACAGCGGCCGTCTCGGCCTCGGGCGCCCCGCACCCCGTCAGCAGCACCGCTACGACCAGCAGGGTCGTGACCCGGCCTCCGACCGATGCCAGCGGCCTCATGGACGCCACGGCGGCTGAGTGCTGGCCACCGGGGCCTACTGGGTGTGCACCCGGCGCATCAGGATCGTGCCTGCCGTCCCGGCCCCGGCGAACAAACTGAGGACCAGCAACCACGGGAAACTCCCGGTCGGCATGGGCTCGGCGCCGGTCCGGGGTGGACCAACGACGCCGGGGACTCCAGGACTACCGCTGCGGGGGACGCGAGGAGCACTGACGCCGGGAAAGCCAGGACCGCCGTTACCGGGACCGCCGCCGCCGGGAGTGGTTCCGGTGCCGCCGCCGGGGATGGTTCCGCTGCTCCCGCCGGGGGTGGTTCCGGTGCCGCCGCCGGGGGTGGTCCCGGTGCTGTCGTCCGGGGTGGTCCCGGTGCTGTCGTCCGGGGTGGTTCCGGTGCTCCCGTCGGGGGTGGTGACGGTGCTCCCGCCGGGGGTGGTTCCGGTGCTGCCGCCGGGGGTGGTGGTGGTGGCGCAGGTCGGCCTGGTGAAGGTGTCATCGTCCAACGTCACCGCAGCATTGCGGGCGAGGGCCCGGCCGTGGACCGTCACACGGTTGTTCACGGTGATCGAGGCCAGGGCCAGGATGTTCCCGACGAAGACCGAGCCGGTGCCCAGCGTGGCGGAGCTGCCGACCTGCCAGAAGACGTTGCACTCCTGGGCGCCGTTGATCAGCGTCACCGTGCTGCCCGACGCCGTGATCAGCGTCGAGTCCGTCTGGAAGATGAAGACGGAGCTCCGGTCGCCCGCCCCGTCGAGAACCAGTGGTCCGCTCAGGCCCAGTGGGGACTTGTCGGGCCCGGCGTAGACGCCTGCCCCCAGTTTGAGGTGGGCGAGATCGGCCTTCGTGGTGGCGTCGAGCGGCCGGCCGGCGGCATTCACATAGGCGACCGTCAGGTCCGATTGGGCCTGCTTGGCGGCCGCGTTGGTCGTGTCGGTCTTGCCCGGAGGAAGCACCAGGCCCGGCGGGAAGCCCGTGATCGATGTCCCCGGCCAGAGGCCGAGGCTGCCGGCGAGGGTGCTGTAACCCGTGTTGGTGACGGTTGAGGCGCCCAGGACTGCGTAGTTGACGGAGGTCCCCAGCGGAACGGTCGGGGCAATGGCGGCGTTGGCCGTGTTGCCAGTCGTGAGCAGGAACGCCGCCGTCATCGTCAAGGCGATCAGGGTGGCGCCCATCCGGCGGGTCACCGCAACGTGAGTCGTCATCAGCGAGAACTCGTTTCGTCGGTAAGGGCATCTCCTCCAGCAGCACCGCCGCCGCAGGAGGGTTGCCCCTGACACGAAAACGATCTTCTGATCCGGTCCCCCAAGGTGGCGCCCACGAACCTTCGGGCATCCATCTCTGCGGGCCAGCACATGGGGTGGGACGTCGGCACCCTGTCAGTACTCTCGACATACTGAGGCCGAATCTGGAGAAATTGTCGTGATTTTCTGATTTGGCCTGTTTGAGACCGACGTGTCGCGACAGGGCGATTCGGCTCCATCTCGGGCTCTGATCAGGCGCAGTAGGCCGTTCGGCCCTACCTCGGGCGCTGAGGACACGTTCGCCCCACGACCTCCGCTTGGTGACCTTGAGGTCGGCATCGGCGGTGCCGACTCCTACCCCATGCTCGTCGCCGGCAAGGTCGTCGCCTGCCGGCATCGATCATGGGACGTCGTCCGGGAAGAGGCTTCCCGGGCGAATTGGGCAGAAGTTTTGATTCTGTAGGGCGAGATCTGATGTTCCGGCCTCATCCTGCCTTTTCAACCGAAGGCTGGGGACCAGCGACGGGCTTGAAGGGCGATGGTCTGCGCACCCGTGATGGTGACGGGCAGCAGTCAGCGCGTCGTGAAACCGGCCACACCAACCCAGAAGTGGAGACGGCAAGATGCTCGTACGTGCCCGCAGTTTGGATCGTCGTCGTGCCACGGGAAGCGCCCTGCTCGCCCTGGTCATGCTGATGGCATCCCTGGCCATCTCCGTCGTCACGGCCGACGCCGTCCCCCTCACGGCGGGCGTCATCGGCGGCTTCCAGCAGGACGGTAACGAGATCCTCGACGTTGCCTCCGGCACTCTGGACTGGGCCACGCTGACGGCGGCGCCGGCCGGCACCCTGACGGTCGTCACCGACGACACGGTGGACAGCGGCTTCACCGGATCGAAGGAGCTCGAGCCGTCCACCTGGAAATGCGCCAGCGGGGGCGACGATCCCGCCAAGTCCGACACGCTCAAGGCGTTCGTCAACCCGCGCATCAGCCCGGCCGGCGTCTTCCTCGACCTCGCCTTCATCCGCAAGGTGGGCGAGGACGCCAACGGCAAGGGCGACGTCCACGTGAACTTCGAGTTCAACAACGTCGCCGCCCCGCCGGCCGCTCCCTTCGTGGCCGGCCCGTGCGGCCTGGCCCGCGCCACCGGCGACCTGCTGGTGAGCTACGACTTCCCCGGCGGCTCCTCCTCCCCGTCCATCAACGTCTACCGCTGGGATGCGCTCGCCCCTGTGACCGGCAACGCCGAGGGCGACTGGATCATCGAGGCCGTCAACGCCAGCTGGGTGGCGGGTGCGGTGAACGCCGGCCCCATCGCCGATCCCGTCGGCGCCTACGGCACGCTCGGCCCGCAGCGCTTCGGCGAGGCCAGCCTGGAGCTCACCCAGATCCTCAACCCCAACCCGGCCCAGCCGAAGTGCACCGTCTACCGCTCGACCAACATCCGGTCCCGCTCCTCGGGCGAATCGTGGACCTCGGCCCTCCAGGACAAGCTCCCCAGCACGCCCATCAACTTCTCCACCTGCGGCGGCATCAACCTGGTCAAGCGGGGCGACGACGGCCAGCTCCTGACCGGCGCCAAGTTCAAGCTGTTCTCCGACCCTGCCGGCAACGGCCTCGGCGCCGGCGACCCCCAGGTCGGGCCCGAGTGCACCACCGACGCCCAGGGCGCCTGCGCCTGGGGCGGCCTCGTCCCCGGCATCTACTTCGTCACGGAGACGGCCCCGCCCGCCGGGTACTCCCTCGACGACGACCCGGTCGTCGGCCCCATCAACGTCGGCTTCGGCCAGACCGTGCACATCGACGGCACCACCGACGTCGACGGCGTCGCCGGCCTCGACAGCTTCGTCAACTACAAGTGGCGCTACACCCTCAACCTGAGTCCCGACGCCTCCAACCTGGTCGGCACCGACCACATCTTCACCGCCACGCTGCTAGTGCAGAAGACGGCGGCGGGCGCCCCCGTGGCGGCGGCGGGCGAGACCCTGGCCCTCAGCCTGGCCGGGCCGGGCTCGATCCTGACCCCCGGATCCACCTGCGTCACCAACGGTGCCGGCCAGTGCGCCATCACCATCCACTCCAACGCCGCCGGCGACTCGACGCTGTCCGCCTCCTACAACGACACGGTCACCGCCGTGCCCGTGGACGCCGCCGACAGCGCCGTCAAGCACTGGATCAACTACGGCATCGACATCACCCCCGACGCCACCAACCGGGTGGGTTCCGACCACCTCTTCACCGTGACCGTCACCCGCGACTCCGGTTCCGGCTTCGGCCCCCTGGCCGGCGCCCACCCCACAGTGACCAAGCTGAGCGGGCCGGGCACCCTCAGCCCCGGCACCTGCCTCAGCCCCGGCACCGACGCCTCCGGCCAGTGCACCATCACGCTCAGCTCGGCGGCGACGGGCACCACCGTGGTCGAAGCCAGCTACCTGGCGGTGGAGGAGACCACCAACGCCACCTTCGCCAAGACTGCCACCAAGGAGTGGGTCGACTACGACCTGACCGTCGACCCCGACGGCGTCAACCACGCCGGCGACGACCACACCTTCACCGTGCATCTGTTCCAGCTGGTCGGCGGCCAGCCGGTCGACCTGGCCGGGGAGGTCGTGACCCTCCGATGGGACGGCGACGGCTCCATCCCGGACACCACCTGCCGGACCGACCTCGACGGCGAGTGCGCCGTGGTCGCCTCCTCCGCCGCCGCCGGCCACGGCACCCTGACCGCCCACTGGGGCATCAACCTCGACTCGGGCCGGTTCGAGCTGGAGGACAGCGCCGAGAAGACCTGGATCGACTGGGACCTCACCATCAGCCCCGACAACAAGACCAACCTGATCGGCACCGACCACACCTTCACGGTGACGGTGTGGCGCGACTCCGGTGACGGCGCGGGCCTCCAGCGCCTGGCCGGCGCCGACCCTGCGATCACGCTCGACGGCGAGGGTGCCATCGTGGCGGGCGGCAACACCTGCTCCGGCGGCACGGCCGCCGACGGCACCTGCACGGTGACCATCACCTCGGCTCAAGCCGGCGACACCACGGTGACCGCCGCCTGGGAGGCCATCGACGGGGCCAGCGGCGTGACCGAGGACCTGAGCGCCTCGGCTGTCAAGCACTGGGTCGACTACCAGATCGATGTCGAGGAGGACGCCGTCAACCGGGTGGGTGACGACCACGTCTTCATCGTGACCCTGCTCCGGGACAGCGGCGACGACCTCGCCGCCCTGCCCGGCGCCGAAGTGGACCTGTCGTGGAGCGGCGGCAACGGCTCGGCCATCAGCGCCGTGTCCCCCGGGCCCAGCCCGCTCGACTCGTGCACCACCGACGCCGCCGGCCAGTGCCGGGTGACGGTGTCCTCCAGCGCCGGCGTGGCCGGCGACCTGACCGCCACCTACGGCGTGGTCCTCGACTCCGGCACCCACAGCTTCTCGGCCAACGCCAACAAGCGCTGGGTCGACTGGGGCCTGTCGATCACCCCGCAGGAGGCCGAGAACCTGGTTGGCACCAGCCACACGTTCGTGGTCACGGTGACCCACGACACCGGCGACGGCCATGGCCTCCAGCCGCTGGAAGGCGCCGAGCCGGCCATCGAGCTGACCGGCCCGGGGGCCGTCACCGACAACACCTGCGCTGAGGGCACCGGCGCCGCCGGCACCTGCACGGTCACCATCACCTCGGCGGTGCCAGGCACGAGCACGGTGAGCGCCGCCTTCGAGGCCGCCCTCGACCAGGCGTCGGTCTCCCTCGAGGCCCAGGGCCACAAGCTGTGGGTCGACTACCGCCTGGTGGTGTCGCCCAAGACGGCCGTGAACCCGATCAACACCACCCACACCTTCACGGTGACCCTGGAGAAGGACACCGGCAGCGGGTTCGCTCCCGCCCCGGCCGAGGGCGTCGACCTCGCCCTGACGGGGCCGGGTTCGATCACCGTGGTCGACGCCGGCACCATCGGGTCCGGATCGGCCGCCGGCTGCACCACCGATGAGGCCGGCACCTGCCGGGTGACGATCACCTCGCCGGTGGCGGGGACGGCCACCCTCCACGCCACCTTCGGCGCCGAGGTGGGGGACACCTTCCGGACGTTCACCGACAGCGGGGACAAGCTCTGGGAGGTCCCGGTCGTGCCGCCGGTGCCGCCCGTGCCGCCCACCCCGGAAGTGCCCGTCGTCCCGGCGGCTACGGAACCGCTGTCGCAGACCCTGTCGGCGGGGGACGCAACCCAGCCCGCCGCCCCGGCCACGCCGGCCACGCCGGCACCGGCGGCGACGAACCCGCCGCAGCCGACCCTGACCGCGGGCGAGGAACTTCCCCGCACCGGCGCCGGCATCGCCGGTGAGGCCTGGCTGGCGGTGAGCCTGCTCGGCGCCGGCACCGCCATCCGTCTCGCCGGTCGCCGCCGCCGGAACGAGCAGCCCGCCGGTTAACGCCCCCACCCCAGTAGATCTGCAGAAGGCCCCGGATTCAGGTCCGGGGCCTGCTGCTGCCCCGGGCCGGGTGGCAGCATGTCGAGGCCCGGTACACCAGGCGAGGCGGAGCGATGCGAGAGGTGCTGGTCGGCGGTCTCCGGATCGCCTACTCCGACGAGGGCGCGGGGCCACCGCTCGTTCTCCTTCACGGCGGGATGGATGACAGCCGGTCGTGGCGGTGGCAGGTTGACGGCCTCACCGACGAATTCAGGGTGCTGGCTTGGGACGCGCCGGGATGTGGTCGGTCCTCTGAGCCTCCGGAGAGCTGGCGGATGCCCGACTACGCCGAGTGCGTGAAAGCGTGGTTGGACGCCCTCGGGGTGCCGCAACCCAACCTCCTGGGCCTGTCCTGGGGCAGCACACTCGCCCTCGAGCTGTATCGCCGCCACCCGCGTGTGCCGCGATCGCTCGTGTTGGCGTCTGCCTACGCGGGCTGGGCCGGCTCGCTTCCGCCCGAGGAAGTCGCGGCCCGGCTCGAGAGCGTGCTCGGAGGAGCTGACCTCTCGCGGGCGGAGCTTCTCCAGGGCTGGCCCGGCCTCCTCAGTGCGGCGGCCACGCCGGAGCTGGTCGAGGAGCTCGTGTCCGTCTGGGCGGACAATGCCGGCGGCATGCACCCTGCGGGATATCGGGCGATGGCACATGCGATGGCCGAGGCAGACCTGCGCGACGTCCTTCCCCGGATCGACATTCCCACCCTTCTGCTGTACGGGGAGCTGGACCAACGCTCCCCCTTGTCGATCGCCGCGGAGCTTCGTGACCGCATCCCCTCAGCGAGGCTCGAAGTCATCCCGGGCACGGGTCACCTGAGCAACGCCGAGGCACCCGACGAGTTCAACGCCCGCGTGCGGGAGTTCCTCCGTTCGCTCGGTCCCGACTCCTGAACGTTTCTCGGCCTGGTCGAGGAGCGGGCGAAGGACCGAGGGCCGTTACGCGACGGGCGTGACGGGGTGGTAGTCGGGCGTCTTCGGGGTGAGCAGCCCGACGATGAGGAAGACGACGGCCCCGACCATGGCGAGCGTTCCGATGGCGATCAGCAGCTGCTCCCCGCCCGCCCAGCGGTCTTTGCCTGCGTTGACGAAGCTGACGTACGAGGCCAGGAAGACCAGGGTGAGAACCCCGGCGGTTCCCAGCCGCCGGCGACGGCGGTTCGAGTCGGGGGTGCGGATGGCCCGGGCGAGGGTGCTGCGCTGGGCGACGGCGAGCGCGAGCGCCCCGGCGAGCAGCACCATGCCCGGGTACTCACCCGTGAGGATGCTCATGACGCCGGCGGCGGCGAGCAGGGTGATGGCGACGTTGAGGCTCGTGGCGCTGTGTTGCTCGTTCATGACGCTCTCCAGTCGGTAGCGGGGCAGGGTGACGATCAGATCGACGCCGGTGCGGGCCCAGGCCGCCCCGGCACCCCGGTCGGCGACCAGGTCGGCGAAGTGCTGCACGAGATCGTCGCCGTAGTGACGGCGGAAGCTGCTCGGGTAGAGCCGGACCAACGACCGGTAGAGCGGGTGGGGGGCGGACATCGGATCAGGCCATCCCGGGCTGCAGGTTGGAGCGGGTGATCCGCACCAGGCCGGCGAGGCGCTCGGCCTCGGCGGCGCAGACCCGTTGGCCGAGCCCGGTGAGCCGGTAGTACCGGCGACGCTGATCGTCATCGGGCACCGGGCGATGGGCCAGCTCTTCGGCCAGGCCCTGGTCGACGAGTCGCTTCAGCGTTCCGTACAGGCTGGCCGGCCCCATGCGGACGATGCCGTCCGACGAGCTCTCGACGGCCTGCATGATGGCGTACCCGTGCCGCTCCCCTTCGGTGAGGGCCACGAGCACGTGGAACTGCGCCTGGGGCAGCGGGAGGAAGGACGCGGGATCGGGAGGCATGTCCTCACTATATCACTTACTGATATAGCGTCAAGCGATATAGTTTCTGGTACGCGAGGCACCGTGCGATCGTGAGCACGAGCACTCCTGCTCCTGGGACGACCGGGTGACAGGCCGAGCCGCGCTCAGGTCGTCCCGGGCTCGAGGCGGCGCACGGTCGTCACCCGGTCGATGGACCGGTCGAAGGAGGCAACCGCGTTCACTCCGGATCGTTCCGCGGCGGCGACGAGGTAGGCCTCGGCGAAGTCGAGGCCGTCGACCTCGTAGACCTCGACGGCACGCAGCAGCAAGTCCTCGTCGATCACCGTCACGGCCGGGAAGGCGACGACGGCCCGGGCCAGTTCGGCCACTCGGGGCCGCGCGACCTCGTAGAACGATTCGAGGACGTACACCACCTCGGCCACGATCAGGTCCGGGACCAACAGCTCCTCGGCTTCAGCCAGGAACCGCGTCGCCCGCCCGGCCAGCTCCGGCGGATCGCCGGTGAAGTGGCGGACCAGAACGTTCGTGTCGAGGAACGCCCTCACCGGCGAGCGGCGGCCCGTGCAGCCCTCGTCTGCCGCCGCACGTCATCCCAGGGCGCCCCCCGCTTGGCCGCCGGCACTCGCACCGACCCGGCCAACTCGAGCAGGTCGGACGTCCGAGCCAGCACCGCCCGCGTCCCCTCGACCCGGAACACCACCTCATCACCCTCGCGAAGACCCAACGCGTCCCTCACTGCCTTCGGGATGGTGACCTGCCCCTTCGAGGTCATTCGCGCGGCGACGTCCATGCGTACTCCTTACATCTCGTGTGAAGTAAGGATAGCATCGGTCGGTCAACCCAGGGGCCTGCTGTGCAAGCGGACGGGCGTGAAGTCGTCGAAGCCGACGCACAAATTGGGGGCCAGCAGCCCCCGCCGTGTCGTACGACCAAGGTAATATTGAGAGTCGTACTCTGGTAGCATAGAACGCGTGAAACTGAGCGTGAGTATCGCTGACGAGGACGTCGAGTTCATCGACCAGTACGCCGACGAGCACGGTGTCGAGAGCCGCTCGGCGGTGGTCCAACGTGCTCTGGCCCTGTTGCGGGCCGACGCCCTCGGCGACGATTACGCCGCGGCGTGGGACGAGTGGGCGGCCTCTGATGCCGACCTCTGGGAGGCGACGGCGGCCGACGGGCTGGATGGCTGATGCGACGAGGTGATGTCGTCTGGGTCGACCTCGATCCGGTACGCGGCACCGAAGCCAACAAGCGCCGGCCTGCCGTGATCGTCAGCAACGACGGAGCCAATCGAGCCGCACAGCGGCTGGGGCGAGGGGTGGTCACCGTCGTGCCCGTCACGACCAACGCCAGTCGGGTCTACCCGTTCCAGGTCCTGCTGCCGGCGGCGCGGTGCCGGCTCGCCCGGGACTCCAAGGCCCAGGCTGAACAGATCCGGTCGGTGGCGGTAGAACGGCTCGGCGACGTCATCGGGCAACTTCCCGCCGACCTGCTCAAAGACCTCGACACGGCGATCCGGCTTCACCTCGGACTCTGAGCTTGGGCGGATGCCCCTACTCGTGGACCTCCTGCCCGCCCGCACCCGAGCTTGAGAGGTGGACCTACCGGTTTGCGTCGGGCGCCAACACAGATCGGCTGAGGGCCCGAAAATGTGACACCCGCCCGGTTTGTTGGGCCAGCGTTGCGTTTAGTTTGGCCCGCCTGTGTGGCGCAGGCGTCAGAGTGGTCTCGATCGGACCGAGAAATGTGAGTGGTCCGGTAGAGGCCCAGGTGAGCGAGATGGGCTGGCCGTGTAAGGGTTTTCTCGGGAGCAAGTGACGCCCGGCCGGCCGCCGACTCGACTATTGCTCCCGAGGTCCAGCAGGCCCGGCGACCGACCAGGTGGTCGGGAAATTCGGCGCGGAGTTGGGCTGGGGTTGGGAGAACGTGGGGCTTCCTCTGATCTGACGGACGCATCCTGGGGTTCTCACGGGCGCTGTTCGCGTCAGCGATTGGAACGTGTGGAAGCGATGACCTGCCTGCCCGAAGTCTGGTCACGGGGGCGGCAGCGAGCTAGTCGTGAATCCGGCCACACGCACTACCTGATAGTGGAGGCCGGAACATGTTCAATCGCAGGTCAACCCATCGACCTATGGGGCGCGCCATGCTCGCCCTGGTCACGCTGGTCGCATCCCTTGTCCTGACCAGTGTTCCCGCTGACGCCATTACGGTCAGCGGCGGTGTCATCGGCGGCTTCCAGGTGGAAGGCAACGAGGCCTTCGACGATCCCGGCATCGGCGGGATCATGGACTGGGCCACCCAGGTGTTGGCCTCGGAACCGAACGGCACCCTGACGGTCATCCAAGATGACACCGCCGACAGCGGCTTCACAGGGTCACATGAGCAGCAGCCCTCGGAATGGGCCTGCGCCGTCGGCGGGGACGACCCTCCGAAGTCCAACATCCTGACGGCGTTCATCAACCCGCGGATCGATGAGGACGGCATCTTCCTCGATCTGGCCTTCATCCGAAAAGTGGGTGAGGAAGCCAAAGGGAAAGGCGACGTCCACCTCAACTTCGAATTCAACCAGCAAGACGTCGATCCCCCCGGCCCCTACGTGCCCGGGGAATGCCCCATTGAGCGGGCAGATGGCGACATGCTCGTGGCCTACGACTTCCCCGGCGGCGATAGCCCCCCCTCCATCGACCTCTACGTTTGGGATTCCAGCCTCACCCCCGGCCCCGACGAAGGCACCTGGGTCCTCGTGCCCCTCCCCGAGCCCCCCCTCCCCGTCATCGTGGCCGGTGCGGTCAACGCCGAGACAATGACCGACACGGTCGGCAGCACCCCCGAAGCTCTCAGCAAGTACCGCTTCGGTGAGGCCAGTCTCGACCTGACCACCATCCTGGGCGGGCTGCCGACATGCGTCAGCTTCGGTTCCGCCAACGTCCGGTCCCGCTCCTCGACGTCGATTTCGTCATCCCTGCAGGACAAGCTGCCCACCACGCCCATCGACTTCTCCACCTGCGGCCAGATCGACCTGGTCAAGAGGAGCGACACCGGCGAAGCGATCAACGGAGCCAAGTTCCAGCTGTACAAGAGTGCGAATGACGTGCTCGACGTCGGCGAGGAGATCGGCGGCGAGTGCACCACCCCCGGCAGCATCTCCGCCATCCCCCCCGTCCTCGGCGACCCTGCCCCCCCCACCCCCGCCGCCGGCGTGTGTAAGTGGACGGACCTGATCACCCCCGGTACTTACTGGGTCGTCGAAACGGCGCCTCCCGCTGGCTACACGATCGACGCCGATTCGGTAGTCGGCCCCATCAACCTCGCGTTCCGCGGCGCTGTGACCATCGATGGCATTGACGTCGATGGCGACCAGGTGCCCGACGGCTTTGTGAACATCCGGTGGCAGTACCGCATGACCCTCACGCCGCCGGAAGACACCAACCTGATCAACAACAACCACACGTTCACGGCCACCCTCGAGGTGTCCACGGACGGCGGCTCCACGTGGCTGGCAGCCAACGGCCAGACGCTCACTTTCGCTCTCAAGGCCGGTTCGACCGGGGTGATCGTGTCTGACTCCGACGGCGCTCCTGCCACCAGTTGCGTGACTGTCGCCGGCGTCTGCATGGTGACCATCTCCTCCGCCAACCCGGGGGACTCGACCTTGATCGCGTCTTTCGCCGACCAGAACATCACCGCTCCGGTGAGCATTTCGCGGGAGGCCCTCAAGCACTGGGTCAACTACCGCATCGTCATCACCCCGAGTGCCACCAACCGGGTGGGGGCCACCCACCACTTCACCGTCACCCTCGAGAAGACCACCAACGGGACGACGTGGACGAAGGTCGAGGGTGAGAATCCCACCATCACGAGGGAGAGTGGCCCCGGCACGTTCAGCAACAACACCTGCGACGATCTCGCGGGAACAAACAGCCTCGGCCAGTGCACCATCGACCTGTCCTCGGGCTCCACCGGTGAGACGATCGTCAAGGCGAGCTACGACGCGGTGGTGAGTGACACCCGCGCCACGTTCTCCTCCCAAGCCACGAAGCGTTGGGTGGACTACACCCTGACCGTGACCCCGACCGGGATCAACCACGCCGGTGTCCCCCACGACTTCACCGTCCGTCTGGTGCAGCTCGTCACCGGCGGAGCGCCGCTCCCCATGGTGGGGGAGCCCGTGACCCTCGAGTGGGTCGGCCCCGGTTCGATCTCGCCTCTGACCTGTGTCACAAACACGCTGGGCGAGTGCCTCATCACCGCCTCGTCCTCCGTGACCGGCATCGGGACGCTCACGGCCTCGGTGGGGCATCCTGCTCCACTCGGGCCAGGTGAACCTGGTCAACAGCGCCCAGAAGACGTGGGTCGACTGGGACATCTCCATCACCCCCACCGGTAAGACCAACCTGGTCGGGACCCACCACCAGTTCACGGTGCGGGTCCGCTACGACGGTGACGGCCTCGGGTTCGACGGTCTGGGCGGGATCAACCCGATCATCGGCGTGGCCGGGGTCGGCACCGTCAGGGACACCGACAATCCCAACGACTGCACCGACCAGGGCACGAACGACGACGGGGACCGCACGGTGACCATCACCTCCGCGGTCACCGGTACCTCCACCGTGACCGCCTCCCATCACGCCGTCCACATCATCAATCAAGCGGTGTTCGAGAACCTGACCGCCACCGCCGTCAAGCACTGGGTCAACTACGCCCTGACGGTGACGCCGACGGGGATCAACCACGCCGGTGTCCCCCACGACTTCACCGTCCGTCTGGTGCAGCTCGTCGCCGGGCAGCCGGTCCCCATGGTGGGGGAGCCCGTGACCCTTGAGTGGGCCGGCCCCGGGTCGATCTCGCCCATGACCTGTGTCACCGACACGCTGGGCGAGTGCCTCATCACCGCCTCGTCCTCCGTGACCGGCATCGGGACGCTCACGGCTCGGTGGGGCATCCTGCTCCACTCGGGTCAGCTGAACCTGGTCAACAGCGCCCAGAAGACGTGGGTCGACTGGGACATCTCCATCACTCCCACCGGGAAGACCAACCTGGTCGGGACCGACCACCAGTTCACGGTGCGGGTCCGCTACGACGGTGACGGGCTCGGGTTCGACGGCGTGGGCGGATCAACCCGACCATCGACGTGGCCGGGGTCGGCACTGTCAAGGAAACCGACAACCCGAACGACTGCACCGACCAGGGCACGGACGACAACGGGTACTGCACGGTGACCATCACCTCCGATGACACCGGTCTCTCCACCGTGACCGCCTCCTATGACGCCGTCCACGACAGCGACGAAGCGGTGTTCGAGGACCTGACCGCCACCGCCGTCAAGCACTGGGTCGACTACCTGGTCGAGGTGGAGTCCGACGCCGTGAACACGGTGGGCGACGACCACATCTTCACCGTCACGGTCACCCGCGACACCGGCGGCGAGGGCGGCTTCGACCCGCTCGCCGACGCCGACGTGCAGCTGGCCTGGAGCGGCGGCGCCGGTTCCGGCATCACCGCCGTCTCCCCGGAGGGGCCGAGCCTGCTGACCTCGTGCACCACCGACGAGGCCGGACATTGCAGGGTGACGGTGTCGCGACCTGCGACCCTGTCCGGGAACCTGATCGCCACCTACCTCACCGAGCTGGACTCGGGCACGCACAGCTTCTCGTCCGACGCCAGCAAGCGGTGGGTCAACTGGGCGCTGTCGATCACCCCGGCGCAGGCCGAGAACCTGGTGGGGACCAACCACACCTTCGTGGTCAAGGTCACCCATGACGCCGGCGCTGGCGGGGTCTCCTACCCCTGGCCGGAGCCAAGCCGGTCATCAACCTGGCCGGGTTGGGCACCATCAGCGCCAACACCTGCTCCGTGGGCACCGACGCCCTCGGGATCTGCACGGTGACCATCACCTCGGCGGTGCCGGGAACGAGCACGGTCAGCGCCACCTTCGAGGCGGTGCTCGACCAGGCTTCGATCACCCTCGCGGCCAGCGGCAACAAGCTGTGGGTCGACTACCGCCTGGTGGTGTCGCCCAAGACGGCGGTCAACCCCGTCGGCACCACCCACACCTTCACCGTGACCCTGGAGAAGGACACCGGCAGCGGGTTCAAGGCTGCACCGTCGGAAACCGTCAACCTCGGCCTGGCCGGTCCTGGCTCGATCACCATCATCGACGCCGGCACCATCGGCTCGGCGCTGGCCGGCAACTGCACCACCGACGCGGCGGGCACCTGCCGGGTGACCATCACCTCGCCGCTGCCGGGTACGGCCATCCTGACCGGCACCTACGGTGCCATGGTCGGGGAGACCTCCCGGACCTTCACCGACAGCGGGAACAAGCTCTGGGAGGTCGTGCCGATCGCTGAGGTCGCAGGCATCGTCCTCGCTGCGGAGGAACTCCCCCGCACCGGGGCCGGGCTCGCCGGCCAGGCCTGGCTGGCCCTGAGCATGATCTCCACCGGCAGCCTCCTCCACCTGGTTGGCCGCCGCCGGCGGTCGCACCGCCCGTCCGTCTAACCCTGACAACCAACAGCAGCATCTGTCGGCGCCCCCCGTACCCTGGGGGGCGCCGCCGTGTCGCCGCCACCCTGACCGCCCTGCGGACTCGGCCTGTCCCGTTCAGCCACAGACGAGGCGCCGCAGACGCTTGGCGATCTCTTCGACCCCGAGATTCCCGTCGGCGACGTCCATGACCAGGCGGTAGACGTCGTCGTTGGCCGCCGTGGTGGCCGGCACGTCGTTGAGCTCGAGGAAGACGGCGGTGGAGCGTGGCCTGACGGTCGCAGGGGGCAGCGTCCCGACAAAGACAGCGCGGGTACGGACACCGCTCGCACGAACTCTGTAGCACAGGTGCTACACTGGCCTCGTGGGCCGGGAGATTTCTCAGCGGGAGCTTCGGAACGAGAGCGGCGAGATCATGCGCGGCGTCGACCGGGGCGAGTCGTTCGTGGTGACCAGGAACGGCGTACCGGTCGCGGAGCTGGTACCGCTGCGCCGGCGGCGGTTCGTGTCTGTCGCCGCGGTCGTAGCCGCCTTCGCGGGGGCGGCGCCGATCGACGCAGGCGTTTCCGGGTCGACGTCGACAGCGTCGTCGATCAGAGCATCGTTCCCCGTGGCTGAACCAACCCGGCGCCCCCGGGGTCTGATCGACACGTCCGTGGTGATCGACCTGGGGACGATCGACCCCGACGCGCTCCCCGAAGAGATCGCCGTGTCGGCCATCACCATGGCCGAACTGGCCGCGGGGCCCCACGCCGCCGACGACCCGGAGGAGCGGGGCCGCCGCCAGGACCGACTGCAGCGGGCCGAAGCGACCTTCGACCCACTCCCGTTCGACGCGGCCTCAGCCCGGGCCTACGGTCGGGTCTATGCCGCGGTCCTGGCCGGCGGCCGCAAGGCACGCGGCGCGAGGGCGGTCGACCTGCTCATTGCCGCCACGGCACTCGCCGCCGACCTGCCTTTGGTCACCCGCAACGCGGTCGACTTCCGGGCTCTCGAGGGGCTCATCGACGTCGTCGCCGTGCCCCGGCCGTCTTGATGTGACCTGCGCATCATCCTGCTGAACTCCCCTAGGTCAGATCCGGACACGGCTGGAGACGCATCAGCCCCGGTGACGGTCGAGCCAGTCGACGATCTCGTCGAAGACGGCCTCCCGCTCCGGTTCATGGTGGAGCTCGTGGTAGAGGTCATCGAAGATGCGCAGCGTGCAGTCGCCTCCCGCGGCGCGGGCCAGCGCCCGGCTCCCCGACGGGAAGGTGAGCCGGTCGGCACCGCCATGCAGCACGAGGGCGGGGACGGTCAGCTCGCCGGCGTGGGCCAGGGTGTGGTCGATGGCGCCCAGCGCCTTGCGGCCGAACCCGAGGGAGACCCGGTCGTGGACCAGGGGGTCGGCCCGGTAGGCGGCCACGACCTCGGGGTCGCGCGAGATCAGCCCGGCGTCGAGGCCCGACGGGAGCGTCACCGAGGAGAGGAACCGGCCGAGGACGCGGGTGGCCAGCACCTTGGCCTTCTGGGTCCGCAGGTCGGTGTGGAGGGCGGGGCCGGTCACCACCGCGCCGGCCACCGCCGGGCGGCGCCGGATCAGGTGGGACAGCACGAGCAGGCCGCCGAAGCTGTGACCGTACAGGAAGCGGGGACAGCCGGGGAAGCGCCTGGCCACCTCCTCGAGGAGGCGGTCGATGTCACCGAGGCAGTCGTCGACGAGGGTGTGGCCGCGCCGGCCGCTGGAATGCCCGTGGCCCCGCAGGTCGACGGCGCAGACGGCGTAGCCGGCTCCGGTGAGGCGATCAATGAGGTCCCCGTAGCGCCCGGCGTGCTCTCCGAGGCCGTGGACGAGCGCCACCGCCGCGGCCGGGGCGCCGTCGGGTTCCCAGTGGCGCGCCCACAACCTCGCGCCGCCGGAAACCTCCCAGGTTTCCTCGGCTTGTCTCACTTCTGACAGTGTGCCCCGAGCCAGGTGTTGATGTTCGTGCCCGCATCCTGCATGCGGGCCTGGTCCACGCTCTCGGAGTACCTGGCGATGGCGGTCATGGCCTCCGCGTTGTACTGGCCGGCCTTGACGTTGTATTCGGCCATTACCGCCCCGAGACCCTCGGCGTAGTCGATGACCACGGCGAAGTCGTCCCGGATCTCCTCGGGTGCGTCGTCGAGCTTCATGTTGGACTTGAGCTCCTCGAGCCCGGCGGCGGCGCTCGGGTCCATGGCCGCGGCCATGGCCAGGCCGACGGCGCCGGCGTAGGCGCTGTAGTCGAGGCACTGCTGGGACAGTCCGGCGGCGGCGAGGATGCCTTCCTGGGCCAGGTCCGGTGATCCATTGGTCGTCGTGTCGCCGTCCGCCGCTGTGTCGTCCGCTGAGGCGGCGGCCACGTTCTTCTTGGCACTGTCGTCCCCTCCTCCGCCGCACGCGGTGAGCGGCAGCAGGAGGACGAGGGCGGGTGCGGCCGTCCTGAGCAGGCGGCGCATCAGACCGAGGCCTGGCTGAGCTCCTGGTTGCGTGTGAACGCGCCGTACACGAGGGCGCCGGCGGCGGGGAGGGTCAACCAGGCTCCGATGCTGAGGTAGCTGGTCTCCATGACGAACTTGAGGACCAGGAGGCCGGCGACGCCGCCGGCGGCGAACAGGTCGGCCCGGCCCCAGCTCATTGGGATCTCCGGGAGCTTGAGGCTGGTGAACTCGCTCAGGACGAGCTGAGCCACGATGGCCGCCACCACCAGGAAGGCCAGCAACCCGAGGAAGCCGTTGGGGGACTGGATGGCGGAGCGGTTCTCGGTGATCCGGGCGATGCCCGGGATGCCGATGCTGATCCGGTGCCAGGGCAGGAACAGCATGTCGAGTACCAGGAACACACCCGAGCCGGCGAGGATCCGCTGGCTGAGCGAGAGCTTCTTGATGAGGTCCATATTCGTTCCTCCGAGTTCGGCGGTTGAGGTGGGCGCGATCGAAGCCCTGAGGGGGCCTCGATCGCGCCCACCTGAGGAACTCGTCGGTTGTCGGGTCGAGTATGTGAACGCCGTCCCCCGGCCGTCGATCAAGACATTGGGGACGGCCCCTGCCTTTACCGGACAAGCCATCGCGGCCCGCGAGCGAGTTGGGATTGCGTTGTGGTTCCGGTGGGCAACGCGTGGGACACACCGACGAACATTGGGGTTGCCTCGAATCGAAGGGAACTGCTCCATGGCCGGGAAGTGCCTGCGCCGTCTCAGCCTGCTGGCCCTGTGCCCGCTGCTGGTCGTGCTCTTCGCCCCCCCGGTGAACGCCGCGCAGGGCGCGCCGTCAACGCCCGGCGCAGGCACCGAGCTGCTCTCGCCCGCCATCACCCTGGACAAGACCACCGGGCCCTTCACCGTCGCCGAGGCTCTGGGCAGAGGGTCACCGCCGCGGCCGAGCTCCCCGTACCGGAGCTTCGGGTCCCGGAGGTGTGCCTGCGATCGGCACCGGCCTGCTGATCGCCGGCCTGGTCAGCGTCAGGGCGGCCCGCTGGAGGCGCCGGACCGCCTGACCCACTGATCCGTCGAGGTCGGGACCGTCTCCCCCCTAGCCGGTCCCGGCCTTCGGCGCGGCTGTCAGGGTGAAGACGAAACGGCTGCCGCCGCCCTCCGCCCCCTCCACCCAGATGCGGCCACCGTGGCGTTCCACGACGGCCTTGCAGATGGCCAGGCCCAGGCCGGATCCCCGTCCGCTGGCGGCTTCGCCTCGCTGGAAGGGCTCGAAGATGCGGGCCCGGTCCTCGAGGGGGACCCCAGCTCCGTTGTCGGTCACCGCCAGCTGCCATTGCCACGGCAACCGGTGGGCGGAGACGATCACCTTCGGCCGGCGGACGGGCGCCACCGCCGAGATGGCGTTGGAGATGAGGTTCTGGAAGACCCGGCCCAGTTGCACCCGGTCCCCCCACACGGAGGGAAGCTCGTGCACTTCCACCTCCGCCCTCCGGTCTTCGATCTCCCCGTCGAGGCGGGACAGGACGTCGGACACGAGTGCGTTGCACTCGATCGACACCAGGTCGAGCGGCGCCGAGGAGGCCCGGCTGTGCTCGAGCACGGCGTCGACGAGGTCCCGCATGCCGCCGGCGGCGGCGAGGATGTGGGCCAGGAACTCCTGGGAGATCTCGTCGAGGCGGGCTCCCTCCCGGGTGGCCAGCAGCTGGGCGAAGCCGGTGATGACCTGGACGGGAGCCCGCAGGTCGTGGGCCGCGTTGGCGGCCAGCACGAGCAGGTCGCGGTTGGCCTGCTCCAGCCGGGCCGCCTCGCCCTCCAGTTCGCGGCACCGCCGGGAGAGCTCGTCGGAGTGCCAGCGGTGACGGGTGACGTCCCGGGTCGTGGCATGGACATGAGTGACCTTGCCCCCGGCGATGACGACCGTGGCGACGCACTCGAGCCAGACGGCCTGGCCGTCGCCTCCCAGGGCCCGGAAGGTGAGCTGTGCCGGCGCCGGGTCCCTCAGCGACCGCCACCAGGCGCCCACCCGTTCCTGCTCGGACGGGTCGGCGAAGTCCTGCCAGCGCCAGTCGCGCAGGTCCTCGGGCGCCTTTCCGAGGATCGAGAAGGCGGCGGGGGAGGCCTCCAGGAACCGGCCGTCCGGCGTGTGAAGGCTCACCAGATCGGGACCGGCGTCGGTCGCGCGTTCATAGCGGCCCGTACGGTCCGGGGCGATGACGGCCGCCAGGCGGCCGTTGGTCCGGGTCATCCCATTGCCTCCGGGCAGTTCAGGGCCGGAGCACGTACCCGACTGATCTCACGGTGTGGATGAGCCGGGGGCCGTGCTCCTCGAGCTTGCGGCGCAGAGCCGAGATGTGCACCTCGACCACGTTGAGGTCGTAGTGCTCGAACCCCCACACCTCGGTCAGGAGCTGGAGCTTGGACAGCACCATGCCGGGGTGCTGGGCCAGCATGGCCAGGAGCGAGAACTCCCGGTGGGTGAGCTCGACGGGCTGCTGGCCACGCACCACCGAATGGGCCTCGATGTCCAGGATCAGGTCGGCCACCTCCAGCGTGGTGTGCCCGGTCCGGCCCCATCGCCTGAGCACCGCCCGCATGCGGGCCAGAAGCTCGCCCATCACGAAGGGCTTGATCACGTAGTCGTCGCTCCCGGCTTCGAAGGCGCCGAGCACGTCGTCGATGCCGGTGGCGGCGGTGACGAAGAGGAAGGGCATCTCCTTGGCCGCCCGGAGCCGTCGGGCCACGGTGATCCCGTTCACGTTGTCGCCGAGGTGCATGTCGATGAGGGCGATGTCGGGAGAGAAAGTCGAGGCGATCCGCTCGACGCGGTTCCCGTCGGCCTCCGTGTGCACGTCGTAGCCCGCACCCGCCAGTGCGGCGCCGAGGACCTCCCGGGTGAGGGGGTCGTCCTCCACCAGGAGGACCCGGAGGCCCTCCTGGGACACGCCCGTCGGGGCGGCAAGTGTCATCGTTTCTACCTCCTCGTACGCGACGAGCGTCGCTGATCCGGGCCCCCGCAGCCATAGCCCGATCGAGCCATTTCCCGGTGCTTCGGGAGAAGTGTCCCCTTCAGGGATCGTTCAGCACCCGCTCAGGGGCGGAACAGGGCCGCGGCCGATGATGGCGCGACCAGACCTGCGAAGTGGAAGGGAGTCTGTGCGATGACCGCCGCCGTTCGGGTCCTGCTGGTGGAGGACGACCCGATCTTCGCCAGCCTTGTCCGCAGCGCCCTCACCGAGAGCCGAATCAACTTCGAGATCGAAGCCGTGTCCCGGATGAGCACGGCCCTGGGCTGGCTCGTTCGGGAGCCCACGGACCTGATCCTGGCCGACCTCGACCTTCCCGACAGCACGGGAACGAGCGCCGTCCGCTTCTTCAAGCGGGCCGCTCCCAACCTGCCGCTCATCGTCCTCTCTGGATCCGACGACATGGAGCTGGCCCTCGAGGCGGTGCGGGAGGGAGCGGAGGAGTACGTGGCCAGGAGCTCGTTCTCCGTGCAGTCGCTGGTGTGGCTGGTCCTGCTCGTGCTGGAGCGGCACCGGCGGGTCATGGATGAGCTGGGGCCGGGCGACGAGGATCCGATGGGCGGCCTCACCAACCTTCCCGCCCTGGAGGTCTTCGGGCGCTACCTCATTCGACTGGCCGACCGGACCGGTCTCTCGCTCGGGGTGCTCTTCTTCAAGATGGAGGCACCGTCCCGGGGTCGATGGGCCGATTGGGAAGCGCTCCTGGTCGAGGTCTCCGGCGTGCTCCACCGCACGCTGCGCCGCTGCGACGTGCTGTCCCGGATCGGACGCTTCGAGCTGGCCGCCGTCCTGGTCAGTGGGGGACCCAACCTGGCCGGAGCCCTCGCCCGTGTCCAGGCCGCGATCGCCGCCGCCGGCATCGCCCCCTACGTCCAGGTGGGATTGGCCAGCCATCTCCCCCGCGACGAGGAAACCCTCGATGACCTCCTGGCCGGGGCACGTTCCTGCGCCGTCCCCGTCTCCGCCTGATCCTGCGGCCGGGCGCGATGGCTCGATGCTCACGGGCATCAGGAAATCGTCAGTTTCGCCGCGGCCGGGCTTCAGACTTCGGCTGGACACTCGCCTGGTTGGCGCTGTCTGGGCGCCGAAAGAAGGAGAGGCCAGGCGATGACAACTTCGGATTCCAGGCCCCGCATCCGGCGATCGGGCGCCATGCTGCTGGTGGTCTTCGGTGTCGTGATCATGTTGAGCAGCCAGGCATGGGCGGCCGACAACGGCAAAGGCAAGGGGAAGCCGCCCGGCAACAACGGCACTGTGAAGCTCGACGGCGAGGAATTCGGGCCCGGCAAAGGCAACGAGCCCCACGTCGGCTGCCCGTTCGAAATCGACTTCTACAACTTCGACGCGGATGTCGGCGACGCCACGGTGACCTTCACCCTCCAGGCTCCGACCCGCCGGTCCGAGGGCAGCCAGGTCCTCGAGACCGATTCAGTGCCCATCGGCGAGGATCCCGCTGGAGGCAGCGACGATGGCGACGACCTCGACGCCACGGCGAGCTACACCCTGGACTTCGAAGGCGTCGAACCCCATCTCAACCAGGGCTACCACGTCAAGCTCACCGTGAACGCCCCCGGTTCCCAGGGCGCCGACACCAAGCACAAGGTGTTCTGGACGCAGCCCTGCCCGCCGACGGTTCCACTGGTCATCCCTCCGGTTCCGCCTGTCATCCCGCAGGTGACGCCGCCCACCCCGCCGGTGACGCCGGCCGTCGCCCCGACGGTGGCAGGGGCCACGGTCACCGCTCCGGCCACACCGGCGGTGGCGCCGCTCCAGGTGCTCGGCATCACAGAAACCCGGCCCGCGGCACTGCCCCGTACGGGAGCGGGACTCCAGGCGCTGCTCTTCCTGGGTGGCCTCTCCATCGCTCTGGCCGGCTTCGCCTTCCTGGCGGCCGGGGCCGGTCGTCGGAGGCTCCAGCTCGTCTGACCTGAAACATCACACGGCGCGGCGAGGCCGGCGGGGCGACAACCCGCCGGCCTCGCCGCGCGTCCTGGGGCCCTTTCCGCTCAGGAGTTCTTCAGGAAAGCTTCAGCCGGTCGCCGGTTGCACGCCCGCACGATGCAACCATGGGACGAGACCAGATCGGCAGCCAACCGCCCGACCGGATCCGGGGGACCGGAGTCGCCAGCCCGGACGGTCGCCTGCTGTGGGCCGACGATGCCTTCTGTGCGGCCGCCGGCCGGCCCCGGGACGAGCTCCTCTCGGTCGGCCTCGCCGGCATCCTGGGACTCGAACCGCAGGAATTCAGCTGGGAGACGAGCGACGGCCTGGTCCAGCTCCCCGGCGACAGAGGCGGTCACCCCCTCCGGGTGACGGGCCTGGCCGAGGGGGGCGGGCGGCCCTGGGCGCTCGTGGTGGAGATCGAGGGCGCCTTCGCGGAGGTCGGTGGTGAGCCGTACGACCCACCGGCTGTCTTCGCGCTCCACAAGGGGGGGAAGCTCGTCGCCATGTGGGGGCGGACCCGCCAGGTCCTCGGTCTCACTCCCGCCGCCGTCGGACGCCGGCTGCCCAGCCTGCTCAAAGAGGACCCGCTGATCGGAGCCCTGATCCGCCGGACCCTCCGCGGCGAACCGACCACGGGACTCTTCGTCGGCAACGGCTCTTCCCGCCAGGTGCACCTCTTTCCGGTTCAGCACCCCGGCGAGGGCACACCCGGTGTCGTCGGTGTCGCCCACCTCGCCTCTGGCCTGCCGCCGTCGCCGGGGGTCTTCCGGGCCCGGGTGGAACGGGACGGGGCCCTGGCCGAGCTCGCACTGATGGCCCTGCGAAGTGCCGAAGCCGGCCCGTTGATGGAAGCCGCCGCCCGTCTGGTCCACCGCGCCCTGGACGCGGAGAGCTGCCGCGGTGTCCGAATACCTGCCCGAAGGTGCAGGTCTCCACGTCCGGGCCGCGTTCGGCCTCGAGCCGCCGGCGCCGCGGGTGGTCCCGGCTCCGGGTATCCCGCCCACGGTGGCCGTCCCGGCCACGGCCGGGCTGGAGGAAGCCCCGGACGGGTCGCTGGTTGTGCCCTTCGACGGTCCCCCGCCCTTCGGTCGCCTGGTGGTGCAGCTCCCTCCCTGGCGCAGCTTCACCACCGACGACAAGGGCTTCGTCCTCGCCGCGGTGGAGATTGTGACCGCCGCCCTGCTTCGTCTGGCCGCCGATGAGCGGCGACGCCTGGCCGCGCTCCACGATCCTCTCACCGGCTTGCCGCTGCGGACGCTGATCCTTGACCAGCTGAACCATGCGGTGGCCCGTTCCCGGCGTCAGGGGTCACAGGTCGGGCTCCTGTTCGTGGATCTCGACGGCTTCAGGATGGTGAACGAAACCCTCGGCCGCAGCGCGGGAGACGAGCTGCTCGTGGCCGTGGCCCGACGGCTGGCCTCGAGCCTGCGACCATCCGACACGCTTGGCCGTCTGGGCGGCGACGAGTTCATGGTGGTGTGCGAGGACCTCGGCGGGGCGGCGGACGCCCGGGTGGTGGCCGGCCGCCTGACCGCTTCTTTCCAGGAGCCGTTCCATCTCAGCGGCGCCGACGTGTCGGTAAGCGCCAGCGTCGGCGTGTCCTTGGCCGGTGTCGCCACCGACCCGGCCGCCCTCCGGGCCGAGGCCAACGCGGCCATGCGCCAGGCCAAGCTGCTCGACGGGTCGAGCGTGGTCCTCGGTTAGGGCACGGGCAGGCTGAGGCGGACCTGGGCCCACTCCTCGGGCAGTTCCGACCCGTCGGGTAGCGAGCACGGGGCGGTCCGGACGGTGGCGGTCACGGTGTAGGTGCCCGGGTCGGCATAGACGTGTGCGGGACTCACGAACACGTACGGATTGGGGGCGGCGGGGTCGAGACAGGACCATTGGACGACTGACGCGTCGAGGCTGGTCCCGTCACCGAATTCGATCCGCAGTGATCGCATCACCCGAACGTCGCCGAACTCGGACTCGATCCGGAACCCGGCGGTGCGGGGTTCCCCGGATGCGGGGGGCGACGCCGACAGCGTGAGCCGGACGCCGGAGACGACCGTTGTCGAAGACGACGCCGGCACCGGGCGGGGTTGCGCCGGTGCCGCGGTGGTCGTCGTGGTGGGCGGCTTGGTCGTCGTCGTGGTGGGCGGCTTGGTCGTCGTCGTGGTGGTGGTGGCCGTCGTCGTGGTGACTTCGACGGGGACGGCCGCGGGCGGCGCCACCGGCGTCGTGGTTGTGGTGGCGGCGGTGCTCGGGACCGACGGGCGGGTGGCGGCCGCCGCGGCCTTGTCCTCGAGGACCACGGCGTCGTACCGGACGCTCGTCCGGTTGGCCCGCTTCGCCACGTCGTTCGCGCCCCACGCGCCAAGGAGGACGACGACCACGGCCATGACGACCCACAGCGGCTGCCGGGGCAGACGGGCAGGGGGTGCCTTGGGTTCCGGCGCTGGTGACGGCCCGTCCCTCCGACCCCGGAGCCGCTCGATGGAGTCTTCGAGGGATTCGATCGCCTCGGCCCCCTCCGGGCTCTCGTCGAGCGGGAGGCGGGTCACCCCGCCCGCAAGACCGCCCGGCGTCTCGTCACCGTCCGGGGGTGGGTTCAAAGTCGTCATCTCCTGAACCTGACCTAACTGACCATGAGGACGAAGACCTCGTCCACGCTCGTTGTCCCATCCGAGACGGTCACCGTGATGGTGGTCGTGCCGGTGGCGTCGGTGACGGGGATAACCGTGACGGTCCGGTCGGCGCCGGCCCCTTCGAAGACGATCCCGGTGTTGGCCACCACGGATTCGTCCGACGAAGCGCCGCTCACCGTCAGGGATCCCATGGCGGTGTCGATGTCGGCGAGGGTGAAGGTCAGGGCGGCGGTGGGCGTGTTCAGCAGGGTGGAGAGGTCGTCGATCTCGGTGATCGTCGGGGCGTCGTCGATGGCGTTGACGGTGAGGACGAACGTCTCGGTGACGCCCGGACCGCCGTCGGAGACGGCCACCGTGATGGTGGCCGTGCCGCTGGCATCGGCCACCGGGGTGACGGTGACGGTGCGGTGGGCGCCGGCCCCTCCGAAGGTGATCCCGGCGTTGGCCACGACGGATTGGTCCGATGATGCGCCGCTGACCGTGAGGGAACCCAGGGGGGTGTCGACGTCGGCGATGGTGAAGGCCAGGCGCGGAGGTGGGCGTGTCCTCGTCGGTGGCACGGTCTGCGAGCGCTGAGATGGTGGGCGGGTCGGTCAGGGGCCCGACGGTCACGGTGACGACGGCGGTGTCGGAGCCGCCCCGGCCGTCGACGACGGTAATGGTGAAGCTGTCGGCGCCGTTGAAGTCGACCGCGGGCGTGTAGGTGAAGGCACCGGCGGCATCGACCGAGGCGACGCCGTGGGCGGCGGCGCCGGTGACCGAGTAGGCGAGGGTGTCGCCGTCGATGTCGATCGCCCCCACCGACCCACCCAGGACGGTCTCCTCGGAGGTGGAGCGCGACTGGTCGGCGGCCGTGGGTGCGTCGTTGCCGGGCGTCACCGTGAGATTCAAGGTGGCGGTGCTGGCGTCGCCGTCGATGTCGACCACCCGGTAGGTCAGGGTGTCGGGCCCCGAGTAGTCGGGAGCGGGCGTGTAGCTCACGTTCCCGCCGGCCCCCACCCCGGCGGAGCCGTGGAGGGGGGGACTGGTGATGGACACGGCCAGGCCGCCGTCGCCCAGTCCCGAGTCGTTGGCCAGCACATCGACCGTCACCGATGCGTCCTCGTCGACGGCGGCCGAGTCGGACGCCGCCGCCGGCAGTGTGTTGAGGAGGCGGACCGGGGTGGCGACCATGGCCCGGATCGGCTGGTTCAGGGTGACGGCCCCGGTCGACCCGTGGAAGGCGGCGTCGCCGAAGGTGAACACCCCGCCGTCGGACGCCACCAGCCAGTAGCCCAGCCCGGTGCCCGTCGAGGCCATGCCCACGATCGGTTGGTTGAGGGTGGCGCCGCCGGTGGATCCGAAGAAGGCGGCGTCGCCGAAGGAGAAGATGCCGCCGTCGGAGGCGACGAGCCAGTACCCCAGGCCCGACGGTGTCGGGGCGATCCCCACGATCGGCTGGTTGAGGGTGTCGCCGCCGGTGGACCCGAAGAAGGCGGCGTCGCCGAAGGAGAAGATGCCGCCGTCGGAGGCGACGAGCCAGTACCCCAGGCCCGAGGGCGTGGCCGCCATGTCGACGACCGGCCGGTTGAGTTGGAGCGCGACCGCGGGACCCTGGTGGGGGGCGGCGCCGAAGGCTGACACCACCCCGGTCCGGGTGGCCATCCAGTACCCGTCGCCCCGGGGGCGGGCGGCGAAACCGGTGATGTCGTCGACGTCGAGCAGCCGCGACCCGTAGTTGACGGCGTTGCCGTAGTGGAAGACGTCCCCGTCGTCGTCGACGGTCCAGAACCCACCCCCATCCGGGGTGCGGGCCATGGCGGCGATGTCGGCGCCCACGTTCCGGTTGGGCCCGTAGTAGGTGGCATCCCCGAAGGTGAAGACGCCCCCGTCGGCACCCAGCAGCCAGTATCCCTGGCTCTCGCGGACGGCCGACGCCCGAGCCGCGCCGCCGAGCGCCGGAGGCAGCGAGCCGGCGCCGGCGGCGAGGACCAGGCTCACCGCCGCGGCCAAGAGGAGGCGGGCGCGAGCCCGACCCACGACCGGGGAGCGGTGAGCGGCGATCTTCATGGGGTGGCGGGTACTTTCGGTCCGCGGGCGTCCTTCTTCAAAGATATAAGGGCAGGCGAGGCTTTTGGATAGGCCTGAGCGGTGGCCATTCCGGAAATGACGCCTGTGTGCTACGCACCCGAGGTGGGACGAACTCGGGCCAATCCGGCCCAGATATCTCGCCGCCGGCGAAATCGGACTAGCCCATCGAGACCAGACACCCCGCGGACCGGCTCAGGCGGCGAGCAGCGCCTGGCGGCCGGCGGCGAGACGGCGGAGCCGTTGCAGGGCGTCATGCTCGATCTGGCACACGCGGCTGGCGGTGACGCCCAGCGTCTCGGCGATGTCGCTGAGGCGCTCTGGGGCCGAGCCCAGGCCGTACCGGCGCCGGATCACCATCTGTTCCCGGACCGGCAGCTCGTCCAGGAGGTCATGGACCGCCTGGACGGCCATGCGCCGGCCGATGATGCGGAACGGATCGTCCTCCGTATCGACCAGGGTCGAGCTGACCGTCTCGCTGAGGGCGTTGTGGGGCACGGTCAGCGACTCCAGCTGTCCCACCCGCGCCGCGCTCAGCTTGCACGCCTCGGCGACCTCGGTCACGGACGCCTCCCGGCCGAGCTCCGCCTCCAGCCCGGCCCGGACCTGACGGACGCGGTACACCTGGCGGGCCACGCCGGGGGAGAGGCAGAAACCCCGGCGCTGCCCGGGGATGGCGGCCAGGATCATCTGGCGCACCCAGTACCAGGCGAAGCTGGCGAACCGCCCCGCGGTCGGGTCGAACCGGTCCAGGGCCGCCAGGAGCCCCACGTTGCCCTCCTGGATCAGGTCGGCCATGGGGACCCCGCTGTAGCGGTAGCGGTAGGCCAGCTTGGCCACGAGCCCCTGGTGGGCCTGGACGAGGAAACTGCGGGCCTCCTCCGCCGCCCGGACGGCGGCTTGGAGTTCGCCCCGCCGCTCCGGCCCGGTCTCCTCCGTCAGCTCGGCGGCGGCGCGCCGTCCCGCCACCATGATCTCCAACAGCCGGGCTTCCCCGGGGTCGACGGCCCCGGAGGGCGCGACAACAACAATTGAGCTGGACATTGGTGGCTCTCTTCCATGCGGAGCAATCGGGCGCCGGTTTTCGCCACTCGCTTCGAGGCTGACCCAGGCAAGAACGATGATCCGTTCTGGACGTGGCGGCCGCAATGGGCCGATCGTCTTATTGTGAGACTGTCGTGCGATCCGACTAGTCAATTATGGCCAGAGTGATGAGTTCATTCCGCCGGTCCCAGGGCGGCGATGAAGGACCTTTCCGGCATCCCTTTCGAGGAGACCTGAACGGGCGATGAAGGCCTTGACGCCCGCGTGCCGAAAGACTGGGCAATCGTGCGTCCCAGGAGGCCTGTCCGCCCGTGCCGTTTCCGCCCCGCAGTCCCGCTCTCGAAGCCCATCCGGCCGGGATCGGTGCTGCCCGCCCCCGGCGGCGGCTCGGGATGACGATCAGGCTCTGCCTCGCCGGCCTTGTCGTCTTCCTCGTTCTCGGCAACCTCACCATCACCGGGGCCTCGGCCTGGGCCCGGAACACGACCGCAACGCCGCCGGGCCCCGTGGTGAGCGGAGTCGGCAACTTCCGGGTGGTGGACGGGCACCTGTGGCGGGGTGCGGCCCCCTCCCCGCGTGGCTACGAGTGGCTGGCCGACGCCGGGGTGCGCACCGTGATCGACCTGCGGGCCGAAGAGGACCTCAATGTCGACGGGGACCGCCTGGTCGAGCTCGGCCTGCGGCGGGTGGCCATCCCCCTGCGGGACGGCCAGACCCCCACCCAGGCCGAGATCGACCGCTTCCTGGCCGCCGTCAGCACGAGCCCGGGCCCGGCCTTCGTCCACTGTGGCGCGGGGGTGGGCCGCACCGGGACCATGGTCGGCGCCTATCTCATGGCCACCGGCCAGGCCGATGAGTGGACGGCCCTCCGGCGCAACCTCGCGGTGGGACCCCCGTCCCTGGAACAGCTGGCCTTCGTCGCCGGGCTCAACGACGGCGACCGGCCCGGGCCGGTGCTGGTGGCCGCCAGCCGCGTGCTCGACGCCCCCCGCCGCCTCTGGTCCCGCCTCCGGGCCTGACCCGGGCCAGGAGGGTCCCGCCGGTCACCTCGAGTCCGGGTCGGTCCGGAAGGTGACCACCGCGGCCTGCACGCGGTCGAGGGCGGCGTCCTCCAGGCAGCCGTGGACCTTGCGGACGGTATGAACGCCGAGGTCGACGCCGACGACCAGTTGCAGGCGGGACCCCCCGAGCTCGGTGACGGCCGGCTCGGGGATGTTCTGCTGCAGGCTGCCGGTGCAGCTGTGCCACAGGGAGGTTGCCACCCGGGTGGGGACGGCGCCGGCCAGCGCACCGTGGAGCTCGAGCTCGATCACGGTTTGCACGCCGGGCCGGGGCACGTCGGGGCGGGACTGGGTGGCGTCGGAGAGCTCGTCGATGCCGTAGGCGGTCCCGGTCAGGGCCAGGACCCCGACGACCCACCACCACCACCGGCCCGCGGGCCGTCTGTCGTGATCGCCGGCCCCGCCGGCGGCCGACCGAGCAGGCCGCCGGCGGGAGGGGCGAAGGTGGCCAGGCGGAAGGCGAGGCGCCGCTCCAGGGTCGGGTGGGCGGTGGCCCGGGCCACTGACTCGACGGCCCACGCCGCCGCCGAGGCCAGCACCCCGGCGCCGAGCAGGATGGGAAGGAACACGCCGAACCGATCCGGGGGCCAGCCAGGCGAAGGGCGGGCGGGGCGGCGGTGCCGCCTCCCGGACCCGGTCGAACACGGCGGGCGGAGGCTCGGCCGCCGGCGAGCGCTCGGCGGTGACCGCGTCCGTCACCCGGCGCTCGACAGCGCCGAGGCGGGCCAGCACGGCGACCGTGGCCAGGGCCACCTCGGCCACCAGGAGAAAGATCCCGGCGACGATGGCCCGGTGCCATTCCCAGCGGTAGAGGTAGAGGATGGTGTAGACGGCGCAGGCGGCCGCCGCCGAGACGGCCGCCAGCCGGGCGAGTCCCTTCACGGCCGTGCCTCCGCCAGGGCCGCCACCTCGCCCGTGGTTCCGTCGACCACGACCGTCGTCCCTGTGGGGAACCGTTCGAGCGCCCCGCTGTACCCCACGACGCAGGGGACGCCGAATTCCCGGGCCAGGATGGCCAGGTGCGACAGGACGCTGCCGGTCTCCGCCACCAGCCCGGCCAGTCCCGGGAGGTACGGGGCCAGGCCCGGGTCCAGGGTTGACACGACCAGCACAGAGCCCTCCGGAGCGGGAAGGGAGCCGGTGTGGACGACGCCCGCTCCCCGCCCCGGGGCGGCCCCGCGGCCTTGACAGCCTTCCCAGTCGCGGGCCGCCCCGACGGCGACCACCCGCTGCCCGGCGTCCAGGCGGAAAGCGGGTGGAAGGGGCGGGGAGAGGCGGAGCCGGCGGCTGTCGTCGCCGGACCGTCCGTCCGGGTGCGCCCACCGTGATGGAACCCTCGTTCACGGCGGCGACCAGCTCGGCCAGGTGGAGGAGCCCGACGTCGCCGGGGCCGGCCAGGAGACCGCGGGCGGCCAGCCGGTGGCCGAACTCGAGGGCGACCCGGACGGTCAGTTCGTGGAGCCACCGGGCCCGCAGGCGCAACGCCTCCCGGGGTCCCAGGCTGTCCAGGTGTCGGGGCGCTGACGCCCGGTCCGACGCCCGGGGGCCCGGGGGTGTCCCCCGTGAAGCGGGGAGGACCGCCGGGAGGCCCAGGTCCCGGCTGATGGCCGGAGCGCTGAGGGCGAGGACCACGGGCCGGGCGGCGACGATGTCGGCGTCGGGCATGCCCTGCGCCCGCCCCGTTGCGAGCGCGTCGAGGGCCAGGGAGGCGGCGCTCTCCGGGTGGGGGGGAAGGAGCGCGGCCAGCATCTCGTAGGCGTGGACCGAGACGAGAGCCTCGCCGGCCCGTTCCAGTATCAGGAGCAGATCGTCATCGGCCAGCCCGGCCAGCGGCGGTACCGCGCCCAGTTCGGCGTCCAAGGTGGCGGTGAGGTCGGCGGCCAGGCCCGGCAGGGCGGCGCGCAGGCGGCCGACGGTCCACGCCGCTCCCAGGCGGCGGAGGGGGGGCCGGGGGTCGAGGCGCGACCACCTCGACGGCCGTCCGGGAAGGGCACCCAGGAGGCGGAGGTCGGCCGCCACCCGACCTCCCACCGTCACCACCACCGGGGAGGCCTTGACGGCCCGGCGGGAGGCCGCGCCCGTGAGCAGAAGGGATTCGGCCATGGCCCGGCGCATCGGCGGCACCCAGAGGTCTTCTTCCAGAGGGCCGAGCGGTTCGGGGAAGGTCTCCGCCACCGGCCCCGGGCCGAAGACCGGCCCCCGGGTGGCGGCCGGGGCGGTGGTCGTGATCGGGCGGGCCTGGAGGAGCCACAGGCGGCCGTCCTCGGCCAGCCCCCATTCCACGTCCTGAGGGGCCCCGAAGACGAGCGCCGCCTGGCGGGCGAGGCGGGCCAGGGCGCGCCGGTCCCGGGGGCGGAGCGCCAGGGCCTCCCCGTCCATCTCGACCAGCCGGCCCCGCGGACCGAGGAGGTAGCGGGTGCCGTCGACCTCCCCGCTCACGAGACGCTGGGGGCCGCCCTCGACGGCAGCCACCACCCGGCGATCCTCACGTCCGGACACGGGGTCGACCCCGAAGAGCACGCCGGAGAGCCTCGGCTCGAGGTGGGGTTGCACGAGCACGGCCATCGGGACTTCCGCCTCGGCGCCGGACCGGCCGGCGGAGCGGGCCACCGCCCGCACCGCATCCAGGAACGCGTCCCAGCCCCGCACATCGACCACGGACGTGAAGCACCCCGCCATGGAGGAGATCGACTGGTCCTCGACCGGTGAAGACGAGCGCACCACCAGTGACCGTCCGCCATCCGCAGCCAGGTCCGACCAGGCCAGGAGGAGGGCACCGAGCACCCGGTCCGAAGCGGGAGCCGGCCCGCTCGCCAGCGTGGCCACGGCACCTGCGGTCAGGACGAAGCCACCCAGGACCGGGAGGCCGGCCGCCTGGGCCCGGCCCAGGTTGGCGGCTTTGGCTCCCACCACGGCGGGGCCGGCGGCGGCGGCCTGGTCCAGGAGCACGATGGGGTCGGAAGCACCGGCCAGGCCCGGTCCGACCGTGTCGCGACGCGGCAAAGCCCGCAACTGCATGCCCATGCGCCGTCCTTGGGGTCCGGCGGCGGGCCGGGTTCACGACTGGCTCGCTGCGGTCGCCGTGACCAGATTCTTCGGCCGCAGGTCTTCGCCTCCACGCCGCAGAGGGTTCGATGCCAAGGTACGGGCGGGTGCGGGACCGGGCAACGCCGCGAGGTGGCCAAACCGGGGCAGCTATCTCCCTTTAGTCCCAACGGGTCATGCCCGCCATGGCCTGATCTGGCGCCGGCGGAGCCGAAATGTCAGGCCTGGACGACCACCAGGCGCCGCTCGGTCATCTCCTCCACCGCGTAGTGGGGACCCTCCCGGGTGTTGCCCGAGTCGCGCACCCCGCCGTAGGGCATCTGGTCGGCCCGCCACGTGGGGACCTCGTTGACCAGCACGCCGCCGAAGTCGAGCTCCCGGGCCGCCCGCAGGGCGCCGGCCAGGCTGGCGGTGAAGATGGCGGCCTGGAGCCCGTAGCGGGTGTCGTTGGCCAGCGCCAGCGCCTCGTCGAGCCGGTCGTAGGTGGCGATGGCCACCACCGGCCCGAACACCTCCTCCGAGCAGACCTTCATGTCCGGACGGGCGCCGGTCAGGACGGTAGGGGCCAGCACGCCGTCGCGTACCTCCCCGCCGGCCAGGACCTTGGCCCCGCCCGCCTCCGCCTCTTCGATCCACGACCGCACCCGGTCCCGGTCCCCTTCGGAGATGAGGGACGAGACGTCGGTCGCGTCGTCCATGGGGTCGCCCACCACCAGCTTCTCCACCAGGCCCACCAGGCGCTCGGTGAAGGCGTCGGCCACCGAGGAGTGCACGTAGATCCGCTGGGTGGAGATGCAGGACTGGCCGGCGTGGGAGAACCCCGCCACCGAGATCTTCGTGGCCGCCGTCTCCCAGTCCCCGTCTCCTTCGATGACCACCGGCGAGTTGTTGCCCAGCTCCAGGCTCACCTTCTTGCGGGCCGCCTTGGCCCGGATGTCCCAGCCCACCTCGGGGGAGCCGGTGAAGGTGATCATGGCGATCCCGGGGTGCTGAACGAGGGCTTCACCCACCACCGAGCCCTTGCCGGTGACCACCGACAGCCACCCGGGGGGCAGGCCCGCCTCGTCGAGGAGGAGCTTGGCCAGGGCGATGGCCGACAGCGGGGTCTGGCTGGCGGGCTTGAGCACCACCGGGCAGCCGGCGGCGATGGCCGGGGCCAGCTTGTGGGCCACCAGGTTGAGGGGGAAGTTGAACGGGCTGATGGCGCCGATCACCCCGATGGGCAGCCGGAGCGTGAAGGCCAGCTTGCCCTCGCCCACGTCGGAGGCCTCCAGGGGCACCATCTCGCCGGCCAGGCGCCGGGCTTCGGCGGCGGCAAAGGTGAAGGTGCTGACCGCCCGCTTGGCCTCCACCCGGGCCGTCTTGATGGGCTTGGCCGACTCCCCGGCGATGATCCGGGCCAGGGACTCGGTCCGCTCCGCCACCAGGCCGGCGGCCGTGTCGAGGATCTCGGCCCGGCGCCACGCCGGCAACGGACCCGCTTTCAGGACGGCGGCGGCCGCGGCCACGGCCCGGTCGACCTCGGCCGCGCCGCAGCCCGGCACCCGGCCCAGTTCCGCGCCGTCGTAGGGGGAGCGGACGGCCAGGGCCTCGGACTCCTTGCCGGTGAAGCGCTCGTCGCCGATGGGAACGGGGTGCAGTTCGCTCATGTGCCCAGTTTTGTCCAATTCGTCGCCCGGGTTCACGCTGGCAATTGCCACCATCGGACACAAATACGGCGCGAACGGACGGCATTGCGGCCCGCGGAGGCCCTCGGGGAGGCATCATCTTGGGCGTGGGCGCGCGCATCCTGACCGTGGAGGACGACGAGCGGATCCAGGCCGCCATGCGAATGGCGCTGGAGGACGAGGGCTACACCGTCATCGAGGCGGCCAGTGGCGAGGAGGCGCTGGAGGCCTTCGGCCGCCGGCCCGCCGACGTCGTCCTCATCGACCTGATGCTCCCGGGCATCGACGGGTTCGAGGTGTGCCGCTCCATCCGGCGCAGCAGCGACGTCCCCATCGTCATGGTCACGGCCCGCACCGACACCCACGACGTGGTGGCCGGGCTCGAAGCGGGCGCCGACGACTACGTGACCAAGCCGTTCGTGCCCAAGGAACTGGCGGCCCGGATCCGGGCCCTGCTGCGCCGGGCCCGCAGCACCGAGCACACCCCCTCCACCATGGTCTTCGGCGACCTCGAGATCAGCCCCGACGCTGGCGAGGTGCTCCGGGGCGGCGAACGGATCTCCCTGACCAAGACCGAGTTCCGGCTCCTGTGCGAACTGGCCGGCAGCCCCGGGCGCGTCTTCTCCCGGGAGCAGCTGCTGGAGAAGGTCTGGGGCTACGACTACTTCGGCGACGGACGTCTCGTCGACGTCCACGTCCGCCGCCTGCGCACCAAGGTGGAGGCCGACGCCGCCCACCCCCGCTACGTGGTCACGGCCCGGGGTCTCGGCTACAAGCTCCAGCCGTAACTATGGCTCTTCGCCTGGCGGCTCATCGCGATGCGGCCGGGGGCCCCTGCCCCAGCCGCCGGGCCCTGCTGGCGCAGGTCCCATGACCGAGGGGCAGCCCGGGCGGCGGGGCCGGCCCTGGCGGGAGCCCGAGCTCATCGCCGCCCGCCGCCGGCGCCTGGGGCTGCGGACCCGGGTGACGCTGGCCTTCGCCTTCGGCGCCCTCCTCCTGTCGGTCGCCTTCTCCGCCGTGAGCTACGGCCTGGTGCGCAACTACCTGGTGTCCCAGCAGGAGGACGCGGCGATCGACGAGGCGGTGGCCAACGCCGAGCTGGCCCGAGACTCGCTGCGGGCCACGGACCCCAACCTGCCCCGCATTCTGGCCAGCCTCCGGACGCCGGCCGACTCGCCCGCCGTCATCTTCTACAACGAAGGCTGGTTCTCCAGCTCGCCCCTCGACGTCGGCCAGGAGAGCCTTCCCCCCGAGCTGCGCCAGGCGGTGGCCCGGGGCACACCCTCCCAGCAGGCTTACCGGGTGGCCAAGGGCGGCGGCCCCCGCCTGGCCGTGGGGGTTCCCGTCCCCGTGGTCGGGGCCCGGTATTTCGAGATCTTCTCGCTGGTGGAGCTGGAGCGGACGCTCGACTTCCTCGGCTTCGCCCTCCTCGGGGCGGGCATGGCCACCACCGTGGCCGGTGCGGCCGTGGGCCGCTGGGCCAGCACCCGCCTGCTGCGGCCGGTGGCCGACGTGGCCCAGGCCGCCGCGCTCATCGCCGGCGGGCGCCTGGAAACCCGCCTCGGGGCGGTGGAGGACGCCGACCTCGCCATCCTGGTGTCCTCCTTCAACTCCATGGTCGACGCCCTCCAGGAACGCATCGAGCGCGACGCCCGCTTCGCCTCCGACGTGAGCCACGAGCTCCGCTCACCGCTGACCACGCTGGCCACCACCATCGGGGTGCTCGCCTCCCGGCGGGAGGAGATGCCCGAACGGGCCCGGGCCGCGCTCGACCTCCTGGAAGCGGACGTGGCCCGGTTCCAGCGCCTGGTGGAGGACCTGCTGGAGATCTCCCGCTTCGACGCCGGGGTGGCGGAGCTCCACCGCGAGGAGGTCAGGCTGGGCGAGCTGGTTCGCCGGGCGGTGGCCATCGCCGGCGCCGACATCCCCGTCGAGCTCTCCGACGGGGCCGAGCGCATCATCGTGGAGGTGGACAAGCGCCGCCTGGAACGGGTCATCGCCAACCTGGTGGAGAACGCCAACTACTACGGCGCCGGCGCCACCAAGGTGCGGGTCGAGCGGGGCCGGACGGTGGCCCGCATCGGCGTGGAGGACGAGGGGCCCGGGGTCCCCCCCGAGGAGCGCGAGGCCATCTTCCGGCGCTTTTTCCGGGGCTCGGCCGCCGGGCGCCGGCGCGCCGGCGGCCAGGGGTCGGGGCTGGGGCTGGCGCTGGTGGCGGAGCACGTCCGCCTCCACGGCGGCCGGGTGTGGGTGGAGGACGGCGAGGGCGGCACCGGCGCCCGCTTCGTCGTCGAGCTGCCGGTGGGCGAGGAATGACCCGGCGGCTCACCGTCCTCCTGGTGGGTCTCGCCCTGGCCGGGACGCTGGCCGGTTGCGGAGTCCCCACCGACGCCGCGCCCGCGGGCGCTGCCGGCCGGCGCGGTGTCGGCCGATCTCCTGGCCTCTGATCCTGTCACCACCTCCACCACCGTGCCCGTAGGCACCTCCACCCGCATCCGCATCTATCCTCGTCGGCGGTGGGGGCGACACCGAGCGGCTGGTGCCTTCGGAGCGTCCCGTCCAGTCACCGGCCACGGTGGAGCGGGCGCTGTCGGCCCTGGTCTCGGGGCCCAACCGGGAGGAGTCGTCCCGGGGCCTGCGCAGTGCCATCCGCCCCGGAACGATCGTGAACTCGGCCCGGGTGGAGTCCAACATCGCCATCGTCGACCTCGTCAACAGCGCCATCGCGGCCAACGCCGACCTGATCCTGGCCCTGGCCCAGATCGTCTACTCGGCCACCGAGCTGCCGGGGGTCAACGCCGTGCGCTTCACCATCGACGGCCTCCGGGCCGAGGTCCCCACCGGCAGTGGTATCCAGAGCACAACCCCGCGTGGGCCGGGCCGCCTACGCCACCTACGCACCACTGTGAGGGGGAGCCTCCTCGACGCGTAGTGAGGTTGATGGACGGCGCCCCGGGGGGTGCGAGTAGGATGACGGCGCCAATCCGGCAAAACTCACTCAGGCGTCGAATCGTCACTCGATCGCAATGCCGGTGAGGCTCATTCGTTGCCTGGACCAGCCATGATGGCAACGGAGCACGTGGTCCCTCGCACCCTTCATCGCCGCCGGGACACCTTTGGCCCACCTGGAGCAGGTGGACGGTTCTACCGCACGTCACGGAGGCCGCGTGGTGCTCTACGAGAACGAGACCAAGCCCGAGATCGAAGTCGGGGGTATGAGCATCCGCATTCTCGAGTCCTGTCACAGCCTCTGGGTCTTCGAACCCGGGCGGAAGCGCTTCCGTCGGGTCCCCCGCGGCACGCGCCTGGACATGCCCTCTCCCGCCAGCGACTGGACGGCGTATCACCGCCTCGAGGTCGAACCGTCCTCGGGGGCCTTCGCGGTCGCCCTCAACGAGGACGGCACCCGGGTGCTGCGCTCCTGGCTCCACAGCGATCCCTGCCGTCACTGCGCCGTCGACCAGACCGGCGAGATCTCCGTGGAGTCCATCCGCCGCTCCGTCTAGCCGCCCGGGCCTTACTCTGGAAGCGGTGAAACGGCAGGATCGCGCCGAGATGGATCTCGCTTCCGAGGACGTCCCCCGCCGCCGGCACCGGCTCCTGTGGTTGCTGGGTGGCCTCGTCCTGGTGGGCGTCTCGGTGGCGGCTGCCTTCACCAGCTCCGACGACCTGGCCAAACCCGACGCCAAGACCACCAAGCAGGCCGGGTCGGCCAAGATCTTCTCCTTGGAGGACGTGCGCCCCGGGCACCCCGGCGTCCGCCTCCTCGACTTCCAGGGCAAGCCGGTGGTGCTCAACTTCTTCGGATCGTGGTGCGGGCCGTGCCTGCGGGAGATGCCCGACTTCCAGGCGGTGTCCGAGCGTTACCAGGGCCGGGTGGCCTTCATCGGTGTCACCGTCACCGACACCCGCCCCAACGCCGAGGAGGTCCTGAAGCGCACGGGCGTCACCTACCCGGCCGCCTTCGACCCGGAGAACAAGGTGGCGCTCGCCTACGGCGTGACGGGCATGCCCACCACCGTCTTCATCTCCCCGCAGGGCACGCTCGTGGAGCGGGCCCAGGGCGAGATCAACGAGCCCCAGCTGGAGAAGATCCTGGAGCGCCTGTTCTTCTCCTGACCGGCGTCGGGCTGCCTGCGCCGCCGTCAGCCGGCGATGACGGGGAGCTTCTGGAGGAGCGGCTCGATCTCGCCCCGGGTGGCGACGTTGTCCCAGCGGTGGGTGATCTTCCCGTCCGACCCGATGAGGAACACCCACGGCTCGTTGATGTCCTCGCCCCGGGCGATCCAGTCCTTGGCCGCGTCGTTGAGGGCCTTGCCCTCGTAGTCCTTCCACACCTCGATGTGGATGAACGACGCCCGGTCGCCGTACTCGGCCGCCAGCTCGCCCACCATGTCGGTGATCGGACCACAGAACACACTGACGCAGAAGGTGGGGGTGGAGATGACGAGGACCACGGGCCGTTGGGCGTCCAGGGCCTGCTTGACCGTGGTGCGGTGCAGGTCGGGGTCGGGGATCGGGTCACCGCCGCCGGCCCGTGAGTCGATGGCCCCCGGTGCGGCCCCGGGGGTGTCGACGGTGAGGTTGTCCGACGGGAGGGCGGGGTCGCCGGGGGCGGGCACGGCGTGGGCGGGCGCCACCTTGAAGGTGGCCGTCACCGTTTCGGGCTTGTCCAGTGCGGCGGTGACCGCCACCCCCCAGAAGCCGGGCCGGTCGAAGGCCACGTCGGCGGCGTAGACCCCCCGCTCGGACTCCTTCAGGTACACGGGCTTGTCGGCGCCCGCCGGCGGTGGCGGCGACCCGGGGAGGGGCAGGTACTGCCCGACGGCGGAGGGGCCGGGCTCGGCCTCGGTCTCGGCGTCGCCCGTGCCCAGGAAGAAGAAGCGGAACTCCACCGTGCCGTAGCCCAGCGGGCCCTCGTCGGTATTGACCACGCCCACCGTGAAGCGCGCCGGCGGACCGACGGCGAAGTCGTAGCCGGCCACGATGGCGCTGAGGGGCGACTTGGTGGTGGTCGTCGTCTCCGACGCGGCTCCGTCGCCCTCGTCGCCGCCGCAGGCGGCCGGGAGCAGGGCCAGGAGGACGAGGAGGGTCCGGGTCCGGATGGTCAGGCGTGGCACGGAGTCACCGTAACGTCGAGGCGCACGAAACCGTCTTCAGTGGCCGTGATCAGGCTCCGGAGGTCGGGGGTCAGCTCGGAGGCGGGGGCCCGCCGGCGGAAGTCGTCCTCGACCTGCTGCTTGGCCACCAGCAGGCGGCCGGCGACCTTGCGGTCCACCTGCTGCAGGGCCCGGGCCACGACGTGGAGGTCGGAGTGGACCCGGGCGAAGGACTCCTCGGCCGCCGCCGGGTCGGCGCCGCTGTCCGCCACCGCCAGGCACAGCCCCTGGGCCACCGCCTCGGCGGGCAGGTCGGAGGGGGCGGCGTCGGACGTGGCGTCGCGGGAGCAGGACGTGGCGGCGAGGGCCGCGACCAGCAGGGCGAGGGCGAGGCGCATGACGCCCTCCATGCTAGGGAGACTGCCCGCCTCAGCCGGGATCGCGCCCGGATCCTCGGCCCTGCCAGCCACCTTTTTCCCGAATGCCGCGAACCGCCCGGGGGGCGGATTGGCGGGGGGTCGGTGGGGGAACCAACGGCGCATGGCCCTTGATCTGCGGGCGGAGGTGCTGGTCGCCGCCCGTCTTCTCGACGACGAGACCGCCGGGTTGGCGGACGACTGGCGGCAGCTGTGCCAATGGGATCCGGAGCTGCCGCCGGACGCCGTGCCGCCCGCCCCGGAACCCGTCATCGCCGCGCTGGCCGACGCCCTGCGCCGGCCCCAGCCGCTGGGCTGGGGCGACGACCCCGGCGTGGCCGCCGCCATCGAAGCCTTCACCGACCGGGCCGGACCGCTGGCCATCGGCGAGCTGGTGTGCCTCCGGGAGGCGGTCAGCCGCCGTCTCCGGGGCCGGGTCCCGGCCGAGGAGCGGGAGGAGACCTGGGCCCGGCTGCAGATGACCATCGACCGGGCCATGGCCTACGCCGCCCGCCAGGCTTTCGCCCGGCTCGAGGAGGCGGCCTCCATGGACTTCCTCACCGGGGTGGGCAACCGCCGTTCCTTTGAGCAGGACCTGCGCCGGGAGATGGGCCGCAGCGTCCGCCAGGGCGCCGGTTTCGCCGTCGTTGTCCTCGACGTCGACGGCCTCAAGGGGATCAACGACACCGAGGGCCATGCCGCCGGCGACGCCAGTCTCCGGGACGTAGCCGGTGCCGTGCAGAGCAGCCTCCGCCGGGAGGACACCGTGTACCGCATCGGCGGCGACGAGTTCGCCGTGCTCCTCCCGGGGGCCACAGCCCGCCAGGCCGACCAGGTCATGTCGCGGGTCGTGGCGACGTCCAACACGCCGTTCAGCTGGGGCGCCTCCACCGCGCCCAGCGATGGGCCCACGGCCGAGGGCCTGGTAGCGGCGGCCGACCGCCGGCTCTACCGCCGCCGGGCCCGTCGCCGGGGCCACCACTCCTAGCCCGACCCGTCTCGCGTTACCGAAACCCACCCCAGAGGTCGGTTCGGCTAACGCGAGACCGGTTCGGTTAGGCGGCGGCGACCGCCGCGGTGGGCTCTTCCAGGGCGAGGCGGAGCACCTCGTCGACGTCGGAGACCAGGTGGAAGGTCATGGCCGCCCGCACGGCCTCGGGCACGTCGTCGAGGTCGGGGCGGTTGCGCTCGGGCAGCACCACCTCGGTCAGCCCCGCCCGGTGGGCGGCCAGCACCTTCTGCTTGACCCCGCCGATGGGCAGGACCCGACCGGAGAGGGTGACCTCGCCGGTCATGCCCACCTCCTGGCGCACGGGGCGCCCGGTGAGCAGGCTGACCAGGGCCGTGGTCATGGTCACCCCGGCCGAGGGGCCGTCCTTGGGCACGGCCCCGGCGGGCACGTGCAGGTGGAAGCGGCGCTTGTCGAACGTCCCCGCCGGCAGCCCGAGGGCAACGGCGTGGGAGCGGATGTAGGACAGGGCGATCTCGGACGACTCCTTCATCACGTCGCCCAGCTGCCCGGTCACCATCAGGCCGCCCTCCCCGTCGGAGACGGCCGCCTCCACGAAGAGGACGTCGCCGCCCATGCCGGTGACGGCCAGGCCGGTGGCCACGCCGGCCACCCCGGTGCGCCCGGCCGCCTCGTCGAAGAAGCGGCGGCGCCCGAGGAAGTCGGGCAGCGTCTCCTCGTCGACGGCCACCTTGCCTCCCTGACAGTCGCCGTCGCCCGAGGCGATGCGGGTCACGGCCTTGCGCAGGGCGCGGCCCAGCTCCCGCTCCAGATTGCGGACGCCGGCCTCCCGGGTCCAGCCGGTGACCACCGCCCGCAGGGCGTCGTCGGTCACCTCCACCTCGCCGGGGGTGAGGCCGTGGCGTTCCAGCTGACGGGGTAGCAGGTGGTCGCGGGCGATGGCCAGCTTCTCGTCCTCCGTGTAGCCGTCGAGGCGGATGACCTCCATGCGGTCGAGGAGGGGCCCCGGGATCGTGTCGAGCACGTTGGCCGTGGCCAGGAACATGACGTCGGACAGGTCGAGGTCGAGCTCCAGGTAGTGGTCGCGGAAGGTGTGGTTCTGGGCCGGGTCGAGCACCTCGAGCAGGGCCGATGTGGGGTCACCCCGCCAGTCGGCACCCAGCTTGTCCACCTCGTCGAGGAGCAGGACCGGGTTCATGGTCCCGGCCTCGGTCAGGGCGCGGACGATCCGCCCGGGTTGGGCGCCCACGTAGGTGCGCCGGTGCCCGCGGATCTCGGCTTCGTCCCGCACCCCGCCCAGCGCCACCCGCACGAACTTGCGGCCCAGGGCACGGGCCACCGACTCGCCGAGCGAGGTCTTGCCCACGCCGGGCGGGCCGACCAGGGCCAGGATGGCGCCCGAGCCCCGCCGGGCCGACGGCGTGGCGCCGGCCTCGGGGGTGTCGTCCAGGCCCCGCTCCCGGCGCAGCTTGCGCACGGCCAGGTGCTCGACGATCCGCTGCTTCACGTCGTCGAGGCCGGTGTGGTCGGCGTCGAGGATGGCCCGGGCCTCGACCAGCTCGAGGCGGTCGTCGGAGCGCTGGCCCCAGGGCAGCTCGAAGAGTCGGTCGAGCCACGTGCGGATCCAGGAGTGCTCCGGGCTCTGCTCGCTGGTGCGTTCCAGACGGTCCACCTCGCGCTCGGCGGCGGTCCGCACCGCCTCGGGCAGCTCCTCCAGGCGGGCGCGGTAGTCCCCGGCGACGTCGTCGCCGTCTTCGCCCAGCTCCTTGCGGATCGCCTCCATCTGCTGGCGGAGGAGGAACTCCCGCTGGCGCTTCTCCATCCCCTCGGACACGTCGGTACGGATCCGGGCCTTCAGCTCCAGCTCGCCCAGGGTGTCACGGGCCCAGGCCAGGGCCTTGGCCAGCCGCTCGCCCACATCGATGGTCTCGAGCAGCTCGACCTTGCGCTCGAAGGGCAGGTCGGGGGAGTAGCCGGCCGAGTCGGCCAGCGCCCCCGGCTCCGTGATACCCCGCAGGGCCTCGGCCAGCCACGGTGCGTTGCGGTGCTCGAGGATGGCCTCGACCACGGCCCGGTACTCCCGGGCCAGCGCCTTGGTCTGCTCGCCGTCGGAGCCCGGCTCGTCCTCCACCGGGTTCGACCTCGACCCACAGGGCCCGGCCGGTGCCGGGCACGCCGGTGCCGACCACGGCCCGCTGCAGGCCGCGCACCAGCACGAGCCCGGCCCCCGCCGGGGAGGCGTCCGGCCTCCTCGATCTTGGCCAGCGTGCCTACCCGGGCGTAGACGACGCCGTCGGGGGTCTCGCTCCGGGGGACGAGGATGAGCATCCCGTCCACCGCCGCATCGGCCGCGGCCTTCGCCTCGTCGCTCTCCAGAGCGAGCGGGATCACCATCTGGGGGAGAACCACCCCGCTGACCAGGGGGAGCAGGGGGAGGGTCCGGGTTTCCACGTTCGACATTGAGTGCCTCGCTATCAAGAAATTTCTTGGCCAAGGCTTAAACGACGGCCGAGCGGCCGGAATTCCCAGGGTCCACCACTTTTTGTCGGAGGCGCTCTTAGGATGCGCGTCAGTAAGGAACTAGTCCGTCCGAACTGGAAAAACGACCCAAACGGGCGATGTTGGGACCGGCCAGGTTCTGCCGATACAACGGCAAGGCCGGGCCCCACAAGCCAGGAGGCGTTCCGGAAATGGCGGAGTTGGCGACCAGCAACGTCAGGCAGTGCGTGGGCAAGCCGGTGCGGGTGGGGCTCAGCGGCGGCCGGATCGTGGACGGCTACCTGGTGAGCTTCGACGGGCGCAGTCTGTGGCTGGTGACCGACGGGGAGGACCGGTTCGTCCCCCTCAGCCAGGTCGACCTGATCACCCTGCGTGCCGCTGCCGTTCCGCTGGCCGGCTGACCTCAACCCCGCTCGCCGAGCCAGACTCGGCGCCATGAGTCCCCGCGACTGGGACGCCCGCAGCTACGACCGCGTTTCCGACCCCATGACGGGCTGGGGGCGCACGATTCTCGACCGCCTTCCCCTGGGAGGCCACGAGCGCGTCCTCGACGCCGGCTGCGGTACGGGCCGCGTCACCGAGGCCCTCCGGGACCGCCTGCCGAGCGGCCGGGTCGTGGCCCTCGACGCTTCCCCCTCCATGCTGGCCGAGGCCCGGGCCCGCCTGGGCGACGATCGGGTGGACTATGTCCTGGCCGATCTCGGCCAGCCGTTGCCGCTGGAGGCGCCGGTGGACGCGGTCTTCTCCAACGCCACCTTCCACTGGGTCCGGGACCACGACGCCCTCTTCGCCCACCTGGCCGCCGTACTCCGTCCCGGCGGCCCGCTGGTGGCTCAGTGCGGCGGGGTTGGGCAACGTCGCGTCGGTGCTCGAGGCCGCCCGCCAGGTGGGTCCGACCGGGCCCGACCCTTTCCACTTCGCCGGGGCCGAGGAGACCGTGCAGCGCTTGGAGTCGGCGGGCTTCGTGGACGTGGACGTCTGGTTGCACGAGGAGCCGACCCGACTGGAGCCGGGTGGACCCCTGGAGGAGTTCCTGACCACGGTGGTCCTCGGCTCGCACCTCCAGCACCTGGCACCGGAGGCGCGACCGGATTTCGTCCGGGCCGTGGCCCAGCGCCTGCCCCGGCCCGAGATCGACTACGTGCGCCTCAACATCGTCGCCCGTCGCGCCCGGTAGTCACCTCCTGCGCCCGCCCGAGGGTGGAGTCACCGGCCGGGGCTCTCGCGCTCTGGATTCGCTATATTTCGCTAAAGTTTGCAGTTTTTCGCTATTCTGTTTATGATGCGGCTGCGACTCCAAGTGGCACACGGTGGCAAGGAGGAATGCGCACCTTGTGATCAAGGTTCCGGGGTGGCCGTCGGACCGGACGCCACCCGTCGGTCAGAGGCCTGCTTTCCTGCCGGCCCTCCGGCGGTCACCCCGGCATTTCCCTGAAGGGAGAGAGCGGTGAAGCGGACGGGACGGAGCTTGGTGATCCTGACGGTGGCGGCGTGGCTCGCCGCCCTCACCCCGGCGCTGGCGGCGCCCAGCCCGGTCGGTGACGATCCTGTCCGGATCGGGATCGGGGTTGGCGGCGACATCATCGATGTCCTCAGCGACGACGACGGTGACGACGACGGTGACGACGGGACGGCGACGGTGACGGTGACGAGGACGAAGGCGACGGCGACGGCGACGGCCTGCTCGGCCTTCTCCTCGGCCACGGCGACAACGGTGACGACGACGACGATGACGACGAAGGCCTGCTCGAAGAGGTGGTGGACGTGGTCGACCGGGTCCTGGCCGTGGTCTTCGGCGGTGACGACGACGATTCCGTGAACTCGGCGGCACCGGCGACGGTCCGGCCTGCCGATGACGACGGGTTCGAGGAGCTGCTCGACTTCCTCGAGGAGGTGCTCCTGAGCGACGACCTCCTGGAGGGCGTGACCGACAACGACGCCATCGACGGAGTTGAGGAGGTGTTGGACTCCGTGGGGGACTCCGTCGAAGTCGTGGTCTGCGTCGTCGATCGTGTGTTCAACAAGCCGACGACGCCCATACCCTGCGCCTGACCGCCGACTGCTTCGTCGGCGTCCAGCCACCTCCACCCGCTGACGCCGCTTCCCGCAGGGCAGAATGCCCCCATGGCTGAGCGGTCTTCGGGCCTCGTCACGCTGCTGTTCACCGACCTGGTGGGCTCGACCGAGCTGCTCGCCCGGGCGGGGGACGAGGAAGCCCAGCGCATCTTCTCGGCCCATCACCAGCTTCTGGCGGACGCGGTGGCCGAGCACGGTGGCCACGAGGTGAAGTGGTTGGGAGACGGGCTCATGGTCGCCTTCCCCTCCGCCGCTGACGCGCTCTCCTGCGCCATCGCCATGCAGCAGTCAGCGGATCGACCCGTCGGCGGGGAGCGCCTCGAGATCCGGGTCGGGCTCACCGCCGGGGAGGCGCTGCGCGACGTGGCCGACTACTTCGGCACCCCGGTGGTGACGGCCAAGCGCCTGTGTGACCGGGCCGAGGCCGGCCAGATCCTGTGCTCCGATCTGGTGGCCGGGCTGCTCTCCGGCCGTCCCGGATTCGCCTTCGCCGCCGTCGGTGAGCTCGAGCTCAAGGGTCTGCCGCAGCCGGTCGCCACCTACGAGGTGCGCTACGAGACGGATGCCGCCCGCACGTTCGCAGCCGACGCACCGCTGGTGGGCCGGGAAGCGGAGCTGGCCCGCCTCACCGAGCGCCTTCAGGGGGCGGCCGGCGGCCGGGGCGGGCTGATCCTGGTGGCGGGAGAGCCGGGCATCGGCAAGACCCGTTTGGCGGAGGAGGTGGCGGCCCGAGCAGAGCGGCGGGGAGCCTTCGTCCTGTGGGGCCGCTGCTTCGAGGGGGAGTGGGCGCCGTCGTACGCCCCCGTGGCCGAAGCGCTCGCTCCCCACGTGGCCGTCGCCGACCCCGAGGACCTGCGGGCCGACCTGGGCGCCGGGGCGGCGCCCCTGGCCCAGCTCGTGCCCCGGATCCGGGAGCTGCTCCCCGATCTCTCCGACCCCTCACCCGTTCCCCCCGAAGAGGAGCGCTTCCGGCTCCTCGACGCCATGGCCCAGTTCCTCGTGGCCCGTTCCAGGAGGGCTCCTGTCCTCCTCGTCCTCGACGACCTCCAGTGGGCTGACCGATCCACCGTGGCCATGGTTCGCCACCTGATCCGCTTCGCGCCCAAGGAGCGCATCCTCCTGCTCGGCGCCTATCCCGACCTCGACCTCGACCCGACCCACCCCTTGAGCGATCTCCTCGGGGTCGTCGCCCGGGAAGCGGGCTACGAGCACCTCCACCTCAAGGGTCTCGCTCCTGTCGAAGTGACCCAGCTCCTCGCCGCCCTGGCCGGCCACGAGGTGGAGGAGAACGTCGGGGCGGCCTGGGTGCACCAGACAGAGGGCAATCCCTTCTTCATCCATGAGCTGGCCCGTCACCTCTTCGAGGAAGGGTCACTCTTCCAGGGGCCGGACGGTCGCTGGACCACCACCAAGCCGTTGCGGGAGCTCGGTGTCCCCCACCGCGTGCGGGAGGTCGTGACCCGGCGGCTCGCCCGCCTCTCCAAGGCGGCCAACCAGCTCCTGCAGGCGGCCGCGGCCTTCGACAGTGCCTTCCGCTTCGACGTGGTGGAAGGGATGGCGGGCCTCTCCGAGCTCGACGCCCTCGATGCCCTCGACGAGACCCTGGCCGCCCACATCATCGCCCCCGCCGGAGCCGCCGAGACCTACGCGTTCCAGCGCACCCTCATCCGCCAGACGGTCTACGGCGAGCTCAGCCCCTCCCGTCAGGTGCGGCTCCACCGCCGGGCGGCGGACGCCCTCCAGGCCAGCGCCGGCGCGGACCTCTCGCCCGCGGAGGCCGGGGAGATCGCCTCCCAGTACCACCGCAGCGCCAGCCTGCCCGGAGCCGAGCCGGGGGTCGAGCCGGCGCTGGCCGCCGCCCTGCATGCCCAGGCGACGGGTGGCTACGACGAGGCCGCCGGGTTCCTGCGCATGGCTCTCGACATGCTGCCCGCAGCCGACGATCGACGGCCCCGCCTGCTCGGCCGGCTCGGGATCGTCCTGGCCTGGGGCCTGGCCTTCGACGCAGCCGTCGAGGTGGCCGCCGAGGCCGGCGATGCCATCGCCCAGGCCGAGGGCAAGGCCGCCGCCGTCGAGTACCTCTCCGACGCCGCCTGGGTCTGCGCCATGGCGGGGGGTGTGGTCCGGGCCTGGGACCTGGCCCGCCGGGGCCTGACCTACGCCGGCACCCACGACGTCGCCTGGGCTCGCCTCGTGTCCTTCGACTACGAGCGGCGGGCGGCCGAGGACGCCGAGCACCCGGGCATCCCCATCGACAGCGCCGAGCGCCGGGAGTCGGCCGGGATCCTCCTGGCCGCCCACCTCGACCCGGTCGGTCCCGCCCCGTCGGAGGCCATCTTCGATTCCCGGGAGGGGGCCCTGCAGAGCTCCAACCTCGTCATCCTCGCCTACTGGGCCGGCGAGTACTCCCACTGCCTCCCGCTCTTCGAGGCGGAAGCCGAGGAAGCCGAGGGTCTCGGCCGGGTGGCCCGGGCGGCCCGATGCTGGGCCAACGTCACGTCCTGCCGGGCTGCGCTCGGCCGCCCCGACGAGGCTCGGCAGGCGCTGGGCAAGGCCCAGGCGCTGGCCGCCCGGCTGGGGGCGCCGATCTTTCCCGTCGTGTACGGGCATAACTTCCTGACCCTCGTTCTGGACGAGGGGTGGGAGGACCTGGCCGCGGCCGTCGTCCCGCTCACCTCGCTCCGGCACCCGGCCCTGGCCTGGGCCCTCGGTGACATCCACGCCATCGCCGCCCGGGCCGCCGCCGTGCTCGGCCGGGCCGAGGAGGCCGTCGACCTCCTCGGCCGCCTCGTCCCCTGGCTGGAGCGCGCCCCGGCCTGGACGACCGTCTTCTCCCTCGCCGCCTGCCACGCCGCCGACGCGCTCTGGGTCCTCCGGCGCTCCGACCACATCGAGGTGGTCGAGGGAGCCCTGCGGGAGAAGGTCGTCGCCCCCGACTTCCGCAGCCCCATGAGCGACGGCCGCTTGGCGTTGGCCCGCCTGTGCGCCCTCTCCGGTCGCCACGACGAGGCGTCCGCTTGGTTCGGCGAGGCCCGCCGGGTCCTCGAGGAGCAGGACGCCCGCCCCCTCCTCGCCATCACCGATCACGACGAGGGGTTCATGTACGCCCAGCGGAACGAGCCCGGTGACACCGAGCGGGCCCGCTTCCTCCTCGAGGCCGCCAACCGGCGGTTCGAGGCCATCGGCATGACGGGCTGGAGCCGCCGCGCCGACGAACTGAGCAGGCAACTGGGCTGAGTGAGCTACCTCAGCGGGGCGGGCTCCCGCGTTGACGGGCCCGTGGTCTGCGGCGACACTTCATGACGGCCCAAGGAGATGACGTGATGTTCGGTACCCGCTTCAAAAAGCGACTTGCGATACTCGCTCTTCCGATGACGCTGACGGTCGCGGGGTCTGACGTGTCCTGGGCGGAGTCGAGAGTCTGTGAAACAGCACCCTTGGGGCTACTGCCGGTGTCGCTCTGCAAGGTGACGGATGTCTGACAAAGGTGGGAAGCCCATGGAACGCATTCAGCTCACGGTGACCTTTCCGAAGATCACGCCTGACAATCTCGACGAGTTCAAGCGCCTCGCGGGCGAGGCACTCAAGATTGCCGCTGACGAACCCGGCCTACGGCAGTACGACTGGTTCTTCAACGCCGATGAGACCGCGTGCGTGGTGCGTGAGACCTTCGAGAACTCGGACGCCATCCTCATCCACCTCGGCAGTGTGGGTGAGATCCTCGGACCGGTGGTTCAGCTCGGCGGCGGCCTCGAGATCGAAATGTTCGGCGGCAGCCCATCAGCCCAGCTCGTCCAAGCACTCGAGGCGTTCAGCCCCATCCACTATCCGTTCTTCCAGGGGAAGTAGCTGGCCGGGCGGCGGCCGCCGCCACCGCCGCCCCCGCGTGACCCTCAGCATTCATGCCCAGGGGTGGATACATGCCCGAGCTGCCCAGCGGCGAGGTCACGTTCCTGCTGACGGACGTCGAGGGCTCGACGCGACTTTGGGGCGAGTACCCGGAACTGGCCGGCCGGGCGCTCGCCCGCCACGACGAGATCATGGTCAACGTGGTTTCCGCGCACGCGGGCGTGATCCCCCACCGCGGTGAGGGGGACTCCGTCCTGGCCGCCTTCGCCGGGGCCGGAGAGGCCGTGGCGGCGGCACTGGCCCTTCAACTCGCCTTCAGTGCCGAGCGTTGGCCCGGCGGCGTCCGCCTGCGGGTCCGCATGGGCCTCCACACCGGTGAGGCGGCCATCCGGGACGGCGACTACGAAGGTCTGGAGGTCAACCGGGCTACGAGGCGGTCGTCCTGTTCGTCGACCGGGCCCGCGCCAGCCGGAGCCAATTCGCCCTCACGGCCCAGAATGCAGCGGCCGTGGCCCAGATCTGTCACCGCCTTGACGGCGTGCCCCTCGCCATCGAGCTGGCCGCCGCACGGGTGAAGGTGATGGGACCCGAGGAGATCCTGCGCCGGCTGGAGGACCGCTTCCGGCTGCTCACCGGCGGAGGCCGGATGACCCTGGCCCGCCATCAGACACTCCGCGGCGCCGTCGACTGGAGCCATGACCTCCTTGGGCCCGCCGAACAGGTTGTCTTCCGGCGCCTCTCGGTGTTCCTCGGTGGCTTCGACCTCGCCTCCGCGGAGGCCGTCTGCCTTGGGGACGACGCCGCAGATGGTTTCGAGCACCTGGCCCAGCTGGTGGACCGGTCTCTGGTCATCGCTGACTTCACCGACGACGGCGACACCCGCTACCGGCTGCTGGAGACGTTTCGCAACTACGGGCGGCAGCGCCTGGAGGAGGCCGGCGAGACCAAGACCGTGGCCGCCCGCCACTTCGACCACTTCCTCGCCCTGGCCGAGGCGGGGCATGCCGGGCGGGTTCGGGACGAGGAATTCTGGGGACAGCGCCTCGAGACCGAGCACGACAACCTGCGGGCCGCGCTGGCGTGGGCGGCTGCGACCGACCCCGAACGCCACCTGAGATTGGCCGGCGCCCTCGGCTGGTTCTGGGCCAGCCGGTCCCACCTGACCGAAGGCCGCCAGCGCCTGGTCGAGGCCCTGCGGCGCGCCGGTGGCAAGGGCCCGCTGGCGGCCCGGGCCACCATGTGGACGGGGAACATCAGTGCCCTCCTGGGTGATGGCGAGGCTTCTCTGGGCTACCTCGAAGCGGGGATCGCCTTATGGCGAGCGGTGGGGGACAAAGCCGAGTTGGCCGACGCCCTGGAAACCCTCGGCTGGAGTCGCTTCTTCAACGGGGACGACCCCGCCGCCCTCGAAGCGATGGAGGAGTCGCTCGCCCTCCAGACCGAGATGGGCGACCCGAAACTCATCCATCGGGCCCGGGTGGGGGTGTGCCAGACGCTCGTCGCCCTTGGCGAGGTGGCGATCGCCGAGCCGATGGCGGAGGAACTCCTGACCATCTCGCTCGAGTGGGACGACGTCCGTTCGATCCACTTCGCCTACCACTTCCTGGGTGACTGCGCCCTCATCCGGGGGGACTGCGCCCGGTCCGAGGAGCGCTACGCCCGCAGCCTGGCGGCCGCGCTCCGGCTGGGCGACCGCCTCGAGGCCAGCTTCGAGATCCAGGGCCTGGCCATGTGCGCGGCCGGGCTCTCCCGACCGGTCCGCGCCCTGCGCCTGGATGCGGCGGTCAGCGCCTTCTGGAAGACCCTCGGAGTCGCACAGCTCTCGGTCCCCTTCTGGGACGTTCTCCTGGACAAGTGGTTGGGCCGGGCCCGGGCCGAACTCAGCCTCGAAGCCGCCGACACCGCTTCCGCTGAGGGCCGGCAGATGTCCTTTGAGGAAGCCGTGACCTACGCCCTCCGGGAGGCCCCTGACCTGTAGCGACAATGGACCGGCGCCGCTGATCTTGGCACCATCGCCGACAACTCGTAACATAACCATTAATCAGCCACGGAGTCTGGGAAGAGGGCACATGGCACACACGGACAACCCCGCAGGCCCGCCAGGCGCGGACGCTTTGCGCGAAGCGGAAGAGCTATTTCTGGCAGCCGAACGCAACGACCCCGGTTCCCCCTACTTTCTAGGTGACCCCCCGGCAGAGCATGACCGCGTGCCATCACGCCGACGTTTCATGCTGGGTGCCATGGCCGCAGTGGGCGCGGCTGCCGGACCCGGCCTGGCGTACGCGAAAACCTCGGGGGCAAACGAGCGCCCTGTGCCCGCCGACTCAACAAAAGTCCAGGGCGTCGGCGTCAAGGAAGATGACGGCGGCTATGGCCTCCGCTCGCAGTTTGAAACCGAGGTGCGCGATCGTTACGCCACCAAGACGACGCTGTCTTCATGGAGCTTCACACCGCTGCAGAACAGCATGGGCATCATCACGCCTTCGGGTCTGCACTACGAGCGGCACCACGCGGGGACCGCCACGATCGACCCGGCCAAACACGAACTGTTCGTGCACGGCATGGTGAACCAGGCCAAGAAGTTCAACATGGCCGCGCTCAAACAATTTCCGGCCATCTCGCGCCTGATGTTCCTGGAATGCTCCGGCAACGGGCTCACCGAGTGGGCAAAACCCACCCTGAAAACCGTGCAAGGCACACACGGCTTGACCTCCACTTCCGAGTGGGTGGGTGTGCCACTGTCCACCATACTGAATGAAGTGGGCGTCAAGCCCGGCGCGAAATGGCTGCTGGCCGAAGGCGGCGACGCCGCGGTGATGACACGCAGCATTCCACTGGAGAAAGCCATGAGCGACTGCCTCCTCGCGTACGGCCAGAACGGCGAAGCCATCCGGCCCGAACAGGGCTACCCGGTGCGCCTATTCGTGCCGGGATACGAGGGGAACATGTCGATCAAATGGCTGCGGCGCATCGAAGTGGCAGACGCCCCCTTCATGACGCGCGAGGAAACGTCCAAGTACACCGACCTCATGCCCGATGGCACTGCGCTGCAGTTCTCCTTCCTCATGGATGCGAAGTCTGTCATCACGTACCCCTCGGGAGAAATGCTGCTGCGCCAGCCCAAGGTGTACGAGATCTCGGGATTGGCCTGGTCAGGGCGCGGCAAAGTCGTGAAGGTGGAGGTCTCGCCAGACGGCGGTCGGAACTGGCGTGAAGCCACCCTGCACGGCCCGGTGCTGCCCATCTGCCACACGCGTTTCACACTTCCGTGGGAATGGGATGGCAAGGAAGCCATTCTGCAGAGCCGGTGCACAGACGAAACCGGGTATGTGCAACCCACCCTCGGGCAACTGGTGAAGGAGCGCGGCACGAGTTCCGTCTACCACTTGAACGCCATTCAGAGCTGGAAAGTCGCAGCGGGCGGAGAAGTCTCGAATGTCCATCATTTCTAAATCCGCGCTGGGCATTGCCGCCGCCCTCCTCGCCTTCGGCTCGGCCTGCGACGATTCAAAGCCGCAATCGGCCGAAAAGGATGGGAGCTCGACTACCCAATCAACGCAGCAAGCCGAGGTGAGCCAAAACGCGCCTCCGCAGGAACCGCTCGTAACCGATTTGAGCGAAAGCGAGCTGGCGCAGTTCTTTTCCTCCATGCCGGATGGCCGCGGCCTGCCTGCGGGCTCAGGCACAGTCATGCAAGGCAAAGAGGTCTATACGGCACAGTGTGCGTCGTGCCACGGCGCAAACCTGGAAGGCGGCGCTGGCGACAAGCTGATTGGCGGCCGCGGCACCCTGTCCGCCACCGCCAATGCCGGCAAGGAGCCACCCGTCACACCCGTCAAGACGATGGAAAGCTACTGGCCGTACGCCACCACACTATTTGATTACATCAAGCGCGCCATGCCCTTCGACAAGCCGGGCGGCATGAAGAATGATGATGTTTATGCGGTCACCGCGTACATCCTCAATCAGGCGCAGATCGTGCCCGACGACGCCACGCTGAGCAAGGAAACGCTCCCGAAAGTCGAGATGCCCAATCGCAACGGGTTCCGAGACGCGGGACGGTAGCTCGGGCTGGCCAGTTCAAGCCGTGACTCGACCGGGCTGGTAACGCAGAGCCACGGCCCCCGACCGGAACTCCTGGCGCTCCACGAGCCTCAACTCGAGCCGCTCGCTCAGGCCGGCGAACAACGTCGGCCCGTGGCCCGCCAGGATGGGCTGCACGACGAACTCGTACTCGTCGATCAATCCCAGATCCGCCAAGGCCAGCGGGAGGGTCACGCCACTCACGAACAGGCCTTTGCCCGGCTCCCGCTTGAGCTGCTGAACGGCTTTCTCCAGGTCACCCTGGACGAGCTCGGCGTTCCAATCGACCTGGTCCAGGGTGCCCGACACGACGTACTTCTTTGCCCCGTCGATCGCCCGGGCGAAGGGGACCATCCAATCAGCCATCCAGTCAGGCCACGTTCCCGGCGCCGGCGGCCGCCACGCCGCTTCCATCATCTCGTAGACCACCCGGCCAAAGAGCAGGGCATCGGCTCGTTCCAGCTCGGCGGCCCAATAGCGATGCTGCTCCTCGTCCGGGATCATCACCTGGTGATCGCAGCAGCCGTCGAGGGTGACGTTGATCGAGTATCGGAGCGGTCTCATAGGTTGCTTTCCCTTGCTGCGGTCGCAGGCACCTCGACGGGCTGTACCGGGCGGCGCGGTCCGCCGGCTGACAGACTTTCGCCGGACTGCCGCCGGTCCGCGATCCGCTGGAGGGCCGCCAGCGGGCCGCTGACCAGCGTAGATAAGAGCGCCCTCGGCAGGATTCGAACCTGCGCACACGGCTCCGGAGGCCGTTGCTCTATCCCCTGAGCTACGAGGGCTTCGATTCGTCCGGATGCTACCAGCGGCCCGGAAAACATCGTCCGGGCTGGTCAGACCCCCCGTGTACCATGCCGGGCATGGTCCCGGCGACCGTTCTCGTGGTCGACGACGACCCCGTCATTCTCCGTCTGCTCGAGGTCAACTTCGAGATGGAGGGCTTCACCGTGGTGCGGGCCGCTGACGGGGCCGAGGGCTTGGAACGGGCTCGCGAGGTTCTGCCCGACGTGGTCATCCTCGACGTGATGATGCCCCGCATGACGGGCCACGAGGTGGCCACGGCCCTGCGCGCCGACCCCCGGACGGCCCGGATCCCCATCATCTTCGTCACCGCCCGGGCCCAGTCGAGCGACGTGGAGCGGGGCCTGGAGCTCGGGGTCGACGACTACGTGACCAAGCCGTTCGACCCGCTCGACCTCATCGCCCGGGTGAACACGTGTCTGGCCCGCAGCCGGGCCGTGACTCCGCCCGAGTGATCCGGCCCGGGGTGAAGCCTTGATCCGCGACGACCTGGCCGTGGCCGTGCGGGCCGCCCTCGCCGCCGCCGGCCTGCCCGATCCGCCCGGCGGGATCGAGCTCACCCCGCCCAAGGTCAAGGAGCACGGCGACTTCGCCACCAACGTCGCTCTCCAGCTGGCCAAGGGGGTGGGCCGCCCGCCTCGCGAGGTGGCCCAGGCGCTGGCCGACGCCCTCATGGCCTCGGCGCCCGCCCACCTCGAGCGGGTGGAGATCGCCGGCCCCGGTTTCCTCAACCTCCATCTCGGCCCGGGCTGGCTCCACGACGTGCTCCGGACCGTGATCACCGCCGGCGAGGGTTACGGCCGCAACGACTCCCTGGCCGGGCGGCGCATCAACCTGGAGTTCGTCTCCGCCAACCCCACCGGGCCACTACACGCCGGCGGGGGGCGCTGGGTGGCGGTGGGCGATGCCATCGCCAACCTGCTGGCCGCCGCCGGGGCGACGGTGGAGCGGGAGTACCTACTCAACGACGCCGGCACTCAGCTCGACCTGTTCGGCGCCTCCATCCTGGCCCGCTATCAGGGCCAGGAGCCGCCCGAGGGCGGCTACCAGGGGCCCTACATCGACGAGCTGGCGACCCGGATGCGGGCCGAGCTCGGGGACGGCGTCGACCTGGAGACGGCCCGGGAGTGGGGCTACGCCCGGGTGGTGGAGGAGATCAAGGCCGACCTGGCCCGCATCGGCGTCGTTTTCGACACCTGGTTCTCGGAGCGCACCCTGCACGAGCGGGGCGAGGTCACCGGCGTGGTCGACGCCTTGCGGGAGAGGGGTTTCGTCGCCGACCGGGACGGTGCCATCTGGCTGCGGGCCACCGACCTGGGCGACACCCGCGACCGGGTGCTGATCCGCTCGGACGGCACCCCCACCTACCTGTGCGCCGACCTCGCCTACCACCGGGACAAGCTGCGCCGGGGCGCCGATCACCTGATCGACATCTGGGGCGCCGACCATCACGGCCAGGTGAAGTCCATCCAGGTGGGCATGCAGGCCCTGGGCGCCCCGCCCGGGACCCCGGAGGTGATCCTGGGCCAGCTCGTGTCCCTGCTGCGGGGCGGCGAGCCGGTGAGGATGTCCAAGCGGGCGGGCGACATCATCACGCTGGCCGACATCCTCGACGAGGTCGACCCCGACGTGGCCCGCTTCACCTTCCTGCTCCAGAGCATCGACACGGCCCAGAGCTTCGACCTCGACGTGGTCACGGCCCAGTCGATGGAGAACCCCGTCTACTACGTGCAGTACGCCCACGCCCGCATCGCCGCTATCGGCCGCCAGGTCGCCGAGCGGGGCGTCGAGCGCCGCCCCCTGGACGAGGTCGACCTGTCGGTGCTGACGGGCGAGCGGGAGCTGGACCTGCTGCGCTCGCTGGCCGCCTATCCCGACGTGGTGGCCGACGCCGCCCGGCTGCGCGCCCCCCACCGCCTCGCCACCTGGGTCCGGGAACTGGCCGGGCGCTTCCACGGCTTCTACCGCGACTGCCGGGTTCTCGGACCGGTCCCCGGTGGCCCCGGAGATCCCCTCGACCCGGGACTCACCCAGGCCCGGCTGTGGCTGGTGGAGGCGTGCCGGGTGGGTCTGGCCGACGCCCTCGGCCTGCTCGGCGTCTCGGCGCCGGAGCGGATGGAGCGTGAACCGGAGCCCGGGGCCCGGGGGTGTCCCCCGGAGCCGGCGTGAGTAGCCCAGAGCCGCTCGACTTGTCGCTGCTGCCGTCGTCCTCCTCGGTATCAGCCGACGGGCGCCTGCAGGTGGCCGGGGTCGATGTGGGCGACCTGGCCGACCGGTTCGGGACCCCGCTGTTCGTCTACGACGAGGAGCATCTGCGGGCCCGCTGCCGGGAGTACCGCAAGCACTTCGGCGACGGGGTCGCCTACGCCGGCAAGGCGTTCCTGTGCAAAGCCATGGCCCGCCTGGTCGACGAGGAGGGCCTCCACCTCGACGTCGCCACCGGCGGCGAGCTGCACGTGGCCCTGGCCGCCCGCTTCCCGGCGGAGCGGATCCTCTTCCACGGCAACAACAAGTCGATCGACGAGCTGGCCGGCGGCCTGGCCGCCGGGGTGGGCCGGATCGTGGCCGACTCCGACGCCGAGCTCGACCGGATCGAATCCCTGGTGGGCGACGAGGGGCTTCCCGCCCCCCGGGTCCTGGTCCGGGTCACCCCCGGAGTCGAGGCCCACACCCACGAATACATCGAGACGGGCACTGACGACTCCAAGTTCGGGTTCCCGGTCCGCTCCGGGGCCGCCCTGGCCGCGGCCAAGCGGGTGGCGGCCAGCGGGCACATGCACTTCGCCGGGCTCCACTGTCACATCGGTTCCCAGATCTACGTGCTGGGCTCCTACGCCAAAGCTATGGCCGTGGTCGGCCGCCTGGCCGCCGAGGTGGAGGCGGCCGCCGGCGCCCGGGTGGAGGAGCTGAACCTGGGCGGTGGTCTCGGCGTGGCCTACGAGGCGGGCCAGCAGCCGCCGGACGTGGCCGACTACGCCAACGTGTTGCGCCGGTCCCTGGCCGACGCCGCCCGCGACGCCGGCCTGCGCCGCCTGCCCGGCCTGTTCGTGGAACCGGGCCGCTCCATCGTGGCCCGGGCCGGGCTCACGATCTACCGGGTGGGCACCATCAAGGAGATCCCCGGGGTGCGGACCTACGTGGCCGTCGACGGGGGGATGAGCGACAATCCCCGGCCCGCCACCTACGGCGCCCGCTACGAGGCCTTCAACCCCACCCGGGCCGCCGACCCCCGCCCGTTGCGGGCCACGGTGGCAGGCAAGCACTGCGAGTCCGGCGACGTCGTGGTGCGCGACGCCCAGCTGCCCGACGGGCTGGCCGTGGGCGACCTACTGGGGACACCGGCGACGGGGGCGTACGGTTACGCCATGGCTTCCAACTACAACAAGGTGCCGCGGCCGGCGGTGGTGTTCGTGGCCGGCGGCGCGACCCGCCTGGTCGTGCGGCGCGAGACCCTTGACGACCTCCTCGCCCTGGAGGAGACCTGATGCCGGCCGGCGCGGTGGGCGACCCCAGGGCCACGGTGCGCGTCGGGCTCCTGGGTTGTGGCCACGTCGGCTCCGCCCTGGTCCGCCTGGCCGCCCAGCAGGCCGACGAGATCGAGACCAGGGCCGGGGTGCGGCTCGAGATCGCCCGGGTGGCGGTGCGCAACCTGGCCCGCGAGCGCGACGTCGACCTCCCCTTCGAGCGCTTCACCCACGACGCCGAGGAGGTCGTGACCGACCCCTCCGTCGACGTGGTGGTCGAGGTCATCGGCGGGATCGAACCGGCCCGCAGCCTCATCCTGGCCGCCCTGGAGCGCAAGAAGCCGGTGGTCACGGCCAACAAGGAGCTGCTGGCCAACTTCGGCCGGGACCTGTTCGAAGCCGCCGCCGGGGCCGGGGTCGACCTGCTCTTCGAGGCCTCCGTGTGTGGCGGCATTCCCCTCATCCGCCCGCTGCGGGAGTCGCTGGCCGGCGACCGCATCCGGCGCCTGATGGGCATCGTCAACGGCACCACCAACTTCGTGCTCACCCGGATGAGCGAGTCGGGCGCCTCCTTCCACGACGCCCTGGCCGAAGCTCAGAGCCTGGGCTACGCCGAGCGTGACCCCACCGCCGACGTGGAGGGCTTCGACGCCGCGGCCAAGGCCGCCATCCTGGCCTCCATCGCCTTCTCGGCCAAGGTGGTGGCGGGCGACGTGTACCGGGAGGGCATCTCGGGCCTCACCGCCGACGACATCGACTCCGCCCGCCACCTGGGCTACGTGGTCAAGCTGCTGGCCATCGCCGAGGAGGTCGACGGCGAGGTGGCCGTCCGGGTCCACCCGGCCATGGTCCCCGTGGCCCACCCGCTGGCCTCGGTGCGGGACTCGTTCAACGCCGTGTTCATCGAGGCCGACGCGGTGGGCGACCTCATGTTCTACGGCCGGGGGGCCGGGGGGATGCCGACGGCGTCCGCCGTCCTCGGCGACCTCATCGACGCGGCCAAGAACCTGGCCGGCGGGAGCCGGGGGGCGACCATCGGGATGGGGGCCCGCAAGCGCGTGCGGCCCATCGACGAGATGTCGTCGCAGTTCTACATCCTCATCGAGGTGGCCGATAAGCCCGGCGTGCTGGCCGCCATCGCTTCCGCTTTCGGCGAGCACGGCGTATCCATCAAGTCGATGGAGCAGCGGGGCATGGCCGACGACGCCCGCCTCATCTTCGTCACCCACAAGGCGAAGGAGCGTGATTTGGAGGCCACCATCACTGCCGTCCGCCAGCTCGACGTGGTCCACAAGGTGGGCTCCATCCTGCGGGTGGTGGGGGAGGACGATTGATGTCGTCCTCGGGGGCACCCCGGACCCCGGGGTGGCCCGGCATCATCGAGGCCTACCGGGACCGCCTGCCGGTCACGTCCGCCACCCCGATCGTCACCCTGCGGGAGGGCGGCACGCCGCTGCTCCCGGCCGAGCGGCTCTCCGAACAGCTCGGCGTCGCCGTCCTGCTCAAGTACGAGGGGCTCAACCCCACCGGGTCGTTCAAGGACCGGGGCATGACCTTCGCCATCTCCAAGGCGGTGGAGGAGGGATCCAAGGCGGTCATCTGCGCATCCACCGGCAACACCTCGGCTTCGGCCGCCGCCTACGCCGCCAGGGCCGGCCTGCTGTGCGCCGTGCTCCTGCCCGCCGGTCACATCGCCCTCGGCAAGCTGGCCCAGGCCCTGGTGCACGGAGCGAAGGTCATCCCGGTCAACGGCAACTTCGACCAGGCGCTCACCATCGTCCGGGAGCTGGCCGCCCACGAGACTGTGACATTGGTCAACTCGGTGAACCCGCACCGCATCGAGGGCCAGAAGACGGCCGCCTTCGAGATCGTGGACGAGTTGGGCGACGCCCCCCACGTGCACTGCATCCCAGTGGGCAACGCCGGCAACATCACCGCCTACTGGAAGGGCTACCAGGAGGACTTCACTGCCGGTCGCGCCGGACGACGGCCCCGCATGCTGGGCTGGCAGGCAGCCGGGGCGGCCCCTCTGGTCAGCGGAGAGCCCGTCGCCCACCCCGAGACCATCGCCACCGCCATCCGCATCGGCAATCCGGCGAGTTGGGACGGCGCCATCGCGGCCCGGGACGAGTCGGGCGGGGCTATCGGGGCCGTGACCGACGAGGAGATCCTCCACGCCTACCGACTCCTGGCCACGCTGGAGGGCGTCTTCGTCGAGCCCGCCTCGGCCGCCTCCGTCGCCGGCCTGCTGCGGGCGGTGGACGAGGGGATGGTGGAACGGGGCGAGTCCGTGGTCTGCACCTTGACCGGCCACGGTCTCAAGGACCCCGAGCGGGCCATCTCCACCGTCGAGATGTGCGCGGCGGTGGAGCCCACCGCCTCCGCCGTGGCCGCCGAGCTCGGCCTGTAGTTAGCGGACCCTCAGCCCTCGGCCATGCGGCGGGCCAGGACCTCGCGGGCCTCGCCCAGGAACTCGACCAGGTGGCGGAGGCGGGCCTCGGGGCCCGGGTCCTCCAGGAGCCGCTGGGTGTCCATCGGGCCGATGGGGGACAGGACGGCGGCCTGGTAGGCGGCGGCGCCCGGCTCGCGGTCGAGTTCCAGGGTGGCCGACGGGGCCGGGAACCCGAGCTCGACCTGCAGGGCGAGCACCTGGCGCAGGAGCCGTTCCACCTCGGCCCGCAGACCCTCGGCCTCGGGTCCGGCGGGTGCCTCGGCCAGGGCCTCGACCTCGGCGCAGGGGTAGGGGTCGTCCTCCAGCCAGCGTTGGATCCGGAAGCGTTCCGTGCCCACCGAGTCGACCAGCCAGCGCCCGTCGGGAAGCTCGACGGCCTGGACGATGCGGGCCACCGTGCCCACCCCGAAGCGCACGTCGCCCCCGCCGACCTCCGAGCCCCGCTCGATGAGGACCACGCCGAACTCCTGGTCGCCGGCCAGGCAGTCCTGGGCCAGGGCCCGGTAGCGCGGCTCGAAGATGTGCAACGGCAGATGGGCCGAGGGGACGAGCACGGTCCCGAGGGGGAACATCGGGAGGCGCCGGGTCTCCACCGAGAGGACTACGCGGGATCGATGCGGAACAGGCCGCCGGAGAGTGACAGGGCGTAGACCTCGCCCTGGTGGTCCTCGCCGAAGGACGCCAGATTCGACGCCTCGAGGCCGAGGCTGCGCTGCTCGGACACCTTCCCGCCGGTCAGGCGCAGGACCCGGATCTGCCCGTTGCAGAAGTCGCCGAACAGGTAGGCGCCGGTCAGGCCGGGGACCCGGGAGCCCCGGTAGACGTAGCCGCCCGTCACCGCGCAGCCGTCGGAGGTCGGGTACTCGTGCACGGGCGGTACAGCGTCTGTGACGGGAGGCACGGGCCGGGGTCCGGTCCGGGTCCCCTCATAGGCGGCCCAGCCGAAGTTGGCGCCCCGGGCTGCGTCGCGGGGGCAGTAGTCGACCTCCTCCACCGAGTTCTGGCCCACGTCGCCGATCCACATGTCGCCCGTCGCCTTGTCGAACGAGTTGCGCCACGGGTTGCGCATCCCGTAGGCGTAGATCTCCGGTTTGGCGCCCGCCCGGCCCACGAACGGGTTGTCGGCCGGCACGGTGTAGGGCTTGTCCCCCGACGGCCTGGGGTCGATGCGCAGGATCTTGCCGAGCCAGGTGTCCAGGTTCTGGGCGTTGCCGAAGGGGTCGTTGGCGCTGCCGCCATCCCCGAAGAAGTAGTACAGCAACCCGTCGGGCCCGAAGGTGACCTGGCCGCCGTTGTGGTTGGCGAAGGGCTGGGTCTGGAACAGGATCTCCCGCTTGGTGGCGGGGTAGGCCCGGCCCTCGTGGAAGGCGAACTCCCACAGGTTCGAATGGCCGTCTTTGTCGGTGAAGCTGGCGTAGATGAGGTTGCCGTCGGGCGAGAAGGCGATGCCGAGGAGCCCCTGCTCGCCGCCCGCCTTCACCTCGCCGGACAGGTCGAGGATGGGCTGCGGGTCGGCCTCGCCGCCCCGGACGGCGACCACCCGGCCCCGCTGGCCGGCCACATAGAGCGTGTCGTCACCCGGCCGCTGGGCCAGGGCCAGGGGGGAGAAGCCGCTCCCGAAGTTCACCACCTGGGTGAGCCGGACCTTCACCTCGCCCAGGGCCACCGGCCGGGCCGTGGTCGGCGTCGCCGGCGGTGCCGAGGTCGCCGTGGTCCCCGGTGGGGCGGTCACGGGCGCGGTCGGGCCGGCCCTTCGGGTGGTGGGCGAGGTGGCACTCGACGAGGCCCCCGCCGTCGAACTCGGCGCCGCCGCCGTGGTGGAGGACGAACCGCTCGTGTCCGTGCTGCCGGCGGCGTGGGAAGCGGGGGCGTCCGGGGCCTTGCCTGATTCCTTGTCGTCGCCGGCGCAGGCACCTGCCACCAGGGCCAGGGCGACGAAGAGCACGGGGAGGCGCCGCATGGAACGAGGATACGTGGCCCCCGGGGGGCGCCGGACGCCGGAGGAGCCAATAGCATCCCCTACTGTGCTCATTGCTCTTCGCCTGGCGGCTCATCGCGATGCGGCCGGGGGCCCCTGCCCCAGCCGCCCAGTCCCTGCGAGCAGGTCCTGATGAAATACGTGGTGTGCATTCCGGATGGGGCGGCCGACGAGCCGCTGGCCTCGCTCGGGGGGCGGACCCCGCTGGAGGCCGCCGCCATGCCCAACCTGGCCCGCCTGGCGGCCAGGGGCGAGGTGGGACGGGCCGCCACCATCCCGGCCGGCCTGCCTCCGGGCTCGGACGTGGGCAACATGTCCATCCTGGGCTACGACCCCGCCCGCTACCACACCGGCCGGGCGCCGATCGAGGCCGCCGCCATGGGGGTGGACATCAAGCCCGGCGAGGTCGCCTTCCGCTGCAACCTGGTGACGGTGGACGCGGCCGGCACCATGGTCGACTTCTCCGCCGGGCACATCGCCTCCGAGCTCTCCCACCCCATCATCGAGGCGGTCGATGCCGAGCTGGGTGGGGGCCGGGACGGGATCACCTTCCACCCGGGGGTCATGTACCGCCATGTGATGGTGGCGCCGGCCGCCCTGGCCGAGGCGGACTGCTTCCCGCCCCATGACCTCATCGGCCAGCCTGCCGCCGCGCCAACGGGGCGGGCGGCCAAGGAGCTGCTCGAGATCATGGAGGCATCCCGGGCGGTGGTGACGGCCAAGGCGGCCGAGCTCGGCGCCTCCGCCACCCAGGTGTGGTTGTGGGGTCAAGGCACCCGCCCCGCGCTGCCCGCCTTCTCCGACCGTTTCGGGGTGTTCGGGCGCCTGGTGACCGCCGTCGATCTCATCCGGGGCCTCGGGGTCCTGTCGGGCATCGACCCGGTCGAGGTGCCCGGAGCCACGGGCTACTACGACACCGACTACGAGGCCAAGCGTGACGCCGCCCTGGCCAGCCTGGCCGACCGAGACCTGTTCGTCATCCACGTCGAGGCGTCGGACGAGGCCGGCCACAACGGCGAGGAGGACCGCAAGGTCGAGGCCCTGGAGAACTGGGACCGCCGCATCATCGGCCCCCTGGCCGAGGCCCTCGACGACCTGGGGCCCTGGCGGATGCTGCTGCTGCCCGACCACCCCACGCCGTGCGTGCTCCGCACCCACACGTCCGACGCCGTGCCCTACCTCCTCTTCGACTCCACCGCCGACGGCCCCGGCGGCGAGTACACGGAATCAGCGACCGCGCATTGCGCCCCGGTGGTGGGCCACGACCTCATGGCCCGTCTCCTGCAACGCCAGCCCGCCCCCGGCTGACCGGAACGCTCAGGTCTGACGGAAGCGGGCGGTGTCGATGACGGCCCGCTCGTGGGTGCCCTCGCTGATCCGCCCGCCCGGGGCGTGGACCTCGATCTCGAAGGTCAGACGGCGGCGCTCCACCTTGGCCAGGCGGGACGTGACCCGCACCTCCTCACCCTCCCGGGCGGCGCCGGTGTGGCTCACGCACACGTGGGTGCCCACCGTGGTCTCGCCTTCGTCGAGGTGAGGCTCGACGCTCTTCAGGCACGTGTTCTCGATGAGTCCCACCATGATCGGCGTGGCCAACACCACCACTGGCAGGTGCGGCGGCGACATCTCCGGGGTCACCGTGAAGGTGGCCTCGTGTTCGATCCCGGAAGCAAGGGTCTCTTTCATGACATGGCAGTCTCGCGTGGCCGTCGCCGGCCGGTAGACTTGGAGGTTGCACCCCGCTCCGTTTCCGGGAGCGGCTCTCTCTGCGAGGTTTCCGGCCACGGCCGTCCCGTTTCCTCCTTCTCCGCCGCGGCGCACGCTCGTGCTCGTCGACGGCGAGCACTACCCCCCGGTCGTCAGGGCCGCCGTCGAGGAGCTGCGCGCCGGAGGCCGGACCGTGGTCGGCGCCGCGCTCCTGGGCGGTACCGAGAAGCTGAGGACGGCCCTGGATGCGGCGGACATCGGAGTCGACGGCTTCGTCACCGGCGAGGGCCCGCTGGCCGCGCTCCTGGCCGGCATCGAGCGCTTCGCCCCCGACGAGGTGGTGGACCTCTCCGACCAACCGGTCCTCGACGCCCGCACCCGGATGCTGCTGGCCGCCCATGCCCTGGCCCGGGGAATCCCCTACCGGGGCGCAGGGTTCAGCTTCGAGGTGCCACCCCGTCACCACCTGGCCACCAAGCCGTCCATCGCCGTGATCGGCACGGGCAAGCGCACCGGCAAGACGGCGGTGGCCGCCGAGGTGGCCCGCCTGCTCAAGGCCGACGGCACGCCGCCGGTGGTGGTGGCCATGGGCCGGGGTGGGCCGGCGGAGCCCGAGGTGGTCGATCCAGCCGAGTTCCCCCTCACTCCGGAAGGCCTGCTGGCGCTGTCCCGCTCCGGTCGCCACGCGGCCAGCGACCATCTGGAGGACGCCCTCACCGCCGGGGTCGTCACCGTGGGGACCCGGCGCTGCGGCGGCGGGCTGGCCGGGGAACCGGCCAGCGCCACCTTCGCCGCCGGCGTCGCCCTGGCCAACGCCCGGCCCGAGGACGATCCTGGTCTTCGAAGGTTCGGGGACGGCCATCCCCCCGGTGGCGGCGGACGTCACCGTGTGCGTGGTGGCGGCCAACGCCGACCCCGAGCTGATCACCGGCTACCTCGGCGCCTACCCCTTGTTGCTGGCCGACCTGGTGGTCATTACACTGGCCGAACAACCGCTTGCCGACTTGGGCGCGGTGGCGGCCCTCGAGGATCGAATCCGGGGGCTGGTCCCAGAGGTTCCGGTCATTCGCACCACGTTCCGGCCGCGACCACTCGGACCGATTTCCGGACACTCCGTCTTCTTCGCCACCACTGCTCCTGAAGCCGTGTCGGCGACGCTGGCGGCTCACCTGGAGTCGTACGGCGCCACGGTCGTCGGTCACAGCTCCAATCTGGCGAACCGGACCAAACTCGCCAGCGAGCTGGCCGCCGCCGGCCAGGCTGACGTACTCGTCACCGAGCTCAAGGCTGCGGCGGTCGACCTCGCCACCGGGTTCGCCCTGGAGCGGGGGATGGGGGTTGTGTACTCCGACAATCAGCTTGTGGTCACCGGTGGTGACCTTCTTCTCGAAGACCTCGTCCGTTCCCTCGCCGAGACGGCGAAGAAGCGGTTCCAGGAAAAGGGCGCATGACCCAGACTCCCCGGCACATCGTGATCTCCGACGAGGAGCACGCCCTGCCGTACTCGAAGGGCCTGATGGCCAGCTCGATCATGGCCACCGGGCTGTCCCCGGCGCGCGCCTTCCACGTGGCCGAGTGCATCGAGGACCGTCTCCACATGCGGGACAGCGACACGATCACCCGGGTGGAGCTGGCCGAGCTGGCCGAGGTCACCCTGGTCGAGGAGGTGGGCGCCCGCTACGCCGAGTCCTTCGCCAAGTGGCAGGTGGTGAACCGGCTCGACAAGCCCCTGATCATCCTCATCGGCGGCGCCACGGGCGTGGGCAAGTCGACCATCGCCACCCAGCTGGCCGGGCGCCTCGGTATCACCCGCATCATCCCCACCGATGCCATCCGCGAGGTCATGCGGGCCATGTTCTCCGAGGAGCTCATGCCCACCCTGCACACCTCCTCCTTCGACGCCGTGCACCTGGTCCGCCACCCCATCCCCCGCAGCGCCGACCCGGTCATCATCGGCTTCCGGGAGCAGGTCTCGGTCATCACCCCGGGGATCCAGGCCCTCATCCGCCGGGCCATGGTGGAGGGCACCGACCTCATCGTCGAGGGCGCCCACGTCGTCCCCGGGTTCATCAACCACACCGAGTACCCCGACGCCGTGGTGGTGCCCCTGGTCATCACCGCCGACGACGTCGAGGTGCACCGGGCCCACTTCATGATGCGGGCCCACGAGACCCGCAGCCGCCCGTCGGACCGCTATCTCGACTTCTTCGACAGCATCCGCAAGATCCAGCGCTACGTGAAGTCGCTGGCCCTCGAACGGGGCGTGCCCCTGGTGCCCTCCTACAACCTCGACTCGACGCTGTCCCAGGTGATCGAGCTGGTCGTCAGCCGGGCGATGGAGGCGCTGCCCACGATGAACGGATCCAGGAGGAAACCCAACTCATGAGCAGTACGAGCAGCGCGACCGGGGAGCGGGGTGGCTCCGACGGCACCGAGTTCTCCAAAGAACGAGCCATGCTCGGAGGCCGCGATCGCGAGCAACTCCACGAGATCGCTTCGGCCATGGGCGTTCGTGGCGCGACCCGCTTGCGCAAGGCGGATCTGGTGGAGGCGATCATCGCCGCCGCCACCACCGGCAACGGCATTCCCGAGCCCTCCGCCGGACGTCCCAAGAAGAAGGCCACCAGCCGCCGCAAGTCTGAACCGGACAACGGCGACGGGGCCGCGCGCGGAGAAGGAAAACCCTCCGCCGCCGCAGCTGCGTCAGCCCCGTCCGCGCCCGCCGCGGCCCCGGCTGCGTCCGCCGCCCCGGCTGCGGTGGAGACCTCGGAGCCGGTGAAGCCGCAACGGTTCTCCTTCGGGCCCCAGGACCGGTCCCGGGAAGAGGACGTGGCCGAGGCCCGGACGGGTACGGAGACGGCCACCCAGGAGCGCGCCTCCGAGACCGCCGCGGCGACCTCGGCGCGGCGCCAGGCCCCCGAGGGCGACGCACCGTCCGAATCCCAAGCGGAGGCGGGCCCCGGGAACCAGGCCACCACGGGCGCAACGACGTCCCCGCCCTTCCGGGAGCGGGAACAGCAGCACCGGCCCCCGGCCGAGCGGCGCTTCGACGGCGACGACCGCGGGTTCGGAGAGGGCCGCGGCCGCCGGCGGCGGCGCCGGGGCCGGGACCGCGGTGGCTACGAGGGCACCGAGGCCCGGGAGCCGCAGCGCGATCCGCGTCCTGACCAGCGCCCTGACCAGCGCGGCGACCAGAGGGACCAGCCGCGCGAGTCAGCGCGAGCCGCGCGAGCCCCGCCAGTTCGACCAGGCGGCCTCCGAGCCCATCGACGTCGAGGGTCTGCTCGAGATCCGCGACGAGGGCTACGGCTTCATGCGCACCAGCGGCTACCTGGCCGGCCGGGGCGACGTCTACGTCTCCGCCTCCCAGGTCCGGCGGTTCGGCCTGCGCAAGGGCGACTACCTGAAGGGAGCCACCCGGCCGGCGGCCAGCAACGAGAAGTACCCGGCCCTGCTGCGCCTCGACGCCATCAACGGGGTGAGCCCGGAGGAGGCCCGCACCCGCCCCCGCTTCGAGGACCTCACCCCCCTGTTCCCCGACGAGAAGCTGCGCCTCGAGATCCCCGGCGATCCGAACAACCTGATCGGCCGCATCGTCGACCTCATCTCGCCCATCGGGAAGGGCCAGCGGGGCCTCATCGTCTCGCCGCCCAAGGCGGGCAAGACCACGATCCTGAAGCAGATCGCCCACTCGATCGAGCGCAACAACCCCGAGGTGCACCTCATGGTGCTGCTGGTCGACGAGCGCCCCGAAGAGGTCACCGACATGCGCCGTCAGGTCCAGAACGGCGAGGTGGTCGCCTCCACCTTCGACCGGCCCTCCGAGGAGCACACCCAGGTGGCCGAGCTGACCATCGAGCGGGCCAAGCGGCTGGTGGAGATGGGCAAGGACGTGGTCATCATCCTCGACGGCATCACCCGCCTGGCCCGGGCCTACAACCTGGCCGCGCCCGCCTCCGGGCGCATCCTCTCCGGCGGTGTCGACTCCGGCGCCCTCTACCCGCCCAAGAAGTTCTTCGGGGCGGCGCGGAACATCGAGGAGGGCGGATCGTTGACGATCCTGGCCACCGCCCTCATCGAGACCGGCAGCCGGATGGACGAGGTCATCTTCGAGGAGTTCAAGGGCACGGGCAACATGGAGCTGCGCCTCGACCGGCGCCTGGCCGAACGGCGGATCTACCCCGCCATCGACGTGGAGGCGTCGTCCACCCGCCACGAGGAGCTGCTCTTCGACCGGATCCAGCTCCAGCAGGTGTGGAAGCTGCGCCGGGTGCTCAACGCCCTGGAGGGCGGGGCCGGCCTGGAGCTGCTCATGGACAAGATCAAGACGACCAAGAGCAACGACGAGTTCCTGGCCGAGATCGCCAAGGCCCCAACGTCGGGCGGTTGACGGGCGTTAAGTTAGAGGGACGCCCAGCGGGCGGATGGGGTTGGGGTCCCCATCCGGACAGCGATGAGCCGCCAGGCGAAGAGCCATAGCAGAGGAGAGTCATGAAGAGCGGAATCCACCCCGACTACATCGCCTGCAACGTGCGCTGCTCGTGCGGGAACACGTTCGTGACCCGGGCCACCAAGCCCGAGCTGCGGGTCGAGCTGTGCGCCGAGTGCCACCCCTTCTACACCGGCAAGCAGAAGCTGGTGGACACCGGTGGCCGGGTGGAGCGCTTCCAGCGCCGCTACGCCAAGACCCAGGCGGCGCAGGCCAAGAACAAGAAGCCGTAGCCCCGCCACGGCCAGGAGTGGGGCAGGGGCCCCACTCTCTGGAGGAGCCTGGGGTTGGGGCCCCAGGCGGGTAAGGAGGCGCTGTGCAGATGCCCGAGCCCCGCTACGTCGGAGGCCAGGCGGTCATGGAGGGCGTGATGATGCGCGGGGCGACCACCTGGGCCGTCTCCGTGCGCACCCGCGAGGGCGCCATCCGCACCGAGGTCAACGAGGCGCCGTCGTGGGCGAAGAAGTGGGCCAAGGTGCCCCTGGCCCGGGGCGTGGCCACCCTGGTCGAGTCCATGGCCATCGGGATGCGGGCGCTCAGCTGGTCGACCGACCAGGCTGTCGACCCCTCCGAGCGGCCGTCCACGAAGGCCACCGGCGGGACGGTGGCGTTCGCCATCGTCTTTTTCTCGGCCATCTTCATCGTGCTGCCCGCCCTCGCCGCCCGGGGCATCGGCGGCTTCTTCCTCGACAGCAGCTACGCCTTCAATCTCTTCGAGGGCATGCTCCGGCTGGGCATCTTCCTCGGCTACATCGCCCTCATCGGCCGGATACCCGATATCCGGCGGGTGTTCATGTACCACGGGGCCGAGCACAAGGCCATCGCCGCCTACGAGAACGACGTCGAGCTCACCCCGGCCTCGGCCCAGCGGTTCTCCACGGCCCACGTCCGGTGCGGGACGAACTTCCTCCTCACCGTGATGGTGGTGACCATCCTGGCCTACGCCGTGTTCGGCCGGCCGGGATGGGCGGTGCTCATCGCCTCCCGGCTCCTGCTCATCCCGCTGGTGGCCGGGGTCAGCTACGAGATCATCCGCTACGCGGCCCGGAACATGAGCAAGCCCTGGGTGGCGACGGCCATGAAGCCGGGCCTCGCCCTCCAGAAGCTCACCACCCGCCCGCCCACCGACGACCAGCTGGAGGTGGCCATCACCTCCCTCAAGGCCGTCCTGTCGGCCAGCTGAGCTGGCCGAGGTCGAGGCCCGCCGGAACTAAGACCGGCCAGAATTAACCCAGCACGTTCAGCAGCATTAACCCAGCACGTTCAGCGGGGGCTTGATGGTGGTCGTGGTGGTGGCCGGCGGCTCGGTCGAGGCGGGCGCCGGCGCCGGGTCGGAGGCCGGTTCGGGCGCCGGGGTCGGGGCCGGAGCCGGTTCGGCGGCGGCGGCCGCCGGGCGGGGCTCGTCGCCCGTGGGCCCGCCGATGGCGGCGTCGGGGCGCAGGTCGAGGAAGATCTTGCGGGCCTCATCGCCGAGGAGGACCACCGACTGACCACTGGCCGTCCCCACCCGGCCCGGCAGGACCACGTTGGTCAGCTTGGAGGGGTCGAGGTGGCGGGCCAGGGTGGCCAGCTGGGTCAGCTGCTGGGGCGGCGAGTCGAGGTTGGCGTACTTGAGCAGCACGCCGATCCAGCGCTGGATCCCGGCGTCGTCGCCCACCTCGGCCCGGAGCTTGGCCAGGGCCGAGAGCATCACGTTGCCCTGGTGGAGCGAACGGTCGAAGTCGCCGTTCAGGGTGTCTTTTCGGTTGCGGGAGTAGGCCAGGGCCTCGCTGCCGTTCATGTTGTGCCAGCCCGGGTCGAAGTTGGCCCCGGAGAACTTGTCCCGCATCTTGCGGTCCACGTTCACGTTGACGCCGCCGAGGTCGTTGACGATGCGCTCGAAGCCTTCGAAGCCCGTCACCGCGTAGTAGTGCACGGGGAGGCCGGTGAGCTTGCGCACGGTCTCGGCCACGAGCTGGGGACCGCCCAGGGTCAGGGCCGAGTTGATCTTGCGGGTGCCCTTGCCCGGGATCTCGACCCACGAGTCGTGGGGGAAGCCCAAAACGGTGCCGGCGCCGGTGCGGGGGTCGACGGCCAGGAGATGGAGGGAGTCGGCCAGGGCCCGGGTCATGTCCGCGCCGGGCCGGGCGTCGGAACCGATGGCCAGCACGAAGATCAGATCCTGGGGGACAGGCACCGCGCTCTGGAAGGCGATGGCCTCGCCGTAGGGGCCGCCGTCGGGGAAGCCGAGGGGGGGAGGGGCCACCGGAGGCGACGACGGGGCGGGCGCGGCGGTAGCGGGCGGGGCGGGCGCGGCGGTGGTGGAGGTCGGGTCGGGCGGGATGCTGGGCCCGGGCGTCGCCGTCGACGTGCTCGTCGAGGCCCCGATCACCAGACCCTTCTGGGCGTTGGCCTTGTCCCCGCTGCCACAGCCGGCCACGAGGGCGACGGCCACCCCGAGGGCGGCAAGGCGCCAAACGCCCATCTGATACCCAGCCACGAGGATGCCTCCAAGTCGGTCGTTCCCCCGGGACATCGGCAAATCTGCGGTGCTGGTCCAGGTGAGGGGAGCACCAATGACCGTTTCGTCACCGGAAGCCGAGGCTCCTGCTCGGCCAGTTAGCCTTGGTCCGTGTTTGACCGCCTTGCGGACCTCGAATCGGAGCTGGAGGCGCTCGAGGAGAGCCTTCCGTCCGTCTACGCCTCCGGCGACCAGGCCGCGACGCGTGCCGCCGGCCGGCGCTACAACGAGCTGAAGCCGATCGTGGCGGCCTACCGGGACTGGCTCCGGGCCCGGAGCGACGTCGACGAGGCCCGGGAGCTGCTGCGGTCCGAGACCGATGCGGACACCCGGGACTACTACAAGGAGGAGATGGCCGAGAAGGAGGCGCTGGTCGCCGACCTCGAGGCTCAGCTCAAGGTGCTGCTCCTTCCCCGGGACCCCAACGACGACAAGAACGTGATCGTGGAGATCCGGGGGGCCGAGGGCGGCGAGGAAGCCAACCTGTTCGCCGGCGACCTCGTGCGCATGTACCAGCGCTACGCCGAGCGGCGAGGCTGGAAGCTGGAAATGCTCACCAGCCAGCCTTCGGACATGGGCGGCTTCAAGGAGGCCGCCTTCCTGGTCAAGGGCGACCAGGTCTGGAGCCGGCTCAAGCACGAAGCGGGCCCCCACCGGGTCCAGCGCGTGCCGGTGACCGAGAGCCAGGGCCGGATCCACACCAGCGCCGCCACCGTGGCCGTCCTCCCCGAGGCCGAGGAGGTCGACGTCCACATCGATCCCAACGACGTCGAGACCGACGTCTACCGCTCCACCGGCCCGGGCGGGCAGTCGGTGAACACCACCGACTCGGCGGTGCGGCTCACCCACAAGCCCACCGGGATCGTGGTGTCGTGCCAGGACGAGAAGAGCCAGCTCCAGAACAAAGACAAGGCCATGCGGATCCTGCGGGCCCGGCTCCTGGCCGCCGAGCAGGAGCGCCAGGCGGCCGAGCAGTCCAGCGCCCGGCGGGCCCAGGTCGGAGGCGGCGGCCGCTCCGAGAAGATCCGCACGTACAACTACAAGGAGAACCGGGTCACCGACCACCGTGTCGGGCTCACCGTGCACAAGCTCGACCAGGTCCTCGAAGGGGACCTCGACCAGCTGGTCGACGCCATGGTGGAGTTCGACCGGGCCGCCCAGCTGGCCGGAACGCCCGGGTGAGAGGGTCAGGGGACGGTCGCCCTCCGGGCCCTGTCCTGGGCGGAGCTCGCCGCGGTCGGCGGAGCAGCGCCTGGGGCTGACGCCCGGGAGGCCCGGTGGCTGACCGAGGAGGCGAGCGGGCGGCCGGCGGCGGAGTGGCACGAGCCGGCCACCGCCCGCGGGGCGGCCCGGCTCTCGACGATGGTGGAGCGGCGCCTGGCCGGGGAACCCCTCCAGTACGTCATCGGCCACTGGCCGTTCCGGGACCTGGAGCTCATGGTCGACCGCCGGGTGCTCATTCCCCGGCCCGAGACGGAGATCACGGCCGAGGTGGCCCTGGAGGAAGCGGTACGGGCGGGGGCCCGCCGGGAGCCCTCGAACCCGTGGGGCGGTTCGGGACACGCCTTCCCGGTGGCGGATCTCGGGACGGGCTCCGGGGCCCTGGCCCTGGCCCTGGCGTCCGAGCTCCCCGAGGCCGAAGTGTGGGCCACCGACGCCGACGCCGACGCGCTGGCCGTGGCCGGAGCGAACCTGGCGGGGGCGGGGAGGCCGCCACGCGGGTGCGCCTGGCGCAGGGACTGTGGTACGAAGCACTCCCCGAGGCCTTGCGAGGGAGGCTGGTCGTCATCGTGTCCAACCCGCCCTATGTGGGCGAAGCGGAGTACGCCGCCCTCCCGCCCGAGGTGCGTGACCACGAGCCGCGCGCCGCGCTCGGTGTCCGGCCCCCGGGGAACCGAGGCGCTCGAGGAGCTCCTCGACGGCGCCCCTGGGTGGCTGGCCCCGGAGGGTGCCCTGGTCCTGGAGCTGGCTCCCCACCAGGCCACCCCGTTGGCGGAGCGGGCCCGCCTGATCGGCTACCGCCAGGTGGAGGTCCGGCCCGACCTCGCCGGGCGTGACCGGGTCCTGGTTGCGAGAAGGTGAGCGAGCTCCTCCCCGCGGGTGACCCGGACGCCATCGGCGCCGCCTGCCAGGTTCTGGCTGTCGGCCTTCCGGTGGGGCTTCCCACCGACTCCGCCTACGTGCTGGCGGTCGACCCCTTCGTGGCCGGCGCCACCGACCGGCTCTTCGCCGCCCTCCGCCGTCCCCGGAGCCTCGACCTGCCCATCCTGGTGGCCACTGTCTTCCAGGCCGAGAGCTTCACCACCTCGCTGCCCGAGGCGGCCCAGCGGCTCATGCGTCGCTGCTGGCCCGGGCCGCTGACCCTGGTGCTGCCCCGCCATCCCGACCTGACCGCCGATCTCGGCGACGACGACCTGACCGTGGGGGTACGCATGCCGGGCAATTCCGCCGCCCGGGAGCTGTGCACCCGGTGCGGCCCGGTGGCGGTGGCCACCGCCACCCCTGGTCCCGGCGAACCCGCCCTCCAGACGGCGTCCGGAGGTCGTGGAGGTCTTCGGTGACTCGGTGCCGGTCGTCCTCGACGACGGGCAGCTGCGACGGTCTGCCGGCCACCGTGGTCGACGCCACCGGCACCGACCCCCACCTGATCCGGGAAGGGTCGCCTGGCCTGGGTCGAGGTTTTGGAGGCGATCAAGGCTTAGGTCCGGCAGGGCGGAGGTCCGGCGACCCTCAGGTGAGGATGCCCGAGCTCCATGGCCCGCCGGACCGCCTCCCGGCGCCCGGGGACCTCGAGCTTGTCGTAGACCCGGCTCAGGTGGGACTTGACCGTCGCCTCGCTCACCACCAGGGCGGCGGCGATCTCCCGGTTCGACTTGTCCTGGGCCAGCAGCCAGAGCACTTCGCGCTCCTTGACCGTGAGGACGTTTTCCGGCCGAAAGGTCGGGTTCGCCCCGCGGCGCCTCCTCCCCATCCCGGTGAGGACGGCGGCGGCGGTCAGCACCCGCTCACCGGCCGCCAGCCGGCGGACGGCGTCCTCCAGCTCGTCCGGGCCGGCCGTGCGGGTGAGGACGGAGTCGGCTCCGGCCCCCAGAACGGCACGGAGCTGGCTCGGCCTCCGCCACCGGGAGCAGGGCCAGGATGGCCAGCTTCGGGTGGGCCTGCTTGGCCCGGCCGACGAGATCGGCCACGGTGCCCTGCGCCGGGCTCCCCGCCACCAGCAGCTCCGGCTCGGCCGACCACAGCCGCAGGAGGGCGTCGGGGGTTCCCGCCACGTCGTCCACCACCACCACCCCGAGGGCGGAGAGCACGCTGCGCACGCCCTGCCGGAACAGCGCCCACTCGTCCACCACCAGGGCCCGCCAGCCCTCGGGGGAAGATCGTTCCGCGTCCACCAGCCAGCCATCGAACCACGCCGGCAGGGTCGAGGACCAGTCCTCTTCGACTATGGGTGCCCCCCCGATCGGGCCGGTGGCGCCCCGCCGGTTCATCCCCGCGGCCGATTGAGGGGGAGGGGCTTTCACCCTGATCATCGGCTCGTGTCCTCCGTGAACCTTGTCTCCCGTCCTGACCAGGAACAATTGGTCACGCCATCACCTCCCGCTGGTTCAGCCATGTGGTGGCCGACGTGATGGGCCGGGTCCCCCGCCACGTCCCCCGGGACGAGCTGGTCTCCGCCGCCCTCTTCGGGTTGGTGCAGGCGGCCCGCACCTTCGACCCCGACCGGGGGGTCGGCTTCGAGCGTCACGCCCGCAGCCGCATGAGGGGCGCCGTCCTCGACGATCTCCGCAGCCGGGACTGGGCCAGCCGCTCGACCCGGGCCCGGGCCCGCGCCCGGCGGGCCGTGGACGACGAGTTCGCCATGGCCTTCGGCCGGTCGCCCACCACCTCCGAGGCCGCCGAGCGCATGGGGCTGTCCAGCTCCCAGCTGGCCCGCCTGGACGAGGACGTCCACCGGGCCACGGTGCTCAGCTACGACACGGTCTTCGCCACGGCCGATGAGTCCGACGTCTTCCTGGCCCTCGACTCCGACCCGGCCCTGGCCGTCCTGGAACGGGAACGCCTGACCCAGGTGAAAGCGGCCGTGGCCGCCCTGGCGCCCCGGATGCGGGCCGTGGTCGTGGGATGTTTCTTCGAGGGTCGCCGTCTGGTCGACATCGCCGGCGAGCTCGGGGTGACCGAGTCCCGGGTGTGCCAGATGAAGCACGAGGCGCTGGCTCAGCTCCGTCGCCTCCTCGAGCCCTCGGTCGACGCGGTCGAGTCTCCGCCCCCTGGCGGCAGCTGCCTGCTGACGCCAGCGGGTTGGGGGGTTCCCCCGGCTTCCCGCTGAAACTGGTTCTCAGGGTCGCACGGTGTTGACGGTGCCGTCCGTGGCCAGGTGGACCTGGCGCCCGCCCCACTCCTCGGTGGTCATGGTCGGCGAGGGCGGCCGGGTCGTGACAGTTGGCCAGGGCCCGGCGGCCGTCAGGTGTGAGGGCGGCCACCAACCCCAGGGCGGGGTTCCCGTCCCGGTCGAAGGTGACGGCGGTGGCCTCCACGGTGGCCGGGCCGGCCCAGGGCCCTGAGGGTTCCCGGCGCGGCGTGGAGTCGACCCGGGCCTGCGTGGAGGCCGGATCGACCCGGCGGTAGCCTCCCGGGGCGGCCTGGTCGACCACAGGCCGGCCGAGTGCTTGGTCAGGAACCAGCCCACCCCGGTGGTCAATCCCAGCGAACCGGGATCGGCCCGGCATGCCTCCACCATGGCCGCCACCGAGTGGGCCACGTAGTTGTTGCCGGGGCCGCCATGGAAGGACAGGCCGCCGGTGACGGTGAGGGGCCGCTCGTCGCCGGCGGCCCGGCCCTTGAGGCCGAGGGCGTCCATGGCCACCTCGACGGCCGAGGGGAAGCAGGAGTAGAGGTCGAAGCGGGCCACGTCGTCGACGGTGTGCCCGGAGGCCCCCAGCACGTCGGCGGCCACCGCGGCGATGGCGGGCGACTCGGCCAGCGACCAGCGCTCGGTGATCAGGTGGTGGTCGTGGGCGTCGGCGCCGGCGTGGAGGTGGACCATGGCCTCGTCCGGCACCCCCGCCGCCCGGGCCGCCTCCGATGAGCACAGGATGAGGGCCGCGGCCTGGTCCACGTTGAGGTTGGCGCACATCCGCTTGGTGTACGGGAAGGTGACCATCCGGTTGTCGGGGCCGGCGAGGATCTCGTCGGGCGTGAAGCTCCCGGGGGACCAGGCTTCGGGCCGGGTGGCGGCGACCTCGGAGAACTCAGCCCACAGCTCGGCCAACCGCCGCTGGTGTTCCTCCACCCCACGGCCGGCTGTGGCCCGCAGCGCCGTCTCGAACAAGGGATAGACCTGGGTGAAGATGGCCGCCTGGTGGGCCGCTTCGAACGGCCCGTAGGCGCGGATGTCGTCCCCCACCATGGTGGCGGGCGGGCCCCCGTCCTCCCAGGCGGGTTCGGCCCAGCGGCCGCGGCGGGTGGCGTTCCGGTTCCGGCTGTACATCGCCTCGCAGCCGGTCACCAGCGCCACCGACAGCCGGCCGGCGGCGATCTCGGCGGCCAACTCGTTGAGCAGGAACTGGGGGGAGGTGCCCGAGATGGTGGACAGGAGCGTGCCCCGCACGTCGGGGAGGCCGAGGTGTCCGGCCAGGGCGGCGCCGGGATCGGGATGGCGCCAGGAGAGGATGTTGGCCACGGCCACCACCTCGACGGAGCGCAGCAGCGACCGGCGGGCGGAGCTGTCGGCGTCGGCCCGACGGGCCGCCTCCGCCATCAGGTCGAGGGGGTCCAGGACCGGATCACTGCCCGGTCGCTGGCTGATCTCGCCCACGCCGACGACGACGGGATGGTGGTCAGTGAGCACAGCCGGTCACCGTATCGGGGGCCTGGCCCGTCAGGCGCCCCAGGCGGCGGCGTTGGCCCGCGCTTCGGTCAACCGGCGGACGGCCTGGTCGATCCGCTCCCGGGACCACTGGGCCGGCGGGATCCGGGTGACCAGGTCGGCCAGGTATCGCACGGCCAGCCAGTGGTGGAGGACCCCGAGGGCGGCGCGGTCGGGCACGTCTGTGAGGACGGCGTCGAGGACCCGGTCCCGGTCCTCCGCCTCGGGGAGGCGGGGCCAGAGCACGCACAGGTCGAAGCCGGCGGGGGCGTAGTTCAGGAACTCCCAGTCGATCACCGTCACCCGGGCGCGGCCAGAGTCGAAGAGGATGTTGTGCAGCACGTAGTCGCCGTGGGCCAGCGTGTCCCGGGCGAGGTGGGCGGCGGCCGTCCGGGCCGAGCGGAACTCCGCCGGAGACAGCGGGCTGCGCAGGATCCGGTAGAGGCGCTCGGCGCCGGCCCGCCGTCCGCCGCCGTGGGCGGGAGCGGGTCCCCGGACGCTGGGGGGCGGTTCGGAGGCGGTGGCGAGGGCCCGGGCGGCGGCCACGGCGGCGTCGATGTAGAGCGCACCCCGGGTCACCTCGTCGTTCACGGCCCGGGCGGTGATGAGCCACTCGGGGCGCTGATCGCGGACCTCGGGGACGGGGATCCCGCATCGGGCGGCCCACAGCAGCCGCTCCGCCTCCTGCCGGATCCGGGCTCGGGTGCGGTCGTCGTAGGCGATGTGGATCGCGCACTGAGAGGTCAAACCGACCCGGGGCTGACCGGCGCGCGTGGTCACCATGCTCGGCTGCTCACCGAGCACTCTGGCGACCTGAGCAAGAGTTTCCTCTACTTCCACGAATTCAACATTGAAACCAAAGAGCAAACCAGGCCATCATGGGACACTCTGGCGCACGAAGGGGTATCACGGACAGTGATAGCAACGTGGCGTGTAGTGCCCAACACTACTGCGAGAAGTGTTAAAACCTCGCTGAGTGGGCGACAGGGATGCTCCTTGATCCACCTCCGTTTCCGGTTTGCGTCATGAAAGCCGGGCTGGTGCGTTCATTCGATATCGGACCCGTTTCGCTGGGGAGAAGGGTCTCGGCCACTCTCCGTAGAAATGAGACTAGTCATGCCGTTCTGGCCGACTAGTCCCGCCGGGTCGGGTGCTGTGGCGCCCAAGGACATCAAACCGCGCGTGCGTGGTGGGGACGTCCAGTGGGCCGTCATGACTGGGGAATGACGACCAACTTCGGAGGTGACCGGGTGGCATCAGCCACGCAGCACTCGCGACGACTGGACCGGGCGTACCCGCCCGCGACGGTCGACGCAACGCCCGAGCCGGGGCCCGTACGGGCCACGCGGGGCTCCAACTTCTTGCGCCGCGTCCTCGTGCTGCTGGACGCCACGGCCGTGACCATCGCCTGGGCCATCGCCCTGCTGGTGCCCGACGGTCTCGACTTCCCGGGCATCTCGAAGGCGCCCAACCTGATGGCGGCGGTCGCTCCTGGCCACTTGTGCGGCTGTGGCCACCATCGCCTCCCAGCGTCTCTACCTGGCCCGGGTGTGCAGCGTACGGGCTGTGGAGACGGTCCGCCTGGGCCGGACCGCCGTCCTGCTGGCTCTGCTCCTCCAGGCCTCCGAGCGCAAGCTCGGCGTCCGGGTGTCGCTGACCGAGTCCATCGCCGGGGCCACCCTCTCCTTCGCCCTGCTGGGTTCCTTCCGTGACGGCTACCGCGCCTGGCTCAAGGCCCACCGCCGCCAGGGCCGCCACTCCCGTCCCATCGTGGTGGTGGGAGCCAACGAGGAGGGCTACGACCTCTACCGCCTGATCGGCGACCACCCCGAACTCGGCTACACGGTCTGCGGCGTGGTCGGCAACCCCTCCGAGGTCACCGAGCGGGGCTACGACGTGCCCTGGCTGGGCGACATCGCCCACGTGGCCGAAGCGGTGTCCGCCGCCGGCGCCAACGGTGTCCTGGTGGCCGCCTCCGCCCTGCCCTCCACCCAGCTCAACAAGGTGGTGCGCGACCTGCTGGTGGCCGGCGTCCACGTCCACCTCTCCTCCGGTATCCGGGGCATCGACTACCGCCGGGTGCGGTCCCACCCCCTGGCCCATGAGCCCCTGTTCTACCTCGAGCCCGTCTCGCTGGCCCGGTGGCAGATGGTCACCAAGCGGGCCACCGACCTCGTCCTGGCCGGCATCGGCCTCGTCCTGGCCGCCCCCGTGCTGGCCGCCTGCGCCCTGGCCATCAAGGCCAGCGACAAGGGCCCCGTGTTCTTCCGCCAGGAGCGGGTCGGTCTCGACGGGCGGATGTTCACCATCCTCAAGCTGCGCACCATGGTGATCGACGCCGAGGCCCGCCTCGAAGAGCTGGCCAGCCAGAACCAGCGTGAGGGTGTCCTGTTCAAGCTGGCCAACGATCCCCGGGTGACCCGGGTCGGGCGCCTCCTGCGGGCCACCAGCCTCGACGAGCTGCCCCAGCTCATCAACGTGGTGCGGGGCGACATGAGCCTGGTCGGCCCCCGGCCCGCCCTCCCCATCGAGGTGGCCCAGTTCGACGAGGCGCTGCTCGCCCGCCAGCGGGTCCGCCCCGGGATCACCGGTCTGTGGCAGGTGGAGGCCCGGGACTCGGCCAGCTTCTCCGGCCTACCAGCGGCTCGACCTCTTCTACGTGGAGAACTGGTCGGTCAGCCTCGACCTGGCCATCCTCCTCTCCACCTTCCAGACCGTGGCCAGCCGGACGGTCCGGGCCGTGCGCCGGCGCTCCGCCCCCGCCGCCGACAGCGCCACGGTCTCCTGGCTCCTCGACTGATCGCGCGGTACTTGCCTACGACCGCCGCCCCGGCCCCAAAGCCGGGGCGGTGGCGCGTCCAGACTCCTGTTCGCCCCCATCTGGACCGGTATCGCCCTCTCCGCTTTTTTCCGCCCTTGCCGTACCCTGAACTAGCCCCCCCAACCCTTGCCGGAGGAAGACTGTGTCCGATCACCTCATCGCCCCCCATGGCGGCGCGCTCGTCGACCTGATCGTCGACGATGCCCGGGCCGCCGAGCTCAAGGCGGCCTCGGCCGACTGGCCCTCGTGGGATCTCACCCCCCGCCAGGTCTGTGACCTCGAGCTGCTCATGAACGGCGGGTTCTCGCCGCTGCGCACGTTCCTCAACCAGGCCGACCACGAGTCGGTGTGCACCCAGATGCGCCTGGCCGACGGGACCCTGTGGCCGATGCCCATCACGCTCGACGTCACCGAGGAGATGGCCTCTCAGCTCTCCGCCGGGGTCAGCCTGGCCCTGCGGGACCTTGAAGGCGTCATCCTGGCCGTCCTCCACGTCGAGGAGATCTACCAGCCCGACCGGCAGGCCGAGGCGGAGGCTGTCTTCGGCACCACCAACCCGAGCACCCCGGGGTGGACCACCTGCTCAACCGGACGCACCCGTACTACCTGTCGGGCCGGCTGGAGGGTCTGCAGCTGCCGCTGCACTACGACTTCCGCCTGCTGCGCCACACGCCCGCCGAGCTGCGCCACGAGTTCCACCGGCTGGGCTGGACCCGGGTGGTGGCCTTCCAGACCCGCAACCCGATGCACCGGGCCCACCAGGAGCTCACGCTGCGGGCGGCCAAGGACGTGGAGGCCAACCTCCTCATCCACCCGGTGGTGGGCCTGACCAAGCCCGGCGACGTGGACCACTACACCCGGACCCGGGGCTACCAGGCGCTGCTGCCCACCTACCCCCTGCACACTGCCGCTCTCTCCCTGCTCAACCTGGCCATGCGCATGGGCGGGCCCCGGGAGGCGGTGTGGCACGCCATCATCCGCAAGAACCACGGCTGCACCCACTTCATCGTGGGCCGGGACCACGCCGGTCCCTCCGACCGGTCGGGCAAGGCCTTCTACGGCCCCTACGACTCCCAGGACCTCCTGCGCAAGTACGAGGCCGAGCTGGGCGTGACCATGGTCCCCTTCCAGATGATGGTCTACGTCGAGGACCTCGACTCCTACATGCCCGAGGACGCCGGTCCCCGAGGGCGCCCGGGTGCTGTCGATCTCCGGGACCGAGCTGCGCCAGCGGCTGAACGAGGGCCGCGACCTGCCCGAGTGGTTCACCTTCCCGGCCATCGTCAAGGAGCTGCGCAAGTCGTACCCGCCCCGGGACAAGCAGGGCTTCACGGTGTTCTTCACGGGCCTGTCGGGCTCGGGCAAGTCGACCATCGCCAACGCTCTGCTGGTCAAGCTGCTGGAGATGGGTGGCCGTCCGGTGACCCTCCTCGACGGGGACGTGGTGCGGAAGCACCTGTCCTCCGAGCTGGGCTTCTCCAAGGAGCACCGCGACATCAACATCCGCCGGATCGGGTTCGTGGCCTCGGAGATCACCAAGAACGGCGGGATCGCCGTGTGTGCCCCCATCGCCCCCTACGACCGGACCCGCAAGGACGTCCGGGCCATGGTGGAGGAGGGCGGCGGCTTCATCCTCGTCCACGTGTCCACGTCGCTGGAGGAATGCGAGCGGCGTGACCGTAAGGGCTTCTACGCCAAGGCCCGGGCCGGGATCATCAAGGAGTTCACCGGGATCTCGGACCCCTACGAGGAGCCGCAGGACGCCAACATCGTGATCGACACCGAGGGGCTCACCCCCGAGGAGTCGGCCCAGGAGATCATCCTGCACCTCGAGCGCGAGGGTTACATCGGCCCAGCCATCGACCAGTAACCGCACGTCAACGCAGTACCAGGAGAGCCCCCGCCGGCGGTGCCGGCGGGGGCTCTCTCTTTGCCCGCTCGGGGGCGGCGAGGAAGTCAAAGGCAAAGGCGCAGTGAAGGGGGTGGGGGGAGGTCGAGCGGCGGGGGACCGTCTGCCCGGCGCTGGATCGGGCTCGGGAGCGAACTGGCGTGGCTCACCGCCGCATGCCGGCGGTGAACAGCGCCGGTTGGGAAGGACGACGGCTTACGGACGAACTGGCGTGGCTTACCGCCGCATGCCAGCGGTGAACAGCGCCGGAATCATTGCGCCGGCATCAGCCGACGAAACGGCGGGTCACCGGCGCTGGGGCGAGACCTCTAGCCTCCTTCAATGCGCCTTTGGCTTCAGCCCGCACACAAGGAAAGAGCCCGGCCTCTCGGCCGGGCTCTTTCAGACTTTGTACCGGTACCGGTACTGGTACTTACTTAGCTCCCTACCGGCGGCCGTGGCCGTTGGCGTTGGAGAGGACGCTGCCGAGAACCTCGCCGCCGATCTGCTCGAACTGCTCGCGGACCAGGGCGATTTCCTCACGGCTCGAGTGCTTGGCGTCGCAGACCACCAGGATCCCGTCGACCAGAGGGGCGAGGGCCAGGCAGTCGGAGGCGTCCAGGGCGGCGGGGGCCTCGATGATCACGAAGTCGGCCACCTTGCGCCGCTCGGCCAGGAGCTCACGCATGAGGTCGCTCTGGAGCAGCTCGGCGGGCTGGGCCGGGGTGGGGCCGGAACCGAAGACCCACAGGCGCTCCAGGCCCGGGGGCTCCTGCACGGCCTCCCACGGCGGCATCTCGCCGGCGAGGACGTTGGACAGGCCGCGCTCGTTGTCGAGGCCGAAGTAGGTGTGGACGCTGGACTTGCGCAGGTCGGCGGAGAGGAGCACGACCCGCTTGCCCACCTGGGAGAGGGACACGGCCAGGTTGGCGGCGATGGCGGTCTTGCCGTCCTCGCCGGTGGGGCTGGCCACCATGATGGTCTTCATGCCCCGGCGCTCGGCCATGACCAGCATCCGGGTACGCAGCGCCCGGTAGGCCTCGGAAGCGGGGCTGTGGGGGTGCTGCATGGTGACCAGCGTGGGCGCGGCCCGACCGTTGCGGCGGGTGCGGGGCACGGTGGCCAGCACCGGCGCCCGCAGCTGCTCCTCGAGGTCCACCCGGCCCCGGATGCGACCGTCCACCCGGTCACGGCCGAAGGCGACCAGCAGGCCGAGGAAGAAGCCGAAGAAGGCACCCAGCATGGCGTTGGTCTTGGGCTTGGGGCTGGCGGCGGTGCCGGGCCGGTTGGCCGGGCTGACCACGAAGCCGGGGTTGGAGACGTCGAGCGAGTTGTACGAGGCCAGCTTGTCCCGGTAGGGGGAAGCCTGGTCCTCGAGGCCCCGCAGCACGGCCTGGGCCTCCGCCTCCTGGGGAGTGCTCGGCGGCACGGCCGCCAGGCGCTTCTGGGCCTCGACGATGGCGTTGCTGATGGGGGTGAGGGCGGCCTCGACGTTGGACCGGCCGGCGTCGCGGCGGGCGGTGGCCTGGGCCCGGCGGAACTCGATGTAGGCCTCGGAGAACGCCTTGGCGCACTCCTGGGCGGCCAGGCGGGTCGCCTGCGAGCAGTCGATCGACAGCACCTGCGTGCTACCCACAGCCGACACGGTGACCTTCTTGGTCAGCGCCGTGATCGACTTGTCGCTCTTCAGCCTCTCCTTGGCCAGGGTGGCCACGTTGTCGGAGCGGGCCAGCTCGCGCTCGGTGCCCATGTTGAGCTCCCGGTCGAGGTTCAGACCGCCGAAGGGGTCGAAGACGATGGGCTTGACCTCCACCTCGGCGTGCGAGACGTAGGCCGGGGTGGCGAGGATCACCGAGTAGAAGAGGGCGAGCACCAGGCCGGCCAACGTCATGGAGGCGATCAGCACTTTCCGACGCCGTATGACCGAGATGTAGTCGCCCATCTCGACGGAGGTATCAGAGGACAGTTTCGTGCTCACGGGGGATCGCTTTCTCTGGCTCCGGATGGGGGGGAATGTGGTGACGGCGCGACAGGCACCCGCGCCGCTTGTCTGGCTAGTAAGTTACCACGCACCATGCCGCGGTTCCTCTGTGCTCTTTTCGGTCAAAAGGGACATCTTGGACACCCAAAACGGGCATCAGCGGAAAAGGCCGCGTCGGGAGCCCAGGAAGTAGCCCGGAAGTACTAGTACCGGAGGCCGAAAGAGGCTCGTTTTCCAGCTTTCGGACTGGTACCCTCGACCGGTCCGCTTCGGGCGTCGCACCCCGACACCTCCCGCTCGGCCCTGACCCGGCCCGGCAGATTCGATCTGGGAGAATCAACGAATGTCCTCTCCCGCGCCCTCGAGCAACCGGAGTCCCGAGGGGAAGGGCGGCCTGGCCGCCTTCTTCTCCGGCCGGGCCGGCATCGCTCTCGCCGTCATGGTGGCCGGCGCCCTCGTCGCCGCCACCGCCTACGCCTTCGTCAGCGGTGACGGGGATCCGAAGGCCCGCATCCCCGACCCGCGCCGGGATCTGCCCGTCGGCGCCCTCTTCGGTGTCCACACCAAGGTGGAGGAGAAAGAGGTCGACACCATCAAGGCCGCCACCACGGCCCTGGAGGAGCACCTGGGTCGCAAGCTCGACATCAACCACAACTTCTATCCCTGGGACAAGGAGTTCCCCACCGACGTCGAGCGCTGGGACCTGGAGAACGGGCGCATCCCGATGATCTCCTGGAACGGCAAGGACGTCCTCGCCTCGGAGATCGCCGCCGGCGCCCACGACCCGATGATCCAGGAGCGCGCCGCCAAGGTGAAGGCGCTGGGCAAGCCGATCATGATCCGGTGGTTCTGGGAGATGGACGGGCGCAAGAAGGCGGAGTTCGCCCAGTCGCCGGCGGCCTACATCTCCGCCTGGCGCCACATCCACGACACCTTCGACGAGTACGGGGCCACCAACGTGGCCTGGGTGTGGTGCCCCAACGCCTCCGCCTTCGTCGACGGCGAGGCCCAGACCTTCTACCCCGGCGATGACTACGTCGACTGGGTCTGCGCCGACGGATACAACTGGGCTCCAGGGCGGGACGGCGACCCCTGGGAGAGCTTCGCCGACATCTTCAAGGGGCTACTACGACTGGGCGGTCCAGCAGTCGAAGCCCATCATGATCGGCGAGTTCGGCGTCCAGGAGCGCGGTCCGGGGGACAAGGCGGCCTGGGTGGCCGAGACGGCCCGACTCATCAAGACGGAGTTCCCCCGCATCAAGGCGGTCGTGTACTTCAACGCCAACCAGGATTACGACTGGCGCATGAGCACTTCGCCCGACGCCTACCAGGCCTTCAAGGACGTGGCCAACGACCCGTTCTTCGACCTCGGGCTCAACCGCCGTCTGCCGCAGTAGGGCGCCCCGGGGACGCTCCGGGGGCGATTGTTCGGCCGTGAAAGGCTGTGCGAGAATGAGGGTTCGCCGTTGACACCATTGGCGCGAGAGTGAGCATGCCGCTTTCCGAAGACGAGCAACGCATCCTGCAGGAGATCGAGGCGCAGTTCTACGCCACCGATCCCCAGCTGGCGCAGCAGGTGTCGGAGACGACCCTCTACCGCCACGCGGCTCGAAGCATCCGGTGGGCGGTCTTCGGCTTCGTGGCCGGCTTCGTGGTGCTGGTGGCGTCGTTCGCCTCGTCGCTCATCCTCGGCTTCGCCGGGTTCCTGGCCATGCTGGCTTGCGCCTTCATCATCGAGCGCAACGTCCGCAAGCTGGGCAAGGCGGGCCTCGAGTCGCTCACCTCGCAGATGAAGAGCGCCCGCCTCAAGGGCATCCTGGGTGACGCCGGCGACAACGTCCGCCGCCGCTTCAAGAAGGGCGACGACCCCAGCAACTAGGGGCGTCTCGTTCCGGCCGCGGGGCGGCTGGGAAGGCAAAGGCGCAGTGAAGGGGATGGGGGTGTCCTGCGCTGGGGGCTTACTTCAGAACGGCGCCGTCGAACGGACAAAGCGGGCGGCACAGCGGAACTGTGCTTCGGGGAGGCCCTCCACGGTCCCTCCGGAAGCACAGTTCCCCATCGCTGTCCGATTTGTCCGTTTCGCCCACCCCGTTCTGAAGTGAGCCCCCAGCGCCGGACACCCCCACCCCCTTCGTTGCCGCCTTTGACTTTGGGCGAGCCGGCCTACGCCCGGCCGAGCAGGGTGACGGGGTTGACCCGGCGCCGCCAGCGGCGCAGCCGGCTCTCGCCCGAGTCCAGGGTCTGGTTGAGGCTGTCGACCGCCTCCCAGGCGTCGGCGGCTTCGTCCTCGGAGGGATCGGCGCCCGAGTAGGACGTCTTCGTCCACACCCGGGCCAGCAGAGCCATGGGGGTGCCCACGCCCGGACGGTCGGCTTCGGCCCGCCCGGCGAACTCCAGGGGGGTGCTGGCCAGGGCGGGGGCGGCGCCCACCTCGCGGAGGCGGTCGAGCGCTTCGGACCAGGCCCCGGCCACCTTGGTCCCCGGGTCCTGGGCCCGCCGGCGCCGGGCCCGCCGGCGCCGCTTGAGCAGGGGCGGGATGGCCAGTGCCAGGGCGAGCACGGGGATGACGATGGCGGCGGCCATCAGGAACGGGGAGCGGCCCTGGCTCGCACTGGGGTCGGTCTCGTCGAAGCCGTCGTTCTGTTCCCGGGGCACGGTGGCCGGTGTGTCGTTGGCATCCGCGCCGCCCGCGCCGGTCGTCGTGGTGGTGGCGGCGGCTACCGGATTGGCCTCGGGGTTGAACGTGCCCGTGTAGTTGGTCGGGTTGGGCTCGAAGCGCCCCGGGGTGGGCTCGAACGCCACCCAGCCCTGGCCGGCGAAGTACACCTCGGGCCAGGCGTGGGCTTCCTTGGTGGAGACGTGGAACACGTCCAGGTTGGGGTCGTAGGTGCCGGGCGTGAAGCCCACCGCCACCCGGGCCGGGAGCCCGATGGAGCGGGCCATGGCCGCGAAGGCGCCGGAGAACTGCTCGCAGTAGCCGATCTTGGAGCGGAACAGGAAGTAGCGCAGGTGGTCGTTGGAGTGCCCCGCCGGGGCGGCCTCGTCATACTGGTAGTTGGTGCGCAGGTGGTTCTGGAGGGCGAGGGCGGCCTCGTAGGGACTTGACGTCTTGGAGGTGACGTCGGCGGCAAGGGCGCGCACGTCGTCGGGGAAGTCCTCGGGCAGCTCCAGGTAGGGGGCGAGGTCGGAATCGGTGGCGGCGCGGGCCCGGGCCAGGTCGGTCGCCTGGTAGCGGGGGATGGCCGACTCCACCCGGTAGAACAGCCCGCTGGCCGACTCCTCCTCGGTGAGGAGGGTGAGCGACTCGGCGTTGACCCGGGCTCCGTCCAGGTTGATGCGCACGGGGCGATAGGCGGCGGGGAGCCAGAACGAGTCGAGCACCCCGATCCGGAACTCCTGGCGCACCCGGTAGACGAGCTCGTCGTCGATGCCGTCACCGGGCAGGCGGCCCTCGGCCGGTTTGTAGGTCCCCCGCGACGACCAGATCCGCCCGTCGAAGGCCTCCAGGGCGGTCAGGCGCCAGTAGGTGGGCACCGGCGAGCGGACGGTGAACAGCTCGGCCACCGGAGTGGCCGTCAGACGGGGCTTGAGGTCCACCAGAGGGCTCACGGTGATGCGGGAGGTGTCGCCACCCCCGCCCGAGCCCCGGAGCTCCAGGATGGCCTCGGCCCGGGCCCCGGGCAGGGCCGGACCCAGCACCAGCCCGGCGGCGGCGATGGCCACGGCCACGGGCGCGCCGCCCATGGCCAGGCGCAGGATGCCCGGCGGTGGCGTACGTCCGGCGAACCAGGCCGTGGGGAGGCCGGCGGCCTGGTGGGTGGCCACGAAGACGAGGGCGGCGACCAGGAAGGCGAAGGTGGTGGGCACCTGGAGGCCGACCGTGCCCAGAGCCGCCGCCACCACGTAGAGGACGAAGGGGGGCACGATGGCGGTGAGGGTGGCCTCGGCCCGGAAGGCGAGCCAGTCAGCCGCGGTGGCGCACAGCCAGGTCCCGGCCACCCCGAGGAGGAGCAGGCCGGGGGTGACGGGCGTCGGAGCCACGGCGTTGCGGAAGGCGTCGAGCCCCGACGACCAGGCCCGGCTCAGGGCGTCCAGGGTGGCGGCGGTGGGGGCGCCGTAGAAGGTGGTGTGGCCGGCCACCACGTTGGCGATGAGCAGGGCCAGGGCCAGGGCGGAGGCGATGAGGGCGAGGGGCGCCGGCCAGCGCCGGGTGGCGGCGCCGAGGCCGTGGGCGCCGGCCACGGCCAGGAGGACGGGGAGGAGCCAGGACGCCTCGCCGAACAGGCGGGCGAAGCCCAGCGTGGACACCGCCGAGAGGACGGCGAGCGCTAGGAGCGAACTGTTGCGCCGCGCTGGCACGTGATCACCGCCTGGTTCCAGGCCGAGCGGAAGGGGGAGCCGGTCCCGATGGGCACCACCAGGGCGCCGGGCACGGCCGGGGGCGGGCCCACGTCCACCCCGCCGTAGGCGGAGGGCCGCAGGAGGGCGACGGCGACCAGGCTGGTGCGCAGGGACAGGGCGCCGAGGGCGGCCAGGTCACCCTTGCCGGCGTTGGCCACCACCGCGGCCAGGGGGCCGCCGGCGCCGGCGCGCCGGAGCGAGTCCACCACCGCGTTGAAGCGGTCGGCGCCTTCGGGGGAGACCTCGGCCAGGTACTCCATGATCTGGGCGTAGCGCTCCTTGCCCGCCGAGCGGATCTCGACCCCGCCGGTGGTGAGGAAACGCACGTGGCGCCGGCCCCGGCAGTGGGCGGTGACCAGAGAGGCGGCCACCTCCACGGCCCGCTCGAACGACTCGCTGGTGTGGGTGGCGGGGCGGGTGTCGAACAGGACGGTGGTGCGGGCCTCCCAGGGCGTCTCGTCCTGGCGGAGCATCAGCTCGCCGGTGCGGGCGGTGGAGCGCCAGTGGACCCGGCGCAGGTCGTCGCCCATCTCGTACTCCCGCAGCCCGAAGAAGTCGAGGCCGATGGGCACCCGGGACGCCTGGAAGGAGCCCATCCGAGCCTCCTGGCTGGAGGCGCCCGGCATGGGGAGCACCTGCTCCACCTTGGGGTAGACCACGAAGCGGTCGGTGCCGGTGGCGGTGACGGTCGCCTCGGCCACCCCGAAGGCGTCGGTGACGGACACGGTGAGAGGACCGACCACGTAGATGCCCCGCCGTCCGGTGGGCAGCCGGTAGGCGGCGTCGGCGGTTTCGCCCCGGGCCAAGGGGGGCACCAGGAAGCGGGCCACGCGCCGGCCGCCGTCAAAGGCGTCGGTGGCGGAGAGCACACCGGTGGCCCGGTCCCCGTCGTTGCGCAGGGTGAGGTCGGCCCGGCCCGGGGTCCCGGCCTCGGCCCGGGCCGGCTGCAGGGTCCGGGTCGCCACCAGGACGATCCGGTGGCGGCGCAGCCGGATGAGGGCGATGGCCACGGCCACGAAGGCGGTGGCGGCCAGCATGGCCAGCTCCACGACACCCAGGATCCGGGCGCCGACCAGGAGGGCCACCGCCGCCCCCACCAGGGACCAGCCCCGGTTGGTGAGCGCCGGTTTCACCTGCTGATCAATTCGTGCGTCACAGGCCGCCGGCTCCGGCCCGCACGCTGGGCACCGGGATGCGTGACAGGACGGTTTGGAGGGTGTCCCGGGCGCTGCCGCCCCGGAGCTGCGCCTCGGGGGAGAGGATCAGGCGGTGTTCCAACACGCTCCCAGCCAGCAGTTTGATGTCGTCGGGAATCACATAGTCGCGCCCGGCGGCCGCCGCGTAGGCGCGGGCCGCCCGCTGGAGGGCCAGCGCCCCGCGGGGACTGACCCCGAGGGCCAGGTCGCGCTCGAGGCGGGTGGCCTCGGCCAGGTCGATGATGTAGCCCTTCAGGCTGGGCGCCACGTAGACGGAGGTGACGCCCTCGGCCAGGTTCACCACGTCGGCGGCGGTGAGCACGGGCTCGAGGTCGTCGACCGGCTCGTCCACGCCGTGGGCCTCGAGGATGTCGATCCCTGCCGTGCGGTCCGGATAGCCCATCTGGATCCGCATGAGGAACCGGTCCAGCTGGGCCTCGGGCAGCGGATAGGTGCCCTCGTACTCGATGGGGTTCTGGGTGGCGATGACCATGAACGGCCGGGGGAGGGGGTGGGTGACCACGTCGACGGTCACCTGGCGCTCCTCCATCGCCTCCAGGAGGGCCGACTGCGTCTTGGGCGAGGCCCGGTTGACCTCGTCGGCCAGGACGATGTTGGCGAACACGCCCCCGGCCCGGAACTCGAACTCGTTGGAACCCCGGTTCCAGACCGAGACCCCGGTGACGTCCGAGGGGAGCAGGTCAGGGGTGAACTGGATGCGGTGCCAGGTGCCGTCGATGGAGCGGGCGATGGCCTTGGCCAGCATCGTCTTGCCCACCCCGGGGACGTCCTCGATCAGGAGGTGCCCGTCGGCCACCAGGCAGGTCAGGGCCAGGCGGATGACGTCCCGCTTGCCCTGGATGACCCGCTCCACGTTGTTCGTCAGCGCCTCGAAGCGCTCCTCGAACGTCGCGGCCGAAAGCGCAGCTGGTCTGCGTGCCACGGGCTCCTCCAAGCGTCGGCCGTCGGACGGGTGATTCTAGGCGGAGCACTGGTTTCCTCCGGCGCTTTAGCGGGCGTTATGCCCGGCCCGTACCGCCGGACGCCGGGACTTCACGCCCCGGACACTTTCCGGCGCGACGCCAGGCCCTCGGAGATGACCACCGGATAGGGAGAAGGCCCGGTCAGCGCCTTGTGCTCCGCCGGCAGGCGGGCCCAGTCGGCTTCGAAGCGTTCCCGAGCGGCGGCCAGGCCGGCGGCGGGGTCGGCCCTGGCTCCGCCCGGGACGATCTCCAGCAGCGGCTCGGCGTCGGGGTCGGGGGCCGGCTCGGCGGCCAGGGCGAGGATGTCACCGGAGAAGCCCGGCCGGCGCCACACCTGCTTGGCCCCGGGCAGGGTCTCCTTGCCGGTGGACGCCTTGGCCACCGGGCGGCCGTCGATCTCGACGAGCTTGTAGACCGACTCGAGCGTGGGGGCGTCCTCGGAGACGCCGAAGGCGGTTCCGACCCCGAAGCCGTCGACGGGCGCGCCGGCGGCCAGGAGGCGCTCGATGGCGTACTCGTCGAGGCCGCCGCTGGCGAAGATCTTCACCTCGGGGAAGCCGGCGGCGTCGAGGCGCTCCCGGGCCAGGCGGGCCAGAGCGCCGAGGTCCCCCGAGTCGAGCCGGATGGCGGCCAGGCGCCGGCCCTGCCCGGGGTTCGGGGTGTCCCCGTATTCTCCGGGGTTCGGGGTGTCCCCGTACTCACGAGCCAGGTCACTCGCCACCACGATGGCGTTGTCGATGCCGGTGACCGTGTCGTAGGTGTCGACGAGGAGTACGGGGTCGGCCCGGTGGTGGCGGGCGAAGGCCCGGAAGGCTTCCAGCTCGGAGTCGAAGGCGGTGACGAAGGAGTGGGCCATGGTCCCGCTGGCCGGGATGCCCCAGCGGGCGGCGGCGGCCACGTTGGAGGTGCCGGCGAAGCCAGCCAGCGCCCCGCACCGGGCCGCCTTCATGCCCGCATCGGTTCCATGGGTGCGGCGCAGGGCGAAATCCACCAGCGTGCGGCCCCGGGCGGCGTGGCGGCAGCGGGCCGCCTTGGTGGCCAGCGTCGTCTGGACCGTGACCTGGTTGAGGAGGTAGGTCTCGAGCAGCTGGGCCACGGCGAAGGGGGCGTCGATCTCCATCAGGGGCTCGCCGGCGAAGACGATGCGGCCCTCGGGCACCGCCCGGACCCGGCCGGTGAAGCGCACCGTCTCGAGCCAGTCACAGAAGGCGGGCTCGAATGGGAAGAGCCGGGCCACGGCGGCGATGTCCCCGGCGGAGAACCGGAGTTGGTCCAGGAACCGGAGGACGTCCTCCAGGCCGGCGGCCACCAGGAAGCCCCGCGACGGCGGGAGGCGGCGGATGTAGAGGCTGAACACGCTGGGCAGGTCGGCCTTCCCCTCGGCCACCAGGGCGGCGGCCATGGTGAACTCGTAGAGGTCGGTCAGCAGCGCAGGCGACAGGTCGTCCATCTCCCGGGAAACTACCGGGGCCGCTACCGTCCCGGCGGTGAAGGGGTGGTGGCTCCGGGCCGGCGTGGCGGTGCTCGTGCGCCCGGGCCTGTGGCCCGTGGCCGTCACCCAGGCGCTGCGCCTGGCCCGCCCGGGGTGGTGGCGGCGGCGGCCCTTCCTGCCCCTGCCCGATCCCGACTACGTGCGGTTCCGGCTCCAGACGGCCTACGGGTCCGACGGGGAGCCCAGCGCCGGCGACGTCGTCTCCTACCTGCGCTGGTGCCGTGATTTCCCCGCCCACGGGTCTGGGTGATCGCCCCCGACTCGTCCCGATCGCGCCCCTCGCGGCCATAGCGCCTTATGGGGCAATGCGCAGGATCGCCCCGGGGCGCGCCGAACGCCTCCTTCGTGTCTCCCCGACCGTTCTGGGGCCGTTGGGCGGTAGCGCTCGCGCTCCTGGCTGCCACGCTTTTCCTTGCCGCCGCCCCGGCGTCGGCCGTCGACCCGCCCATCCAGCCGGTGACGGCCCAGGCGGAGACGACCCCCATACCGGGCGGGGGCGACGGGGCCGACGACCCCGCCATCTGGGTGAACCCCGTCGACCGGTCGAAGTCACTCGTCTTCGGCAGCGACAAGAACGGGGGACTGGAGAGCTACAACCTGGACGGCACGCGGGTCCAGCGGATCTCCGAGGGGTTCTTCGGCAACGTCGACGTGCGCTACGGCTTTCCCCTCGGCAACACCCTCGTCGACATCGTGGTGGTGAGCCGCTCCGGGATCCGTGTGTACCTGATCGACCCCGCCACCCGCCTCCTGACCAACATCACCGACGGCGGAAGCATCTCCAGCTCGGGCGAGGGCCTCTGCGTCTACCACAGCCCCGTTAACGGGCGCTTCTACGCCTTCCACATCGCCCGGGCCGGTGGCGTCCGCCAGGTCGAGCTGCGGGACGCCGACCACAACGGACGGGTCGACGGTCAGCTGGTCCGCTCCTGGGCCATCGGTTCCGAGTCGGAGGGCTGCATGGCCGACGACGAGAACCGGGCCTTCTACGTGAGCGAGGAGGAGGTCGGCATCTGGCGCTACGGCGCCGAGCCCGGGGACTCCACCACCACGGCGGCCCGTACGTCCGTCGACACGGTGGGATCTCCCGGCCATCTCATCGCCGACGTCGAAGGCCTCGCCGTCGTCCCCCAGGCCGGGGGTGGGGGTTACCTGCTGGCCTCGGCCCAGGGGACCTCCAACAACGACGGGGTCTCGTTCGTCACCGTGTACCGGCGCCAGGCCCCCCACGCGTTCGTCAAACGCTTCCAGGTGGTGGCCGGGGCCGTGACCGACGGCTGCGGGCGCACCGACGGGATCGAGGCCACCCCGGCCAACCTGGGCCCGCTCTTCCCCTCCGGGCTCTTCGTCTGCCAGGACAACTCCAACACCACCCCCGGATCAGCTGGGAACCAGAATTTCAAGCTCGTGCGCCTGGAGCAGGCACTCGACCTCGGGCCGCAGCCGGCGCCGGCCCCGGTCATCACGAGCTTCACCGCTCATCCCACGCCTACGCCGTCCGGGGACGGGTACTGGATGGCGGCCACCGACGGCCGGGTCTTCGCCTTCGGTGCCGCCGTGCATCATGGCCAGGCGGCCAGCCCTCCGGCCTTCCCGGTGGTGGGGATGGCCGCCACCCCCGATGGCGGGGGGTACTGGCTCGCCACGGCCCGGGGCCAGGTGCTCCGCTTCGGCAACGCGGGCGCCTTCGGGGACTTGTCGAGCGTTGCCATCAACAAGCCCATCGTGGGCATGGCCGCCACGCCCACCGGAGGCGGCTACTGGCTGGTGGCTGCCGACGGAGGCGTGTTCACCTTCGGCAACGCTCCCTTCCGTGGCTCCATGGGCGGCGTGGCGCTCAACAAGCCGGTGGTGGGGATGGCCGGCACCCCGAGCGGTCAGGGCTACTGGCTGGTGGCGTCGGACGGAGGCATCTTCACCTTCGGCGACGCCCCCTTCAAAGGCTCCACCGGAGGCCTCGTGCTCAACCGGCCCATCACCGGTATGTCGGCCACACCCAGCGGTCAGGGGTACTGGCTGGTCGCCTCCGACGGAGGGGTGTTCTCCTTCAACGCCCCGTTCCACGGGTCGACCGGGGCCATGCCGCCGAGCGCGCCGTGCGTGGGGATGGCGGCCACGCCGGACGGGGGCGGCTACTGGCTGGTGGGGCAGGACGGCGCAGTGTTCGATTTCGGCAACGCCGACGACTTCGGGTCGCCCTGGCACCGCTGCTGAACTGGCCAGGGATTCCTGGAGGGGCCAGGTAGACTGAAGGTAGGAAAGGGATAGGAGGGAGGAGGGTCCGGGCTTGGGGAGAGCGCTCGTGCTCAACGCCACCTACGAGCCGCTCTGCGTGGTGCCGGTCCGGCGCGCCCTGGTCCTCGTCCTCAAGGAGAAGGCCGAGGTCGTCCACCACCGTGACGAGCTGATGCACTCCGAACGGCTGGCCCTTCCGGTCCCCTCGGTCATCCGCCTCACCCACTTCGTCCGGGTGCCGTTCCGGGCCCGGGCGCCACTGTCCCGGCGTTCCGTGTTCGTGCGCGACGACCACCGCTGCCAGTACTGCGGGGCCAACGCCGAGAACATCGACCACGTCATCCCCCGCTCCCGGGGCGGTGAGCACGTGTGGGAGAACGTCGTCGCCTCCTGCCGGCCGTGCAACGCCAAGAAGGAGGACCGTCTCCTCACCGAGACGCACCTCACCCTGCGCCGGAAACCCTTCGCGCCCCGCGAGACCATCTGGATCGTGGTGGCGGTGGGCACCATCGATCCGGCCTGGGAGCCCTACCTCGGCATGGCTGTCGAGGCCCTTCCCGCCTAAATCTTCCCGGCCGCAGCGCGAAATCCCCGTCTGGGGGCGACAACGCGCCTATGGTCATCCCGTGTGGTGGAAAGTGGTGCTGAATGGTGTTGACGGGAGGGAAGTGGGGGAATATGGTCTCGGCGTGGCCTCCAGCCGGACGGCGGTCCGGGGGGCGGGCGGGGACCTCAAGATGAGGGCCGAGGGAGTGGACCGTGTTCGTCGGGAAGTTTCAGCACGCTCTCGACGCGAAGGGGCGGGTCATCCTCCCGGCCAAGTTCCGTCCCCAACTGGAAACCGGCGCCTATATGGCCCGGGGCCTCGACGGTTGCGTGTGCGTGTATCCGGCTGACGAGTGGGAGCGGGTGGCGAGCAACATGCGGGAAGTGGCGACCAGGGGCACGGGCATGCGGCAGGCGGCGAGGCAGTTCTTCGCCGGCGCCTCGCCCGCCGATCCCGATCGTCAGGGCCGGGTGCAGGTACCCGCCCACCTGCGGGAGTTCGCCGGCCTCAGCCTCGACCGCGAGGTCGTGGTGGCGGGCGTCGCCTCCCGGGTGGAGATCTGGGACGCCGATCGCTGGCGGGCCAGTGAGCTCGAAGGGGAGCAGGTCATCACTGCTGCCCAGGACATTCCCGACTTCGGCATCTAGCTGTTTGACCTTGACATGGCGGGCGTGCGTCGCACGGCCTGCGCCCAGCCCCCCCGACGGTGCGGTGGAAGGCCCTACTCCGCCCGCTTCCATCCGTGTGTCGGTCCGCGAACCCTCGCGCCGGCCCGTTCGGGGGGCTGGGCCCAAGCCGTGCGGCGGCCCGCCGGAGTGCCGGTGACCGGGGAGTTCGAACATGCCCCGGTCATGCACCGGGAGGTGACCGGTGCGTTCGCTTCCGTCCCCGCCGGCCTGCTGGTCGACGGGACGGTCGGGGGCGCCGGCCACGCCCGGGCCCTCCTCGATGCCCGGCCCGACTGCAGTCTCCTCGGCCTCGACCGTGACGCCGAGGCGGTGGCGGCGGCCACCGGAGCGCTCGCTGCCTACGGGGAGCGGGCAACGGTGATCCATGCCGGCTTCGAGGATCTGGCCGAGGTGCTCCCCGACGACACAGGAGGAGGCGTCAGCGGCGTGCTCTACGACCTCGGTGTGAGCAGCCCGCAGCTGGACCGGCCCGACCGCGGGTTCTCCTACCGGGCCGACGCCCCCCTCGACATGCGCATGGACCGTTCCCAGGCCCTTTCGGCCCGGGAGGTCGTGAACGACTACGAGGAGGCGGAGCTGGCCAGGGTCATCGCCCGATGGGGCGAGGAGCGCTTCGCCCGGGCCATCGCCCGGCGCATCGCCGCCCGCCGCCCCCTGGAGACCACCGTCGAGCTGGCCGAGGTGGTGCGCGACGCCATCCCGGCTCCCGCCCGCCGGACGGGCCCCCATCCCGCCCGGCGCACCTTCCAGGCCATCCGCATGGAGGTCAACGCCGAGCTCGACCATCTCGCCGCCGGGCTCGACGCCGGCTTTGCCGCCCTGGCCCCGGGCGGGCGTCTCGCCGTTCTCTCCTACCACTCGCTGGAGGACCGGATGGTGAAGCACCGTTTCGTCGACTGGACCCAGGCACCGACGCCGCCCCGGGGCCTGCCCGCCCCTCCGGACCAGCCTCCGCTCCCCGGGGTGGCCGTGACCCGCCGGGCCCTGCGCCCCGCGGCCGCCGAGATCGCCGGCAACCCCCGGGCGGAGAGCGCCCGCCTGCGGGTGGTCGAAAAGGCCCGGCCATGAGCGTGCTGAAGCAGCGCCGCCGCAAGCGGGCCAGCGCCCGGCGCCGCCGTCAGCGCGAGCTACGCCGGACCCGTCCCGAATTTCGCACCCGGAGGAAGCCGACCCCCCGCCGCCGGCGGCAGGGGCCGGCGCCCGACCGCCATCTGCGCCTGGCCCTGCTCACCACCGCCGTCCTCACGGTGGGGACGATCTTCGGGGCCGCCACCTTCCACGTGCTGCTGGTCCAGAGCCAGTTCCGGCTCGACCGGCTGAAGGACGCGGCGGCCACCCAGCAGCAGCGCTACGAGCACCTCCGCCTCGAGGTGGCCCGCCTCTCCGCCCCCGAGCGGATCGTGGCCACCGCCGCCGAGCGTCTGGGGATGGTCGCTCCGCCCGAGGTGGCGTACCTGCCCGCGCCCTCCCTGTCCGCCGCCGACCCGTCCTCCGCCTCCTCACTGGCCGGAAACTGGTCCGAGGTCAAGCCCTACCTTGCCGCCCGCCCGTAAGTCCTCCCGGACCGGCGGGAGCCGGCGTAGGCGCAGGAGTGAGCCGGGCGCGGCCTTCGCCGCCAACCGGATCACCCGTCGCCGCGCCGTCGCTCTGCTGGTGGTCATGGCGCTGGGGTTCTCGGTCGTCGTGGCCCGCCTGACCCAGGTCCAGGCCGTCTCGGCCGCCTCCTACGCCGAACGGGGCACCGACCAGCGGGTCCGCCGGATCGCGCTGGCCGCCGAGCGGGGCGCGGTGTTCGACCGCCGGGGCATCGACCTGGCCCTGTCCGTGTCCCAGTTGACGGTGTGGGCCAACCCCCGGGTGGTCCCCAACGCCGAGGTCAAGGACTACGCGGCCAAGCTGGCTCCGGTGCTCGGGGTGGACGAGAAGTTCCTCGTCGACCGGCTGTCCAAGGACAAGGCCGCCTTCGTCTACCTGGCCCGCAAGGTCGACGAGGCCACCGCCGAGGCGGTGCGCAAGCTGGAGCTGCCCGGGGTCGACTTCCTCCCCGAGTCGAAGCGGTTCTATCCCTCCGGGCCCCTCGCCGGTCCCATCCTCGGCTCGGTCGGCCTCGACAACCAGGGCCTGTCCGGGCTGGAAGTGGCCTACGAGAAGACGCTGGCGGGCCAGGTGGGCGAGATCGTGATGGAACAGGACCCCCAGGGCCGGGAGATCCCCCAGGGCCGGGAGTCGTTCCGGCCCTCGCTGCGGGGCCACGACCTGGTGCTCACCATCGACCAGTCCCTGCAGTACGAAGTGGAGCAGGCCCTGGTGGCCGAGGTGGCGGCCGCCACCGCCAAGGGGGGCACGGCGGTGGTGACCGACACCCGCTCCGGCGCCATCCTGGCCATGGCCAACGTCACCGGCGACGGGGGCGGGGCCGCCCGGCCGGCGGCCAACACGGAGAAGAACCGGGCGGTGACCGACGTCTACGAGCCCGGGTCGACCAACAAGGTCATCACCATGGCCGGGGCCCTGGAAGAGGGGCTGGTCACCCCCGATACCCGCTTCACCGTCCCGGACAAATACCAGGTGGGCAACCACCTGTTCTCCGACCACGATCCCCACCCGCCCATCGACTGGTCGGTGACCGACATCCTCACGCAGTCCTCCAACGTGGGGACGATCATGGTGGCCCAGAAGCTGGGCAAGGACCGCCTCGACCACTACCTACGGGGCTTCGGTTTCGGGAAGAAGACGGGGTTGCGCTTCCCCGGGGAGGCGAGCGGGTTGCTGCTCGATCCCGACGACTGGTGGGTGACCTCGATGGGGACGGTGCCCATCGGCAACGGCCTGGCCGTCTCAGCCCTGCAGATGCTCCAGGTCTACATGGCCATCGCCAATGGCGGCGTGTGGCGCCCGCCCATGCTGGTGGCGGCGACCCTCGACGCGGCCGGGGGACGCCACGACATCGCTCCCGGCGAGCCCCGCCGGGTCATCTCCCCCCGGACCGCGGCCCAGCTCAACCAGATGCTGCGCAACGTGGTGCGGGAGGGGACCGGGACCAACGCCGCCATCCCCGGCTACACGGTGGCCGGGAAGACGGGCACGGCCCGCAAGCCCCTGGAGGGCGCCCGGGGTTATTCCGGCAACTACGTCGCCTCCTTCGTGGGGTTCGTCCCCGCGGAAGATCCCAGGCTGGCCGCCGTCGTCATCCTCGACGAACCCACCCCCATCTACGGGGCCCAGGTGGCCGCCCCCGTGTTCTCCCGGATCATGCAGTACGCCCTGCGTCTGGAACGCATCCCCTCGCCGCCGCCCACACCCTCGCCGCTGTCCGTCCCGCCCACGGGTGTACCTGCGGGGACCGCGGGCGGCGGTACCCTTCCCCCGGGGACGGGGCTGTCCCCAAAGGAACATCAGGGGATCGCCGGCCGGACCAGGTGCCGGCTCCGAGCAGATAGGGACTCCTCGGGCGTGCTGCTCCAACAGCTGCTCGACGCCGTCGACGTGATCGAGCTGCGGGGCGACCCGCGCACCGAGGTGGCGTCCGTGACCTTCGACAGTCGCCGGGTCGCACCCGGCGGGCTGTTCTTCTGTGTCCCCGGAGAGCGGACCGACGGTCACGACCACGCGCCCGCGGCGGTCGCCGCCGGGGCCGGCGTCCTCCTGGTTGAGCGGTTTCTGGACCTTCCCCCGGGGCCCGGGGTGTCCCCGACAACACCAGCCCAGGTCCGGGTCGGTTCGGTGCGGGCCGCGATGGCCCCGGTGGCCGCCGCCTTCTACGGCCGCCCCTCCAGGAAGCTCGGGGTGCTCGGTGTGACCGGCACCAACGGCAAGACCACCACCACCTACCTGCTGGAGGCGATCGCCCGGGCCGCCGGTCTGGTGCCCGGCGTGGTGGGCACGGTGGAGACCCGGATCGACGGGGTGGCGCTGCCCGGCGAGCGGACCACGCCCGAGGCGCCCGACCTCCAGGCCCTCTTCGCCCGGATGGTCGACGCGGGCGTCGACGTGGCCGCCGTGGAGGTCTCCTCCCACGCCCTCGCCCTCCACCGGGTGGACGCCACCTGGTTCTCTGCCGCCTGTTTCACCAACCTCTCGCACGACCACCTCGACTTCCACACCGACCTGGAGGACTACTTCGAGACCAAGGCCAGCCTCTTCGACCCCGGTCGCACGGCCGCCGCGGCGGTGAACCTCGACGACACCCACGGGGCGGTGCTGGCCCGGCGCTGTGTCGAGGCGGGGATTCCGCTCACCACTTTCGGCCGGGCCACCCCGGAGGCGCTGGTGCGGGCGGAGTCGGTCGCCGTCAGCGCCCGGGGCAACGTCTTCCATCTGGTGACCCCGGACGACACCGTGCCCGTGCAATCGCCCCTGGTGGGGCGCTTCAACGTGGCCAACGCTCTGGCCGCGGCGGCCACCGCCCTGGCTGCCCGGTTGCCCCTCGAAGCGGTGGCAAAGGGACTTTCCGCTCCCGTGCTCGTTCCCGGCCGCATGGAGCGGATCGATGCCGGCCAATCCTTCCCGGTGCTCGTCGACTACGCCCACAGCCCGGACGGTCTCGACGCCGTCCTGCGCGCCGCCCGCGGCCTGGTGCGCGGATCCGGACGGCTGGTGGTCGTCTTCGGGGCCGGCGGCGACCGGGACAGGGCCAAGCGGCCGGCCATGGGCAAGGTGGCGGCCATGGTGGCCGACTCCGTGTGGATCACCTCCGACAACCCCCGGTCCGAGGATCCCCTCACCATCGCCGAGGAGGTGGCGCGGGGCGTCCACGACGTCGGGGGCCACGTCGGGATGGTGCTCGACCGGCGGGCGGCCATCCGGGCGGCGATGTACGACCTCGCCGCGGGCGACGTGCTCGTCATCGCGGGCAAGGGCCACGAGACGGGCCAGACGGCCATGGGGGTCACGACTCCCTTCGACGACCGGGAGGTCGCCCGGGAGGAACTGGCCCGGCTCGGCTGGGAGCCCGGGGCCCGGGGTGTCCCCGACGTGGAGCCCGGGGCCCGGGGTGTCCCCGACGTGGAGCCCGGGGCCCGGGGTGTCCCCGACGTGGAGCCCGGGGCCCGGGGTGTCCCCGACGTGGGACTGGCCGAATGAGACTCACCCTGCGCGAGGTCGCTACCGCCACCGGAGGAGACATCCTCGGCGGGGATCCGGACCTGGTGGTCGACTCGGTGTCGGTCGACAGCCGCGGGATCGATCCCGGGGCGCTGTTCGTGGCTCTCCGGGCGGAGCGTGACGGCCACGACTTCGCGGCCGGCGCCGTGGCCGCCGGCGCCGCCGCCGTGCTCGTTGAGCGGCCCGTGGCCGGCCTGTCCGCCCCGACGGGGGTTGTGCGGGTGGGGGACTCGGGGGTCGCGCTGTCCGCCCTGGGAGCCCACGCCCGGGAGGGCCTCCCGGAGTCCGTTCCGGTGGTGGGCATCACCGGCTCGACGGGCAAGACATCGACCAAGGACCTGACCGCCAGCTGCGCTCGCCTCCGCCTTCCCCGTCACCGCCAGCCCGGCCTCGTGGAACAACGAGATCGGCGTGCCCCTCACGCTGCTGGGCACCGACGAGACTTCGGGGGCCGTGGTGCTGGAGATGGGGGCCCGGGGCAAAGGCCACATCGCCGCCCTCTGCGCCATCGCCCGGCCGACCATCGGCGTGATCACCACCATCGGGATCGCCCACACTGAGTTCTTCGGCACCCGCGACGACGTGGCCCGGGCCAAGGGTGAGCTGGTGGAAGCCCTGCCTCCGGCCGGCACCGCCATCCTCAACGCCGATGAGGACACCACCCGGGAACTGGTCGCCCGGAGTGCCGCTCCCGTGCTCACCGCGGGTTCCACCGCCGGGGCCGACGTGCGGTTCTCGGACGTCGTACTTGACGATGAGCTCCGTCCCTCCTTCCGGTTGCAGACCCCGTGGGGCGGCGTCGAAGTGGGGCCGCTGACGGTCCGGGGCGCCCACCAAGCCATGAACGCCGCCTTCGCCATGGCCGTGGCCGGCGTCCTCGGGGTGAGCCCCGAGGTGGCGGCGGAAGGGCTGGCGCAGGCCGTCGGCTCCTCCTGGCGGATGGAGCTGCACGCGCACGACCGGCGGCCTGCTGGTCCTGAATGATGCCTACAACGCCAACCCCTCTTCGATGCGGGCGGCACTCCACGCCCTGGCCGCGCTGGGCTCCGGCCGGCGCTTCGCCGTCCTCGGGCACATGGCCGAGCTGGGAGACCAGTCCGACAACTTCCATCGCCTCATCGGGCGGCAGGCCGGCAGCAGCCTTCTCCGGATGCTCATCGTGGTCGGGCGGGAGGCGGCAGCCATCGCCGAGGCGGCCCGGGCCGCTGGTGTCGACGTCGTCGAGGTCGACACCGCCGACGAGGCCCTGGCCGTGGTTTCGGGCGAGGTCCTGCCCGGCGACGCCGTGCTCGTCAAGGCCAGCCGGGTGGTGGGGCTGGAAGCCCTGGCGGCCGCCCTGACGGATTGGGCGCCGCCCCGGTGATCTCGCTCCTCCTGGCCGCCGCCACGAGCCTCGTGCTCGCCCTGATCGGGACGCCGTTCCTGATCCGGCTGCTCCGGGCCCGGGGCATCGGACAGCTCATCCGGGAGGACGGGCCCTCGGGCCATCAGACCAAGGCCGGCACACCGACCATGGGCGGCATCGCCATTCTGGGCGGGACGGTGGGCGGCTACCTGGTGGGCAGCCTCCGCCCGGGTGGTGACGGGCTGTCGCCGCCCGGGCTGTGCCTGCTCGGCCTGGTGCTGAGCCTGGGCGCGGTCGGCTTCATCGACGACTACCTGGGCATCCGCTTCCAGCGCAACCTCGGGCTCAACAAGCGGGCCAAGTCGGCCGGCCAGCTGGTGGTGGCGGCGGTCTTCGCCGTCCTGGCCGTGAACTGGATCGGCGTGTCCACCCATGTGGCCTTCACCCGCGACCTCGGGCTCGATCTCGGCGGGTGGGGCTTCGGCGTGTGGGCGGTGGTGATCATCATCGCCACGGCTAACGCCGTGAACCTCACCGACGGGCTGGACGGCCTGGCCTCGGGCTCTTCCGCTTTCGTGGCCGCCGCCTTCGTGATCATCGCCTTCTGGCAGGTGCGCCACGGCGACCTGTACCAGGTGGACCCGGCCGATGCGCTCGGGCTGGCCGTGGTGGCCGCCGCCGTCCTCGGGAGCTGCGCCGGCTTCCTGTGGTGGAACGCGGCGCCGGCCCGCATCTTCATGGGCGACACCGGTTCGCTGGCCCTCGGTGGCGCGCTGGCCGGCCTCGCCCTGCTCACCCGGACCCACCTGCTGCTGCCCGTCCTGGGCGGGCTGTTCGTGCTCGAGACGGTGTCGGTGGTCATCCAGGTGGTGTCGTTCCGGGGCTTCAAGCGCCGGGTCTTCCGCATGGCCCCCATCCACCACCACTTCGAGCTGGCGGGCTGGCCGGAGTTCACCGTCATCGTGCGCTTCTGGCTCATCACCGGCCTGTTCGTGGCCTTCGGCCTCGGGCTGTTCTACGCCGACTTCATCGCCTCCGGAGCCCTCGATTGACACGAGGTGGGCGCGCTTGAGGCCCTCACCGGGCGCCGATCGCGCCCACCTCCTCGTCATCGGACTAGGGGTGACCGGTGAGGCCGTCGCCGCCCGGGCGATCAGCGACGGGCCCGTCACCGTGATCGAGGACCGCCCCGACGCCGCGGGGGTCGCCGAGCGCGCCGCCCGGCTGGAGGCCCTCGGCGTGCAGGTGGTGGGCGCGCCCGCGCCGGCCGAGCTCGCCCGGCTGGTGGAGGCGGCGGACGTCGTCGTCCCCAGCCCGGGTGTGCCCGAGGCGCATCCCGTCTACGGCCTGGCCGACGCCGCCGGCGTCCCGATTCTCTCCGAGATCGAGCTGGCGGCCACCGCGGCCCGGGATCTCGGGAAGACGCTCGTCGCCATCACGGGCACGAACGGCAAGACGACGGTCACCACCCTCATCGCGGAAATGCTGACGGCGGCGGGCATGAAGGCCGTCGCCGCCGGGAACATCGGCCGGCCCCTGATCGACGCCGTCCACGACCCCGTCGACGTCGTCGTGGCCGAGGTGTCCTCCTTCCAGTTGCGGTTCACGCGTGAGTTCCGTCCCCGGGTGGCCGTGTTCCTCAACGCGGCCGACGACCACCTGGACTGGCACCCCAACTTCGACGCCTACGTGGCGGCCAAGGCGAAGATTTTCGCCAACCAGGCCGGCGACGACCTCCTCGTCTACAACCTCGACGACCCGGCGGTGGCCCGGGCGGCGGAGGCCGCCCCCGCCCGCACGGCCGGATTTCACCTCGGCCAGCCCCTGGTGGTGCCGGTCAGCGACCTGCGCCGGTGTGCCCCCCATGACGTGGCCAACGCCCTGGCCGCCTCCGCGGCTGCCCTCGACCTCGGCGCTCCGGTCGATTCGGTGGCCCAGGTGCTGCGGTCGTTCGCGGGGCTCCCCCACCGGACGACTCCGGTGGGCCAAACTCGGGGCGTGACCTTCGTGGACGACTCCAAGGCCACGAACCCCCATGCCGCCCTGGCCGCCATCTCCGGCTACGACTCCGTGGTGCTCGTGGCCGGTGGCCGAAACAAGGGCCTTGACCTGTCCGTGCTCGCCACCCGGGCCGACCGCATGCGGGCCGTAGTGGCTATCGGTGAGGCGGCGGGCGAGGTCGTCGCCGCCTTCGAGGGCCTCGTCCCGGTGGCGGAGGCGGGCTCCATGGCCGAAGCAGTCCGGAGCGCGGCCGCCCGAGCCGAGCCGGGCGACACCGTCCTGCTCTCGCCGGCCTGCGCTTCGTTCGACTGGTATCCGGGCTACGCCGCCCGGGGCGACGACTTCGCCGCCTGCGTGGCGACCCTGATCGAGGAGTGCGGTGGGGACGAGGGCTGAAGCCCCGCCCCGACCCCGCAAGCCCTCCGGGCCCCGGGCCCGGTCGCGCCCCGAGCCGGCTCCGTCCCGGCCGCGACGGCCGCCGGCGGGCATCGGCAAAGCGATCCGGGCCGTGCGCGCCGTCTGGCGGGAAGGCGGTCAGGCCCGTCCACCCGCCTATTACGCCCTCCTCTCCAACATCCTGGTCCTCAACCTGGTCGGCCTGGTCATGGTCCTGTCCTCGTCGTCCGTCGAGGCCCTGGCCAACTACGGGTCGTCCTGGCTCTTCTTCAAGCGCCAGTTCCTGTGGACCATCCTCGGCCTGGTGGCGATGGCCGCCGCCTCCCGCTTCGACTACCGGCGTCTCCAGCGCCATGTCGGGCTGCTGCTGGTCGCCTCCGCCGCCCTGCTGATCCTGGTGCTCGTGCCCGGTGTGGGCGTTGCCGCCAACGGCTCCACCCGCTGGCTCGGTATCGGCGCCCTGCGGTTCCAGCCCTCGGAGCTGGCCAAGCTGGCCATCCTCGTCTACGCCGCCGACGTCCTCACCCGCCGCGCCCCGCTGGTGGGCGACTGGCGGGAGGTGCTGCGACCGGTCGTCATGGTGCTCTGCTTCTTCGGGGCCCTGGTCATGCTCCAGCCCGACATGGGCACCACCATCGTGATGTCCATCCTCACCGGCAGCGTCCTGTTCGTCGGCGGCCTGCGGATGCGTCACCTGGTCACCTTGGGGGTGTGTGGCGTCAGCGCCGGAGCCGTGCTGGCTGTCGTCGAGCCCTACCGGCGGGCCCGGCTCCTGTCGTTCATCGACCCCTTCTCCGCCGTTCACGCCCAGGCCGGCGGCTACCAGGTGGCCCAGTCGCTCATCGCCCTCGGCAGCGGCGGCTGGACGGGGGTGGGGCTCGGGGCCGGCCGGGCCAAGTGGCTGTTCCTGCCCAACGCCCACACCGACTTCATCTTCGCCGTCATCGGCGAGGAGCTCGGCCTGGTGGGCTGCGCCCTGGTGGTCTTCCTCTTCGGGGCCCTCACCGTGTTCGGCATCCGGACCGCCCTGCGGGCCCCCGACCGGTTCGGGACCCTGCTGGCCGCCGGAATCACCGGGTGGGTGGTGGGCCAGGCGCTGGTCAATATCGGAGCCGTCACCGGGTTGCTGCCGGTGACGGGCGTGCCCCTGCCGTTCGTGTCGTTCGGCGGATCGGCCCTGCTCTTCACCATGGCCGCCGCCGGCGTGCTGCTCAACGTCGCCCGCCAGGGCCGGTGAGGTGACGTTCGCCATGGTGACGGGCGGGGGAACCGGAGGCCACGTGTATCCCGGGCTGGCCCTGGCCGAAGCCCTGGTGGCCCGGGGCCACGACCGGTCCTCCATTCACTGGGTGGGCAGCGCCCGTGGCCTGGAGGCCACCGCCGTGCCCGCCGCCGGCTTCAGTATCGACCTCCTGCCCGGCCGGGGGCTCCAACGCCGCCTTACGGCGGAGAACATCTCCGTGGCCGGCCAGACCGTGACGGCGGTGGTCCGGGCCACCCGCCTGGTGCGCCGCCGGCGGCCCAAGGTGGTGGTAGGGGTCGGCGGCTACGCCTCCCTGCCCTGCATCCTGGCCGCCCGGGCGCTGCGCATCCCGGTCGTCGTCCACGAGCAGAACGCCGCTCCCGGTCTGGCCAACCGCATCGCCGTCCGCCTCGGTTCCCGGGCCGCCGTTTCCCTGCCGGGGACCCCGCTGGCCGGTGCGGTGGTGACGGGCAACCCGGTCCGAGCGGCGGTGGCCGGCGTCGTACGCGATCCGGCGTCCACGCCGCCGCTGGTGGTCATCTTCGGCGGGAGCCTCGGGGCCCGGCGCCTCAACCAGGCGGCACTCGGCCTCTACGACCTGTGGCGGTCCCGGGACGACGTCGCCGTCCATCACGTGAGCGGCGCCGCCGGCCACGATGAGACCGTTGCCGCCCTGGACGGCTTGCGCCGGCCGGGTGACCGGCTCGATTACCACCTCGTCCGCTACGAGGACGACATGCCCCGCCTCTACGCCACGGCCACGCTGATGGTGTGCCGGGCCGGCGCCACCACCGTGGCCGAACTGGCGGTGGCCGGGGTGCCGTCGGTGCTGGTGCCCCTGCCCGGAGCCCCCGGCGACCACCAGACCCACAACGCCCTGGCCCTGGTGGAGGCGGGCGCCGGGGTACTGGTGCCCGACGGCGAATGCGACGGCGCCCGCCTGGCCGCCGAGCTCGCTCCGCTGCTCGGCGATCCGGCCCGGCTCGGTGCCATGGGCAAGGCCGCCACCGGCGTCGGGCATCCCGACGCCGCCGACCGCCTGGCCGACCTGGTGGAAGACGCGGCACGGTGAGCCTCGACCTCTCCCAGCCCCGGCGCGTCCACATCGTGGGCGTTGGCGGGATGGCCATGAGCGGCATCGCGGCCATCCTCGCCCGCCTGGGCCACACCGTCTCCGGTTCCGACCTCAAGGCGTGGCGGGGCCTGGAACGCCTGCGCCTCCTCGGGGTCGACGTCCACGTCCCCCACGACGCCGCCCTGCTCCCCGCCGAACTCGACGCCGTCGTCGTCTCCACCGCCATCCCGGCCTCCAACCCCGAAGTGGTGACGGCCCGGGAGCGGGGAGTGCCCGTCCTGCGCCGGTCCGAGGCGCTGGCCAGCATCGTCGACCTCCGGCGCACGGTGGCCATCTCCGGCACCCACGGCAAGACCACGACGTCGACCATGACGACGCTGGTGTTGCGGGCCGCCGGGTGGCAGCCCTCCTTCCTGATCGGCGGCGAGCCCAACGAGGTCGGCAGCAACGCGGCCTACGACGAGGGCGAGTGGCTGGTGGTGGAAGCGGACGAGAGCGATGGGACCTTCATCGAGATCGCCCCCGAGGCGGTCGTCCTCACCAACGTGGAGCCCGACCACCTCGACCACTACGGCGACTTCGCCGCGCTGGAGGCGGCCTGCGCCCAGTATCTGGCCGCCGCCCCCGGGCCCCGGGTGGTGTGCGCCGACGACCCCGTGGCCGCCCGTCTGGGCGCCGAGGTCGGCGGGGTGATCACCTACGGCACGGCCGAGACCGCCGACTACCGCATCACGGGCTATGCGGGCGAGCGCGGCGGAAGCCGCTTCACGCTGCACCGGGCCGGCACCCCGCTGGGGGAGGTGGTCCTCCCCGCCCCCGGGATCCACAACGCCCGCAACGCGGCGGCGGCCGCCGCGGTGTGCACCGAGATCGGCGTCCCCTTCGACGCGGTGCGGGCCGCCCTGGGCCGGTTCGCCGGGGTGGCCCGCCGGTTCCAGTTCCACGGCGAGGTGGACGGGGTCAGCCTGGTCGACGACTACGCCCACCTTCCCGGGGAGGTCAAAGCCACCCTGGCGGCGGCCAAAGAGGGCGGCTGGTCGCGGGTGGTGGCCGTCTTCCAGCCCCACCGGTACAGCCGCACCGCCCGCCTGTGGCGGGATTTCGGCGACGCCTTCGACGACGCCGACATCGTGGTCCTGACCGACGTCTACGCCGCCGGCGAGCCGCCCCAGCCGGGCGTCTCCGGTCGCCTGGTGCTCCAGGCGGTGTGCGAGGCCCGCCCGGCGGCCCGGGTGCTCTACCTGCCCAAGCGGGCCGACCTCCTCGAGCGCCTGCCCGGGCTCACCCGCCCCGGCGACCTCGTGGTGACCCTGGGGGCGGGCGACGTCACCTCCCTGCCCGACGAGTGGCGCCGCGCCGCGGAGGGAGTCACGTGAGCGTCGAGCAGGTGGCGAGCCACCTGGAGAGGCTCCTCCCCGGGCAGGTGCGCCACGAAGTTCCTTTCGCCGAACTCACCACCTACCGCCTCGGCGGCCCTGCCGCCGTTCTGGTGCGGGCGAGCACGGCCGAGGACGTCGCCACCCTGGCCTCGGCCCTGCCCGACGGCGTTCCGGTCCTGGTGGTCGGACGGGGCTCGAACCTGGTGGTGGCCGACGAGGGGTTCGAAGGCGTGGCCGTGGTGCTCAACGGCGAGCTGGCTGAATTCCGGGTCCTCCGACCCCGGGGCCCGGGGTGTCCCCGACGAGACCCCGCCACCGTGTGGGCCGGTGGGGGGCTGGCGCTTCCCGTCCTGGCCCGGCGCAGCGCCGGTGCCGGGCTGGCCGGGCTCGAGTTCTTCGTGGGCATCCCCGGCTCGGTGGGCGGTGCGGTGCGCATGAACGCCGGAGGCCACGGGCGCGAGACCGTCGAGGTGCTCCGGCGGGTCTGGCTGGCCGATCTGGCCGGGGACGGAGCGATCGAGGAGCACGTCCCGGGCGATCTCGGTCTGGGCTACCGCCGCTCCGCCGTGCGTCCCTCCCAGGTGGTGGTGGCGGCCGAGTTCAACGCCTGGCCGGATGACGCCGCCGCCTGCGAGGCCCGCATCGACGAGGTCGTGCGCTGGCGCCGGGCCAACCAGCCCGGGGGCTCCAACGCCGGATCGGTGTTCACCAACCCCCCGGGCGACTCGGCCGGCCGGCTCATCGACGCCTGCGGGCTGAAGGGACTGGCGGTGGGCGGGGTCCGGGTGTCGGAACGCCATGCCAACTTCTTTCAGGCCGAGCCCGGGGCGACCGCCCGTGACGTCGTCGCCCTGGTGGCCGAGGTGGTCCGGCGGGTCGAGGCGGAGACGGGCGTGCGCCTGGTCCCCGAACTGCGCCGGATCGGCTTTGCCGGCGAGCCCGGTGCCCGCCCCGGCGCGCCCGCCGCCTGGGCCGGCGAACGTCATGCGTGGAGCGGTGAACGGCCCGACGATGTGGGCACGTCCCACGCGCCGGGGGGAGCGGCGGCGTGAACCCGATCGCCGCCGCGCCGCGCCTGGTGAAGCGACCGGTTACCGCCGCCCGGCGGGTCCTCAAGCGGATGCCGGCCTTCCGCCTCCCGAAGCTGGATCCCAGCTGGCTGCCCCGCTCCCGGGCCGGGCGGGCCTTCACCGCCGTCCTCGCCGTGGCCACCGTGGCCGCCCTGCTGTGGTCAGGGTCGCGCTCGGCGGTCTTCGATGTCGACCACGTCGAGGTCTTGGGGTCCTTCCTGGTCTCGCCGGCCGAGGCGGCGGAGGCGGCGGAACCGCTCCACCGGGTGCCGCTGGCCGAGGTCGACACCACCGCCGTCGCCCGGCGGATCGAAGCCCTGCCCTTCGTGCGCTCGGCCCGGGTGGAGCGCGTCTTCCCCAACCGCGTGCGGATCCGGCTCACCGAGCGCATGCCGGCCGCCTTCGCCAGCAGGCCGGCCGGTGGCTTCGCCCTGCTCGACGGCACCGGCCGGGTGCTGGCCGACCGTCCCGACCGTCCGGCCGACCTGCCCGAGGTGACCGGAGCGGGCGAGATCCTTCCGCCCGGGGAGTGGCTGCGGGGGGCCCGTCCCGCCCTCGACGCCTACCTGGCGCTCACAGAACCGTTGCGCCGTCAGGTGTCCACCGCCGCCGTGGCCGGCGAGGCCGTCACCCTTCGGGTCGGCGGGCGCGACGTCCAGTTCGGCCCGCCCGAGCACCTCGACGCCAAGGTCGCCGCCCTCGGTGCCCTGCTCGATCATCTCGGTGACCGGCCGGTGGTTGCGGTCGACGTGCGGGTGCCGAGCGTCCCCGTGGTGGTCCCGGTCGGGCCGCCGGCGGGCGCTCAACCGGCGGCGCCGACCACTCCCGGCCCCCGGGATTGATCGGAAGGTTGTCCCCACCTGCCCTTTTTGACGGCAATTGCGCCCCTTCCGAACCCCAGTTACTCTCTGAATGGGAACCAGAGGTTTCAACCTCAATCCCTAAAGCTCAACTAGAGCTTGATCAGCTGGGGCGGGCGGAGAAACACGGCGGAAGCCTCGATGGAGGGAAGGTTGGCGATGGTGGGCGCTCCTCAGAACTATCTGGCTGTGATCAAGGTCGTCGGTATTGGCGGCGGAGGTTGCAACGCAGTCAACCGTATGGTCGACGCCGGCTTGAAGGGCGTCGAATTCATCGGGATCAACACCGACGCCCAGGCGCTGCTCATGAGCGACGCCGACGTCAAGCTGGACATCGGCCGTACGCTCACCCGCGGCCTCGGCGCCGGCTCCGACCCCGAGGTCGGAAGGGCCGCGGCCGAGGAGCACCGCGACGAGATCGAAGAGATCCTGAAGGGCTCCGACATGGTGTTCATCACCGCCGGCAAGGGCGGCGGGACGGGCACCGGCGGAGCGCCCGTGGTGGCGGAGATCGCCAAGCAGCTCGGCGCCCTCACCGTGGGCGTGGTCACACGGCCCTTCTCCTTCGAGGGCCGGAAGCGGTCCATGCAGGCGGAGGACGGCATCCGCAAGCTGAAGGAGAAGGTCGACACCCTGATCATCATTCCCAACGACCGCCTGCTGCAGGTGATCGACGAGAAGACCGCGCTCGTGAACGCCTTCAAGGCGGCGGACGAGGTCCTCCTCCAGGGCGTGCAGGGGATCACCGACCTCATCACCACGCCGGGCCTGATCAACACCGATTTCGCCGACGTGAAGATGATCATGACCAACGCCGGCTCCGCCCTCATGGGCATCGGCCTGGCCGCGGGCGAGGGCCGGGGCGTCAACGCCGCCCGGGCGGCGGTGTCGTCTCCGTTGCTGGAGGCGGGCATCGAGGGGGCACGGGGCATTCTGCTGTCCATCTCCGGGCCGAACGACCTCGCCCTGTCCGAGGTCAACGAGGCCTGCGAGCTCATCGCCCAGGCCGCCCATCCCGACGCCAACATCATCTTCGGGACGGTCATCGACGACGCCCTCGGGGACGAGGTGCGGGTCACGGTGATCGCCGCCGGGTTCGACCGCTTCGACGGCGAGCGCACCCGTTCGGCCGAGCGCCGGGTCGTCGACCTGCGCTACTCCGACGAGAGCACCGGCGACCTCGACGAGCTCGAGTTGCCCGACGACGAGCTGGCCGAGGACGAGTTCGACGTGCCGTCCTTCCTCAACCCGCGTGGTTGACGGGTAGGTAGCACGCCACAGTGCCTGGCTGGGGCCGCCTGTCCCTTCCCGGGGCCGAGATCCTCTTCAGTGACCGTACTGGAGGGGTCTCGGCCCCGCCTTTTGATACGGCCAACGCCGGCTACGGCCGGGGCGACGATCCCGCCGCCGTGGCCGAGAACCGGCGCCGGATCGGCGCCGGCCTCGGCGGCCGGGCCGCCGAACCCGAGGCGTGGACCTGTCTGCATCAGGTCCACGGCGCCGAGGTCTTCGTGGCCGGGTCCCAGGACCCCCCCGGGGTACGGGGTGTCCCCGTAGATTCAACCGCGCTCCCCCAGGCTGACGCCTCGGTCAGCACCGGATCCGATGCCGTGCTCGCCATCCTCACCGCCGACTGCGCCCCGGTGGCCCTGGTCGGCCCCGGGGTGGTGGGAGCCGTCCACGCCGGCTGGCGCGGCCTCGCCGCCGGGGTGCTGGAGGCGGCGGTGGCGCAGGTGGCGGAGATGGCCGGGGAGCCGCCCGCGGCGGTGGTGGGACCGTGCATCCACCCGTGCTGCTACCAGTTCTCGCCCGGCGACCTCGACCTCGTCGGCGGCGCGCCTCGGGGCCGAGGTCAGGAGCCGGACGGCCTCCGGGGACCTGGCCCTCGACGTGCCCGCCGCGGTGCGGACCGCCTTGTCCAAGGCCGGGGTCGCCGGGATCACCGAGGTCGGCGTGTGCACCTCGTGTTCCCCGCGTGCACTTCTCCCACCGTCGCGACGGTCGGACGGGCCTGCAGGCCATGCTCGTCGCCGCCGCTCCACCGGGGACACCCCGGACCCCGGGCCGCCGGTGACGGTGCCGGCGGGCTTTTCGCCGGACCGCCGGGGAGGCGGTGGCCGAGGTGCGACGCCGGCTGGCCCGGGCCGCCGGCCGGGCCGGGCGTCCCGAGGACAGCGTGCGGCTGGTGGCGGTGACCAAGGGCGTCGATGTGGGCCGGATCGACGAGGTGCTCGGGGCCGGCGTCCGCGACCTCGGTGAGAGCCGGGCGCAGGAGCTCCTGGCCAAGGTTCGCCGACCTCGCCCCCTACGCCCCGGCGTGGCACTTCGTCGGGCGGCTCCAGCGCAACAAGGTGCCCGCCCTCGCTCCCCACGTGGCCCTGTGGCATTCGGTGGACCGGGCCGAGGCGGGGGAGGCCATCGCCCACCGCCAGGCCGGGGGGCGGGTGCTGGTGGAGGTGAACACCTCCGACGAGCCCCAGAAGGGGGGCTGCCGGCCCGCCGACGCTCCAGCCCTGGTGGACGGCCTGCGGGCCCGAGGGGTTGTCGGTGGAGGGGCTCATGACCGTGCCCGCCCGGGGCTGCGATCCCCGCCCGGCCTTCGCCGCCCTGCGGGAGCTCGCCGGGCGCCTGGACCTGGCCGAGCTGTCCATGGGCATGAGCGACGATTTCGAGATGGCCGTCGAGGAGGGCGCCACCATGGTCCGTCTCGGTCGGGCCCTGTTCGGTCCACGTCCGGCGCCGCCGGGCGTGCAACGATAGGCACCGGTACTCCGAGGAGGCAGGGTCGATGGCTTCGATGTGGCGACGGGCAATGGTCTACCTGGGCCTCGTCGACGAGCCCGACGGCGAGGACGAGCCGGCGCCGGCGGGGCGCGCCGCCGAACCGGCCCCCAATGTCCGGCCGCTGCCCCGGGAGGACAACCCGGGCCCGCCACGGCCTAGCGTGGTGCGCACCATGCCCTCCTCGCAGACGCGGCCCGGGTCCACGTCGTCGAGCCCCGCGGGTTCAACGACGCCCAGGAGGTAGGCGACCGGCTGAAGGCCAACCAACCGGTGATCCTCAACCTCCAGGGTCTGGACCGTGACCTCCAGCGGCGCCTCATCGACTTCTCCTCCGGGCTCGCCTATGCCCTGGGCGGCTCCATGTCGCGGGTGGCAGACCAGGTCTTCCTCCTCACCCCCTCCAACGTCGAGGTCTCCCAGGAGGAGAAGGAACGCCTCCAGGCCCGGGGCCTTTACCGCGCCTGACAGGGAGCCGACACCTTGAAGAGCATCATCTGCGCGCTGCTCCAGGTCTATTTCCTGGTGCTCATCGGGCGGATCATCCTGTCGTGGTTCCCGGTGCAGCCCGGGACCACCATGGCCTCCATCGCCTCGATCCTCTTCGAGTTGACCGAACCCGTCCTCGGACCGCTGCGCCGCGTGATCCCGCCCCTGGGCATGTTCGACCTGTCGCCCCTGGTGGCGTTCATCGGCATCCAGATCCTCCAGGGCCCCGTGCTCCAGCTGCGGCCGCGTCGGTCTCTTTTAGCGGGACTCGACGGGCATCTCACGTAGGGTCCACCAGTTGTCGACCCTCCGTCATTAGGATCGAACCTATGGACGTGACCCCGCACGATCTCCGGAACGCCGAGCTGCGGGAGGCGTTCCGCGGCTACCGGCCCGACGAGGTGGAAGAGCTTCTCGAGCGCGCCGCGGTGACGCTCGAGCGGATGCACGAACGCACCCGGCTCCTCCAGGAACGCATCGGTCAGGTGGAGCAGGAGGCCTCCAGCGGGCGGGAGATGGAGAGCGTCCTCCGCCAGACGCTGCTGCTGGCCCAGCGCACGGCCGACGAGACCGTCACCTCGGCGCACGAGAAGGCCCGCCAGCTGGTGGAGGAGGCCGAGGACCGGGCCCTGGCCATGGTCACCGAGGCGGAGGAGCAGGCGCGGTCGCTGGGCGAGGCGCAGCAACAGAAGTACGCGGCGATCGTGTCCGAGCTGTCGGCCCGGCGCGACATGCTCACCATCGACATCGACGGCCTCGAGCGGGTGCAGGCCGACTACCGGGGGCGGCTGCGGGCCGTACTGGAACGGGAGCTCGAGGACCTGGAACGCCGGGCCGAGCTGCCATCGCCGCACCGGCCGGAGCTGCACGAGATCGACCTGTCCGACGTGGAAGCCGGGACCGAGCCGCAAGCCGAGGCCGCCCCGGCCGAGGCGGAGTGGGCGCCGGATGCCCGCCGGGGCGGAGAGCGCCGCGGTACCGGTCGCCGACGCCCCCCACGGGCACGGGAACGGCAACGGCAACGGCAACGGGAACGGCAACGGGGCCGAAGGCGAAGGTGGGCCGCCCACCGAGGCCCTCGTCGTCATCGACGACGAGCTCGCCGACAACGGGCGACCCGGGTCCTCGACCCGCCGCCGTTCCTGACGGCGTGCGGGTGGCGGCCCCACGGCTACGATCCGCTCCGTCAACGGCGTTTCCTAGGACGGTGGGCCCGTGCTCCTGGTGAGCTTCCTGTTGGTGATCGTGGCCACGATCTTTCTCCTGTCGGGCCTGTTCCTCACCAAGGATCTCCCCCTCATCTTCGTGTCCATCGGCTGTTCGGCGCTGGCCGGACTGCTGCTGGTGGTCGCCGTGCTCAAGAGCCGGCCCCGCCCCGTCAGCGAGGCGGAGCCGGCCGGTCCCCGTCCCGACACGGTGTCCGCCGACCCGATGGCGGACGACACCATCTCGGTTCCCGAGGTGGGCCGGGCCCCGGAGCCGGTCGGTCCCCGGCCTGCAGAACCGGAACGCGAACCGGCGCCAGGAGCCGGGGCGTTTCGCGGGCCGGACCTTCCCCATCCCGAACTACGACAAGCTCGAGGTGGTCGAGGTGCTGCCTCTCCTCGGCGACCTCGAGCCGCAGGAGCTGGAGATGGTCCGCCAGCGCGAGGCGTCGGGCCGGGCGCATCCGTGGATCCTGGCCCGGGTCGACGCGCTGCTGGAGGCCGAGACCGGCGAATGGGCCCCGGCCGAGCGAGGAAGAGGAAGAGGAAGAGCAGCCGGAATCCGAAGTCGCCGTCGAGTGGGCCGAGCCGCAGCCGGAGTGGGGCGCGGACTGGGCCGCGTCCGACTTTCCCATGGAGGCGGGCGGCGACGCCGGAGACACCGGCTACGACGAGATCGAGATCATGCGGGACTTCCCCATCGACCGCTATGACGAGCTGCGGGCCAACGACATCCTCCCGCTGCTGGCCGAGCTCGACGCCGAGGACCTCAAGATGGTCCGGGAGGAGGAGGCGGCGACCAAGGCCCGCACCAGCGTGCTCTCCCGGATCGACGTGCTGCTGGCCCGCGAGGGTGGTGGCGTCGCCCCCCGCCCGACCAAGGCGGCGGCCCAAGGGACCGTCGAAAGCGGCGCTGTCCCTTCCCATCGCCGACTACGACAGCCTGACCGTGGCCCAGATCACGGCGCAGATCCCGAGCTTGTCGGTCGACGAGCTCAAGGCGGTGCGCGCCTACGAGAAGCGCCACAAGGCCCGGGCGGGCGTGCTCCAGCGCATCGAGAGCGTGCTGGGCCGCTACCGCTGAGCCCGGTCGGTCAGGCCCGCTCCATGGCGACTTCGACGGGGGAGCCGTCGACGTCGAGGACGGTGCCGGCGAGGCCGTCGGCCCCGGTGACCCGCCAGCCGACAGCCAGGACCTCGCCCGCGATCCAGTCACCGTGGCGCTGGGCGGCCTGGGCCACCGGTCCGGTGGCCGACAGGACCACGGTGATGCGCTCGGCGATGGCCAGACCGATGGCCTTGCGGTGGTCGTTGAGGGCCCGGGCCAGTTCGCGGGCCAGGCCCTCCAGGCGGAGGTCCTCGTCGAGGGCCAGATCCAGGGCCACGGCGTAGGGGCCGTCCTGGGCCAGGGCCAGCTCCTCGTGCTCGGTGGCGCGGACCTCGACGTCGTCTCGGGCCCAGTTCGATCGGCTCGCCGTCGATGTCGACCACGAAGCGGCCGGTCTCCTCCAGCGCCTGGCGGACGGTGGCGCCGTCGGCCCCGGCCAGGGCGGCTTTGAGCGCCGGCAGCCGCGGGCCCGAGGCGCGGCCCCAGGGCCCGGAAGTTGGGCACCACCGAGTAGGTGATGAGTCCCTCCAGGCTCGACACCACCTCGAGCGCCTTGACGTTGAGCTCCTCGGACACCTGGGCGGCCACGTCGGCGGAGATCGTCTCGTTCCGGGGCAGCAGGATCAGAGCCCGGCGTAGGGGCTGGCGGACCTTGAGGCGGGCGTCCCCCCGGGCCGCCCGGCCCAGAGCGACCAGGCGCCGGGCCACGGCCATCTCCGCCTCCAGTCCGGGATCCAGCGCGCCCGTGTCGACCTCCGGCCAGTCCTCCAGGTGCACCGACTCCTCCGCTCCGGGCCCGGCCAGGATGCGGTGGATCTCGTCGGCCACGAAGGGGCAGAAGGGGGCGAGCAGCCGCGACACCGTGATCAGGCAGTGGTGCAGGGTGGCGAAGGCGGCAACGTCGCGGGCCTTCCAGAAGCGGGGCCGGGAGCGGCGCACGTACCAGTTGGAGAGGTCGTCGACGAAGGCTTCGAGCGAACCCGCCGCGCCCAGGGTGTCGTAGCCCTCCAGCGCGTCGGTCATCTCCTGGGTGGTGGCGGCCAGGCGCGAGCGGATCCAGCGGTCGAGCACATGGGTCGACGGCGCCACGGGGGTCCCCGCCGGCGGCGCGGACCAACCACCCGGACCCGGGGAGTCGGGGGTGTCCCCCGCAGAAAGATTGGCGTAGGTGCCGAAGAACGACAGGGTGTTCCACAGCGTGAGCAGGAACTTGCGGATCGACTCGTCGATGCCCGCCTCGTAGACGCGGCGGTTGGTCCACGGGCTGCCGGCGGAGAAGAAGTACCAGCGCAGGGCGTCGGCGCCCTTGGACCGGAGGATCTCCCAGGGGTCGAGGACGTTGCCCCGCGACTTCGACATCTTCTGGCCGTCGACGTCCACCACGTGGGCCAGGCAGACCACGTTGCGGTAGGGAGTGGACCCGAACACCAGGGTGTTGACGGCCAGCAGCGAGTAGAACCAGCCCCGCGTCTGGTCGATGGCCTCGCAGATGAAGTCGGCCGGGAAGCGGGCTTCGAACACGCCGTCGCCGGCGAACGGGTGGTGGAACTGGGCTGAGGGCATCGACCCGGAGTCGAACCAGGCGTCGAGGACCGGATCGATCCTCCGGGCTTCGGCCCCGCACCCCTCCACGGGGCAGGGGAAGCTGACGGCGTCGACGAAGGGCCGGTGCAGGTCGAGGTCGGCCAGGTCCCGTCCCGACCGCTCGGACAGCTCCGCCACCGAGCCGATGCAGCAGTCGTGGCCTTCCCCGCAGCGCCACACGGGCAGGGGTGTGCCCCAGTACCGGTCACGGGACAAGGCCCAGTCGACGTTGTTCTCCAGCCAGTCCCCGAAGCGGCCGTGCTTGATGTGGGCCGGATGCCAGTTGATGGCTTCGTTCTGGGCCACCAGCTCGGCCTTCTTGGCCTGGGTGCGGGCGAACCAGGACGTCTTGGCGTAGTAGATGAGCGGGGTGCCACAACGCCAGCAGTGGGGATAGGAGTGGGTGTAGCGCTCCGTCCGGAGGAGCCGGCCGGCGGCCCGCAGGTCCTCGATGATGGCCGGGTCGGCGTCCTTGACGAACAGCCCGGCATAGGGCGCCACCACCGCTTCGAAGCGGGCGGCGGTGTCCACCGGGTTGAGGGTGGAGAGGCCCTCCGCCTCGCCCACCTCCCGGTCGGGCTCGCCGAAGGCGGGGGCCAGGTGCACGATCCCCGAACCGTCGTCGGTGGTGACGAAATCGGCCGCCACCACCCGGGAGTCGGTGTCGGCGACAGGAAGGAACTCGAAGGGCCGCTGGTAGTGCCGGCCCACCAGATCGGCGACCGGTACCGGACCAACCACCTCGGCGTTCTCGCCCAGCACCGCCTCGACCCGGGCCCGGGCCATCACCACGTCGCGCCCGCCATCGGGTAGCAGCACCCGGACGTAGTCGATCTCCGGCCCCACGGCCGCGGCCACGTTGGAGATGAGGGTCCAGGGTGTGGTCGTCCACACCAGCAGGTCGAAATCTTCGCCATCCACGGGAAAGCGGACGTAGACCGACTCCTCGGTGACGTCCTCGTAGCCCTGGGCGACCTCGTGGGAGGACACTGCGGTGCCGCAGCGGCCGCAGTAGGGGACGACCTTGAAGCCCTCGTAGATGAGGCCGTGGTCCCACATCTGGCGGAACAGCCACCACACGCTCTCGATGAACTCGTTGGAGAGGGTCCAGTAGGCGTCGTCCGTGTCCAGCCACATGCCGATGCGCTCGGTCAGGGCCGTCCATTCCTCCACGTAGCGGTGGACGGAGTCCCGGCACCGGGCGTTGAAGGCCTCGATTCCGTAGTCCCGAATCTGCGTCTTGCCCGACAGCCCCAGCTCCTTCTCGACCTCCACCTCCACGGGCAGGCCGTGACAGTCCCAGCCGCCCTTGCGGGCCACATACCGGCCCCGCATGGTGTGGAAGCGGGGGAAGAGGTCCTTGAACGACCGGGCCCACACGTGGTGGAGGCCGGGGCGGCCGTTGGCGGTGGGGGGACCCTCGTAGAAGACCCATTCGGGTGCCCCCTGGCGCCGGCGCAGGCTCTGCTCGAAGAGCCGGAGCGTCCGCCACCGCTCGAGGACGCGCTCCTCGAGCGCCACGAAGTCCACGTTGCCTTCGACGGGGGGAAAAGGCATCGGCGTAGAGTACCGGCGTGGCTGACCTGTCTGACCTCTACGACGAGAGCGAAGAGGGCGTGGTCCTCAACGTCCATGTCCAGCCCGGAGCGGGGCGCTCAGCGGTGGTGGGCCGCCACGGCGACGCCCTCAAGGTGCGCGTCGCCGCTCCGCCCGTGGAGGGGCGGGCCAACGAGGCGACCCAGGCGCTGCTGGCCGAGGCGCTGGGTGTGGCCACCTGGCGATGTGGAGCTGACCAGCGGGGCGACGTCACGGTCCAAGCGCTTCCGGCTGCGGGGTGTGGACGCGGCCGAGGTCGACAAGCGCCTCCGGGTGGCGCTGGATGAGGCGAAGACACCTGACGGGGGGCCTGCCGGGAAGCGGCACGCCCTCTGATCGCAGGGGTCCGCCGGTTAAAGGTTGACTCGTAGAGAAGGTTTCGTGTGCCTGTTGTGCGGCGCTTGGTAAGGGTCCGCCGGTTAAAGGTTGACTCGTAGGTAAAATTACGTGCCTGTTGCGCGGACCTGACTGCGAGCGGGCCACGGCGCCCGGCGACACAAAGGACCTCCATGGCAAGAGCGGGGACCCGCGAGTCCCTCAAGGAGCCGGCGACCGGGAAGGCCAAGGCGGGCAACGCCAAGGCCGCGGCTCCGGTGGTCAAGGCGGCCAAGGCGCTCAAAGCGGCGGCCGGAAAGGTCGCGGCCAAGGCGAAGGCCACGGCCGGGAAGTCGGCGGTGGCCAAGACCGGGGCCACACCGGCCAAGACCCCCTCCAAGGCGGCGAAGACCCCCGCCCGGACGACAAAAGCCCAGGTCAAAGCGGTCAAGACGCCGAAGCCGGCCAAGGCGGCGCCGGCCAAGGCGCCGGCCAAAGCCCCGGCGAAGAAGGCCGCCAAGGCCGCGCCGGCCAAAGCGGCGCCGGCCAAGAAGGCGCCGGTCAAGAAGGCTCCGGTCAAGAAGGCTCCGGACAAGCCGCCGGCCAAGGCCGCGGCGACCGCCCCGGCCAAGCGGCCGGCGAGACCGCCGGCGAAAGCGCCGGCCAAGGCCGCACCGGTCAAGGCGGCACCGACCGGACCCGCCTTCCCGCCCAAGACGATGGAGAAGCTGCGCCGCCTGCTGGAGGAGGAGCGGGAGACCTACCTCCGCCAGGCCCTCGACCTGGCCGCCGAGGCGGAAGCCCTCGCGTCCGAGCGGGAGCAGGGCGACACCCAGTTCGACGAGGAGTCCGGGGAGGGCGACACGCTCAACATCGAGCGGGAGCGCGACCTGGCCCTCTCCGCCTCGGCGCGGGCGGCGGTGGAGGAGGTCGACCGGGCCCTGGGCCGGATGGACGACGGCACCTACGGAATCTGCGAGCGCTGTGGCAAGCGGATCTCCGTCGCCCGCCTCGAGGCGCTCCCTTATGCCGCGCTGTGCATCGACTGCAAGTCGCGGGAGGAGCGCCGGCGCTGACCGAGCCCGGGGCAGCAGGCATCCCCGACGACAACGTCCGGTCCAACCGGCGGAGCACTTGGGGACCGTTCCTCCTGGCGGGCGCCGTGGTGGCGCTCGACCAGGCGACCAAGGCCTGGGCGGTGGCCGCCCTCTCCGATGGCCCGGTCCGGCTGATCGACGATGTTCTCGCCCTGCGCCTGACCCGCAACCCGGGCGGCGCCTTCTCCGTCCTCACCGGGTTCACGCCCTTCCTGGCCGTCCTGGCTGCCGGTCTGGTGGTGGTCATCGTGCGCACCACCCGGCGGACGGCCGATCCGGTGACGGCCTACACCCTGGCGCTGGTCCTGGGTGGGGCGGTGGGGAACCTGATCGACCGCCTGGTCCGCTCCCCCGGGTTCCTGCGGGGCCACGTCATCGACTTCATCGACCTGTCCTTCTGGCCCACGTTCAACCTGGCCGATTCGGCCATCACCATCGGAGTCATCCTCATCCTGATCCGGGGATGGCGGACGTGACCGATGACCGGCGGGTGGGTGGGGACATGGACCGGCTGGTGGGTGGGGACATGACAGCAGAGCGCCGCTTTCTGGTCCCCGCCGCACTGGCGGGCGAGCGGGTGGACCGGGCCCTCGCCCTCCTCACCGGCTGGAGCCGGGCGGAGGTCGTCACCCTGGTGGAGGAGGGCGACGTCACGGTGGCCGGACGTCCGGTGGCGAAGAGCCGCCGGCTGGCCGAGGGCGAGGAGGTGGCGGTGACGGGGGAGCCGCCGCCCGAGCTGCCGCCGGTGCCGGAGCCGGTGGAGTTCACGGTCCTCCACACCGACGACGACGTGGTGGTGCTGTCCAAACCCGCCGGCCTGGTGGTGCACCCGGGGGCGGGTCACCCCACCGGCACGCTGGCCAGCGGCCTGCTCGACCGTTTCCCCGACATCGCCGGCGTGGGAGACCCCATGCGACCCGGGATCGTGCACCGCCTCGACCGGGACACCAGCGGCCTCATGGTGGTGGCCCGCACCCACGCCGCCCACGCCGCCCTGACGGCCGCGCTGGCCGCCCATGAGGTGGAGCGGGTCTACCTGGGCCTGGCCTGGGGCCGGTTCGAGTCCCGGCGGGGGTCGATCGACGCCCCCATCGGCCGCTCCGACCGCCGGCGGACCCGCATGGCGGTGAAGGAGGAGGGGCGCAGCGCCCGCACCGGCTACGAGGTCCAGCGCCAGTACGAAGACCCGGTCTGCGCTCTGGTCGAGTGCCGCCTGGAGACGGGCCGAACCCATCAGATCCGGGTGCACCTCTCGGCCATCGGCCATCCGGTGGTGGGGGACGCCGCCTACGGGGGGGATCGGCCTTCGCTCCAGCCCGGCCGTCCCTTCCTCCACGCCACCTCGCTGGCTTTCATCCACCCGGCCAGCGGTGAGACGCTCCGCTTCAGTGATCCGTTGCCCCCTGAACTTGCAGAGGTTCTGTCAGCTTTGGACGCTCGTCCGGATGGCCCGTGAGTGTCCGCTGCACCAGGTCGGCAAGGGTGAACCCCTCCAGGAGGGTCCGCATCTCCTCCGACACCGCCACCCACACGTCCTGGAGGGCGCAGTGCCCCTCCCGGTGGTCCTGGACCTCGAAGTAGGTGGCGATGGGACCATCGGAGGCGGACACGATGTCGGCCAGAGTGATCTCCTCGGGTGGGCGGGCCAGCACGTAGCCGCCCCCCACCCCCCGCTTGGAGCGGGCCAGGCCGGCGCCCTTCACCACCAGCAGGATCTGCTCCAGGTAGGGCTGGGGCAGGCCGGTGCGTTCGGCGATCTCCTTCACCGAGGTGGGCCGGTCATGGCCGTGGAGGGCGATCGACAGCAGGGCCCGGGCGGCGTAGTCGGCGCGCGTCGACACCTTCACATCGACCATCGTCGCGCGGCCTCAGCCGGTTAGCCTCCTGAGCGGATGGAACCGATCCTGCCCGACTACCTGGGCGCCTCGGTGGCGGGGTTGGTTCCCGCCCTGCTGGGGACGCGTCCGGCCGACTGGCTGCCGTCGTGCCTGAACGGCGCCGAGGCGGTGGTCCTGCTCGTGCTCGATGGCGTGGGCTGGCAGGCCCTGGAGCAGCATCGTCCCCCGGTCCTCACCGGCCTGGAGGGCCGGTCGATCACCACCGTGGCGCCCTCGACCACCGCCGCCGCCCTCACCTCCATCGCCACCGGCACCCCGCCGGCCCGCCACGGGATCGTCGGCTACCGCATGAGGGTGGGAGGCCAGGTGCTCGACGTCTTGCGCTGGCGCGTGCCCGAAGGCCGTCCCCCGGCACCCGACACCGTGGCCTCCATCCCCGCCTTTCAGGGCCGGCCCGTCCCCGTGGTGACCCGGGGCGAGTTCGTCCACACGGGCTTCACCGACGCCCACATGAACGGCGCCACGTTCGTGGGCTGGCGCACGACCGCCACCCTCGTGGAGCACGTGCGCCGTCTGGTGGGCGCCGGGGAGCGGCTCGTGTACGCCTACTACGACGGCGTGGACAAGGTGGCCCACGAGTACGGCCTCGTCGACGGCTTCTTCGCCGCGGAGCTGGAGTCAACCGACCGGTTGGTGGGTGATCTGCTCGAGGCCCTGCCGTCCACCGCCGCCCTCGTGGTGACGGCCGACCACGGCCAGGTGCACTTCGGCGAGTGGGTCGAGTTGGGCCCCCTGGCCAAGATGGTGATCGCCTACGCGGGCGACGCCCGCTTCCGCTACCTGCACGCCCGTCCCGGCGGCACCGAGGCTCTGGCCAAGGCGGCCGAGGAGCTGTGCGGTGACCGGGCCTGGGTCTTCACCCGGGACCGGCTGGTGGACGAGGGATGGCTCGGCCCCGAGCCACCCCCGGGCGACGTGCTGTCCCGGATCGGCGACGTGACCCTGGCGGCGCGGGGATCGGTCGCCTTCGTGGATCCCACCCACCCCAAGGAGACCCGGCTGGTGGCCGGCCACGGCAGCCTGACCCCGGACGAGATGCTCGTCCCGCTCCTCGCCGGCCGCGGCCGAGCGAGCTAGGAGAACACGTGGGAATCTTCGGTTTCCTGATCGCCCTCGCCATCAGCGGGGCCATCATCGGAGGTCTCGGCCGGCTGGCGCTGCCCGGTCCCGATCCCATGACGATCTCCCAGACCATCCTGGTGGGCATCGGCGGGTCCTTCGGCGCCGGCATCGTCGTGCGCCTGCTCTCCGGCGGGCGGAATGACGCCGGCATCATCGCCTCCGTGCTCGGCGCCACCGCCATCGTCTACATGGTCCGCCGCTCCCGGGCCCGCAACGCCGGCGGCTGAGACGCAAGGCGGGCGCGATCCGAGCCTTCACAGGGCCTGGATCGCGCCCACCTCACGATCGCGGCAGGTCCGGCAACGGAGTGACGGTTCGCCCTTCCTTCACTGCGTCCTTCCAGGCCGCCAGCACGGCTTCCGCGTGGTGGGGGAAGGCGATGGGGCTCGGCACGTCCTCCGGTTCGAACCAGGCCACCTCGGCCGCCTCGGCCGGGTCCGCCGCAGAAACGGCGGCGCCCGCTACCGGAACGCCGTGGTAGTAGGCGTTCAGGGTGACGCCCTGCTCCGCGGTCCCGGCCGGGTCCGGGTAGCGGTCCAGCCACATCCCCAGGAATCCGGTGATCTCCACCTCGAGCCCCGTTTCCTCCCGGGCCTCCCGGGCCGCGGTCTGCGCCGGGTGCTCGTCCGCCTCGCAGAAACCCCCGGGAATGTCCCAGCGCCCGAGCCAGGGTTCGTGGGCCCGGCGCATGAGGAGCAGCTTCCCGTCGCGCATGACGAGCGCCCCGGCGCAGGGCTTGGCGTTGCGGTAGTGCGCCGCGCCACACGAGGGGCAGGTGACCGGTGGTGGTGCGGGAAGGCGGGTCCCGCAGGTGGAGCAGAACGTCACGTGCGGGAGGGTAATGGGGCTTGAAGCGCGGGGCGGGGCGCCGTACGCTCGACTCTAGTTACACCGCTGTGATTTTCCCCAATTTATCCACAGGCTGTGGAGAACCTTTTTGAGCTCTTCCTTCGTCCACCTTCATCTCCACACCGAGTTCTCGATGCTCGACGGGGCGGCCCGGATCGGCGACGTGATGGCCGCCGCCGTGGCCGACGGTCAGCCGGCGGTGGGGATCACCGACCACGGCAACATGTACGGGGTCCTCGACTTCTACAAGGCGGCTCGCGAGGCGGGTATCAAGCCCATCATCGGCATGGAGGGCTACTTCGAGGCCGCCTCCCGTTTCGACCGGCCCCGGCGCTCCGAGCGGGAGATCTACCACCTCACCCTGCTGGCTGAGACCAACGAGGGCTACCGCAACCTCATCAAGGTGTCCTCCGCCGCCTACCTGGAGGGGTTCTTCTACAAGCCCCGCCTGGACTTCGACCTCCTCGAGCGCCACGGCAAGGGCCTCATCGCCACCAGCGGCTGCCTCGGAGGCCTGGTGTGCCAGCTGCTCCTCAAGGACGACCCCGACGGGGCGCTTGCCGCCGCCTCCCGCTTCCAGGACATCCTGGGCAAGGAGTCGTTCTTCATCGAGCTGCAGGACCACGGCATCGCCGATCAGCGCCGGGTCAACCCGTTGTTGCTCGACATCGCCAAGCGCCTTGACGCCCCGCTGCTGGCCACCAACGACAGCCACTACGTCCATCAGCACGACGCCGAGGCCCACGACGCCCTGCTCTGCGTCCAGACCGGCGCCAACCAGGACGACCCCAACCGCTTCAAGTTCGACGGCGCCGGAGTTCTGGCTCAAGCCCGCCGAGCGGATGCGGGCCCTCTTCGCCGACCTGCCGCAAGCCTGCGATAACACGCTCTGGATCGCGGAGCGGGCCGACGTCGAGATCAACTTCGGCCAGGCCGTCCTGCCCGCCTTCGCCGTGCCCGCCGGCCACACCGAGGAGACCTACCTCCGGGAGCTGACCGAGGCCGGGGCCCGGGAGCGTTACGGGGATCCCATTCCCGCCGACGCCCGGGACCGGATCGACTACGAGCTCAAGGTCATCTCCGACATGGGCTTCGCCGCCTACTTCCTGGTGGTGTGGGACCTGATCCGCTATGCCCGGGATCGCAACATCCGGGTGGGGCCCGGCCGGGGGTCGGCGGCGGGCTGCGCGGTGGCCTACTGCCTGCGCATCGTCGACATCGACCCGCTGCGCTACGGGCTGTTCTTCGAGCGGTTCCTCAACCCGGGCCGCAAGCAGATGCCCGACATCGACATGGACTTCGACGAGCGCTACCGGGGCGAGGTGATCCGTTACGCCGCCGAGCGCTACGGCGCCGACCACGTGGCCCAGATCATCACCTTCTCCACCATCAAGGCCCGGGCCGCGGTGCGCGACGCGGCCCGGGTGCTCGGCTACCAGTACGGCAAGGGCGACCAGATCGCCAAGCTGATGCCGCCGCTGGTCATGGGCCGGGACACGCCCCTGCACGCCTGCTTCGACCGCCAGGACAAGTACGAGGACGGCTGGAAGGCGGCGGGAGAGCTGCGGGCCCTCTACGAGACGGATCCCGAGACCAAGCGGATCGTCGACGTCGCCCTCGGCCTGGAGGGCCTGCGGCGCCAGGACTCGATCCACGCCGCCGCGGTGGTCATCACCCGGGAGCCCCTGACCGAATATCTCCCCATCCAGCGCAAGCCGGTGGACGGGAGCCGGGCCGAGGACTCACCCATCGTCACCCAGTACGAGATGCACGGCGTGGAAGATCTGGGCCTGCTCAAGATGGACTTCCTCGGGTTGCGGAACCTGTCGGTCATCGACCGCACCCTGGAGCTGGTGGAAGCCTCCACTGGCAGCCGGCCCGACATCGACAACGTGAACCTCGACGACGCGGCCACCTTCGACATGTTGTGCAAGGGCAACTCGGTAGGGGTCTTCCAGCTGGAGGGCGGGCCGATGCGCTCCCTCATGCGCTCGCTGGCCCCGAACACCTTCGAAGACGTGTGCGCGCTGGTGGCCCTCTACCGGCCCGGGCCCATGGGCGCCAACATGCACACCGACTACGCCGAGCGGAAGACCGGGCGCAAGCCCGTCGTCTACTACCACTCCGACCTGGAGGAGATCCTCGGCCCCACCTACGGGCTGATGATCTACCAGGAGCAGCTCATGCTGGTGGCGCAGCGTCTGGCCGGCTACACGCTGGAGGAGGCCGACAACCTCCGCAAGGCCACGGGCAAGAAGAAGCGCGACCTGATCGCCCTGGAGCGCTCCAAGTTCGTGGCCGGCTGCGAGACCAACGGCTATGGCCGGGAGTTCGGCGAGAAGATGTTCGGGATCATCGAACCCTTCGCCGACTACTCCTTCAACAAGTCGCACTCGGTGGGTTACGGCTTCGTGGCCTACCAGACCGCCTACCTGAAGGCCCATCACCCCGTCGAGTACCTGGCCGCCCTGCTCACCTCGGTGAAGGACGACAAGGACAAGACGGCCGTGTACCTGGCCGAGTGCCGGGCGCTGGGCATCTCCGTCCTCGTCCCCGACGTGAACGTGGCCGAGAGCGACTTCGTGGGAAAGACCGGGGCCCGGGGTGTCCCCGAAGGCGCAGCCGCGATCCCCTTCGGGCTCTCGGCCGTGCGCAACGTGGGCGAGGGGATCGTGGTCCACATCGTGGCCGAGCGGGAGGCCAACGGGCCCTACCGCGACTTCCCCGACTTCTGCTCCCGGGCGCATCCATCGGTGCTCAACAAGCGGGCACTGGAGTCGCTCATCAAGGCGGGCGCCTTCGACTCGCTCGGCCATCCCCGCAAGGGCCTGCTGGCCGTCTTCGAGCGCATCGCCGACGCCGCCCTGGCCCGCCGCCGGGAGGCCGAGGCGGGGGTCATGAGCCTCTTCGGCGACGCCTCCCCGGGTGGCGGCCCGCCCGAGATCGACCGGGTGGACATCCCCGACGTGGAGTTCGACAAGACCCAGCGCCTGGTCTTCGAGAAGGAGATGCTCGGCCTCTACGTCTCGGACCATCCCCTCATGGGGGCCCAGGCGGCCCTGGCCCGGCACGTGGAGCACAGCCTGACCGAGGTCAAGGAGCTGCCTGAAGGCGCGGTGGCGGTGGTCGGTGGGGTGGTCACGGCCCTGTCCCGCCGCTACACCAAGCGGGGCGAGCTGATGGCCACTTTCGTCCTCGAGGACCTGGAGGCCGCCGTCGAGGTCTTCGTCTTCCCGAGGACGATGACCGACTACGGCCACCTCCTCACCGAGGACGCCGTGGTCTGCGTCAAGGGACGGCTGGACCGGCGGGACGACCAGGCCAAGCTGGTGGCGGTGGAGGTGCGCCTCCCCGAGCTGGTCCTCGACGGCGACGGCCCCGTCGTCCGGTTGCGGGTACCGGCGTCCCGGCTCACGGAGCCCTTCCTGGCCGAGATCAAGCGGGTCCTGGAGGCCCACTCCGGGGAGAGCCCGGTGCTGATCCACGTGGAGGACGGGCGGCGCACCACGGTGGTGCGGCTCGGGCCTGCCTTCGGGGTGACCGGGGGGAACGGGCTCCACGCCGAGCTTCGCGTCCTCCTCGGGTCGGACGGCGTCTTCTAGCGCCTAACCCCAAAAGGCGCATTGAAGGGGGTGTGGGAGCGGGCGATCGGGGCGCGTCCGCCCGGCGGGTGCCGGACGGCCCCCAAGTTTTTGGTGACAGATTTGCCCGACAGGTGGCGGAATCTGTCACCAAAAGGTTGAAGGGTGGCAGGGCGGACTGCACCCGCCACCGGACACAACCCCCGCCCCCTTCAATGCGCCTTTGTTTTTCCCACCGCCACCCGAGCCTGGATACGCCAGGGGGTGCGCCGGCGTAGGGCTCAAGAACGCCGGCGGGGGTGCCGAAGGGGACCTTGTGGAACCCCTTGTGACTTCTGCTCCGACGGCGGGCTGGTACCGGGACCCTTCGGGGCGCTTCGAGCTGCGGTACTGGGACAGTCAGGGCTGGTCGGAGCATGTGGCCAGTTGGGGCAGCACCTACGTCGATTCCCCTCGGACGGCATCCGCGCCGGGGCCCGCCGCCAGCGCTCCGGTGGAACTGTTGACGGCGAGTCTCGGGCAGCGGTTGGGGGCGTTTCTGCTCGACGGGCTGCTCATGGTGGTCACTTTGGTGGTGGGGTGGCTGGTCTGGAGCTGCTTCACCTTCTCCCAGGGACAGTCGCCGGCCAAAGCCATCCTCGGCCATCGGGTGGTGCACCAGGACACGGGGCAGGCGGCGTCCTGGAGTGACATGTTCCTGCGCAACGTGGTGCTCCAGTTCGGTTTCACGCTGCTGTCCATCGTCCTGCTGGGCCTTCCGCTGCTGGTGGGCGGGGCTTTGATCTTCTCCGGGGACGGGCGTCAGACGGCCTGGGACCGGATGGTCGGCACCCGCGTCGTGGTCGATCCGCAGGGCCTCGCCCTGGCCCGGGCGACCACTCAGCGCTACTGAAATCGGCTCCGACTTTTACTGGTGGAGGGCGCCGCGCCAGAATGGTGCGCCATGGACGTCGACATCCGTGATTCCGCGTCCCTGAAACCCGCCGAACTGGATCTTTTGTCTCAGCTACTGCGCGATTCCGGTAGCCCCCTCGACGACAAGATCCTCGATCAGCAGGTGGAGTCGTTCCCCCGCGTGAGCCTGGTCATGGCTGACGAGGAGGTCGTCGGGTTCCTCTTCGGCTCCCTGGAGCGCATCGGGGGGACACCCTGCGTGCTGTGGGGCCTGGGCACGGCCCGGGATCCCGCCGAGGCGGAGCCCGTGGTCAGCGCCATGACCACCGAGCTCTACCGGCGGGCCGCCATCTCCTTCCCCGACGAGGACGTGCTGGTGGCCGGGCGCTTCGCCCATCCCACCGTCTACCAGCTCTTCCACGGGCTCCAGGAGCCGGTTCCGCGGCCGGGCTACAAGGCCAGCGGCGAGGACCGGGCCTGGGGGCGCCGGCTGGCGAAGCGCTTCGGCTGTGACGCCCACTACGACGACCGGGCTTTCCGGGCGGCGGGGAACGGCGCCCCCGAACCGCTGCTCGACGTCGAGCTCTCGGGGAAGCCGGCGCCGGCGGTCACCGAGCTCATGTCTTCCATCGAGCCTGAGCGGGGCGACTCGCTCATCGCCTTCGGGTGGGCGCCCGCCGAGTCGCTGGCCGCCGTACTGGCCAAGAACGGCCGGTAACCCCGAGCCACTCCAGACCCTGGCCCCGGGTCGTTTGTGACCGTTGTTGCTGGTGTGGCAAGGTAGTCCGCCATGCTCTGCTCACGGCTCTTCGCCTGGCGGCTCTTTCGCCCACAGGAGTTCTTGCAAGAACAGTCGGCGTCCGGGCGATGGTCGTGTGGACCGGGGGCCCCTGCCCCAGTCGCCGGCCGACGCAAGCGTCGGCTGCGCCCGGTGACGGTTCTCGCGGCCGTCCTGCTCACAGCTGTCTCCACCACTTCGGCGCTGGGCGCGGGTAAGAAGCCACGACTGCCGCCCCCGCCGCCACCCGTCGTTGTCGACGCCGTCCGGATCGAGCCGCTGGCCGAGGGCACCTTCGTGCGGGTCGACGGAGCCGGTGAGTACCGCGGCGCCCTGGAGCTGCGCCGGAGCACGGTCACGCCCCCTGCCCCGCCCCCTGGACCGCCGCCCGCCCCGCTCCCGCCGCCGGCGGCCGGGGTCGGGGTGATCAACGAGGTCGGTTTCGAGGATTACGTCAAGGGCATCGCCGAAGTGCCCGCCGGCTGGCCCGTCGAGGCCCTCCGGGCCCAGGCCATCGCGGCGCGCACCTACGCCCTGTGGGTGCTGGAGAATGGAGCGGCGGGTGCCGCCGGTGACCTCGGCGCCCAGATCTGCGCCACCGAGGGTTGCCAGGTCTACGCCGGCCTGGCCAAGGAGCGGGCCCCCAACGGCGCCAACTGGGTGGCGGCGGTGGAGGCTACCGCCGGGCAGGTCCTGCTCCATCAGGGCAAGGCCATCGTGGCCAAGTACTCCTCGTCCAACGGCGGCCGCTCGGTGTCCGGGGGCCGGCCCTACCTGAAACCGGTGGACGACCCCGACGACGCCCGCAGCCCCCTCCACCGCTGGACGCTGGCCGTCTCCTTCGATGACATCGGCCGGGCCGTGGCCGCCCCCGGGCCGGTGACCGGCGTCCGGCGCGACGGCGGGTCGGTGGTAGTGGGTTGTGCCGGTTCCGACGGAGTGCCCGGAGAGCTCGTCATGCCCCTCACCGATTTCCGGGCCAAGCTCAACGCCTCCGTGCCCCCGCCACCCGGTCGGTCCCGCACGGTGCCGTCGATCATGTTCGACCTGGCCACCGATGGTGGTGCCCGGACGGTGACCCTGGCCGGGCGGGGCTACGGCCACGGCATCGGCATGAGCCAGTACGGCGCCTTGGGCAAGGCGAACCGGGGCCTGCGGGCCGACGCCATCCTGGCCGCCTACTACGGCGGGGTCCGCCCCACCACGCCGCCCTCCGGGCACATCCCCGCGTCCGTCCGGGTGGCCGTCGACCAGGGCCGCCCCGAGGCGCTGGCCGGGGCCACCGGGCCCTTCCGGGTCCTGGACGGCAAAGGCAACGTGGTCGCCGCCGTGGCCACCGGGGCCTGGCGGGTGGCCCCCGGGCCCAAAGGAAAGCTGCGGCTCTTCGCCCCCGCCGGCCAGACCGGGCATGCGGGCCTCGCTCTGGAGGGCGTCGAGCCCGCCACCGGGGCGGTGGGCCAGCCCATGGTGGTGCGGTTCAAGCCCCGGGTGCCGGCCATGGTGCGGGTGGTGGCGACGCCCCCCGGTGGCACGGAGACCGAGCTTCTACCGCCCACCGCGCTGGGCGGCGACGTGTCCTCCGTGACCCTGCCCGCCCCCTCCTATGGTGGCGCCTACATCGTGCGGATCACCGCTGACGCCGGTGGGGGCCGGACGGCTGAGCTGGTGCTCCCGCCTCCGGTGGTCGGGCCGCCGCCGCCCGCGCCGGCACCGGCGCCGGCGCCGGACGCCGAGCGGTCGCGGGTGTACCGGGCGTCGGGGGCGGAGGTGCGTTCGCCGGCGGTCGTGGCGGGAACAGGCGGCATTGAAGGATGGGTGATCCTGCTGCTCGCGTCGGTTGCCCTCGCCGTTGCGGCCGGGATGGCCGGGGCGGTTTGGCGCCGCCGGCGCCGGCCAACCGCCGAGCCCGCGGACGGGGTAACGATCTGATCCAGATGTCAGCGTGGCGCTGCTGCAACCGGCTCTGTTCACCGCCGGTATGCGGCGGTGAGAAACGCCGGTTCGTGTGTAAGCGTGGCGCTCCTGCAACCGGCTCTGTTCACCGCCGGTATGCGGCGGTGAGAAACGCCGGTTCGTGGGGGGGAAGAGAGGGACCTTCAGCCGCTGCTGGAGACGGCGGTGATGGCGTCGAGTTGGGAGGCCAGCTCGGCGGGGTCGGTGACGGGGGCTTCGGCAGGTGAAGCGCTGGCAGACGTAGGCAGTGGGGCGACCGTCGCGGAGGGGCCGGTCGGCCAGCAGCGGGGTCTGGTCGGCGCCCGCCCCCGGTGCCGCCACCACCGACACGGCCGTGGGCAGGAACCGCCGGTGGATCTCGCCGGCCAGTGCGGTGGTGGCCGGATCGGCGGGATCACCCACCACGGCGACTTCCAGCGGCGGGCCCAGATGACGGCCCAGGGCGCCGAGCAGCTCGGCGAAGGCGGTGGGGTGATCACCCATGAGGCGGCCCAGGGCGGCCAGGGCGCCCACGCCGGCGGCCTCCAGCTCCTCGTCGGCGGTGAGCGCGGCCAGGCGGAGCAGGGCGTCGGCGGCCAGCGAGTTGGCCGACGGGGTGGCGTTGTCGAAGAAGTCGCGGGGCCGGGCGATCAGGGCTTCGGCGTCGTGGCCGGTGGTGAAGAAAACACCGTCGTCGCCCCGGAACAGCTCGACCAGGCCCTCGGCCACCTCCCGGGCGGGGGCCAGCCAGGCCACATCGTCGACCTCGGCCAGCGTGACGAGCAGGCCCAGGAGGGCGGCGTAGTCCTCGGCGTACCCGAGGTGGCGCGCCTTACTGCCTCCGGCCTCTCCCGCCGGCAGGCTGTGTCCTGCCTCTCCCGCCGGCAGGCTGTGTCCTGCCTCTCCCGCCGGCAGGCTGTGTCCTGCCTCTCCCGCCGGCAGGCGGGCCTGCCAGGACCGCAGGAGGCGGCCGTCGGGCCGGCGGAGCTCAGCCAGGATGAACTGGGCGTTGCGCCGGGCCGCGTCCATCCAGTCGGCCCGGCCCAGAGCGGCGGCCGCCTCGGCCAGGCCGGAGGCGAACATGGCGTTCCAGCCCGTGAGGACCTTGTCGTCCAGGCCCGGCCGGACCCGTCCTTCCCGGCGGGCGAACAGCTTGCCCCGAGCCCGCTCCACCGCCTCGGGACGGCCCGGGGGCCGGGGTGTCCCCGAGGGGTCAGTCCCCCGCTCGGCGACGTTGAGGATGTTGGTCGCGCCCTCGAAGTTGCCGCCCTCGGAAGCGCCCCAGTACCGCTCCACCTCGGGGAGGTCGTCGCCGGCGACCTCGGCCAGTTCGGCGTGCGACCACACGTAGAACTTCCCCTCCTCGCCTTCCGAGTCGGCGTCCTCGGCCGAGGAGAACCCCCCTTCGGGCTGGGCCAGGTCCCGCAGGACGTAGCCGGCGATCTCCTCCACGATGACCCGAAAGCGGTCCTTGCCCGTGACCTGGTAGGCGTGGAGGTAGGCCCGGAGCAGGGTGGCCTGGTCGTAGAGCATCTTCTCGAAGTGGGGCACGAGCCATTGGGCGTCCACCGAGTAGCGGTGGAACCCGCCGCCCACCTGGTCGTACATGCCGCCGGCGGCCATGGCGTCGAGGGTGGCCACCGCCATGTCCAGGGCGCCGGGGTGGCCGGTGCGGACATGGAAGCGCAACAGGAAGTCGAGCGTCATGGCCTGGGGGAACTTGGGGGCGCCGCCGAAACCGCCGTGAACCGTGTCGAACTGTTGCTCCAGATTGGCCACCGCCCGCTCCAGGGTCTTCTCCTCCAACCCCTCGCTGCCCGCCGCCCCCGACAGGTCGTTGCCCCGGGCCAGGGCCACGGTGAGCTTGTCGGCCTGGCCCAGCAGCTCCTCACGGCGGTTGCGCCAGGCGTCGACGATCGCCTCCAGGATGCGGGTGAAGCCGGGCAGGCCGTGGCGATCTCCCTTGGGGAAGTACGTCCCGCCGTAGAAGGGCCGGCCGTCGGGGGTGAGGAAGACGGTCATGGGCCAGCCGCCCCGGCCGGTCATCGACTGCACGGCCGACATGTAGACGGAGTCGACGTCGGGCCGCTCCTCCCGATCCACCTTGATGTTGACGAACAGCCGGTTCATCATCTCGGCGGTGTAGGGGTCCTCGAAGGACTCGTGGGCCATCACGTGGCACCAGTGGCAGGCCGAGTAGCCCACCGACAGCAGGACGGGCTTGTCTTCGGCCTTGGCCTTCTCGAAGGCCTCGTCGCCCCACGGGTACCAGTCCACGGGGTTGTCCCGGTGCTGCTGGAGGTAGGGGCTGGTCTCCTGGGCGAGTCGATTCATGGCCGCGAGGCTAGTGGTGGCCGGAAAAGGCCCAGGACGAAAGCACCTTCGGTGTCGTCATCCGGGCGAACGGGCGAAGAAATGGCGCCGCCGGGCTATATCGCTCTGGTCCCCTCCCGGACTTACCCTCGGTTGAGAGCCGGTGCTGACGTATCTCGTCGTCCGGCGGGCAGAGGGAGGATGGGCGTTGGACAGCGGCGGCCAGCAGGAAGTGGTGGAGCGCGGCGTGGGCTCCCGATGGCCGATCCGGCCGATCACCGCCTTCATCCTCATCGTTCTCGTGGCCGGGACCATCGGTGGTGTCCTTCTCTCCCGGCAGGTGGTGCGGGACCAGGAGCAACGCCTGCTCGAGCGGCGGGCGGCGGAGGCGAGCGCTCTCCTGTCCCTGTCCACCAGCCGGTCCCAGGAGCTCTTCCGCTCGCTGTCCACGCTCGTGCAGCTCACCGGCCTGGACGAGGCGGCCTTCTCGCAGGCGACGCAGCCTGCGGTCGGCGCCGGGGTTTTCGGGGCCGTGGCCGTTCTCCAGCAGGACGGCTCCGGTTACCGGATCTTGATGGCTCAAGGGAACGGGCTGGTGACGGGACAACCGGCGCCGGCGGCGGCGATCGCCACGCTGGACCGGGCCGGAGCGGACGGCACCCTCGTTTTCACTCCCGTCCGTCTGGCGGGCGATTCCCGCCGGATGGGCTTTGCCGCTCTCGTCCCAGGACTCCCGGCCCGCACGTTGATCTACGGCGAGTCGGTGGTGGGGCAGTCGGTCTCGACCGAGGGCAGGCCGGAGAGCGGACCCTTCGGGGACCTGGACGGCGCCCTCTACGCCGGGCGGCGAATCGACCCCGGCCAGATGGTGACGGGAACGACCGGCTTCCGACCGACGGACGGAAGCGTCGAGAGCAAGGTGCAGGTCGGCGCCGACCAGTGGCTACTCGTCGTCTCGGCCCGCCACCCGCTGGTGGGAGCCCTGGCCCAGCGCCAGCCCTGGCTCTTCCTGACCGGCGGGCTGCTGGCCTCGCTCCTGGTGGCGGCCCTGATCGAGATCCTGTCCCGCCGTCGCCGCTACGCCGACGACCTCGTGACCGAACGCACCGCCCAACTTTCGGATTCGCTGCACGAGCTCGACGCCGCCCAGGAGCGCCTCGTCGCCCAGGAGCGGCTCGCCGCCATCGGCCAGCTCGCCTCGGCCGTGGGCCACGAGTTGCGCAACCCCCTCGGCGTCCTGTCCAACGTCGTCTACCTGCTGGCCACCAAACTGGGACGCGAGGACCCCTGGCTCGACCGGCAGCTGCGCACCGCGGAACGGGAAGTCGGGGCGGCCACGCTCATCGTCTCCGACCTGCTCGAGTTCGCCCGGCCCCGGGAACCCATCTTCGGCGAGGTCGAGCTCCACGCCCTGTTCGATGAGGTGCTGTCGGTGGCGCCGCCCCCGGAGGGCATCCAGCTGGCCCGGCGCCTGCCCGAGGATCTCCCCGCCCTGCGGGCCGACCGGGACCAGCTCCGCCAGGTCCTGCTCAATCTCGTCACCAACGCCTATGACGCCATGGGGGACGGGGGCCTCCTGGCCCTGGAGGCCGAGCGCCAGGGCGAGGGCGTCGTCGTGACCGTCGGGGACACGGGTACAGGGATCGAACCCGAGACCCGGGCCCGGCTCTTCGAACCGTTCTTCACCACCAAGGCCAAGGGCATCGGGCTGGGTCTGGCCGTGACGCATCGCATCGTCGAGGCCCACGGTGGCGCCATCGACGTCAGGTCCCAGTCCGGATCGGGAACGGCCTTCCGGCTGACCTTGCCTGCGGTGGCCGTTCCGGCCCCGGTGGGAAAGTGACCGGGGCCACCGTGCTCGTCGTCGACGACGAGCAGGGCATGCGGGACACGGTCAGAGAGATCCTCGAGACCGTCGGCTACGAGGTGACCACCGCGGCCACGGGCGACGACGCTCTGGTCCGGATGCGCCAGCAGGAGTTCGACGTCGTGCTCATGGACATCCGCATGCCCGGGCGCGACGGGATCTCCGTCCTGCGCGAGATCGGCGGGCCCCCGCCGCCGGTGGTGATGATGACGGCCTACGCCGTGGAGGACCAGCTCCGGGCGGCGGTGGACGCCCAGTCCTTCGCCGTCGTCCACAAGCCGGTGCCGCCCGCCTACCTGCTCGATCTCGTCGCTCGCGCCGCCGCGGCGTGAGCACCCGATCCCCGAGCGCGGAGGTTCTCGTCGTCGACGACGACGAGGGGACCCGTGACACCATCTCCGACATCCTCGCCCTGGCCGAGATCCCCGCCCGGGCGGTGGGGTCGGCGGCCGAGGCCCTGGCCGCCTGCACCTTGGCGGCGCCTGTGCTGGCCGTGGTCGACTACCGACTCCCGGACGCCACCGGCCTCGAGCTCGCCGCCCGCCTGAGGCGGTCCGATCCCGAGCTGCCCGTGATCGTCCTCACCGGCAACGCCAGCCTGGAAACGGCGGTGGCCGCCGTCGGCCAGGTGGACGAGTACCTGACCAAGCCCGTCGAGCCCGAGCGGCTCCTGCGGGCGGTCCGGGCCGGGCTCGAACGCCGGCGCCTGGTGGGCGAGAACCGCGACCTGCTCAGCCGGCTCCAGCAGGCCAACCTCACCCTCGAGTCGCGCGTCCAGGAGCGCACCGAGGCCCTGGCCCACCAGGCCCTTCATGACGCCCTGACCGGGTTGCCCAACCGTGCGCTGCTCATCGACCGCCTGGACCAGGCGCTGGCCGGAGCCACCCGCAGCGCCCGCCCGGTGGCGGTCCTCTTCATCGACGTGGACCACTTCAAACTGTTCAACGACAGCCGGGGCCACGCCGCCGGGGACGAGCTGATCGTGGGCGTGGCCCAGCGGCTGAAGCAGACAGTGCGCCCGGCCGACACCGTGGCCCGCTTCGGGGGCGACGAGTTCGTGGTGGTGTCCCCGGAGGCCGGCACCCTGGAGGGGGCCACCGGGCTGGCCGGTCGGATCTCGGCCGCCCTGGCCCAGCCCTTCCAGCTCGGGGACCAGGACGTGTTCCTCACCGTCAGCATCGGCATGGCCGTCTCCTCCGCCACCATGCCGGCTGAGGTCCTGCTGCGCGACGCCGACGCGGCCATGTACCGGGCCAAGCAGCAGGGCCGGGCCCGCTGCGAGTTCTTCGACGAGACGATGCGCACCGAGGCGGAGGCCCGGCTCGAGCTGCAGACGGCGCTGCATTGGGCCCTCGAGCGCGACGAGCTGCGGGTCTTCTACCAGCCGCTGGTGGAGGTCGCTTCCGGCCGCGTGGTGGGACTCGAGGGGTTGGTGCGTTGGCAACATCCCGAACGGGGCCTGCTCGCCCCGGCGAGCTTCGTGCCCATCGCCGAGGACGCCGGGTTGATCGTGCCCATCGACGAGGCGGTCCTGCGCCAGGCGGCGGCCGACCACGTCCGCTGGCGGGAGCTGCACCCCCAGCTGCATCTGTCGGTGGCGGTCAACCTCTCGGCCCATCATCTCCGCCACCCCGGGCTCCCCGGCCGGGTCCGGGAGGTGTTGGAGGAACACGGGCTGGAGCCTTCGGCCCTGTGCCTGGAGCTCACCGAGAGCGTCCTCATGGAGGACCTCGACCGCCATGCCGAGACCTTGCTCGACCTGCGCCGGCTGGGGGTCCGCCTCGCCATCGACGACTTCGGGACCGGGTACTCGTCCCTCACCCGCCTGCAGCTCTTCCCGGTCGACGTGGTCAAGATCGACCGGTCGTTCGTGGCCGGGCTGGGCACGGACCCCCGTGACACCGCCATCGTCCGCGGCGTGATCGAACTGGCCCACGCCCTCGACCTGGTGGTCGTGGCCGAGGGTATCGAGCGGCCCGAGCAGCTCGAGGAGCTGCGCTCCCTGCGCTGCGACCTGGCCCAGGGTTACCTGTTCGCCCCTCCCGAACCGGCCGATGTCGTCGACCGGCGCCTCGCCGGGGACCACTGGCCACCGGCGGCGGCGCGTCCTGGCCCGGTGCGGCGCATCCCGGTCGGGACGTAACCGACCAACCGGGCCTTCCTTCCGCCCGAAATGGGCGCTGTCACCCGCGGGGCCACCTTGTTCGTCTGTCCGGGTATGCGATCCATCGATGACCTGGCGGAGCGGCTGGGCGACGCCCTGCGGTCCGCCTGCGGGGCGGTGCCCGTCCTCGCGCCCGCCCTGGCCGTGGCCGGCGTGGGAGCGCTCCACCCGGCCCAGGCGGTCGCCGCCGCCCGTGTGGCGACCTCAACCGACGTCGATGTCAACCGGTTGGTCGTCGCCCTCTTCGAGCAGGAGGGGTCGTCGCTGGTGCGTCTGGCCCGGCTCTTCGTCGACGACCGCAACGCGGCCGAGGACCTGGTCCAGGAGGCCTTCATCCGTCTGGCCCGGTCGGCCGGTCGTATCGAGGACCGCACCAAAGCGGCCGCCTACCTGCGATCGATCGTGCTCAACCTGGCCCGGGACCAGAACCGTCGGGGCCTGGTGTCGCTGCGCCACCAGCTGCCCTTCGACGACGGGCGGGCCTCGGTGGAGGACGAGATCGCCCTGCGCGACGACCAGCGCCGGGTGATCGAGGCGCTGCGGGATCTTCCCCACCGCCAGCGGGACTGCCTGGTGCTGCGCTACTACCACGAGCTCGGCATCGCCGACATCGCGGCCACGCTTTCCCTCTCCCCCAACTCCGTGAAGACCCATCTGCAACGGGGCCTGGCCGCCCTGGAACGCAACCTCGCGGCCAGTGGGGAGGAGATGTGAGCACCCTCGAGCAGCAGCTGCGCCAGGCCTTGGCCGCCGGGCGCCGCCGGGCTCGACGAGAGCCCCGATCTGTTCGCCCGGGTCCGTCTCAGCATCGAGGAGGACCGGCGCCTCCAGACCCGCCGCCAGCGGACGGCCGGTGTCGTCGCCTGTCTGGTGGGAGCGCTCGTCGTCGCCGCCGCCGCCGTGACCGATTTCCGAGAAGGAGAACTGCTGATGGACTGGTGGATCCTCGAGTTGATCAGCACCGCGGTGCTGGTCGGCGTGGCCCTGTGGCTCGGGCCGCTCATCAAGCGCTACGGCAAGAGCTACGCCGCCGACGTCTTCCGGGCCAACCCCAGGACGGGCAAGAGCTTCATCGTGCTGACCGACTTCGCCTACTACCTCATCTTCTTCGCCTACATCCTCTTCACGCTGAGCTTCGAGCCGAAGGGGGGCTGGGCGGAGACCGTGAACCCCAGCCAGCTCCAGCACGAGACCGCCCGGCTGGGCGGGATCCTGCTCATCCTCGGCCTGCTCCACGGCGTGAACCTGCTGGCCATGCCGATCATGGGCCGCCTGCTCACCCTCAACCGCCGACTCGACGAGGGCGCGGGCGGGCCACCGCTACCGCCCGAGCCGAGCCCGGCTCCGCCCCGCCCGTGAAGCGCTCCCTCCTGGGTGGGGCGGGCCTACCGCTCGTCCTCCTGGTGGGAGCGGTGGCGGTGGTCGTGCTCGGAGTCGCGGCGGTGTCCATGGTCGGGCTCCGGGGTGGCGGGGGCGGTGATCACGAACCCGCCGCCGCCAGCCCACCCGATAACCAGCCCACCCGAGACCAGCCCCACAGCTCCCGCGGTGGCACCCGCCACGGCGGCGACGGAACCGGTGGATGACGCCCCCGTCCTCCCGGCGGGGGCCGGTCCCAAAGTGGCGATCATCTCGGGGGCGGCGGCCACGGTCGCCGACCGGCTCCCCGACGGCGCCGTCCTCGTCGTCACCGCCAAGGGCTTCGAGCCCGGGACGGGCCAGGTCGCCCAGTGCGTCCCGGGGCCTGAGGGACCCCGGGGTTGCGTCAACCGCTTCCCGGTCGAGTTCGACGATGACGGCACGGCCCGCTTCCAGTACCTCGTCTCGGACCGGGTGGGGCGGGCCGGACGCTGCGGCGCGGGCCGGGCGCCGTGCCTCGTCGTGGTCTCCGGTTCGTACGGGAGCCGAGGCTCGGCCTACACCGTCTTCCACGACGCCGCTCCGCCGCCCGGGAGGGTCATCGTCGAGCCCCGGGCCGGCCTGTCCAACGGCGACGAGGTCACCGTCCGGGCGTCGGGCTTCCCGTCCACCACCCGGCTGTTCGCCGCCCAGTGCCCTCCAGGGACCGGCATCGACCCGGGTCGCTGCCGGTCGTCGGCGTCCACCACCACCGGCCGGAACGGGGACGCCGTGCTGCGCCTCACCCTGCGCACCGGCCAGCTGGACGGGTTCGCCTGCGGGCCCCGGCGGCCGTGCTCGGTGCGGGTGGCGGCCGAGGCGCCCCTCGCTCCGGTGACGGTTCCCGTCACCTTCACGACCGGACCTTCGGCCCGGTACAACGGCGGACGGGTGGCGGCCGGGCTGGCGCTGGCCACCCTCCTCCTCGCCCTGGCCCGGCGGCTCGTCCGGACCACGGACTGGCGGGAGCCGGCCGCGGCGTCCACCCCCGAGATGGATCGGGCCGTCCTCGACGCCTGAATCTCCCGGAGGACAAAGAAACTTCTCCGTCAGGGTCACCCGGCGAGGCGACTGGTTCGTCCGTCCCCATGACGGTGCCGATCCGGTCCCGTGCCCATGAACCGAAGGAGCGAGATGACCCTCAAAGCAACGAAGAGCCGGATTGGCTGGTGGGGTACGGTCGCCGTCCTGGTCGCCGTCCCCGTATTCCTCTTCCAGCTCGCCCCCGCCGGCTCGTCCGGCAGCCAGATCACCCGGGGCGGGTTCGGAGTCTTCGCCCCCTTTGCGAACGACGCCCGCTTCGAGCACCTCCAGGGCCACGCCCAGATGGTGCGCGCCGCCGACGGCAAGACCATCGTGAAGGTGCAAGTGACCGGGCTCGTCCCCGGCATCACCTACCCCGTCCACGTCCATGCCGCCGCCTGCGCCGATAACTCGGCCGGCGGCCACTACAAGTTCAACTCCGCCGGGCCGGTGGACAACCTCAACGAGATCTGGCCCGGCTTCATCACCAACGCCGCCGGCGCGGGCAACGGCACGGCCGTGGCCGACCGCACGGCGGGCGCCGGGGCGGTGTCCGTGGTGATCCACACACCCCCCGTCCCCCCGGCCACCGCCGCCCCCAAGGTGGCCTGCGCCGACCTGAACTAGCTCCCGTAACCGGTCGCGCGGAAGACGTGACAGGCCCCGGCCACCAGCCGGGGCCTGTCCGTATGCGTGACGGGGCGCCACGGAGGAGAATCAGCCGGTGACGCACTATCAGCGCCTGGGGATCGGGATCGACGCCACGCCCGCCGAGGTGCGGGATGCTTTCCGGGCGGCCGTCCGTGCGTTGCACCCCGACCGGCACGGGGAAGGGACAACCGCCGACATGGCTGCGGTCAACCGGGCGTGGTGGGTGCTCTCCGACCCGGCCCGGCGGTCCGTCTACGACGACGCCCTGCAACGAGAAGAGGCGGCCCGGCGCAGGGAGAACATCGATACGGGCAAGGCGGCGGCGACGGTCGCCAGCCCGGCGCCCGCCTGGGACCCGGATGAGGACTTGGATTCCGGTGAGGACCTGGATTCCGACGGTCCCGGTGACTACCCGGCGACGAGTGTGATGTCCCGCCTCCGGTCCCTGGTCGTCGCCTGGGGAGTCCTCGGCGTCCTGGGTGTGTCCATGCTCTTCCTGTACGGATTCTGCCGATCCGGCGCCGGTGGAGGCTGACGGTTCTCCACGCCGTCAGCGTGCCGGCCGCGTACGATCGGGGCGTGAAGGTGCTCGCCACGTACAACATCAAAGGGGGTGTGGGGAAGACCGCCTCGGCGGTGAACCTCGCCTACCTGGCCGCCCGGGGGGGCGCCCGCACCCTGGTGTGGGACCTCGATCCCCAGGGCGCGGCCAGCTTCTACTTCCGGGTCGGGCCCCGGGACAAGGGGTCGGGCGCCCGGGCGCTGGTGCGGGGCAAGCACGACCTCGACGGCCTCATCCGGTCGACCGACCACGAGTACCTCGACCTCCTGCCGGCCAACATCTCCTACCGCAACCTGGACCTGGCCCTGGACGAGGCCAAGAAGCCGACCCGGCGCATCTCCCGCCTGGTCGAGCCCCTGGCCGTCGACTACCAGTACCTCTTCCTCGACTGCCCGCCGAGCCTGTCGCTCGTGTCCGAGAACGTGTTCACCGCGGCCGACGCCCTGCTCATCCCCCTGATCCCCACCACGCTGTCACTGCTCGCCTTCGAGCAGGTCCGCGAGTTCCTGGCTGATTCCAAGTGGCACAAGCTTCAGCTGCTGCCCTTCTTCACCATGGTGGACCGGCGCCGGCGGATGCACCGGGACCTGGTGGAGGACGGCGGGGCGTCTCCCAGCATCCTGAACAGCTGGATCGCGGCCGCCGCCGACGTGGAACGGATGGGTCCCCACCAGGCGCCGGTGGGTGTGTTCGCCCCCCGCTGCCGGGCCGCGGTCGGCTACGAGGAGCTCTGGGAGGAGATCAAGGTGGCCCTCAAGTGAAGACCGTCCTCCTGCTGCGCCACGGCAAGTCGGATTGGGCTTCGGACACCGGCGACGACCGGGACCGGCCCCTGGCCAAGCGGGGTCAGCGGGCGGCCCGGGTGATCGGGGAGATGCTGACCCGGAACGGGCTCGCGCCCGACGCCGCCGTCACCTCGCCCGCGGTGCGGGCCCGCACGACCCTGGAGCTGGCCATGAAGGCGGGTGGTTGGGACTGCCCGGTGCAGGTCGCCGAAGCGCTCTACGGAGAGGGCCCCGGTGCCGTCCTCGAGGAGATCGGCCGGCAGTCGGACGAGACCGAGCGGTTGCTGCTGGTGGGTCACGAGCCGACATGGTCGGAGATGGTCGGCCTCCTGGTGGGTGGGGGACGCCACCGCTTCCCCACCGGTGCGGTGGTGGCCATCGACCTCGAGGTGGACAGCTGGGCCCAGGTTCGCCCCGGGACCGGCCTCCTCCAGTTCCTGGTCGTCCCCCGGCTACTCGACGGCGAGTAGCGCGCCCGCGGTTTCCCGGCCCCAGCCGTAGTCGGGCTTGCCCGAGGGGAAGCGCTCGATGGTGCCCACCGCCACCACCGCCCGGGGCGCCTTGTAACCGGCCACGTGACGGCGCACGTGGGCGTCCAGATCCTCGGGCGGCGCACCGTCCGACCGGGGGACCACCAGGGCCACCACCCGCTCCCCGAAGCGCTCGTCGGGCAGGCCCACGACCATGGCGTCGGCGATGCCGGGGTGCGATTTGAGCGCGGCCTCCACCTCGTCGGGGTAGACCTTCTCACCCCCGGTGTTGATGCAGGCCGAGCCCCGGCCGAGGAGCACGATGGTGCCGTCGGCCTCCACCGTGGCGTGGTCGCCGGTGACGCACCAGCGCACCCCGTCGATCACCGGGAAGGTGGCCGCCGACTTCTGCGGGTCGTTGTAGTAGCCCAGGGCGACGTCGCCGCTGCGGGCCAGGCGTCCCACCCGTCCCGAACCCGGAGCGATCGGTGTCAGCGTGTCGTCGAGGACGGCGGCGTGCTCGGAGACCATGAAGCGACCCTGGGCCGGCGTCTCCCCCCGGCCGCTCACCGTCCGGGCGAAGGTGCCCGACTCTGACGACCCGAAGGTGTCGTAGACGACGGCGCCGGGCAGGCGCTCGAGGAGCGCGTCCTTGACCGGCGGGGACAGGAAGGCGCCGCTGTTGATCACCACCCGCATGGCTGGACAGGTCGAGTCCGTCGTCCAGTTCGGCCAGCGCGTCGGCCAGCGGGCGGCCCACCGCGTCGCCGACCACGGTGAGGACACTGACCCGTTCGGCGGCCAGCAACCGGGCCAGACGGCGGGCGTCGAGGCGCATCTCGGGATCGAAGACGACGGTGCCGCCGCCGAACAGGGTGGCCAGCGACACCCACTGGGCCGCCCCGTGCATCAGGGGGCAGGCCGGGAGGGCCCGGTCCCGGCCCCGCCGGGCCCGCTCCGCTACCTCCTCCCGGCTCTGCGCCCCGTCGAGGTCGCCGAGGCTCCCCGAGAGGATGTCGGCCTGGTGCCAGAGCACCCCCTTGGGCATGCCCGTGGTGCCGCCGGTGTAGAGGACGTAGAGGTCCTCTCCCGACCGGGTCGGGAAGTCACGCTCCGGTGAGGAGGCGGCCAGGGCCTCCTCGTAGCGGGTGGCGCCCGGCACGGTCGTCTTCGGGGACACCCCCACCCCGGGTCCCGGCGCCGGGTCGTCTCCCACCAGCAGCCGGGTGCGGAGCAACGGAAGGTCCCCGACCACCTGGGCCAGGACGGGGGCGAAGCGGGCGTCGTAGACGACGGCCTTGGCGTCGGAGTCGGTCAGCAGGTAGCGCAGCTCATCGGCCACGTAGCGCCAGTTGACGTTGACCGTGGCGGCCCGGAGCTTGTGGGCGGCCAGCATGGCCTCCAGGTACTCCGGACCGTTGGGCAGATAGCAGGCCACGTGGTCGCCCTGGCCGATGCCGGCGTCGGCCAGGTGGTGAGCCAGCCGGTTGGCCCGTTCCTCCAACCCGCCGTAGGTCAGCCGCCGGTCGCCGCAGACCACGGCCTCGCGGTCGGGCACGGCGTCGGCCGCCACCTCGAACACGTCGGCGAAGTTTCTCTCCACGGCCCGCCATTGTCGGCTGACGGAAGACCGGCAGGCGAAGCGGACCGGCGCTCGCCCGGGGGTTCGAGGGTGTCCCCCGTTACAGGGCGCTGATGGCGACCACGGGCTGGGCCAGCGGCGCCGCCCCGGCCGACCCGAGGAAGGGGGCGTCACCGTAGGCGAAGATGCCGCCGTCGGAGGCGACGAGCCAGTAGCCCCGCCCGGAGTTGGTGGCGGCCATGCCGGCGATGGGCCGGTTGAGGGGGCTGCCTCCGGCGGACCCGTAGAAGCCGGCGTCGCCGAAGGAGAACATGCCGCCGTCGGAGGCGACGAGCCAGTAGCCCCGCCCGGCGGGAGTGGGCGTCATGCCGACGATGGGCTGGTTCAGTTTCATGGATCCGGTGGAGCCGTGGAAGGCGGCGTCGCCGAAGGAGAACATGCCGCCGTCGGAGGCGACGAGCCAGTAGCCCCGCCCGCTGGGGGTGGGGGCCATGCCGACGATGGGCTGGTTGAGCTTCATGGATCCGGTGGAGCCGTAGAAGGCGGCGTCGCCGAAGGAGAAGATCCCGCCGTCGGAGGCGACGAGCCAGTAGCCCCGCCCGCTGGGGGTGGGGGCCATGCCGACGATGGGCCGGTTGAGCTTCATGGCGCCGGTGGAGCCGTAGAAGGCGGCGTCGCCGAACGAGAAGATGCCGCCGTCGCTCGCCGTCAGCCAGTAGCCCCGCCCGCTGGGGGTGGGCGCGATGCCGACGATGGGCCGGTTGAGCTTCATGCCGCCGGTGGAGCCGAGGAAGGCGGCGTCGCCGAAGGCGAAGATGCCGCCATCGGTGGCCGCCAGCCGGTAGCCGACGGCCGTTTGACCTCCGGGCGGCGGGGGTGTGGTGCCCGTCGGGTGGGGATAGCCGACCGCCACGTCGGTGAGCGAGGTGGACCGGCCGCAGATCACGTGGGTTTCGGAGTCCACGGAGGTGGCAATGACGGCCCCGGCGGGGACCTGGACCATGTCCAGCTCCGACTCCACGTCGAGGTCACCGAAGCGCCCGGCGATCTGGGCCGGCGTGTAGGGCAGGCAGACGGTCACCGCCGTGAAGCGCAGCCCGTCGGCCCGCAGGCTCACCCCGGTGTCGATCAGGTCGTGCTGACCGGCGTCCCATGCTCCGGCCCGGCACCCGGCCGTCACGGACCCGTTCTGGGTCACGCCCTCGAAGACCAGGCGCACGTCGCCGGCCGGGGTCTCGATCAGGGCGCCGGCCCGGTCCCCTCCGTTCCGCTCCACCTGCACCGTCACCGGGTCGAAGTCGACCGGGTCGTCCCCGGCGTGCTCGAGCCGGAGCGTGGCCGAGCCCGGGTCGGACACGCCACCCTGGACCAGGACGGAGGTGGCCGGGGAGTGCAGGGGCGAGCAGCCGATGGAGGAACTGGCCACCACCGTGTAGGCGCCGTCGTCGAGGCCGACGGTGAAGGTGCCATTGTCGTCGGGGTGCACGCTGGTCACGAGCTCGTGGCTGGCATCGAAGATGTCGACCGAGGCGGCCGACGACGGCCGGTCGGCGCGGTCGACCACCCGGCCACTGAGCTCGGCGTTCGGGGGCACGGGACCGGGGCCGGGGCCGCCCGAGCCGCTGGGGGCGCCCATGACCCGGATCCGGTTGTTGTTGGTGTCGACGATCACGATGTCGCCGGACGGGGTGAGGGTCAGGCCCCGGGGCTCGGCCAGGCGGGCGGAGGTGGCCGGTCCCCCGTCGCCGCCGAAGCCGCTCTGCCCGGTGCCGGCGATGGTGGTGATGATCCCCGTGCCGAGATCCACCATCCGGATCCGGTCGTTGATCGAGTCGGCGATGTAGAGGCGGTTGCCCCGCACCGCGATGCTGCGGGGCTCGTCGAGCCGGGCGGCGGTGGCGGGGCCGCCGTCGCCGCTGAAGCCCGACGGGTTGCCGCCGGCCACCGTGGTGATGACCCCCGAGGTGCTGATGCGCCGGACGCTGGGCACGGCCGTGCCCTCGGCGTTCGAGACGTAGAGGTTGCCGGCCGCGTCCAGGGCCAGGCCCCGGGGATCGTCGAGCTGGGCGAAGGTGGCCTGCCCGCCGTCGCCGGTGGAGCCGGTCACTCCGGTGCCGGCGATGGTGGAGATGATGCCCGCCGGGCTCACCTTGCGGATCCGGCGACCGTCGGTGTCGGCGATGATCAGGCTGCCGTCGGGCGCCACGATCAGGAACCGGGGGCGGTTCAGCTTGGCTTGGGTGGCGGGGCCGTTGTCGCCGCTGTAGCCGCCCTGGCCGGTGCCGGCCACGGTGGTGATGATCCCGGTGGCCAGGTCGACCCGGCGGATGCGGTGGTTGGGGCTGTCGGCGATGAACACGTGGCCCTGGTTGTCGACGGCCACGCCGTGGGGCCGCCAGATGCTGGCCTGAGTGGCGGGACCGCCGTCACCGCCGTAGCCCGCGATCCCGTTGCCGGCGATGTTGGTCACGCGACCGCTGGTGTCGATCCGCCGGATCATGTTGTTGTCGGTGTCGGTGAAGAAGACGTTGCCGGCGGTGTCGACGGCGGCGGTGCGGGGATGGTTCAGCCGGGTCGGAGAGGTGTTCACCGTGCTCCCGGCCAGGGTGAAGATGACGCCGGCGTCCAGCGCCCCGGCGCCGGGCACGGGGACGAGCCCGGACAGCACGGCGCTGCCGAGGAGGAGGGCGCACAGTCGGCGCCGCCAGGAGCGGGAGGTGGGGGAGTTCACGGTGGGGGAGGCGGCATGGGGTCCGCCAGATCACCGGTTTCGCTGACCCCCCGCTGAACTCCTTCCGGCGCGGAGCCTCTCGACCTTCAGCCGCCTTTCAGGCGGCAGATTTGCTCCGCCTGGTCCCGCGCGGAGGGAGCGAGGGAGGGAGGGGAAGGCGGGTCCCGGAGCCGACGTGGTTTTGTCGGCGGAGCGGACCTGCCTCACCCGACCGACCGGGCTAGGGCTGGCTACTCGCCCGTCCAGGTCGGGGAGCGCTTCTCCAGGAAGGCGCAGATGCCCTCCTGGGCGTCACCGGCCATGGCGTTCATGGACATGACCACCTTGGTCAGGTCGTAGGCCTGGCGCTTGTCCAGCTCGATCTGGCGATGGAAGGCCTGCTTGCCCATGCCCACCACCAGGGGGCTGGCCGCCGCGATCTTCACGGCCAGGTCGTTCACCGCCTCGTCGAGGCCCTCGGCGGGGACCGCCCGGTTGATCAGGCCCCAGTCCGCGGCGGTGGGGGCGTCGATCGGGCTCCCGGTGAGGAGCATTTCCAGGGCCCGCTTGCGGCCCACCGCCCGGGACACCTCGACCATCGGCGTGGAGCAGAACAGCCCGATCTTGACCCCTGGAGTGGCGAAGCGGGCGCCCTCCTCGGCCACGGCCAGGTCGCAGGCGGCCACCAGCTGGCAGCCGGCGGCGGTGGCGATGCCGTGCACCTTGGCGATCACGGGCTGGGGAATGGACTGCACGGTTTCCATGAGCTCGGTGCAGACCGTGAACAGCTCCAGATAGAAAGCCATCGTCCGGCCCGTCATCTCGGACAGGTCGTGCCCGGCGGAGAAGCACGGGCCGGCGCCCTCGAGCACGACGACCTGCCCGTCGACGCCTTTGAGGGCCGCGATCAGGTCCGTCATCAGGGCGTGGGACAGGGCGTTGCGCTTCTCGGGCCGGTTGAGGGTGATCCTGGTGACGGCCCCCTCGGCCTTGACGATCAGGTTCTCGGACTCCATGAGCCCATTCTGCCCCAGTCCGGCGGCCCGCACGAAGGGTCGGCGGCCGCGGCCGGTCGGCTCTTCACAACGGGCTCTCTGTCGAGCGTAACTAACACTGTCACCCTTGACAACAATTGTCACATAGCTAACATCAGCGACAAGGTGGAGAGAAACGGGGGTGTCCGCGTGCGCGTGCGGCGTTGGGGAACCCGAGGAGCCGGCATCGGGCTCATGGCCGTCGCCCTGGTGGCGTCCACGATCTCGACCGGTCCGGGGGCGGAGGCCGAGGACACGCCGCCCCACTATCCGGTGCCGGCCACCCCGGCCGACTACCGGCGGCCGATGGGCAAGCTGGTGCCGGCCGAGGGGGCGCTGTTCGGCGCCCATCTCCCCGAGCACGACGGCGTGGCCGACGAACAGGCCGAGATCGACAAGCTCGAGGCCGACATCGGTCGCAAGCTCGACATCAACCACTACTACTACCCCTTCGAGGACGAGTTCCCGACGTGGCGGGAGCCCTACGACTTCGCCCACGGGCGCTACCCCCTCATCGCCTGGGGCTGTCACGACGTCGATGCCATCTTGAACGGGAGCATGGACGCCCTCATCGACGCCCGGGCCGCGGGGCTGCGCGACCTGGGCCAGCCGCTCTTCCTGCGCTGGTGCTGGGAGATGGACGGCGACCGGCCGGAGAAGTCCAAGAAGGTGAAGGGGCCGGAGAAGTTCATCGCCGCCTGGCAGTACCTCTGGAAGCGGGTCTACGACGCCGGCGCCACCAACGTCGTGCGGGTCTGGTGCCCCAACGCCCGGGGCTTCAAGCACGGCGAGGCCCAGCCCTACTACCCCGGCGACGAGTGGGTCGACTGGATCTGCACCGATGGCTACAACTGGAACCCGGGGCGGAAGTACGAGGACTGGCGCAACTTCCTCGAGATCTTCGACGAGAGCTACCAGTTCGCCGTCTCCCGCTACAAGCCGCTGATGATCGGCGAGTGGGGCGTCATGGAGCGCAACCCCGGCGAGAAGGCACAGTGGATCCGCGACGCTCAGACGCTGGTGCGGGACAGCCTTCCTGGCGTCGCGGCAGTGCTCGCCTTCTCCGTCGACCACCTTTTCGACTGGCGGGTGACGACCTCGCCGGACGCCTACCAGGCCTACGGCGAGTGGGCCCGGGATCCGTATTTCAACCAGCCCGATCCGGCCTTCACGCCCGGTCCGGGCGAGAGCACCGCCCCGGGCCCTCTTGGCCCGCCGGGCACGCCGGGGGTCGGCGACGGTGACTACCGGGACGGCCCCGACCCGCCGTCCCCCAGCGACCCGGCGCCCAGCGACCCTGCGCCCGGTGACCAGCCGGCGCAGGGCGACCAGCCCGCGCCCAAGAAAAAGTAGGGCGGCCACCACATGCGGGTCCCCCTGGCGGCCGCAGTGGCCGTCGTCGCCATCGTCGGCTCGCCCGCCCTGGGGGCCGCCACCGGCCGGATCGACACCGTGGCCGGGGGTGGCGGGGCCGGCTACCGCGGGGACGGGGGCTCAGCCCGCTCGGCCCAGTTCCTTGATCCCCGGGCGGTGGTCGCCGCGCCGGGCGGCGGCCTCTACGTGGCCGACACCTTCAACCACCGCATCCGCTGGGTGGATCCTGACGGTGTGGTCACCACCGTGCTCGGGACCGGGGTGGCCGGTTCGGCCGGCGATGGTGGCCCAGGCATCCAGGCACAGATCAACTGGCCCCACAGTGTGGCTCTCGAACCCGCCGGCGCCGGTCTCCTGGTGGCCGACAGCGCCAACCACCGCATCCGCCGGTTGGATCTGGGCACCGGCACCGTCACCACCGTGGCGGGCACGGGCGAGGCCGGATTGGCGGGCGACGGAGGGCCGGCCACGGCCGCGCTCCTGAACGACCCCAAGGCGGTGCTGACCGGCCCCCGGGGTGAGGTGTACATCGCCGACTCGGCCAACGACCGGGTGCGGGTCGTCGATGCGTCGGGGATCATCTCCACCCTGGCCGGTTCGGGCCCGGCCGGGTTCTCGGGCGACGGTGGTCCGGCCGCCGCGGCCCAGCTCCACGCGCCCCGGGCGCTGGCTCTCGACTCCGCCGGCAACCTCTATGTGGCCGACGACAACAACGACCGGGTGCGGCGTATCGACCCGGGCGGGCAGATCACCACCGTCGCCGGCAACGGGACCACCGGGTACGAGGGCGACGGCGGGCCCGCGGTGGCGGCCGCCCTGAACCGGCCCCGGGGGGTGGCACTCGACCCGGCCGGCAATCTCTACGTGGCCGACAGCGGCAACCACGTCATCCGTATGGTCGATCCCGCCGGCACCATCACCACGGTGGTCGGCAACGGCCGCCGGGGCTTCGGTGGGGACGGCGGCCCGGCGGCCGACGGCCGGATCTTCAGCCCCCGGGGTGTGGCCACGGGTCCGGGAGGCGACCTCTTCATCGCCGACAGCGGCAACGACCGCATCCGCCGGGTCGCCACCGCCTGAGCCCTGTTTGATCAGATGAGATCAGGCAGATCAGATGAGATCAGGCAGGTCAGGTGTCGGCGGGCTCGTCGGCCAGGAGGTGGATGGCTTTGGTCACGGCCTGGCGGGCCCGGTGGAGGCGGCGCTCCTCGGTCAGCACCGCCTTGGTGTCGATCGACTCCCGGAGCCGGTCGTAGGCGAGATCCCTGAGGTCCTCCTCGATGGCGCGGAGGCGCTCCACGATGGCGTTGGTGTCGAGGGAGGCCACGGCGCCGCAGCGTAGCGGCGCCCTGTGCTGACCGGCTCTCAGCGGTCGAGCAGGCCCTTCACGATCTCGGTGACCGCGCTCTCGCCCCCGTCCTCGTCCTCTTCGCCCGGGTCCTCTTCCTTTTCCTCGCAGTCGTTGTCGTCCGGATCGCACTTGTCCCCGTCGCCCCTCTTGTCCTTGTCCTCGTCCTTGGCGTCGTCGGGGGTGCAGTCGTCGTCGTCCGGATCGCAGGGGTCCTGGTCGCCGCGCTTGTCGTTGTCCCCGTCGGCGTCGTCGGGCGTGCAGTCGTTGTCGTCGGCGTCGCAGGGGTCCTGGTCCTTCTCTTCCTTCTCTTCCTTCTCGCAGTCGTCGTCGACGTCGGGGTCGCAGGGCTCGTCTTTCGCCGGTGCGGCCTGGGCCGGGGACAGCCCGGGCTCGGCGGCGGCCGCCACTCCGGCTGGTCCCAGGACCGTCACCATGACGGTCAGAACGAGAGCCAGGAAGCTGAGAAGGGAGAAGCGGCGCATGACGGACCCCCAAATTCGCGTGGCTCCACCCACCTCTGAGGGTAGGCCACCGGGTCGCCATGGGCGGGTATTTCCGTGCCGAGGTTTACGCTTCCCGCCATGACAAGGGTCGCGGTGCGAGTCCAGGGGTCCCGGCCCGTCCGGGAGTGGGCCACCTTCGACGACCCGGTCGACAAGAAGCGGCAGTGGCAGGTCGACGTGACCTTCCTGGCCTCAGCCTGGCAATGCATCTTCGGCTGCGGGTGCCAGGGGGTGCTCACCGCCCCCACCCCCGAGCGGTCGGAGGGCTGCTGCTCCTACGGCGCCCATTTCACCTCCGAGGAGGACGCCGAGAATGTGGAGGCCATCGCCGGGCAACTCACCGCGGCCCAGTGGCAGCACCTTCCCGCCGGCCGGCGCCGGGGGGTGGTGGCCCGTCTGCCCGGAGGAGGACGGCGGACCCGCGTGGTCGAGGGCGCCTGCGTCTTCCTCAACCGGCCCGGTTTCTCCGCCGGGCCCGGTTGCGCCCTGCACCTCCTGGCCCTGGACCAGGGACGCCATCCCATGACCACCAAGCCCGACGTGTGCTGGCAGCTACCCCTGCGCACCACCCACCGGGCCGAGGCCGACGGCACCATCACCTGCGTCCTGTCCGAGTTCTCCCGGGAGGACTGGGGCGAGGGCGGATCCGAGTTCGCCTGGTGGTGCACCGAGGCTCCCGAAGCCTTCACCGCCACCGAGCCGGTCTACCGCAGCCTGGAGGTGGAGCTGCGGGCCATGGTGGGAGACACCCTCTACGAGACGATCGCCGCCTATCTGGACGGACGCCGGGACGGCTCGGGCGGTGTGGCCCCCCACCCCGCCGCCCGTCCCCTCAGCTGACCGGATCTAGCCCGGGGTTCCCGGTGAGTCGGCCCTCATGACCGGCAGGCAGCGCATCATGGCGGGCAGCCTGGGGAGCACGGCCCGCACGGCGGCCTGCGAGCCGCGCATGACCAGGCGGCGCCGGGCGTCCCAGGGCAGGCCGTAGGCGTCCCGCAGGGGGGCGGGCAGTAGGTCCACCGTCACCAGGGAGAGCATCTCGGCCAGGGGCGGGCCCAGGAGCCGGATCGGTGGACGCAGCACCGGGCGGGCCAGGGTCCGGGCCGTCGGGGTCACCTCGAGGGCGGCCACGCGCCCCCGCATCCACTCCAGGAAGGAGCCCAGGTCGGGAGGCACCACGTCGTCCGGGATCCGGAAGGCGGCCGCCATCCTCCGGGACTCGTCGTAGTAACGGGCCCGCTCCTCCGTATCGAGGCGGCCCAGGTAGCGGTGCTCCACCCGCAGCACCGTGTCGATGAGGGTGGCCAGCACCCACCACTGGAGGACCGGGTCCTCGGCCGTGTAGGGCACCCCGTCGGGGAGGGTCCCCCGTACGCGGGCGTGGACGGCGGCGAGGCCGTCGAGGGTCGAGCGGGCCCGAGCCTCCGATCCAAAGGAGATGGCGGTCATCGCCTCCAGGGTGCGGGCCAGGCGCCCGAAGGGGTCGCTCTCGAAGCCCGAGTGCTCGGCCACCCCGGCGGCCACCGCCGGCTCGGCCAGCTGCAGGAGCAAAGCCCGGGGGCCACCGAGGAGGAGCACGGCCTCCTGGTTCACCCGCCAGGTGATGGTCTCAGGCCCGTAGAGCGCCATGCCCAGAAGGATGCCTCACGGAGACGAGGAGCCGAGCTCAAAATCTTTTGGTGACGGATTCATCCGAGGGGTGGACGAATCTGTCACCAAAAGTACCGAGCGACGTTGGCGGCCAACGGCTGGTCAACCTCGGCGGCGCATCCGGAAGAGCACGGCGCCACCGCCACCGGCCACCAGCACGAGGGCGCCGACCAGAGCCAGTACGCCGCCCGTCCCTCCCTTGCCCCCCTTGGATGCGGTTCGCCCTGCCACCTCCGGGCGGGTGGTCGGAGAAGGCTCCGGCATCGCCGTCGTGGTGGTGGTCTCCGGGACCACGGTGGTGGTGGTCGTCGTGGCCGGCTTCGGCGCCGTGGTCGTACTAGTCGCCGCCACCTTCGGACGGGTGGTGGTGGTCGTGGTCGTCGCCGGCGCCGGGGGCGGGGGTTCCGTCGCCGGCGGGGAGACGTCGGCGATGGAGACGGTCAGCGCATCCTCCAGTTCCCGCACCAAGGCCGCCGGGCCGGTGGTCACGGGGGCGGAGCGCACCGCGCCCTGGCTGGCGCCGTAGAGCCGCTCGCCGATCACCACCGAGTGCTCCGCCGTCCAGCCGGCCCAGGAGGCGAGCAGCAGCAGGCCGGGGTCATAGATCCGAACGGGCTCGGCCGGGCGCAGGACGGGCATGAACACCAGGTTGTCCCCCACCCACTGCACGTCACCTGTCACGCCGGCGCTGCTCAGCTCCACGGCGGTCACCACCGACGGGCCGGCTGTCCCGGTGCTGCCCGGGGTGCCGGGTGTCCCGGCGGAAGACGGCTTCAGGTCGACACTCACGACCTGCGAGGGGCGGGAGGCGCCCAGGATGACGGTGGCCAGCCGGCGGCCGTCGGGACTGGCGGTCATCGGTCCGGAGCCGGCCGGGACCCGGGCCACCACGGCGGCGTCTCCGGGCCGGTCGACGTCGATGGCCAGAATCTCCTCACCCTGCGGGTACAGGTTCAGGTAGGCGGTGCGCCCGGCGGGGCCGAAAGCGGCGGAGAGGGGGGCGGCGCCCTCCCACAGGACGGCCGGGGGCTGGCCGGCGACGAGGCGGACGAGGCGCCCCCGCCCCTCCGCCTCCGCTCCTTCGCGGGTGAGGAGCACCACGTCGGTGGCGGCCGCGTCGCGGCAGGCGACAGCAACGGCGAGGGCCGGACGCAGCTCAGGCAGAAGGCGTTCGGACTCGGTGGCCATGGTGTCGAGCCGCCGCACCGTGATGCCCTGGGTGTCGGTGCCGTCCGTACCGGCCGCGGTGAACAGCTCCACGACCCGCTGGCGGTCGGGGCAGACCGCCACCGCGGTGGTGGAGCCCGCCCCGCTTCCGACTCCCGCCACCCGGCCCCCGTCGTCGAGGGCCACGGAGCGGCCGTTCCCATAGGTGGAGCCGACCAGGACCCAGGGTGGGAGCCGGCCCTCGGGGGCGGGCAGGGGTTCGGCAGCCCGCAGCAGGCGCTCGGGGCTCGGCTGGTGGCACAGGTCGCCGTGGTAGTTGCCGTCCCGCTCGGACAGGAGGACGCCGACGGGCCGGCCGGCGGGGGCGGACAGGCCACACGAGGCCTCACTGCCCGGGGCCCTGACCTCGACCTCGTCCCCCAGGTCGCCCTTGACGGCCTGGTCCACCTTGAACCGGTAGATGGTGTCACCCGCCCCCAGGAGGGGGTCGGTGCGGGACTCGAAGGTGCCCACGAAAGCGGCGCTGGCCGCGCTCGAGCGCGGCCCGGGTGTCGAAGGTGGCGCACGTACAGGCGCCCGCCGGGCGCGCCACGCCCACCAGGCTGGCCGCGGCCAGGAGGAATGCGAGCGCGAGGGAGGGCCGTCGCACCGGATTGCGCATCACCACAAGGTACGGGGAGGAGGCACCCCGATCCTGCCGGAATGCCCCAGGTATGTGTGAGTTCGGGCGTACATTGCTGTTATGGGTGATTCGCCCGTTCACTTGAGTGGTGGGCTGCCCGAGACCGTCCTGCCCGACCCCCCGGCCGAGGCCCGGGCGGCTCTCGACGCCGCTCTGGCCGCCGACGCCCCGGATCGTCGGGCCGCGGTATCGGCCGTCGCGGGCCGCTGGCCCCGCTTCCTGGCGGCCTGGGCCGAGTTGGGCGGCTGTGCCCGGGACGACGTCGAGGCCTACGCCTGCTACCGGGTCGCCTACCACCGTGGCCTGGACCAGCTCCGCCAGGCGGGTTGGCGGGGCTCGGGGTACGTCCGCTGGTCACACCCCCCGAACCTGGGATTCCTGCAGGCCCTGGACGGTCTCCGAGCGGCCGCCGGACGTCTGGGAGAGATCGACGAGGAGGCCCGATGCGCCGAGTTCCTCCGCCAGTTGGACCCCCACGGACGACCGGAGGGCGTGACATGAAGACCAGCACGACCGGAGGGCGCGACGTGAAGCGCGGGCTCCGGTGGCTGGCCGCGCCCGCCGCCGCCACCCTGCTCCTGGCCGGCCTTCTCCCGGGCGGAGGCGCCCAGGCCGAGACCCCCGCGACACCGGCGCCGGGGTTGACCTCCCGGGTCAGCCTGGCCAGCGGCGGGCTCCAGACCCGGGGCGGGGGCCCCTCGGTCATCGAGTCCATGGCCACCTCCGCCGACGGCTCGGTGGTGGCCTTCGCCTCCAACGCCACCAACCTCGTGCCCGGCGACACCAATGGGGTCTTCGACGTGTTCACCTACGACGTGGCCAGCGGCCAGATGACCCGGGTGAGCGTGGCGGCCGACGGGTCCGAGGCAACGGCGCCGAGCCAGGACGTGGCCCTGAGCGCTGACGGGAACGTGGTGGCCTTCGTCTCGGCCGCGCCCGATCTGGTGGCCGGCGACACCAACGGCCAGAAGGACGTGTTCGTCCGGGATCGCCAGACGGGGACGACGACGCGGGTGAGCACGGCCACCGGTGGCGGCGAGGCGACGACCGGCAGCGGAGCGCCCGTCCTCTCCGCCGACGGGCGCTGGGTCGCCTTCAGCTCACCCGCCGGCGACCTGGTGGCCGGCGATGCCAACGGCTTCTCCGACGTCTTCCTGCATGACCGGCTGGGGGCCATCACCAGCCGGGTGAGCGTGGACACCAACGGAGGCGACCCCGACGGTCCCAGCGTGGCGCCCGACGTCTCGGCCGATGGCACGGTGGTGGCCTTCGAGTCGGAAGCCACCGACCTGCTCCAGGGCGGCGCCGACGGTAACGACCTGGCCGACGTGTTCGTCGCCGCCAGCGGCGTCATCACCCGGGTCGACGTGGGCGCCCCCGTCCCCCAGGGCGGTGACAGCGGCGCACCTTCCCTGTCCCCCGACGGGCGCTACGTCGCCTACACCTCGGCGGCCACCAACATCGCCCCGCCCGACCACCCGGGCACCGACGTGTTCGTCTACGACCGCACGGCCCAGACCACGCGGCGGGTCAGCGCGGCGCCGGCCGACGGCGCCCCCGACGGTCCCAGTCACTCGGCCGACGTCGCCATCGCCGGCACCGCCGTGCTGGTGGCCTTCGCCTCCGACGCCACCAACCTGGTGACGGGCGACGCCAACGGCGCCACGGACGTCTTCGTGCGCGACCTCAGCACCGACACCACCACCCGCGAGAGCCTCGACGCCGCCGGAGGCGAGGCCGACGGGGCCAGCGCCGCACCCCAGCTGGCGGCCGAGGGCGGACTGGTGACCTTCGCCACCAACGCACCCAACCTGACCGTGTCGCCGCCCGCGCCGGGAACCACGGAGGCCTACCGCCGGGACCGCATCTCGGGTGACCTGGAACGGGTCAGCGGGCCGGGTGGGGACGGCGTGGCCGACGGCGTCGTGGGCAGCTCCAGCCCGGCCCTGGCGGCGGGCGGGAACCTCGTGGCCTTCGCCTCCCAGTCCCCCGACCTGGTGCCCGGAGACACCAACCGCACGGCGGACGTCTTCCTCCATGACCGGGCCGCGGGGACGACCGCCCGGGCCAGTTTGGGCCGCGCCGGCGAGCAGCCCGACGGGCCGAGCTCGGACCCGGCCATCTCCGCCGACGGGCGGTTCGTCGCCTTCGTCTCCGAGGGCACCAACCTGGTTCCGGGGGACACCAACGAGGCGTCCGACGTCTTCGTGCGCGACACCCGCGACGGGCTCACCACCCGGGTGCCGCTGCCGGCCACCGGACCGTCCGGGGGCCCGGCACCCTCCGGTGCGGCCTGCCAGCCGGCCATCTCCGGCGACGGCACCACGGTGGCCTTCGTGCTCCTGGCCGGGGTCACCCGGTGTTCCGAGGAAGCGGCCACCAGCGACGTGTACCTCTTCCGGCCCGGGGGCCCGGGGGTGTCCCCCGACGGCCCCGGGGGCCCGGGGGCGTCCCCCGACGGCAGTAGCGCGACGACCCTCATCAGCGCGGCGCCCGACGGGGAGCCGGGCGATGGACTCAGCGGGGAGCCGGCGCTGTCGGCCGACGGCCAGACCGTCGCCTTCGCCTCCGACGCCACCAACCTCGTGCCCGACGACACCAATGGCACCAGCGACGTCTTCCTGGCCCGCCTCAACGCCGATCATCCGGTGTCGCGCCCGGCCGTCACCCGGGTCAGCGTGGGGTCGGACGGCGCTCAGGCCGACGGCGCCAGCGCCAGCCCCTCCCTGTCCGCCGACGGGGCGCACGTCGCCTTCACCTCCGACGCCGACGACCTGGTGCCCGGCGACGGCAACACCGATGTCGAGGTCTTCCTCCGTGACCTGGCCCCGAAGACCACCACCCGGGTGGGTCCGCTGCCCGCCGACGGCACCGCCACGGAGCCGGCGCTGTCCGCCAATGGCCTGGTCGTCGCCTTCACCTTCGAGCCTGACGTCGCCGCCGCAGGTGCCTCCATCGCCACCAGCGTGCTCCGCCATGACCGCCTGACCGGTGCGATCGTCCCGGTCAGCGTGGGCCCGGCAGGGGTGGAGGGCGACAGCTCCAGCTTCGCGCCGGCGGTTTCGTTGGACGGCGCCGTCGTCGCCTTCGCCTCCGAGGCGGCGAACCTGGTGGCGGGCGACACCAACGGCGTAGCCGACGTGTTCGCCCACGATCTCCACCCCGGCGCCGGCCTCGGGTACTGGCTGGTGGCGTCCGACGGTGGCGTGTTCGCCTTCGGGGCCCCGTTCCTCGGTTCCACCGGCGGGCAGAAGCTCAACCAGCCCATCGTGGGCGGCTCGCCGTCGCCCACCGGGGCGGGCTACTGGTTCGTCGCCTCCGACGGCGGCATCTTCAGCTTCGGCGACGCCGGCTTCTTCGGCTCCACCGGTGGGACCAAGCTGAACAAGCCGATCGTGGGGATGACGACCGTCCCGTCCGGCAAGGGCTACTGGCTGGTGGCGTCCGATGGCGGCGTGTTCAGCTTCGGTGAGGCCGGCTTCTTCGGTTCCACCGGCGGTCAGAAGCTCAACCAGCCCATCGTGGGGATGGCGGCCACCCCCACCGGCCGGGGCTACTGGATGGTGGCCTCCGACGGCGGCATTTTCAGCTTCGGTGACGCCCGCTTCTTCGGCTCCACCGGTGCGGTCAAGCTCAACAAGCCGATCGTGGGGATGGCGGCCAGCCCCACCGGCCGGGGCTACTGGATGGTGGCGTCCGACGGCGGCATCTTCAGCTTCGGCGACGCCCGCTTCTTCGGTTCGACCGGTGCGGTCATCCTCAACCAGCCCATCGTCGGCATGGCCGCCAACCCCTCCGGGCTCGGCTACTGGCTGGTGGCCTCCGACGGCGGGATCTTCACCTTCGGCGATGCCCGCTTCGCGGGTTCCACCGGCAAGCTCAAGCTGAACGCCCCCATCGTCGGCATTGTCCCCCGCTAGCTGCCCCCGCTGATCAGCTGGCCGACCCGGACCAGGTTCCCGGCCGGGTCGACGACGTGGAACTCCCGCATGCCCCAGGGCTTGTCCTCCACCGCCGCCAGCGGGAGCACGCCCGCCTCCTGCCACTCCGCCCGCAGGGCCAGAGCGTCGTCGACCCGCAGGTAGCAGGCGGAGTTGTTGGTGAAGCACTCGATGCCGGTGTCGGCGTAGAGGTGGACCTCCAGGTCACCCCGCCGGGCCACGACGTAGTCGTGGCGGGGTCCGTCCACCTCGAAGCCGAGCCGGCGCCAGAAGGCGACGGACTCGTCCCAGTCGCCCGCTGGCAGCACGGGGATCGCCCGACCCGCGACCCCGGCCTGATCCATGGCCCAAAGGGTAAAGGAACCCGCCAGGAAAAGGGGGGAGGCTCGGCCCGAGCCGCCGGCACCCCGGGCTGCCTACGGAACCTTGTCGGCGCCGCCGGCCGCCGCCGCTTTCCCGCCCCGGCCCGGGACCGTGGTACTCAAGCCTCATGGCAACAATTAGGGACAGAAGGGAAACCACCATGGCTGTGGGCTTCGGGATGTTCGTTCCCCAGGGCTGGAAGATGGAGCTGTCGGAGATCGAGGGCTCGGCCGAGAAGTGGGCCAAGGCCAAGGAGGTCGCCCTCCTGGCCGAGGCCAAGGGGTACGACTCGGTCTGGGTCTACGACCACTTCCACAACGTGCCCAAGCCGGCCCACGAGGCGGTCTTCGAGTGCTGGACGACCATGGCCGCCCTGGCCGAGGCCACCACCACCGTCCGCCTCGGCCAGATGGTGGGCTGCGCCGCCTACCGGGCCCCGTCGGTGCTGGCCAAGATCACGTCGAACATCGACGTGATCTCCGGCGGCCGCCTGGAGTGGGGGATCGGAGCCGGCTGGTACCGCAACGAGTTCGCCGGCTACGGCGTTCCGTTCCCCGAGCCCAAAGAACGGCTCGGGCGCATGCGGGAAACGGTCGAGATCGTCAAGGCCATGTGGACCCAGCCGCAGACCACCTATGACGGCACCTACTTCCACCTCGAACGGGCCCAGTGCGACCCCAAGCCGCTCCAGTCCCCCCATCCGCCGGTCTGGATCGGCGGCGGCGGCGAGCAGGTGACGTTGCGGGTGGTGGCCCGGCACGCCGACTGGGCCAATTTCGGCGGCCAGCCCCACGAGTGGGCCCACAAGCGGGAGGTGCTGAAGGAGCACTGCAAGGCGGTCGGCCGCGACGAGGAGGAGATCGGCAAGAGCTGGAGCCCCGACCTCGTGTGCCGGGAGACCGAGGCCGAGCTGGCCGAGTTCAACTCCATGTGGGGAGAGCCTCGAGACAAGTGGGTGGCGGGGAACCTGGTGGGCACGCCGGAGCAGCTGACGGAGAAGATCGCCCGCTACGTCGAGCTGGGCTGCTCCTACTTCGTGCCCTGGTGCCGCGACTATCCCAACACCCAGTCCTTGGCGCTGTTCGCCGACAAGGTGATGCCCGAATTCCGCTGAGGGCGCGCGCACGTTCTCTGAGCAGGGGTTTTCTTCCAGTCGCGCCGGGCGGAGCGACCCGGGTGGGAGAGGCCCAGCTGTTAAAATTATGTCCGATTTAGCAGGGTTTCGGGCCTCTGTTGTGGAACGGGTGCCATGCGCCAGGGTCGATCTTTTCGCCTGGTGTGCGCCGTTTTCGGTGCATACCTCCGGTCGCCTTGACGCACCAAGTTCTCCAACAATTGAAGGACGGCGTGCAGCAGCGATGACTATTGATGGCACCATCCCCATCACCCGCCCGAGCCACAACGGCGATTCCAGGGGGCTCCATATGGCGCCGAGGACCATCGATACGGCCGCGTTCGCCACGGCCTTCGACGCCATCGTCGACAACATCGAGACGGTCATCAAGGGCAAGACGGAGGTCGTCCGCCTCGCCCTGGTGGCCATCCTGTGCGAGGGCCACATCCTCTTCGAGGACGTGCCCGGCACCGGCAAGACGATGCTGGCCCGGGCCATCGCACAGTCGATCAACGCCACGTCCTCCCGGGTCCAGTGCACCCCGGACATGCTTCCGGGCGACATCACCGGCTCGTCGATCTTCGACCAGACCCGGGGCGAGTTCGAGTTCCGCCCGGGTCCGGTGTTCACCAACGTGCTCCTCTCCGACGAGATCAACCGGGCCACCCCCAAGACCCAGTCGGCGCTGCTCGAGGCCATGGCCGAGCGCCGGGTCTCGATCGACTCGGCCGTCTACGACCTGCCCCGGCCCTTCCTGGTGCTGGCCACCCAGAACCCCATCGAGCTGGCCGGGACGTTCCCCCTTCCCGAGGCCCAGCTCGACCGGTTCCTGTTCAAGCTGACCATGGGCTACATGGGTCGCGAGGGCGAGTTCGAGGTCATGTTCGACAACTCGGTGCAGCTCTCCATCGAGGACCTCGGCCACGTCATCGACACTGATCAGGTCCGGGCCATGATCGACTACGCCTCCAAGATCGAGGTGTCCCCCGAGGTCGGCTACTACATCGTCGACCTCGTGCACGCCTCCCGGAAGGACCCTTCGGTAGCCATGGGAGGCAGCCCCCGGGCCTCCATCGCCCTGCTGCGGGCGGCCCGCTGTCTGGCCGCCTCCGACGGGCGGGACCACGTCTATCCCGACGACGTCCGCGCCGTGCTCCGTCCCGTCATGGCCCACCGGGTGATCCTCAACCCGGACGCCATGCTGCGGGGCGACACGATCGACGCCGTCCTGGAGCGGATGACCTCCTCGGTCAAGCCGCCCCTCTCCGCCCGGGGCCGCGACCGCAAATCGGTCGAGGCCTAAGCGCTGCGGATGTTCGGGCGCCCGGGGCGCGGGCAGGCCCCGAAAGAGAAGAAGAACCGTCCGCCTCGACCAGTGGGAGCGCCGCGGGGACTGCGGGCGGCGCGGGCCCGTCTCGACCGCGTCTTCGACGCCCTGTCGCCCGGATCGATCCGCCGCGCCGGCGAGGCCGCCAACCGGCGCCTGGGGATCACCCGCTCGGGCCAGGTGGCCCTGGTCGGCTTCGTCCTCCTGTGGCTCATGGCCCGGGTGGTGGCGGGCACGGCCATGTACCTCTTCGCCTACGGCCTCCTGCTGCTGGTGGTGGTGTGCTACCTGATCGCCCCCCGGCGCCTGCGCCTGGAGGGCGAGCGCGACGGGCTCTTTCCCCGGGCTCAGGAGGGTGACCGCCTCGACGTCGAGGTGAAGCTCACGGCCAAGCGCCGGGTCTCCACCTTCGTGCTCGAGGAGCGGGTCCCCGAGCGCCTCGGCAACCCGGTCCGGCTCCCCATCGTGAAGTTGCCTTCGGGCCAGACCGTCACCCACCGCTACGGGCTGCGTTGCTCGCGGCGGGGTGTCTACGAGATCGGTCCGCTGGTGGCGGTGGCCGGCGACCCGCTGGGCCTGGCCCGGCGGGAGACGGTGGTGGCCAAGCCCTTCGAGCTCCTCGTCCACCCCCGGGTGGAGATCGTGTCCGACCGGCCCCTCACCCGGCAGTTCGAGGACCCGCCCATCCGCCCGCCGGTGTCCAAGCCCTGGCCGTCGGGCCTGGAGTTCTACGGCATGCGGGAGTACGTGCCCGGCGACGACCTGCGCCGCATCGTGTGGCGGGCCAGCGCCCGCACCGGCAAGGTCATGGTGCGCGAGGCCGAGCAGGGCATCACCGACCACATCACGATCATCCTGGACACCGACCGGGGCTCGCATTCCCGCGACGGCGAGGGACTTTCGGAGAGCTTCGAGGCCGGCATCCGGGCCGCGGCCTCCCTCGGGGTCCGTCACCTGCGCGACGGCTACGAGCTCAAATGCGAGACGAACGGCGGCCCGCTGGTCCGTCCGTTGCGGGGCGCCGGGTCCCAGCTGGCCCTGCTCGACTCCCTGGCCCGCCTGGAGCTGGACCGCCGGCCGCTCTCCGACGTGATCATGCGCCTGGTGGCCCACCACCGCCGGGACGCCCACAACGTGCTCATCACGCCCCGCCTCGGGCCGCTGGAGGCCGCCCAGCTGCGGCTCCTGCTCAACACCGGCGTGTCCGTCCTGGTCGTGGCGCTCCTGTGGGACGACGAGAACGCCGACACCATGGGCATCGCCGCCGGCCTCGGCTGCCAGGTGGTCGGCGTCCACCCCGGTCAGGATCTCAGCACCGCCCTGGCCCACGGCATCGGCGCGGGGAGCCGGTGACCCCCTCCGAGCTCGAGTCCCTCGAGCGGGAGGCGCTCGAGCACCTGGCCGACGAGGAAGGCCTGGTCGAAGCCGACCTGGAGGCCTCCTCGGCCCTCGTCGAGGAGGACGAGAGCGAGCGCTCCCCGGTCCGCCTGGCCGTGGCCATGGCCTTTCCCACCCTGGCCGCGGCGGTCATGGCCGGTGGGGTGTTCATCGGCTTCGACGCCCGTCTCTACGCCGCCGTGGCCGGCCTGCTCGGGGTGGCCCTGGCCGTCTTGGCCGCCCGGCTGCGCTCCCCGGTGGCTGCCAACCTGGCCATCATCGGCGGGCTGTTCGCCATCGGCCTGCTCATGGTGGTGCCGGCCGGCCCGGGCGAGGTGGCCGCCGTCCGCAAACTGGCCGCCCAGGCCGCCGCTTCCGGTGACGTCCTGCGGCCCCCCGTGGAGCTCACCGCCGGCTGGCAGGCCATCCTCGGCTGGCTGATGGGCATCGTCGGCTTCGCCGCCGCCTGGCTGGCGGTGGTGGTCAAGCGCCCGTCGCTCGGCCTGCTCCTGCCCCTGCCGGTGGCGGCCATCGCCGGCATCTCGGTCCCCGAGGCCGACCAGGTGGCCAGTGGCCTGGTGGTGCTGGTCCTCTTCGGCATCGGCCTCGGCGTGCTCTCCGGCGCCCAGTCCGACGATACCTCGGGCGACGAAAACGTCCTTCCGCGGGGCTACGAGGTGCGCCGGGCCCTGCGGGCCATCCCTCTGCTGGCCGTGGTCACCGCCGGCCTCTTCGGCCTGGCCCAGACCGACTTCCTGTTCCCCGACCCGGCCATCGACCCGGCCCAGGAGCCCCAGAAGCCCAAGACGGTTCCCCTCTCCGACGTAGCCGACCGGGTGTTGTTCACGGTGGAGGCTCAGATCTCGGGCCCGTGGCGGGTGGGCAGCCTGGATGTCTATGAACAGAAGGACGGCAGCTGGCGCCTGCCCGCCTTCTCCGAGTCCGAGCTGGCCGACGTGCCCCGCTCGGGCATCGTCAACCAGGACCTGGCCCCCGGGGTGCGGGCCACCTTCAACATCGCCGGCCTCGGCGGCACCGTGCTCCCCGGCCTGCCCAACACCGTCGGGATCGTGGCCGAGGGGCCCAAGCTGGCCTACGACGCCCGCTCGGGCAGCATCCGGGTGGCCCAGGGCCAGGTCCAGGCCGGGCTGCGCTACACGGTGGCGGCCGCCGCCCTACCCAAGATCGACGACCTGCGCCAGGTGACGGCCCCGACCCCCAAGGCGCTGGCCCGCTTTGCCGAGATCGGCCCTCCGCCGCCGGCGGTGGTCGACCTCCTCGACCAGTCCCCCAAGACCTCCAAGTGGGACCAGTTCGACTTCCTGCGGACCTGGATCCTGTCCAACGTGACCGCCACCGGGACGGGCGTGCCCAAGAGCGTGCCCGCCGAGCGGATGCAGGACATGATCGCCGGCTCCAAGGAGGGCTCGCCCTACGAGATCGTGGCCGCTCAGGCCATGCTGGCCCGCTGGGCCGGCATCCCCTCCCGCATCGGCTACGGCTTCGACGGCGGCGAGCTCATCGACGGGAAGCTCGAGGTCCGGCCCCGCAACGGGGCCAGCTTCCCCGAGGTGTACTTCCCCGACCACGGCTGGTTGCCGGTGATCGGCACCCCCACCAAGGCCAAGGCCACGGTGGGCGGGGACCCGTCCACCCAGCAGCAGGACCCCTCGGTGCTGCCCTCGGACGAGATTCAGGTGGGGCTGTTCGTGCCCGTCCTCGTCCCGCCCGAGTCGGTGCTCTTCGAGCGGATCCGCCAAGGCGTGCTGATCGCCATCCCCGTTGTGCTGCTGCTGCTGGCTGCGTACGTCTGCTTCCCGGCGCTGCGGAAGTCGCTGGCCCGGGGCCGGCGGCGCAACTCGGCCCGGGCCGCCGGGTCCCGGGCCCGCATCGCTCTGGCCTACGCCGAGTGGCGGGACCTGGCCACCGACTACGGCTATCGCCACGACACCGACACGCCGCTCATGTTCCTGGACCGCTTCGCCGTCGACGCCGAGCACACGGAGCTGGCCTGGCTGGTGACCCGGGCGCTGTGGGGCGATCTGCAGGACTCCGCCACCGAGGAGCTCGCCACCTGGGCCGAGGAGCTGTCCCGGGCCCTGCGGCGGCGCCTGGCCCAGGCCCACCCGTCCCCGGTGCGGGCCATCGCCGTCGTCTCCCGCCTCTCGCTGCGTCACCCCTACGCCCCCGAGCTCACGGCCTTCCTCCGCCACAAGGAACCCAAGGACAAGCCCACAGACGAGCCCACGGTGAAGGAGGTGGACCATGCGGCGGTCGCATAGGTCCCGACTCCTGTCGATCGTGGTGGCCGTCGGCGCGGTCACCGCGGGTTGTGCCCAGCCCGACCCGCCCGGCGTGGGAGTCCAGAAGCTGGCCGCCGACATCGTCTTCGGGGTCAAGCCCCCGCCGCCCGACGCCCCGCCGGCCAACACCAACCTGGGGTCCGACGGGCTGACCGGCGACGCCACCACCTATGTGCCCGGGGCATCGCGGTCGTACCCGACGCCGTCGTTCCCCCCGCCCCGGACGCCCCGCACGCCGACCACCCGCCAGCCGAGGCCCACGCCGCTCAACCCGGTCAAGGCCGCCTGCCCGCCCGCCGCACTCAACGCCTTCCCGGCCATCGAGGCCGGCCTCACCGTGGCCGGCACGCCGGCCGAGGGTCAGTACCGGTGGAAGCGGACGGGCACCCAGACCATGGCCACCCTGCCGGGAGTGGCCATCCCCATCAGCGGGTTCGAGCAGCGGCTGGTGCGGGAAGTCAAGAAGGTCTCCGAGACCGAGTTCACCTTCCAGACCGTCCAGCCCGAGCTGGGCACCGGCGTCACCGTGCTCCAGACCTTCAAGGTGAAGACCGACGGCGTGAGCCGCGGCGTGGAACCGCCCGTCCAGACCATTCCCCTGGATCGCCCCGACCAGCTGCCCGACGAAGTGCCGTTCCCGTCCAGTCCGTCCGTGCCCGCCAAGCGGGTGGGCGATCCGGAGCGGGGCATCTCCCTCATGCGCATCGAGCGCATCGACGCCCAGGGCAACTCCTCGGCGCTGAACTTCACGCCGGCCGTGCTCTACCTGCCCCTGCCCATCGAGCCGGGCGAGTCGTTCGAGTCGGTGGGCATCGACCCCCGGACGGGCCAGGTGCTCCAGCACCAGGCCCAGGTGATCCGCCGGGAGCGGGTCGACGCCTGCGGCGAGATCGTCGACGGGTGGGCGGTGGAGGCGACCCAGACCTTCTCCGGCCAGGGCACCGCGGCCCGCACCTACCGCTACATCATCGCCCCCCAGCTGGGCGGGCTGATGATCTCCGAGCAGGTCAAGGTCACCGCCCCCGAGGGCACCCTCGACGTGACCTTCAGCCTGGGTCAGACCAAGCCCACCCCGCTCCCGACACAAGCGGCCCAGGGGTAGCCATGGCCAAGGTGGGCAGAGGTCTCAGCAAGGACGAGCAGTCATCGGCTGGTTCGTGGCTGTCTTCGCCATCCTCGTCTTCACCCAGCTGCTGCTGCCCGGCACCGGGGTGGGGGGCCGGGGCACGCCGGGCGCCATCCTGTTCCGGGGCGTGGTCTTCGGCCTCGTCAACGCCCTCACCGCGGCGGGCATCATCCTCATCTACCGCACCCTGCGGGTGGTCAACTTCGCCCAGACGGCCATCGGAGCGGCGGGGGCCACGCTCACCTTCGAGCTGGTGCGGGCCACGCCGGTGCCCTTCCCCGTAGCCTTCGTCCTCGGCCTCGCCACCTCGGTGCTGGTGGGGGTGGCCATCGATGTCTCCCTGGTGCGGCGCTTCTTCAAGGCACCCCGGCTGGTGCTCACCGTGGTCACCATCGTGGTGGCCGGGTTCCTCACCGAGACCTCCACCGGCATCATCCGCCGGCTCCCGTTCCTGCCCTCCGAGGCCAGCCGGCCCCTCGACGACCTGACCCGGCCCATCCGCGACGACCTGCCCTTCCGGGGCTTCCACTTCAACGTGGGCGGCCTCGGCGTCGACTTCGGCTTCGCCGAGATCTTTGCCATCGAGGTGGCCGTCCTCGCCCTGCTGGGCCTGGGGGCCTTCTTCCGCTACACCCGCTCCGGGGTGGCGGTGCGGGCCATGGCCGAGAACACCGAGCGGGCCGCCCTGCTCGGCATCTCGGTGGGCCGCCTGTCCACCATCACCTGGGCGCTGGCCGGCCTGCTGGCCGGCGCCAGCGTCACCCTCACGGGCACGCTCCAGGGTCCCGGGGTGGCCGCCGGGTTCGCCCCCGGGGTGCTCCTGCCCGCCCTGGCCGCCGCCGTGGTGGGCAGGATGCGGTCCATCCCCACCACCGTGGCCGCCGCCGTGGCCATTTCCGTGGTGACCCAGGCGTGCCGGTTCTCCCTGGAGAAGGACCTGCCGCTCATCGACCTCGGCCTGTTCGTGGTGGTGGCCGCCGGCCTGCTCATCCAGCAGCGCAAGGTGCTCCGGGGCGGCGACGAGGTGGCCAGCGCCTGGTCCGCCTCCGAGGAGCAGCGGCCCATCCCCCGGGAGCTGCTCGGGGTGGCGTCGGTGCGCAACAGCCGCCGGGTGCTGATCGTGCTCGGCCTCCTGGCCGTGATCATCTACCCGTTCGTCACCTCCACCGGCCAGACCAACCTGGGCGGGGTGATCGCCCTCAACGCCATCGTGGCCATCTCGCTCGTGGTCCTCACCGGCTGGGCCGGGCAGGTCAGCCTGGGCCAGTTCGCCTTTGTGGGCATCGGGGCGGTGGTGGCCGGCGCCCTCACCTACACGGTGGGGCTCTCGTTCTGGTTGGCGGTGCCGGCGGCGACCATCTTCACCGGCGCCTTCGCCGTGGCCGTGGGCACGCCGGCGCTGCGCATCCGGGGCCTGTTCCTGGCCGTGACCACCTTTGCGTTCGCCGTTGCCGCCCAGAGGATCCTGTTCGCGGACCGCTACTTCGGCTGGCTCCTGCCCCAGGAAGTGAAGCGTCCCAGCCTGTTCTTCTTCGACTTCGAAGACGAGCGCTCCATGTACTACCTGTGCGTGGCCGCCCTGGTGCTGGTCATCGTGCTGGTGGTCAACGTGCGCAAGAGCCGTTTCGGCCGTGTGCTCATCGCCCTGCGGGAATCCGAGGCCAACGTGGCCAGCTTCGGGGTGGCCGCCACCCGCACCCGCCTGGCCGCCTTCGCCTTCTCCGGGGCCGTGGCCGGCTTCGCCGGCGCCATCTTCGCCCACCAGCAGCGGGGCCTGAACGCCGACTCCTTCGCCGCCACGGCCAGCATCGACATCTTCGTCCTGGCCGTCCTCGGCGGCATCGGCTCGGTCAACGGCGCCCTCCTCGGCTCGTTGTATTTCAACGCCGCCCGCTACTTCGTCACCGACCCGTTGTTCTCCGGGTTCCTGGGCGCAGGCGGCACGCTCCTGCTGCTGTACGCCGCCCCCGGCGGGCTGATTTCGGTGGTGGCCCAGATGCGTGACGCCGTCCTGCGGGTGGTGGCCCAGCGCCGCCAGATGGTGGTGCCCAGCCTCTTCGCCGACTACGACCCCGAGGTAGCCGCCCGGCGGCTCATCCCGTTGGCCGAGCCCGCCACGGGCAGCGGCCTGGCCGCCCTGCCCGCCTCCGCCCGGTTCAGCCTCAAGTCGGGGCTCTACGAGGGCCGCGGGGTGCGCATCTTCGGCCGGGCGGCGGCCAACGGTGAGAAGGAAACGAAAGAGGCCGTGGCCATCGGGGCGGCCGTGTCCCGGGCGGAGAGCGAGACATGACCGCCACCCAGACGCCTCCGCCGCCGCCCGTCACTCCTGATTCAGGCCTGCAGGAGGCCCAGCAGGCTCGCGAGACGATGGCCCGCCGGCGCGGGCTGGGAGGGTTCAAGAAGAACTGGGCCGAGGTGCGGACCACGCCCTACGGCACCCGCCCGGTGGGCGTCTTCGCCTTCCTGGGCCTCGTCGGGACCCTCACCGGTTCGGCCTTCGGGCTGGCCGGGCCGGACATCCTCGAGGACCTCGACCTCAAGATCAGCGACATCCAGGGCGTCTCCGCCGTCATCGGCTTCTTCCTCACCTTCGCCGCCATCGGCATCGGGTGGTGGGCCGACCGTCACGACCGGCTCCCGCTCTACGGCTGGGGCCAGGTGATCAGCGGGGTCTCCGGCATGGCCACCGCCGGCGCCACGAACATGGCCGGGCTGGGCATTCCCCGGGTCGTCGGCGGCGTCGCCTCCGAGGCGGCCACCGTCCCCAGTTTCTCGCTGACCGCCGACTACTACCCGCCGGAGAGCCGGGGGAAGGTCTTCGCCATCCTCGGCCTGGTGTCGACGGCTGCGTCCCTACCCCTGGGGCTGCTCGGGGCCCTCCTCATCGACTGGGAGGCGATGGGCTGGCGCAAGACCTTCCTCCTCGGCGGCGCCCTCGTCACCATCGGCGGCCTGGTCGTGCTCAAGTTCCTGAAGGAGCCGGTCCGGGGCTACATGGAACGCCGGGCCATGGGGGCGTCGGAGGAGGTGTCGCTCCAGGAGAGCGAACCCCAGTCCTTCGGCGAGGCGTGGCGGACGGTGTGGGCGGTGCGGACCATGCGCCGCACCTTCATCGCCAGCGTGGTGCTCTCGCCCGGCGGGCTGATCCTGGCCCAGCTGGCCCAGTTCCTCTACGTCGACGAGTACGGCCTGCGCTCGGCCCACGAGCGCTTCCTGGCCTTCGCCCCGGCCAGCTTCGTGGCCGGCGTCGCCGGCGCCCTGGTGGGCGGCAACCTCATCGACCGCTTCTCGGCCATGAACCCCTCCAAGGTCCTGAAGGCGGTGGGGGTCTTCGGGTTCATCTCCAGCTTCGGCCTGCTCGGAATCGCCACCATCCCGCCGCTGTGGATGCTGGTCGTCTTCACTGCCATCTCCGCCTTCGGCGGCGCCATGATCGGCCCGGCGGTGGGTGCCATCCAGTCCCAGATCATCCCGCCGGCGGTGCGGACCCAGGGCCTGCAGATGCTGGGCCTGGCCGGGATCCCCGCCCTGGTGTTCTTCACGCCCATCTCCATCGGGCTCCGCCTGGAGTACGGCTATTCGGCCGCCATCCTCTTCTGCGTGCCCTTCGCCATCGTGGGTTCGCTCATCAACCTGTCGGCGGCGTCGTTCTTCGAGTTTGACCGGCGCAACGCCATGGCCGCGGCCATGGCCGACCACGACTGGCGCCAGGCCAAGGCCTCGGGGCGCTCCAAGCTGCTGGTGTGCCGCGACGTGGACGTCAGCTACGACGGCGTCCAGGTCCTCTTCGGCGTCGACTTCGACGTCGAGGAAGGCGAGATCATCGCCCTGCTGGGCACCAACGGGGCGGGCAAGTCTACGCTGCTGAAAGCCATCTCCGGCACCCAGGAGGCCGCCGCCGGGGCCATCGTGTTCGACGGGCGGGACATCACCCACATGCCCCCCCACGAGACGGCGGGCCGGGGCGTCATCCACATGCCGGGCGGGCGGGGCATCTTCCCGGGCCTGACCGTGGCCGAGAACCTGGTGCTGGGTAACTGGATGAACACGGACGATCCCGCGCTGGTTGATCAGCGGCTGGAGGAGGTCTTCGCCATCTTCCCCATCCTCCGGGAGCGGGCGGGCGAGAACGCGGCGTCGCTCTCGGGTGGGGAACAGCAGATGCTCTCTCTGGCCCAGGCCTTCCTGGCCAAGCCCCGGTTGCTGATGATCGACGAGCTGTCCCTCGGGCTGGCCCCCGCCGTTGTCGGCCAGCTCATCGAGGTGGTGCGGCGCATCCACGCCCAGGGCACCACCGTCATCGTGGTCGAGCAGTCCGTCAACGTGGCCCTCACCATCGCCAAGAAGGCCATCTTCATGGAGAAAGGCGAGGTCAAGTTCTTCGGCGACACGGCCGATCTCCTGGCCCGGCCCGACATCCTCCGGGCGGTGTACGTGAAGGGGACCGGGGCGTTGACCTCGGCACCGACCTCGGCGCTGCGCTCGGAGCGGGAACGCCGGGCGCTGGAGCTGGGCGAGGCCCGGGCCGTCCTCGAGGTGGAGGGGCTGGTGAAGCGCTACGGCGGGATCACCGCCGTCGACGGGATCACCTTCACCCTGCGGGAGGGCGAGGTGCTGGGCCTGATCGGGCCCAACGGCTCGGGCAAGACCACCACCTTCGATCTCATCAGCGGCTTCCAGACCCCCGACGCCGGTGTCGTCCGCTACCAGGGGCTGGACATCACCGGGTTGTCGCCCGACGAGCGGGCCCGGCGCAAGCTGGTGCGGCGCTTCCAGGACGCCCGCCTGTTCCCGTCGCTCACCGTCTTCGAGACCCTGCTGGTGGCGCTGGACCAGAAGCTGGAGGTGAAGAGCTCGGTGCTCTCCGCCCTGGCCGTGCCCAATGCCGCGCCGGGCCGAGAAGCGGGTGCGGCTGCGGGCCGAGCGCCTGGTGGAGCTGCTGGAGCTGGGCGCCTACCGGGACAAGTTCGTGAAGGAGCTCTCCACCGGCCTGCGTCGCATCGTCGACCTGGCCTGCGTGCTGGCCACCGAGCCCCAGGTCCTGTTGCTGGACGAGCCGTCATCGGGCATCGCCCAGGCCGAGGCCGAGGGGCTGGCCCCGCTGCTGCGGCGGGTGCGCTTCGAGACGGGCTGCTCCATCCTCATCATCGAGCACGATATGCCGCTGATCTCGGCCGTGGCCGACGAGCTCATCGCCCTCGACCAGGGCCGCTTCGTGGTGCGGGGCCGGCCGGCCGAGGTGCTGGAGAACAGCCGGGTGGTGGAGTCGTATCTGGGCACGTCGGAGGAGGCCGTTCGGCGTTCAGGGGAGATCCCGGGCGTGCGATCAGGAGACATCGCAGGGGAGACCGAATGAAGCGGCGCGGGATGAGGTGGCTGGCGTTGCTGGCAGTGGTGGCGTCCGTGGCCGCCGGATGCGGCCAGGACAACAAGGTGGGCGACGAGCGCCTCCTGGACTTCGAGGAGCAGGTCGGTGACCGCCTGGGCGAGTCGACGACCACCACCGCCCCGCCCGTCACCACCACCACCGCCGGCGCCACCGCCGCCACCAAGCCGGGTGGCGGCCCGGCCGGACCGGCCACCACGGCCACGACCCGGACGTCCGCCACCCAGCCGGTGGCCACCACCGCCACCACCGCGCCCGCCCAGGTCATCCCGGCGTTGGAGATCTCCATCTACGACGACAACACCTCGCCTTCCATCGACCCGGAATACGCCCGGCAGTTCGTGGGCAGCGTGGTCCGCTGGATCAACAAGGACTCGGTCCCCCGGGGCGTGAAGGCCACCACCACCCGGTTCCCGTGCGAGACCATCGCTCCGGGGGCGTCCTGCGACTTCAAGCCCACCGCGGCGGGGTTGTTCGACTACGGCGACTCGACCCGCCCCTACGTCAACGCCACCCTCGAGGTGCTCCCCAAAGAATGAGCACCTTGAGAAACCGTCCTGCGACCGTTCTGCTGGCCCTCGCCCTGGCGGCGGCGGCGCTGGCCGGCTGCGGCCGGTCCGACGCGGCCGTGGACCCGGTGGCGGGCAAGAAGGTGAAGGTCCTCGAGCTGGAATCGTTGCCCTCTGAGATCCTCGGCCTGGCCGTGCAGAAAGAAGACGTGGCCGGCAGCGTGGCCAAGGTGAACTCCACCTTCATCGACGGGCTGGGGCTGTGGTCACTTCGCACTGCTTCTTCAGAGAGTGGAGGCAATCTGGTGCAGGCGACCCTCCAGATCAGCCGGTTCAGCGAGGGGGCCCGGTTCGACGAGTCCGAGTTCCGCCAGAGCGTGGTCAACCAGATCGGCTCGGCCCGGCCCCGTACCTACCGGCTGGGCACGCGCACCGTGTACCTGACCACCGGCACCAAGCAGAGCATCGCCGTGTGGTTCAAGGGCCGTTACCTGTTCGTGCTCGCCTCCCGCTCCGACTACGACGAGCCCCGCACGCTGCTGCGGAAAGCCCTGGAGATCAAGCCGTGACCCCCGGTTTCCGTCGCTTTCGGCGTGTCCCTCCGCTGATGATCGTGGCAACGCTCGGCCTGGCGGGCTGTTCCAGCGAGGCGACCACCACGGAGAAGACGCTGCGGGCCGCGCTGGCCAAGACCGAGCACCTGGCCCACCGCTTCGTGTACCGGGAGACGTTCGTCTCCGAGGAGGCCGCCAAGCGCGAGACCGAGGTGCAGGGCCTGGTGGAGGACGACTTGCGCTACAAGGCGCGGGTGTCGGTGGGCGGCGTGGCCGTCCTCGACGAGGCGGTGAGTGACGACGCCCTGGCCGTGCGTCTCATCCAGCCCACCGCGTTGCAGGGGTTCCTGCGCCAGCCCACGGAGAAGGGCAAGGGCGGCTCGGGCGTGGGCTCCACCGAGCCCGGGGCGCCCGAGGCCCCAACTCCTATCGCGTCCGGCGACGAGGCGCCCGACCCGGTGGCGGCGCTGCGGTCCCGGCGCTGGGTGCTGGACAAGGCGGGTGCGCCGGCGGTGTTCTCGGCCAACCCGGCCGAAGAGCGGGGTCTGGGCGAGGACCCCGTGCTCGACGCCCTCGACATCTTCGCCCACATCGGGCGGGCCATCGACGAAGCCGCGTACATCGCCGAGTTCAACGAGGAGTCCATCGAGCCGGTGTACCGCCGGGACGAGGACCCCTTCGACAAGCCCAAGAAGGGCTCCAAGGTCATCCGCTACGACTTCGCCGCCCCCAAGCTGCCGAAGGCGTCGGACCGGGCCGGGGGCAACCAGGTCACGCCCGACGCCCGCCACTTCCGCAAGATGGCGGTCTACGTCAAGGACGGGCTGGTCCTGCAGGTCTCCGAGGTCATCGACGTGGCCGCCCGCCTCGACGACCTGGCCGAGGTTTATGAAACGAAGTTCCCCAAGGACCGCAAGCCCGACGAGGTGGCGGCGGTGGCCATCGACGCCCTCAACACCATCCGCACCGGCCAGGGCCAGGACCCCATCCGGCTGCGGACCATGTCCTACAACCTGAAGGATCTGGGCGACAAGGTGAAGGTGGAGATGCCCGCCGAGGTGGTCGAGACCAGCCTGTCGCTCCTCCAGAACCGGGGCCGCCCGGCCGAGGAGGCCGCCGGCGTCGCCCTAGCCAACGAGGTCCGCACCACGCCCGCCTCCCCTCCCCCCAGCTGACCCCTACTCTCTCCGCATGCCGCGGAGATCTGCCTGGCTGGTCACGGTGGTACTGATGGTGATGACGGCGGCCGGCTGTTCGCGGGATGACGGTGGCAACAGGCTGGTGCTCGACGGCAGCCCGCGGTTTCCCGACGTGGAGGGGGTGGTGGAGCAGATCTCGCTCGACCGCATCACCCTCGACGGGGACCGCACCTACAAGGTGGCCAAGGATCTGGCCAGCTTCTCCACCTACGACCTGACCGCCACTCCGATGCTCCACCGCAAGGGCCAGTACGTCCAACTCGGCCTCGACGGGGACACGGTCACGTGGATGGCCGGGATCGGAGTGGTCGTCCGTGCCCCGGGCGAGAAGCCTGTCGTCTTCTACAACGGCTCCCTGCAGGCTGTGAAGGACGGCCGGGCCATCTTCCGCAACGGCACTGTTCTCAAGTTGGCGAAGGGCATCACGCGCCCCGGTGACGCGGTTCTGCTGCGGGCCGAGATCGACCCCGCCCGCCACGTGGTCCGCGCTCTTATTGCCATCTGAGCGGCCATCTGACCCCCGGCTGCGCCGGCCGGCCGCCTGGCCGCGCCGGCACGGTCCCTCGCTGGTCCCAGGGGTACCGTGCTCCCGTGTCTGATGAGCCCGTGTCTGATGAGCTGGTGTCTGACGAACCGTTGCTGGTCTACGACGGTGACTGTGCGTTCTGCACGCGGGCGGTGGAGCTGGCCCTGAACCAGATGAAGGTGGCGTGCCGGGCCGTGCCCTGGCAACGGGCCGACCTCGCCGCCCTCGGCCTGACGCCCGAAGAGGTCACCGAGGCGGTCTGGTGGGTCGAGCCGGGGCGCACCAAGGTCAAGGGCCACCGGGCGGTGGCCGCCGCCCTCCGCCACGGCCGCCCCGGCGCCCGGCCGGTGGGCCGGGTGCTCGATGCGCCCTGGGCCGAGAAGCTGGCCGCCGCCGGCTACGACCTGGTGGCCCGCAACCGCCACCGCCTCCCCGGGGCCACCCCCGCCTGCCAGCAGGACCCTGATCCCCACTCCAACCCCAGCGACGGCTCCTGACCTTCAGTTCACGCAAGTCGTTGGGCGGGGTCCTGGCGGTAGAAGTCACGCAGGACTTCGTAGAGGGCGGGCTTGCGGGCGCTGAGTTCCTGGGGCAGGTCGAAGAAGACCTCGGTGGCGACGGCGAAGAACTCGGCGGGGTTCGTGGCCGCGTAGTCGTTCAGCAGGTCGCTGGGGGCGGATACGAGCAAGTCGTACTCCGCCGTGCACACCTCCTGCCAGCGCCGGCGGGCGTCGGCGTCGGGCAACGGCGGTGACCCGTCGATCGCACCGTCGAGCATGTCGAGCTTGTGGGCGAACTCGTGGAACACCACGTTGTGACCCCGCTCCGGGTGGCGGACGTCGAACCGGGCCGCATCCCAGGCGATGATGACCGGCCCCCGCCGGTCGTTGGCCTGGCCCAGGAGGTGTTGCGGGCTGTCGGTGACGACGCCGGCGACGGGCCCGGGCCGGACGCCGGCGAACCTCATGGTCGTCGGGTGCACGATGATCGACTGCACGTCCCGGTACCAGTCGAAGTCGAGACCGAGGATGAGCAGGCCGGCGTGGGCCGCGATGACGACGCGGATCTCGTCGTCGAGCGTGAACCCGGCGGCCGCCTCCCACCGCTTGTGGCGCAGGAGCAGCTCGGTCAGATCCGTGAGGCGGACCCTCTCCTCGTCGGAGAGCAGCGCCCACTGGGACAGGCTCCGTTCCACGGCCCGTTCCCAGCCCGCGGGCAGGCTCTGGCGGCGTCTCCAGCTCATGGCTGCTCGATGAACTCGTCCGCCAGGAGGTCCATGAGGAGGCCGTCGTGCCAGGTGCCGTCAGGGTCGCGCTGGTACCGGCGCATGATGCCGACCGGGCGGAAGCCGGACCTGCGCGCACCCTCCAGGACGGTCACGCCCGGCAATCTAGGACCGGCCCTCGTCCGCTCAGGTTGCCCGCCCATCGAGATCCATCGCCATGAACTCCATGGGACAGGGGTACTGGCGGTACGGCGGGCACGACCGGAACCCGAGACCAATCCACAGAGCGATGGCCGCGGTCCGCTCGGGCACCACGTCGAGCACCACGCGGCGGTACCCGAGCTCCCGCGCCCTCACCGCCATCGCCTGTGCCACCTGCACGCCCACCCCCTTCCGTCGATGCTCGGGCCGCACGAACACCCGCTTGAACTCGCAGACCTCACCTTCGAACCCAACCACCTGCCCCACCCCCACGAGTTCTCCAGTCTCCGAGACGCCCACGATCACCTCCCCTCCCGGAGGAACAGCGCCCCCCGGAAACGTCCTGATCTCCCGCTCGAAGGGTTCCGGAAACCGTGCGGGAACACCACCGAACCGCTCCCACACATCGGGCAGCCGCATGTACTCCTCCAGCAGCGCCCGGGCGGCCTCCACCGTGTCCGGGTGGTCGCTCAACGCCACGGTCGTGATCCCTGCCACGTCGAAAGCCTGCCGGTCCACGCGCCGTCCGCACCAGCCGGCATCACCGGGTCCGGCCACGGCAGGGCCCACTTGCCTGGTCATGCCAGCTCCCACTCGCCCGGTCCTGCCCGCGCCCACCTCCGATCAGGGCGGGTCGGGTCCGTCCCGGTTGCGGTGGAGGAGGCCAGCTCTGCGGTCTCGGGCGGTCTTTTCCTGGTGGTGGGGATAGCACCGGGGTTTGAGGTTGTCGAAGGAAGTCGGTCCCCAGTTGGCCCGGGGATCCACGTGATCCCATTCCAGATGGAAGCGCCGGTCGCACCCCACCTCGATGCAGGTCACCCCGTTGAAATCAGGGACCGGCCCCAGTTCCAGGGCGGTGCGCAGCTCCGCTTTGATGTAGCGGCCGTAGTGGACCACGGTGTCGATGCGGGTCCCGTCATGGAGGACGGCCTTGAGGAAGGCGTCTTCGGCCAGTTCCCGGACGAGAGAAACCGGGACCGGCCCGCCCCCCACCAGATGACACGGCTCACCCGGGTGAGCATGGCCCCGCCGGTAGGCCCGTAGGTCACACACGATGACGAGATCCGCCGAGTGGGCCTTGCCTCGGCCCGCCCCGCCGGCCAGTTTCAGCAACGCGTCGGCGGCGTGGGCATCTCGTGCCTCGGTGGATCCGTTGCGCTTCGCGGCGCGCCAGAGCCGGTCGGTCTCCGCGTCCAGCCGGTTCACGAACGGCAGCCCCACCTCCGGGGGTACCGCCCCGGCAAAGGCGACCATGCCCAGATCGTTGCGCCAGTGACGAAAGAGCCGCTCCTTGTGCTGGCGGGCATGGAGCCCCTCAGGGTCGATGGCGCCGAGCCGCCTTTTCCTCGCCTCGTCCCTGAGCGTCTTCAGACTCCCGCCCTTGGCCACCGCCAACAGTTCAGCCTCCGACCCGGGACACTCCGCCTCCGCCTTGGCCAGTTCCTGCGCCTGCGCCAGGGACAGCTCGCCTGCCGTCACCGCCGCCCGGGTGTCCGCCATCTCCCGCAGCGCCCGAGCCGTCTCCAACTCCGCCTTCGCCGCCACTGTCGACGTCCCCGCGGTCCGGGCCAACCAGTCCGCCGCATCCGCGAACCCCTTGCGGCGATGCGCCCCACAGTCCACCGCCCGCGCCGCAGCCCGCACCCGTGCCGCCGCACACGCCTTCTCCGTCGCCGCCAGCTCCTCGACCACCACGGCACAGTCCTCACCCGAAGACAACGCCGGATCGAACGCGGTCAGCGCGGCCCGCAACGCTCGGGCTGTCGGAAGGAAACTGGCCGGCACGAAACCTCCTCTGGTCGCCGGGCGCGCAACCGCGCCGATCGTGAATCCGAGAGGAGGTCCGTTATGCCCGGTCCTCGAGGCTGCCCGCAATCTATCGAACACGCGTACGCTACGTCAAGAGATTTTCTCGCGTCGCCACCGCGATTGGCTACCGGCTTGACGAACTGGCGGGCATGGCCCGCTCGAACGCTGAAGCGTCGCCGATGGGGCCGTCAGTCCAGCTCTGCCAGCACCTCACCGATGATCTTCGTCGCCTTGTGGGCGGGAAGCGGATCGCCGCCCCTCGCCTCCGCCACCTCGGCGGCGAAGGCCTCGACGGAGTGAACTCCGCCGACGAGAACGTGGCGCAGGGCTTCACCACTGGCCTCGGGGTCGTCGAGCGCGGCCACCGCTGGCGCCACTGCATGGTCGGAAGAGGTGGCCACGGCGTGCACCACCGTCATAGCCTCTTCTCGCCCGCTGGGGGTCGAGACGACTGGCGCACGATCGGGGTTCTGCTGGTGATCCCACTCCGCCAGCGCTTCGTCGTACCCGCCTTCGCCGGGATGGAGGACCCGGGTCTCGGGCGCCGCCGTCTCCTGCGCCGCATCGCCGCCGACGTCCTCAGACGAGGTTTCCGCTCCGTCGTCGGTTTCGTGTCGCCGCGCCGGCGCCACGGGAACGACGAGTGTGCCATCGGCGTTCCGAACGATGTCCATGGGTGGTCTCCTCCTGGGGTGGACGACGCCTTGGCTGTCGCCTCGGAGTCATTCCTACCCAGGCGAGCCCCCGGCGATGTCGGGCCGCCTACGGCCGCGCCTCCAGGATGATGTTGAACGGCGTCTCCGTCGCCCGCCGGAACCGGCTGAAGCCGGCGTTGGTGAAGATGTCCCGCCTCGCCGCCTCGCCGGCCTGAGCCCCCAGCGCCAGACCCACCTCCCGGGCCTTGGAGGCCATGGTGCAGATCACCGTGGAGAAGCCGTAGAAGGCCCGGCCGACGGGGTTCAGGTTGTCCTCGACCCGGTCGCCGGCGTAGGGCTCGACCAGCAGGACGGTGCCGTCGTCGGCGATGGCCGACCGGGCATGGCGCACCGCCCCCTCCGGGTCGCCCATGTCGTGGAGGCAGTCGAAGAAGGCGATGACGTCGTAGGTACCCGGGTAGTCCTTGGCCGCGGCCACCTCGAAGGACACCCGGTCGCCGACGCCCGCCTCGGCCGCCCGCTTCCGGGCGGTGTCCACCGAGCCCTCGTGGTAGTCGAAGCCGACGAAGGTGCTCTTCGGGTAGGCCATCGCCATCAGGATGGTGGACGCCCCGTCGCCAGCCGACGCCGCCGCCGGTCCGGAACGCCTCGACGAACTTCTGGCTGCCGGCGTAGGCGGCGGCGATGCCGGCGAAGCCACCGGGAAGGAAGACCGGTGCAGGGGGCGCAGGAAATCGTCATCCGGTGGTCACACCCGGGAGGAGGGTCAGCTACTTGACGCGCAGAACGCCGGAGCCGCGCCGGGACAGCCAGAAGCCGCCGCCGGCGGCCACGGCCAGGGGCAGGATGACCAGCCAGAGCACGAGGCTCGGCGCGGAGGCCGGTTTGGCCGCCGCCACCACCCGGGCTTTGCGCTCCCGCAGGATGTTGCTCTGGACGGGTGCCGCGAGTGCGTCGGCGAAGTCGGCGTCGTCGAAGTCGGCGAAATCAGGATCGGCTTCCACCGCCACCGGCTCCAACGGGGGTGCCGGCGCTGGCTCCACGGCCGGGGCCGGTGGGGCCTCCACCGGCAGCCCGGACAGGTCGGGCAGCGGGGCCGGCTCCGGCTCGGGCAGCTCGGCCGGCGGCTCGGGCGGTGGCATCTCCACCGGCAGCGGCGGCAGCTCGAAGACCGGCTCCAGGGACTCGAAGGGCGGGATGATGGGCTCGGGCTTGTAGGTCGCCGTCAGCCGGTAGCCGGTGTTGGGCCCGAGATAGTTGGCCACCACGATCTGGTAGCGGCCGGCCGTGGGCCGGAACAGGGCCAGCTCCTCGGGCTCCTGCTCGCTGGCCCCCATGGCCAGCTCCACGTCGCCCTGGGGGTCATCCCACACGTAGAGGTCCAGGTCGTTGACGGCCCGGCTGGTGGGCATGGCCGGGTTGGAGGGGATGTTCTCCGTCTCCCACTCCAGCTTGACCTTCACGAAGAACTCCTGGTCGGGGCCAAGCTCGGCCGGGGTGACGATCTCGAGGGGGATCACGTCGCACCACGTCGCGGTCCTGCAGTCATCGGGCGTGACCCCGGGCTTCCCGGTGGCGTTGTCGGGGACGGCGTTGAACAACGGGATGGGCTGGTACTCCTGGGCGATGCTCTCGTTCTCCGCCACCCGCAGGCCCTGGGCTTGTTCCAGGGCGGAGGACGGTGCCACCGGGCCGCCCAGGGCGGCCACCAGCAGGCTCAGCACGCCGAGCTGGACCAGCCGTCGCACAGTTGTCCCCCCTTCGGTCGTCATCCCACCTCCGGTGGGGCGAAGCTGAGCAGCAACCCGGCAGCGTAGGAGTTGCACACGTCGTCGGGGCGGCGCTGGGCGACGGCGTCACCCGCCGGCCACGTGCCCGTCAGGTAACGCTTCCCGTTCTCGGGCATACGCCAGCAGCCGTTCTGGGACGCCCCCGGGGCCCGCCCGTCCGGATCCCAGAACATGGGCACCGCATCCTTCACGCACGTGTAGTCGTTGTCGTTGTAGAAGCAGGCCGGCACCTTGGGATTGGTGGAGGCGATGCGCGGGATGGCGTGGTAGCCCTTGTCGATCGAGGTCGGCCCCAGGCGGGGGCCGGCCACCTGAATGCCGGTGAAGAGCTGGAACAGGTCGTCGTAGAACTCGCAGGCGGCGCCGATGACGTCGCCCCGGGGGGCGTCGGGATCGGCCTCCCGGTGGGCCAGGAAACACAGTTCCTCGTCCTGGAGCCCCTCCAGGGTCACGTTGGAGACGACGAGGGCGTGGCGCCACACGCTCTGCTCCTGCTGGGCGGCGTTGTCCCGGCTCTCCAGCAGCCGGTCGCCGGCCAGCACCCATTCGGGCCGGTAGCCGCCGGGCAGGAGGGTCGCCGCCGCCTGTGACTGCTTGGTCTCCAGGCCTCCGGCCCAGATGACGGTGGTCACACCGGCGTCCTTGAAGGCGACCATGTTCTCGGCTGCATACCCCGGCGGGGTGGTGGCGTCCTGGGCGTAGCCCGCCCGCGGGAAGGCCTTCTCGATGACGAATTGCCCCCCGCAGGCGGCGATCTCGGCTTTGACCAGGTCGCGGAACGCGTGCAGTTCGGGCCGGTCCGGGTCGCTGGTGGCCAGGAGGCCCAGCTTGCGGGGCTGGCCCATGTGGGCCGCCTCGCCCGAGAACGACACCGGGTTGGGGAGGATCTTCTGGCAGACGTAGCTCGAGAACTGCTTGGCCTGCACCTCCAGCGCCGGCAGGTAGCCCCAGATCAGCTTGGGATAGCGGGAGAAGAACGACGACTGGCGCCCGGCGAAGGACCCGAAGTTGAGCACGCCGCGGCGGGCCATCGTCTCCAGGTAGGCCTCGGCGTTCTCCCGGGCGTAGGAGATCACCGAGAACGGCTTCACTTTGGCGTAGTTGTCGACCGCCTCCGCCCGTCTGGACTCCGGCGTGTAGTCGGGGTTGTTCGAGTAGTAGGCGTAGAAGTGGACGAACCGGTCGTAGGTCTGGAACCGGTCGTTGAAGTAGCGCTGGTAGCCCCGCAGCATGCGGATGAAGATGTGCTCGTCCTCGGCGGGGGCGTCGAGCAGGTCGAAGTACTCGCCCCGCGGCCGGGTCTCGTTGCCCTGGGAGGTGCCCAGGTCGGTGACGTAGCCGTCGAAGTAGAAGAGGACCCGCACCTCCTCCTTGCTCACGCCCTGGTAGGTGGTCCCGAAGTTGTCGGCGTTGAAGCTGGCCACGCAGGGCGGGGCCAGGGGGTCCTCCGTCTGGCGGGGCGGGCTCCCCACGCAGCGCTTGGTGGACGGGGTCTTCACCGACGGGGGCAGCGTCACCGGCGGGGGCAGGTCGGGCAGGGCCACCTCGTCCCCGGGACCGGGACCGGCGCCCGTGCCCCCCTCACCCGTTTCCCCCGGGCCCTCGTTGAGGGCGGGACTGGACGCCAGGCCGAGGGAGGCCAGGTTGCCCGCCGCGGGCGGGGGCGGCGGCTCGTCGTCCTCGGGCGGGACGGGGGCGTACTCCAGCGTCTCGGAGGGGTTGGCCTGGGGCAGGTTGAGGGCCGAGGGCAGGATGGCCAGGGCGATGATGGCCGCGACGAACATCGCCAGCAGTGGCGGATACTTGCGCGCCCAGGACGGCCCTCGCCCGCGCTCCTCGGTGGTGCCCGGCACCATGCCCAATGTGTGGTCCTTTAGGTGGATTCGTGCAACATGTGGCGTTTCGACAGCAGAGGCCGTTCTCCCTGCCCCAAAGGCTAGTCAGGTCGCCGGAGGGCGATGACGCGCCTGTCACCTCCGAGGGCTCGAGGGGTGTGCCCCGGGCCCCGCCGGTGGGCCACAATGACGGCCCATGGCGCCCCGGACCGTCGTCTTTCTCGCCCTCCTGGTCGCCGTTTCGGCCGGCGCCTGCAACGACGCCGAGCGCGACGAGGCCGGCCAGGTACGGGCCTCCGGCGACCTGTCCGTGTACGAGTTGCGCACCGGAGACTGTTTCAACGGCGGCGAGCGCGTGGCGGAGGAGACGGGCCAGGAACGCACCGTCGAAACGGTGACCGCCGTCCCCTGCGCCCAGGCCCACGACAACGAGGTCTTCGCCGTCTTCAAACACCCGGCCAAGGCCGCCGCGCCCTTTCCGGGTGAGGAGGCGGTGAACAAGATCGCCCAGGACGGGTGCCTGGAGCGGTTCGAGCCCTACGTCGGCCGCCCCTACGACGGCAGCGATCTCCAGGTGGCCGTCATCGCCCCCGGCGAGGAATCCTGGAAGGAGGAGGACGACCGGGCCATCGCCTGCATTGTCTACGGCGACGGGCGCCTCAAGGGCTCGCAGAAGAAGACCGGCTGAGCCGGCCACGACCCCCGACGTCGTTTGCGCCGCTGCCGGCGCCGGCTGGTGGGCGGCAGGGCGGGGCTGAGGAGTCCGGGCACGGCCAGGGGTAGGTGAGGAACCGGGTCACCTCCGCCCCCGTCGGGTGAGATGCCGGGCGTGACCCCGGAGACTCCGGGTGCGCCCGAGAGGGGAGTGGCGCAGGCGGCTGTCCCCGCGGCCAGGGATTCCGGCCCGGGCGGGGCGGGGGCCGGGAGGGTCCCGGTGCCCGGCGATCCGGCCGCCACCGGGGGACGCGGTCCCCGGGCGGCTGAGGCGCGGCCGTCCGGCGCCTCCGGTTCCGAGGTCGGCGCCACGGGGGTGGCCGGAGTGGCCGCCCCGGTGTCGCACGGCGCGGCGAAGAGGGCGACGTCGTCCACCGCCCAGCCGCCGCCCGGGGCCTCGCCGGCGGTGCCGGAGCTCAGGTGGAAGGCGACCCGCAGCTCCGCGCCGGTGAAGGTGGGATCGAGCGCCAGCTCGGTGACGGCCGGGCCAGGAAAGGATTCGGGACCGGGCGGCAGACCCGGGCGTAGAGCCGTCCAGGTCGCGCCGCCGTCGGAGGAGATCTCGACCGTGGCCCGGTCGTCGGCCCCGGCCAGGAGGTACCACTCCCGGAAGCGCAGGCGGGCCGGTCCCGGGGGCAGGGGCACGGGGGGCGAGACGAGCCGCACGTCGGCCCCCGAGCTGTACCCCGGGGCCATGTCCCGCAGCACGGTGCGCATGGCCGGGGAACCGGCGAAGGCCGGCTCGGGGCGCTGGGCCCAGCTGGTGGGGTTGAGGGAGGGCTCGGCGGCGCCGGACCCGGGTCCGACCCCCGACAGCCCGCCGCTGCCCTCCGGCGGGGTGACCGAGAAGCCCTGGGGCCCGTCGTCGAAGTCGAAGGCGGCCACCGGAGCCGACCCCTCGTTGGGGCGGTCGAAGGCCAGGACCGGGGAGCGGGCCGTCTTCCCGGCCTCGTTGGTGCTCTCCACCACGAAGTAGTGGAGCCGGCAGGGGACCAGGCCGGTCAGCGCCACCCGGTGGGAGGTGGACATGCCCTCGCCGGCGACCTGGTGGTCGAGGGCGTCGGGGGCGAACCCGTAGCGCACGGTGGAGGTGGCCGGCTGGTCAGTCGTCCAGCCGACGACGCCGCCCGGTGCGGTCCGGGGCGGCGAACACCCCCGACACGACCGGTGCCTGGTAGGCCTCCGTGAACAGGGCGTAGGCCGACCCTCCGTTGTCGTCCACCGCCGTCCCGCCGCAGCCCGCCGAGCGGACGGCGAACTCGTAGGTGCCGAGCGGGCGGAGCCCCGCCACCCGCACCATGTGCTGGGTCACCCGCAGCGGGCTCGACACCGGCGTCCACGCCGTGTCGCCCGCCTTGCGGAAGTACACGGTCGAGTCGGCCGGCACGTCGGTGCGCCAGGTCACGACGGCCGAGGTGTCGTCCAGGTGGTCGACCAGCACGTGGGAGATGGTGGGGGCCGGCTCCCCGGGGCGGCACGGGAGGGGATCGGCCCCGTCGAGGTGAAGGAGCAGCCGGGGGCGCAGCTGCGGGCCCCGGGACCGCCGGCCGAGCCCCGTCTCGAAGGACAGGGCCGATCCGGTCAGGTCGGAGAGTGAGCGCAAGCGGAAGGCCAGCGCCCGGTGGCCGCCGGGGTCGTTGCCCAGGTTGCCCAGGAAGGCGGGCAGGTCGTTGCAGGCCACGGCGAAGGTGTAGGCCACGTTGCCGCCCCGGTGGAGCGTGGGTTCGGGGACCAGGTGCACGTCGGCGGGAGCGCGGGCCACGATGTCGTAACTGGTGCCGGGGCCCCAGTCCGCCTCCACCCGGGAGGCGAGGAGATCGAGCGAGTAGCCGGGGTGGTCGCCCTCGGCCACGAGGTCATGGGCCGTGAACAGCTGGATGGAGGCACCCGTGATCCGGTCGGGGTTCACCTCATCGGGGAGGCGGAACATGAAGGCGGGCAGCAGGGTGACGGAATCGCCGCCCGTCGCCGGCAGCAGCTCGGGCAGGGGGAGGGAGGGCGCGCCGGTGGCCTGGAAGCGCCCGGCGAAGAGCTGGGCGGAGGTCCCCCAGGGCTGCTCGGGGCCGAGGAGCGGCCGGCCGGTGCCGGAATCGACGGAGCGCAACTGGGCCACGTCGAGAGCGTCCGGGGAGTAGATCGACGCCGTGGAGGTGAACTGGCCGGCGGCGCCGGTGCCGGTGTTGCCGGCCTCGTCGGACGAGGTCACCTCGTAGCGGTAGTCCACCCCGGGGGCCAGGCCGGTGACCAGCACCTCGTGACGGGTGGAGATCACGGGCTGATCGAGAAGGCCGCCCTCGTTCTTCGCATCGGGCGTGGTCAGGCCGGGAAACTCGGACACGGCGGCCACGTCGGAGAAGCGCCGGGTCCCGCCGTCGGGCCCGGCCAGCACCACCTGCCCGCCGGACGGCTCGTCGGTGGACCAGCGGAAGCGGGCGATGTCGGCGGCCAGGGACTCCACCTCGAGACCCAGGACCGCGGGGACGGAGGCATCGCCGGCCACGGTGGCGGCCACACCGGCGGCGGTCACGGTGACCCCGTCCGGACCCACCACCAGATTGCGCCGGTAGATCGACGGGGCCAGGCGGGTGAACCCGTCGATGACCTCGCCCGCCAGGCCGGTCCCCAGCAGGTAGGCGGGCACCATGGCGCCGGGCCGGGCCCGGTCGGCATCGAGGCTGATGTGGGGCGATCCGGTGGCCAGGCGACCGCTGGCCACGAGGGCGAAGCCCTGCGGGCCGAGGGCCACGTCAGTGGCCTTGACCCGGACGGTCCAGCGCCCGGGCCGGGGGTCGGCGATGCGCACGGCCTCCAGGTTGTTCTGCCCGTCGGGCACCCCGCCGGCCACCGACTCGCCCACCTCGGCGTCGGGGTTGCCGGGCGGGCCGAGGAGGGGCGACTGGGTGTTGAACTCGTTGCCGAGAAAGACCGTCCCGTCGGGCGAGGTCAGTTCCAGGTCGAGGTTGTTGACCAGGGCCGGCCCGCCGGTGGCGAAGCCCGAGGCCGGGTCCGTCCAGGCCAGGGTGAGGGCGAGGGGCTCGCCTGGTGCGACGTCGAGCGCGTACTCGGCCGTCCCCCCGGTCTCCAGGTCGGGCGCGTGGTCGGCCACGAACAGGTTGCGGCGCTCACCGTCGAAGTGGAGCGTTCGGTCGAGGGTGACCCGCCCGAAGCCCTGGCCGGCCGAGGGCCACATGCCGTCCTCGGCCCGGTTGCCGCCGTCGTCGCCGGTGTAGGTGCCCCGCATGCGCTGGGCCGAGTTGACCAGCACCGCCTTGACCAGCGCGGCCGACGGGTTGTGGCGCCGGGAGATGTCGCGGGTACCGGGAGCGAAGCCGGCGTCGCCGCCGGGTCCGAATCCGTCCCAGAAGTACTGGCGGACCAGCGTGGCCAGGCCGGCCACCACCGGGGCCGACATCGACGTGCCCTGCATGTAGTGGTCATCGTCGGCGGTGCCCCCCCTGGGCGACAGGATCACCTGGCCCGGGGCGCACACGTCGGGCTTCAGCCGGCCGTCCGGGGTCGGGCCGTGGCTGGAGAAGTCGGCCAGTGCGTCGTAGGTCGCCGTCGGCTGGCGCCCGTTCTCCGCGGCGCAGACGATGAGGGCGTTCTTGGCGGTCTGCTGGCCGCCGGGGAGGGTGAGCCGCCCGGGCCCGTCATTGCTGGCTGAGAACACCACCAGCATGTCGGGGTGGCCGGCCACGAAATCGTCGATGCGGGTGGGTAGTGCGCCCTGGTCGGGCCCGAGCTCGGCGCCGTAGGAGTTGTTGTGGACCCGGGCGTCCTCGTCGGGGTCGTACACCCCGTCACGATCGAGGTCGTAGGCCTGGGCGAAGAGGTCGCCGGGGTCCTCGGGCAGGGAGAGATTCCCGCTGGCCTCGATGTCCTGGTAGACGAGACGGGCGGCGGGCGCCACTCCGTCCGCCTCCCGGCTGCGGGTCCCGTAGCTGCCGGTGGCGTCCGGGTAGTCGGCCGCCACGGACCCGCCGGTGTGGGTGCCGTGCCAGGCGGGTTCCCGGGAGCGGGGCACCGGGTCTCCGGCCACGGCCAGGTAGGCGGCGAGCTTGCGGTGGTGGGTCCCGTTGCGGACCACCGAGGCCAGCGCCTCGGGTCCCTTCCCCGGCTCGGTCTGCGTGAAGTCGGCCGCCAGGCAGGCGCCGCCCGGGCAGTCGGAGAAAGCCGCCTGGGCCGGTACCTCCCCCTGGGGGAGGTAGTTGATCCCCGTGTCGGCCACCGCCGCCACCTGGCCGGAACCGTCGAGACGGCCGGGGGCGGCGGCGCCCAGCACGTCGCGCACCCCGGTATCGGTCACCCACAGGGCGTTGCCGTTGTGGAGGCGCTGTCGGGGGACGGGCTCGAGCCATTCCGACCCTTCCAGCCGGGCCAGGGCGCTCAGGGCACCGGAGGTGGCGTCGGCCACCACCAGCCGTTCGCCGGCCGTCACGGCCTCCCCTACGCCGGGCAGGCGGGCAGCCTCGGCCGCCAGGCGGGCGGCGGGGACGCCGGTGTGCGGGTAGACGTGGACGGGTCCTCCGGCATGGCCGCCCAGGGCGGGGGAGAGTTTGTAGACGGGATGGTAGGGACCGACCCAGCGGACGGGCGCCAGACGGCGGAGGGCGTCGGCGGTACCCGGGCCGCCCCGCACGAGATAGGTCGCCTCGGGGATGTGGCCGAGGATCTCGGCGCCGGCACCACGGATGGCGTCTCGGGTGGCGGGCGACGCGGGGGGGTGGACCTGGACGAGGAGATGCCCGGTGTCGTCGGCCCGGAGCGGGGCAGGCACCTCGGGGACCGCCTGGAGCGGGTCGAACGCGCCGGTGGCCAGCCGGACGACGAGGGGTCCGTCCTCCGGCTCGGGCGGAAGCGTCACCTGCCCGCTCTGGGTGTCGCGGCTGGGACCGGTGTGGTCGGAGAGCGCGCTGCGCAACGGTGAAGCGGGAAGGTTCAGGGCGAGGGGCAGCATCACGCCGATGACGGCGACCACGGTGCGCTTCGTGGGCATGCGCTCGAGGCTTCCCCGTCCGTCGCTCTCGGCGGCGCTCTGCCTGACCCCTCGCCGTAGTGTTCGGGAATTCGTGGTGTGGCAGTAGGATTCCTGCTCCTACCAGGGGCGACACCAGCGTACTCAGTGAACATGGGGGAACGATGGCGCGACTGTCCGCCGTCATCGTCTTCGTCGTGCGCAGCGGCCGGCGGCTGGCGGTGACGGTGTTGGGCCTGGTCCTCGTCCTGGCCGGGCTGGCCGGGATCGTGCTCCCTCTGCTCCCCGGCCCCCTGCTCATCCTGGCCGGCCTCGCCGTGCTGGCCACCGAGTACGTCTGGGCCAAGCGGGCGCTCGAGGTCGCCCGCCGCCGGGCCACCCAGGCCCGGGACGGAATCCGCCGCCGCCGGATCCAGCGCCAGGGACTTCAGGCCGGGCCGGACCTGCCGTCACCGGGTGACGACTCCTCCTAGGGCTGCTCTCCTCGGGGCCGGAGCCGCCAGAGCAGCACTCCGCCGCCCCCGGCCACGGCCAGGAGCACGGCCACGATGAGGGCCACCGTTCCCGAACCGCCGCCCCCACCACCATCCGACGATGCCGGCGCCCCGCTCTCGTCGTCGCCGTCGCCGTCGCCGGGATCGAAGGCCGGCGATTCGTTCGGGGTGAGGGTGGAGGTGGTCTCCTCCGGGACGGTGGAGGTCGTCGTCGACGGCCGCGTCGAACTGGTGGCCAGGGGCCGGGTGGTGGTCGTCGTGGCGATCGTGGTCACCGTCGTCGGCGCCTGGGTGGTGGGCGTCGTCGTGGCCGTGGTGACCGCGGCGGCCTCCTTCACGAGGACGTTGCCCGTCATGGCCGCGTGGAGCTTGCACTTGTACTTGTGCTGACCGGGCTTGTCGAAGGTGTGCTGGACCGTCTCGCCCGGGTCCATGCAGTTCACGGGGCCGAGGAGGCCCTGCACGCACTGGGGGTGCGAATCGAACGAGCCGTCGTCGAAGGTCACGGAATGGGAGGCGGTGTCCTCGTTCTTCCACACGACCGTGTCGCCCGTGGCGATGGTCACGCCGGCTGGATTGAACTTGACGTCCTTGAGGACCACCGTCGTCTCCGCCGCGCCGGCCGGTTGGTGGGGCAGGGCGACGAGCGCGCCGAAGACCATCAGCATGAGCCACCGCACGGGAGATTTCCCAGCCTTCATCTCCCGGCGATTATCCCTGAGCCATGCCCCGTACGGGTGTCACCCGCGGCGGGTGATCGAACCTCAGGTGACCGTGACCTTGCCGGCCATGCCCTTGCCGCCGGGGCCGCCGTGGACCCGGCAGTAGTAGGCCACCGTCCCTGGCTTGGAGAAGGCATGCTGGTAGGTCTCGCCCTTGATCATGCAGGCGCCGCCGAGCCCGCCGCAGGCCGGGTGCGAGTCGAACGAGCCGTCATCGGCCGTGACGCTATGGCCGGTGGTGTCGTTGTTGGTCCACGTCACCGTCTCGCCGGCGGGAATGGTGACCTGGGCGGGCTCGAAGCGGGATCCCTGCAGGGCCACGGCGGTGGCCGCCCGGGCCGGCACGGGCAACAGGAGGAAAGCGGTGGCGACCAGGACGGTCAGACAGGTGGTGCGGAGCCTCATGCCGGGCATGAGACCCGGACGGGAGCCCCACGCGGATAGCGGGCCACCCGGCCCACGGGCATGTCGACGCGGTACCCCGCCCGGGCCCGCTCCTCCTCCGACTCGCCGCCCCAGAAGCCGTACTCCCGGTTGGAGCGGGCCCAACCCCGACAGGAGTCGAGCACCGGGCACACCAGGCAGAGCTGGCGGGCCTTGGCCTCCCGGCGGGCACGCGCCTCGGGTCGTTCGCCGGGCGGCGCGAAGAAGATTTCAGTCTGGCCGGCGCACAGCGCCGCTGACTGCCATCCCACTATCTGGTGGTGCTGACGGCTGACCGTGAGGGGCACAACGACCTTTCCGAGGTCTGAAGATGCCGATCGGTTACCGAGAAGCCGCACTGCTCCCCAGTCGACTTCGATTTAACCATGACGTTAAGAATCACTTCAATGCGCCATGCCGATCGAGTCGATCGCTAAAAACGATGGCTGATGCCGACGCAGCGTTGACAGAGGTCGGGCCGGCGGCCCGAACGGGGCCCTAGCTGGCGCGCTGAGCGGCTCGGCTGGAACGCTCGGGCCGGGCGCTCACCGGCTTGCCCTCGCCCCGGGGGTAGCGGGCGATACGGCCCACGGGCATCTCCACCCGGAACCCGGCGGCGGCGCGCTCCTCTTCGGACTCCCCACCCCAGAAGCCGTACTCCCGGTGTTCCCGGGCCCAACTCCGGCACGGCCTCATCACCGGACAGGAGTGGCAGATGGCCCTGGCCCTGGCCTCGCGCACCTCGCGGGCCTCAGGTCGTTCCCCGGGGGGGGCGAAAAAGACGGCGGTGTTCCCGCAGCACACGGCGTCCGCCATCCACGTACCGCCCGCGAGAACCGGTGCGGTCGCCAACATCGTCATGGCTACTCCCTGCAGCTCGGACCCAGTGAGGAGGGATGGGTCGGGAGGCCTGGTGGAGGGGGGTTTACCGGTCTCCCGACCCGTCCTTCTCTGCCCCGAATCCAACCATGTCTAACCAATCAAAAAAAGAGCTAATCTGGGATACCACCAATCTCTCATGGCGATTTCACCGAGAGGCTACGCCGGTGTCATCGGGAACGGGAGCCTGAACTGTGGACATCCGCCATCTCGATGCCCTGTTGGCGATCGCCGAGACCGGGTCCTTCTCGGCCGCGGCTGAGGTCCTGCACACGGTGCAGTCGAACGTCTCCGAGCAGATCCGCCAGTTGGAGCGGGAGCTCGGGGTGCCCGTCCTGGTCCGCGGCCGCCGGGGGGCGACCCCGACCGAGTTCGGCGGGGTGGTGCTGGAACGGGCCCGCCGCATCCGCGGAGAGCTCGATGCCATGCGGGTGGACCTGTCGCTCCTGCAGGGCCTGGAGGCGGGCCACGCCAGTCTCGGCGTGGTGGGGACGGCCAGTCGCTGGCTGGTACCCGCCCTGGTGGCCGACCTCCGCCAGCGGGCTCCCGGAGTGCACCTGCGCATCAACGAGGGGGCGTCGGAGCGTCTGGCCGCCGAAGTGGTGGCTCACGAGGTGACGATGGCCGTCGTCACCGAGCCGATCCGCGACGCCCGGCTGGCGGTGGAGCACCTGCTCGAGGAGGACCTGGTGGGCCTGGTGCCCGGCGACGTCGACCTCGGCCCGAGCCCGGTCGCCTTCTCCGCCCTGGCCGCCATGTCGCTCATCCTGCCGCCGGCGGGCAACCCATTCCGGCTGGAGATCGACGAGGTGGCCGCCGCCCACGGGCTCACCCTGTCGGTGCCCGTCGAGGTGGAGGGTGTCCGGCTCATCGCCGACCTGGTGGCGGCCGGACGGGGCGCCTCCATCCTGCCCGAGACGGCCGTGCCCCCCGGTCTCAGCGGCCTGCGGACGGTCAGCATCGTCGGCATGCCGCCCCGCCGCCTGGCCCTGGTGACGGCCCGCCATGCCTACCTCTCGCTGGCTGACCGGGCGGTGCGCGATTCGGTCCGGCGCCTCGTCACGGCCCGCCAGAACGCCTGAGGCCTGTCCGAAATAGAACGGTTACGCGCCGTTCGTACGGTTTGGCCGGAACAGATTCCTTCTGGGAGGAAGGAGGACGTACTGGGCGATGTCGAACCATCCGGGGAGTATCCGCCGTTTTCTTCCCTTTTGGAGGTTTCGACCGTGAGAAGGCCGCATCGATTCCGGATCGCGGCGTCTGTTCTCCCTCTCGTCCTGGGGACGCTCGCCGGCGTGGGGCCGGTCGGTGTGGCCGGGGCGGAAGCGACCAGGGCCGTGAACGATCCGACTGGTGACGTGAAGAACAGCGAGTCCAGCGCGCCGATGGACGAGCCTCGGGCCGACATCGTCGAGGCGATCGCCACCTACCAGGCCGACGGCATCGAGCTGAAGCTCAAGACCAGTGACCCGACGCACCCGAAATCGGACGCCAACTGGGTGGGCGGTTTCTCGGTGGCCGGGTGGGCCATCGACATCAACCACGACAACAAAGAGGAGTACCAGCTCGAGTACGGGCGCGACGGCGAGAACATCTACGGCGAGGTCTATCCGCCGAATGGCACCGCCGGGACCGAGCCGCTGTGCAAGGCCACCGAGGCCAACTTCCGGGACAACTACTACCGCATGGTGGTGGACAAGAACTGTCTGGGCAGCCCGGACACCTTCTACTACCGGGCTCTCATGATCTACACCCGCAGCCCGGAGAACGCGGCCTCCCCTCAGGCTGAGGACGTCGTTCCCAACTCGGCGTGGGAGGGTCCCATCTCCCTGCCGGGGGTCGACCCCGGTCCCGACCCCGGCACCACGCCGCCGCCCGACCCGGGTCCCGGTACCGATCCTGGCCCGGCCCCCGCTCCCGACCCGAGCACACCGGCACCGCCGCAGGGCTACTGGTTGGTGGGGCGCGACGGCGGCGTCTTCAGCTTCGGAAGCGCCCGGTTCTTCGGCTCCACCGGGGGCCTTCGCCTCAACCAGCCCATCGTGGGCATGACCGGCACGCCCGGCGGCCAGGGGTACTGGTTCGTGGCCGCCGACGGCGGGATCTTCTCCTATGGCGACGCCCGGTTCTTCGGCTCGACGGGAGCGATGCGCCTGAACAAGCCGATCGTGGGCATGGCCTCCACCCCGACGGGCAAGGGCTACTGGCTGGTGGCCACCGACGGCGGGATCTTCGCCTTCGGGGATGCCAGCTTCTACGGGTCGACGGGGGCGATGCGCCTGAACAAGCCCATCGTGGGAATGGCCTCCACCCCGACCGGCAAGGGCTACTGGATGGTGGCCAGCGACGGGGGCATCTTCGCCTTCGGCGACGCGGGCTTCTACGGCTCCACCGGAAACGTCACCCTGAACAAGCCGATCACGGGGATGAGCGCCTCACCCTCGGGCAAGGGCTACTGGTTCGTGGCCAACGACGGCGGCATCTTCGCCTTCGGGGACGTCAAGTTCTACGGCTCGGGAGCGTCCTTCGTGGCCGCCGCCCCGGTGGTGGGCATGACCGCCACCCTGGCCGGTGACGGTTACCGGCTGGTGCGTTCCGACGGAGGTTTGGCCCATTACGGCAAGGCCCAGAACAAGGGCTCGATGACCGGTCAGAAGCTGGCCCAGCCGGTGGTGGGCATGGCGATTTCGTCCTGACGGACGGAGTAGAGCGAAGGGGGGAGGGCGCCCGCGTCCCTCCCCCCTCTCCGCGTCCAGCGAGGGAAGCGGCCGGGCCGCCCAGAGTCAAAGGCGGCAGTGAAGGGGTTGGGGCTCGGGCGGGCGCGCCCTACTTTGGGCGGCGCGCCTGTCTAGCCGGTGTGTTGGCGCAGCCCGAAGTTTTGGTGACAGATACAACCGACAGGTGACGAAATCCGTCACCAAAAGAGTTTGAGGCTGGCCCCAGGGCGCTGTCACCCTGCGCGCTGGCATACCCCGCTCCCTTCATTGCGCCTTTGTCCATCGCCGGGAGTTACCCGGCTCCGAACCAGCCCAGAGCAGCGTCGAGAGACCACGCGTCCCAGGCCGCCCCGCCGAGCACGGCCACCTGGATGAGGGCCATCATGGAGTTCTGCCCCTGCTCCGCCCAGTCGTGGATCATGAGCACGAAGTAGGAGACGTTGAGCAGGAGGCCGGAGGCCGCGGCCACGGGCGTGAGGAAACCGGCGACGAGCCCGAGCCCGACGGCCAGCTCCCCGAAGACGACCAGGTATGCCATCAGCTTGGGCCGCGGCGCCACCGTGGCCGCGAACGCCTTGCGCACGAAGGGCCACCGGTGTTTCTCGGCCACCGAAGCGGCCCAGGAGATGCCCGTGCCCCGCTCGAACCAGGCCGCCTTGTCCTTGTGCCGCCAGCTCTCCAGCCACCACAGGCCGACCCCGATCCGGAGCACGGCCAGCCACTCCTGCGCCGACACTTAGTGGACGCTCGGGGAAATCATCGTGGCGTCTCGCCGGCCAGTGCCGCCGCTGGCTGCGTCCTCCTCCTCGGCGGAGGAAAAACTCCGCCTCGTCGTGCGTTCTTGCCCGCGACGACCCTGACTCGGCGATCCATCCACGGGATCCCCCCGAGCGCCCACTAGCGGGCCGTGGCGGTGAGCGGTTCCGGTGCCCCCTCGAGGGGAGTGATGCGGCGGGCGATCAGGTAGCAGAGGCCGAAGAGGGCGGCGCCCCCGGCGGCGTCGAGGAAGAAGTGGTTCCCGGTGAGCACGATGGCGGCCAGGGTGAGGGGCAGGTAGGCCGTGGCGGCCAGGCGGGCCAGGGGGTGGCGCAGGTGGGGCAGGAGGGAACAGGTGCAGAACAGGGCCCAGGCGAAGTGCAGGCTGGGCATGGCCGCGTACTGATTGGAGATCTTGTTCAGCGCCCCGGTGTCGAACGACCACAGTGTCGGGTATTTGGCCAGCGTGTCGACGAAGCCATAGCTGGCCGGCAGCAGCCGGGGCGGCATGAGCGGCCAGGTGACGAAGCCCACCAGGCCCAGGAAGGTGGCGAGCATCAGGGCGTTGCGCCAGAGGCGGTAGGGGCCGGGGTGGCGTCGGAACAGGAAGATGAGGATGCCACCGGTGACGAGGAAGTGGAGGGAGCCGTAGACGTAGTTGAGCGCGATCACCAGCGGTTTGAAATGCAGCGCCCAGTCCTGGAGGCTCTCCTCGAAGTTGAGGCCGACCATCCTCTGCCAGCGCATGATCTCCCGGGCGTGCTCCAGGGCCAGGGCCGTGCTGCCCTCGCTCCCGCTGCGGACGGTGTTGTAGATCACCGACAACCCCAGGATGATGAGCACCTCCCGCCACCAGCGCAGCCGAGGGAGCCCCCTCGTCTCCGCCGCCGCGGCGGCCCGCTGGTCGACCGGGACCGCCATCAGGCGGGCAGGGCCCGGGAGCGACCCCCTACGGCGAAGGCGGGGGCACCGAGCAGGCTGACCGCCAGGGTCATGGCATAGACCAGCAGGCCCACGGCGATGGCCTGGCCGGCGGACACGCCGAGCGGGCCGAGGAAGACCACGAACGCCCCCTCGCGCACCCCCAGCCCGTTGAGGGACACGGGGAGCACCTGGGCGATGGCCACCACGGGGGCGAAGGCGAGGACGGCGGCAATGGGCAGGTGCAGGCCCAGGGCCCGGGTGGCGAGGTACACGGCGCCCACGGTGGACAGCTGGTACACGGTGGCCACCCCCAGGACGCTGGCCGCCGCCCCCGGGTGCCGCCGGAGTCGCTGCACGCCGAGGTGGACCGCGCCGATGAACCGGGTCCGCCCCTCGTGGGAGGCGAAGCGGCCGGCCAGCTTGGGGCTGCCGGCCACGATCAGGATCCCGGCCAGGAGGGTGAGGGTGCCCAGCGACAGGCCGAGAGCCAGGCGGCTGGCCATCCCCAGACCGAGGAGGGACGGATGCAGGGCGAGGCCGGCCAGGGTGAGGAGAGGCAGCACGATCCAGCCGGTGAGGCGCTCGAGGATCACGGAGGCGAAGGAAGCGGCGCCCGGCACCGTGGCTGACAGCCGGCTCACCCGGAGCACATCCCCACCGATGGTGGAGGGCAGGAAGTTCCCCACGAACTGCCCGGCGAGATAGTGGGAGAGGAGGGAGGGGAGCCGGGACGGGACGTCGAGCACCCACAGGACCCGCTGCCAGCGCCACGCCGACAGGGCGAAGCCCCCCAACGTGACGCCGATCCCGAGGGCGACGTAGGCCAGCGTCTCGGCGTGATGGGTGTCGGGCAGGAGCGACGCCAGGTGGATGCGGGGCAGCAACAGGACGAGCATCACGGCGCTGGCGGCGATGCGCGCCGCTGGCCACCACCCGGCTGGGGCACGCCCTCTCACGCCGCTTAGCCTAATCGGGTTCCGTTACCCGGCAGTCGCTTGGGCGGCGCCCGGGGAGACGAAAAATGCCGGTTGGTCTGGTGCGAGGGAGGCAGGGGCATGGAGGGACACGGGGGCAACTTCGCCGCTGAGGCGCTGCGCCAGGCGGGGGTCGACGTGGTCTTCACCCTCTCCGGGGGCCATCTCTTCCCGCTCTACGACGGCTGCGTCAACGCCGGTGTGCGCCTGGTCGACACCCGCCACGAGCAGACCGCCGCCTTCGCCGCCGAGGGGTGGGCCAAGGTGACCCGCCGGCCCGGGGTGGCCGCGCTCACCGCCGGCCCGGGCGTGACCAACGGGATGAGCGCCCTCACCAGCGCCTGGTTCAGCGGTTCCCCCATGGTGGTGATCGGCGGGCGGGCCCCGACGGGGAAGTGGGGTTCCGGTTCGCTCCAGGAGGTCGACCACGTCCCCCTGGTCGCCTCCGTCACCCGGCGGGCGGTGACGGCGGCGAGCACGGCCGACATCGGCCCCGAAGTGGCCGCCGCCCTGGCCGCGGCCACCACCCCGCCGCGGGGCCCGTGCTTCCTGGACGTCCCCGCCGACTGGTTCTTCTCCCGGGCCGAGGTCGAGCTGCCGGCTTTCGCCGGACTCGGACGAGGCGCCGATCCCGACCCGGAGGCGGTGGCGGCCGTGGCCAAGCTGCTGGCGGAGGCGGCCCGTCCGGTGATCGTGGCCGGGGCCGGGGTGTACTGGGACGGGGCCGAGGGCGCCCTGGCCCAGGCCGCCGAGGCCAACTCGGTGCCGGTCCTCATGAACGGGCTGGGCCGGGGCACGCTCCCCGCCTCCCACCCGCTCGCCTTCTCCCGGGCCCGCTCCGTCGCGCTGCGGGAGTCCGACCTGGTCCTGGCGGTGGGCGCCCCCCTCGATTTCCGCCTCGGCTTCGGCTCCTTCGCCGGCGGGGCCAAGGTGGTGCACCTGGTCGAGCACCCCTCGCAGGTGGCCGGCCACGTCGACCTGGCGGCGTCTGCCGCCGGCGACCTGACGGCCATCCTCACTGGTCTGGCCGAAGGCGGCGCCCCGGCCGGACGGGAGGAATGGGTGGCCCGCCTCACCGCCGAGGAGCGCAGCCGGCGGGAGGACGAGCAACCGGCGTTGCGGCGGGACACGTCGCCCGTCCATCCCGCCCGGATCTACGGCGAACTGGCGCAAGCGGGCGGAACCCGACGCCGTGGTGGTGGTCGACGGCGGCGACTTCGGCTCCTACGCCGGGAAGTTCGTCGACACCGAGACGCCGGGCTGCTTCCTCGACCCCGGTCCCTACGGGTGCCTGGGCACCGGACCCGGCTACGGCCTGGCCGCCCGCCTGGCCCATCCCGACCGCCAGGTGTTCCTGCTGCTGGGCGACGGGGCGGCCGGCTTCTCCCTCATGGACTTCGACACCCTGGTCCGCCACCAGGCGCCGGTGGTGGCCATCGTCGGCAACAACGGCATCTGGGGTCTGGAGAAGCACCCCATGCGGGCGCTCTACGGCTACGACGTGGTGGCGGAGCTGCGCCCCGGCACCCGCTACGACCAGGTGGTCACCGCCCTCGGGGGCTACGGCGAGCTGGTCGAGAAGCCCGGCGAGGTGGGACCCGCCATCGACCGGGCCCTGGCCTCGGGCGTCCCGGCCCTCATCAACGTGCTCACCGATCCGGAGGACGTCTATCCCCGCTCGAGCCTGCTGATGTAGCCAGGCCTTCGAGCTCGGAGATGGCCAGGGTGAGCACCTGATCCAGGTGGTCCGGGCTGAGCGCGGCGGAGGCGACCGCGCCGGCCCCGAGCGCCGTCTCGATGCGGTACCGGCACGCGCGGAGGCGGCTCGACAACGCCGGCAGCGCCCGCGCCGGCTCGTGGAGGGCCAGCCGTAGCGCATCGGAGGTTCCCAGGAGGCGGGCCGAGGCTTCCAAGCATCCATGGGCGTCGAGCACGAGGGCGGTCGCCTCGAGCGTGTCGGCCACCCACCGGCGGGCGCCGAGATCGGACAGGATGCCGAGGACCTCGAGGAGCACCGCCCGGCCCCGTGCCTCACGGCCGGAGAGCACCGCCACCTCGCCCGCCCGCACCAGGGCGGCGACCAGGATCTGGCGGAGCCGCACGCCCCGGGCGACGGCCACGGCCTCCTTGGCCAGCGCCTCGGCGCGGTCCGCCTCGCCGGCCAGTGCCGTCACCGTGGCCAGGGCGGCGAGCGCGTGCGGGCGCAGCATCTCGTTGCCGTCGGTGTTCTGGGCCAGCGCCTGTTCGAAGTGGACCCTCGCCTCGCCGGCCCGCCCGGCGGCCAGGGCCGCCCAGCCCAGTTCGTGGTGTCCCCAGGCGATGCCCCATCGGAAACCGGCCGCCTGGTAGCCGGCGAGCGACCGTTCCAGCTGCCGCCGGCCTTCATCCGGATCCCCGCTGGTGTGGGCCGTCTGGCCGAGGTAGAAGCGGCTCCGGGCCTCCGTCAACGGATCATCGAGGGTGAGGGCCAGCCGGTGCGCCTCCTGGAGCAGTTCGTCGGCCCGTTGGGGATCGCCGTCTCCCATCTCGATGACGGCGAGCCGCAAGCCGAGCAGAGCCTCGACGCGGAAGGCATCGAGGACCGGCTCGGGCGCGGCCAGCGCCCGTTCCAACCGGTCGTAGGGCGTGCCCAGGAATCCTTTCCAGAACAGCCAGTAGGGCCACAGGGCGGCGCCGAACACCACCACACGCCAGTTGTCGCCAGCCGCCAGTGACCAGTCGAGGGCGGCGTGGAAGCTCTCCCGGTCGGCGTCGACCCGCAGCAGCCAGGGCGCTTCCCACCAGGTGCCCACTCCCCGCCCCCGGGTGGAGAACCGGCTCAGGGCTGTCTCGAGGAAGAAGTCGCGGTGGCGCTGATGGGCGATGTGCGTCTCGCCCGCCTCGGTCAGCTTCTCGGCCGCGTACTCCCGGACCGTGTCGAGGAGGCGGTAACGCACCTCGGTCCCGGTGCTCTCCACCACGACCAGGGACTTGTCCACCAGGCGGGCGAGGAGATCGAGCACGTCGATGCCCGCCTCCGGCACCGGGTCGTCCCAGATGCCTTCCACGGCCTCGAGGTCGAAGCTCTGGGGGAACACGGACAGCCGGCGCAGGAGCGCCTGCTCGGCGCCGGGGAGGAGCTGGTAGCTCCAGTCCATCGTCGCCCTCAGTGTCTGGTGGCGGGACACCGCCGTCCGGCCCCCGGCGGAGAGCAGCCGGAAGCGATGGTCGAGGCGCTCGGCCACCTGGTGGGCGCCGAGGACGCGGATGCGGGTGGCGGCCAGCTCCAGGGCCAGGGGGATGCCGTCCAGGCGCCGGCAGATCTGGGCCACGGCTTCGGCGTTGGCGTCGGTCAAGCCGAAACCGGGCCGGGCGCCGGCAGCCCGGGCGCAGAACAGCGCCACCGCGTCCGAGCCGGCGAGCTCGTCCGGACGCCCGGCATCGGCGGGCGGCAGCGTCAGGCCGGGCAGGGCCCAGGGCACCTCGCCGGGCAGGCCGAGAACCTCCCGGCTGGTGGTCAGCACGGTCACCTGCGGGCACCGGGCGAGGATGGTCTGCACGAGCTGGCACACAGACCGGACGACGTGCTCGCAGGTGTCCAGCACGAGCAGCACCGACCGGAGTCGCAGGTAGTCGCAGAGCCGCGCCTCCGGGGCCGTTGATTCCAGGCCCAGACCACTGACCAGGATGCCGAGCGCGGCCATCACCTCGCTCCCCACGAGGGACGGGTCGCTGAGATGACCGAGCTCGACGAGCCAGACCCCGTCGGGGTATCGATCACGGACCTCGGCGGCGAGGCGGAGGGCGAGACGGGTTTTCCCTGCGCCCCCCACACCGGTGAGGGTCAGGAGCCGGCTGGTGGTCAGGAGCTTCTCGAGCTCGTCGAGCTCGTTCTGCCGCCCGATGAAGGACGTCAATCGCACCGGCAGGTTGTCGGGCGGTGCGTCGGGTGGGGGGACGGCCACGGAGGCCGGTGGCTCGAGTGGGTCAGCGCGCGGGCCATCGCGATCGGGGCGACCGGCCAGGGTCTCTCCATGGTCACTGGGCCGGGCGCCGGTGCGGGGCGACGGGCGGTCGAGCTCAGGGCTCTGCTCCAGGATCTGCTGCTCGAGATGGCGGAGGGCGGGCGTCGGCTCGAGACCCAGCTCTTCCCCGAGCAGGTGGCGGAGGTCCTGGTAGGCCCGGAGCGCCTCGGCTTGGCGGCCGAGGCGGTAGAGGGCGAGCATCAGCCGGCCCCAGGCCTGCTCCCGGAGCGGATGCTGGGCCAGATGGGGTTCGAGGAGTGCCAGGGCCGCGGCCGGCCGCCCGGCATCTAGCTCGACCTCGGCCAGCGCCTCCACCGCCTCCAGGCGGGCTTCGTCCAGGCGGCTGGCTTCGATCCGGGCGAAGGCGCGGTCGGCCAGGTCGTCCAGGGCCGGGCCCCGCCACAGGGACAACGCCTGGCGGAAGTGGTCGACCGCCGGCTCTGACCGGCCCGCCGCCACCGCTTCCCGGGCCCGGGCGGTCAGCTCCTCGAAGCGGTTGGCGTCCACCTGGTCGGAGTCCAGTTCCAGCAGGTAGCCGGACCCGGTTGCCCGCAGCACCACGCTGCCCGCCATCCCCGCCGCCACCAGTGACCGGCGCAGCCGGTACACCAGGGTCTGGACGGCGGCGGCCACGCTGGCGGGCGGGTGTTCGCCCCAGAGCTCTTCGGCCAGCACGTCGAGGGCCACGGCCCGGGGCCGGTCGACCGTGAGCATGGCGAGCAGAAGGCGTTGCTTGGCGCTGGCGATCTCGATCGTCCGCCCGCCGGAGGCGATCTCGAAAGGACCGAGGAGGCGGAACTCGACGTTCGCGGCCACGCTCATCCCGTTCGCCGCCTCCCTTCCTCGAGCCGGAGCGTACTGTCGGCCCCGACGAGGGAACAGGGTGGCGCTCCCGTCCGGTCGCGAGCTCGGCGCGAGCGGGACGCGAGGGGCAGGTCGCAAGCTGGGCGGCGAGAAGGAGGGAGAGGCATGGACCCCACGAGCATCCTCGAAGCAGGTCGTTCCGCCATCGCCGCCGAGACCGCCCGCCTGAATGAGCTGCTCCGCTCGGCGAAGGGTTCCGAAACCCGGATCCCGGGTTCGGAATGGACGGTGCGGGAAGCGGCCGTCCACCTGGTGAACTTCAGCGCCGTGAACACCGACGTGGCCGCCGGCATGACGTCGCCCCGGCTGAGCGTGGAGAAGGCTCACGTGGCCGCCGACAACGACCGGCGGATCGCCGACGTGCCCGAAACCGACCCCGACAAGTTGGCCCGGTTGATCGCCGAAGGAGTGGACCGGTTCCTCGAGGCCACCGCCGGCCGGCCCGGCGACCATCAGGTGATCTGGCACTGCGGCCTCAAGCTCGGTCTGGCCGAGCTGGCCGGTGTCTGGTTGGCCGAGCTGGTCCTCCACGGCTACGACATGGCCACCGCCGTCGGATATCCCTGGCCCATCGACCCGATGCACGCCCAGCTCGTGCTCTTCGGCTACGGGCCCGCCTTCGGGCTGGTGGTGAACCAGGAGCGGGCGCAGGGACTGAACGCCGGGTTTGGGATCGAGCTGCGCGGCGGCCCCGCCTTCACCGCCCGGTTCGTCGACGGACGATACGGGGTCGAGCCGCCCGGGGCGGGACCGGTCGACTGCACCATCTCGGCCGACCCGGTGGCCTTCCTCCTGGTGGGAACCGGCCGGCTCGATCCGCTGGCCGCCGTCGCCCTCGGGTTGCTCAGCGCCGGCGGCGAGCGCCCCGAGCTGGCGCTCGGCTTCAACCAGCTTTTCGTGTATCCCTAGCGCGTCGAACGGGACGCCGGCCGGGACGGGGCCGGGTCAGAGCTCCTCGTTGGCCTTCTCCAGGAAGCGCTCCCGGGAGACGATGACCCGGGTGAAGCGCCCGGCGGCGATCAGGCCCCGCTGATCGCTGATGGTCACCCGGAACACCAGGCGGCGCCCGTCGATCGATTCCAGCACGGCCTCGGCCCGCACCGCGGCGCCCACCGGGGTGGGGGCCACGTGGCTGATCTCCACCCGGTGCTCCACCGCGCTCATCCCGGGTTCGAGGCGGCCGGCGAGGGCTTCGCCGGTGGCCTGCTCGGCCAGGAGGATGATGCGGGGCGTGGACAGCACGGGCACATCCGAAGTGCCCATGGCTGATGACGTGTCGGACTCGCGCACCACGTGATCGATGATGGCGGCGAGACCCGGGGACAGGTCCACGGCCGTACCATAGGTGTACTCCGGCGGGAGCGGGCGATATCACGAGTCCGCTCCCGCCTCAGTCTCACCGAAAGGACCCCCCGGTGATCGAGGAATCGGTACTGCAGCGGGTGCTGGCCGCCGCCCTGCGCACGGGTGGCGAGTTCGCCGAGGTGTTCGTGGAGGACCGGCGCAACGCCGGGGCCCGCCTCGACGACGGCCGCATCGAGGAGTTCACCGCCGGTCGGGAGCGGGGTGCCGGGATCCGGGTCGTCTCCGGGACCAGCACCGGGTTCGCCCACACCGCCGACCTCACCGAAGCGGGTCTGACCGAGGCCGCGGCGGCGGCTGCGGCCGCCGCCCGCTCGTCCTCGGGCCGGACCACGGTGGTCGCCCTGGCGCCCCGGCCCGCCTCCCCGCCGCAGGACGTGCTCATCCCGCCCGAGGGCGTGGAGAAGGCCCGCAAGGCCGAGCTCCTGATCCGGGCGGACGATGCCGCCCGCTCCGAGGGGGCCGCCATCCGCCAGGTGTCCGTCGCCTACGCGGACGGCCGGCGCCGGATCCTGGTGGCCAACTCCGACGGGCTGCTGGCCACCGACGACCAGGTCCGCACCCGCTTCATGGTCTCGGCCGTGGCCTCGGGCGACTCGGGCCTCCAGACCGGCTACGAGGGGCCCGGCCACACGGTGGGCTTCGAGCTCTTCGACGACGTCGAACCCGAGGAGGTCGCCCGCACGGCCGCCCAGCGGGCCCTGCGCATGCTCGACGCCCGGCCGGCCCCGTCGGGGAAGCTGGCCGTGGTGCTGCGCCAGGGGGCAGGAGGCGTGCTCTTCCACGAGGCCTGCGGCCACGGCCTGGAAGCGGACCTCGTGAACCGCAACGCCTCGGTGTTCCGAGGCCGGATGGGTGACCAGGTCGCCTCGCCGCTCATCACCCTGGTCGACGACGGCACCTTCGCCCGGGGTTGGGGGGCGTTCGCCATCGACGACGAGGGCCACCCGGCCCGGCACAACACCCTGATCGAGAACGGCGTGCTCACCGACTACATGTGGGACCTGCTCCGGGCCCGCCAGGACGGCCACGGTCAGAGCGGCAACGGACGGCGGGAGACCTACCAGAGCCTCCCCATGGTGCGGATGACGAACACGTACCTGCTGGCCGGCGACGAGGACCCCGACGGCATCGTGGCCCGTACCCCCTACGGCCTGTACTGTGCCGCCCTCGGCGGCGGGTCCGTGAACACGGCTACCGGCGACTTCGTCTTCGGGGTCACCGAGGCGTACCTCATCGAGGACGGGCGGATCACCGAACCGGTGCGGGCCGCCAACCTCATCGGCAACGGGCCCGAGGTGCTCATGGCCATCGACGCGGTGGGCAACGACTTCGACAGCTGGGCCGGGACCTGTGGCAAGGACGGCCAGGGAGTGCCGGTCTCCGCCGGCCAACCCACCGTCCGGGTGCGGGAGATGACCGTCGGGGGCACCGCCAATGCGTAGGGCCCCTCCCGACCTGTTGCCTCTGGCCCGTCAGGTGGCGGGGGCCGCCAAGCCCGGCGAGCAGGTGGAGGCCTACGTGGCCCGGTCCCGCTCCACCGAGGTGAAGGTGTTCGGCGGCGAGGTGGAGTCGCTGTCCTCGGCCACCATCGACGGGGTCGGGGTCCGGGTGGTGGTCGACGGCCGGCAGGGCTTCGCCTGGGCCGGATCGCTCGATCCCGACATCGTGGCCGAGACCCTCGAGGAAGCCCGGGACAACGCCGGCTTCGGCTCGCCCGACGAGTACCACGGTTTGGCCTCCCCGGCCGACGCCGCCCTTCCGCCCGAGGTCGCCGAGACCCGGCTCGACCTGTGGCGGGAAGCGCTGGCCGGCGTACCCGCTGAGGACAAGGTGGCCCTGGCTCTCGACCTGGAACGGGCCGTGCTGGCCGGCGACCCCCGCATCCGGGGCGTCCGGGTGGCCAGCTACGGCGACGGGGCGGTGGAGTCGGCGGTGGCCAACTCGCTGGGTGTCGAGTCGAGTGCCCGGCGCACGGTGTGCTCGTGCGCCGTCCTCGCCCTCGCCGGCGAGGGCATCGCCACCCGCACCGGCTACGGCTGGTCGGTGGGGCGCGAGCCCGCCGACCTCGACGTGGACGAGGCCGCCACCATGGCCGTGGAGCGGACCGTGCGCCTCCTCGGCGCCACCCAGCCCAAGTCCCGCCGGGTCCCGGTCGTGTTCGACCCCCTGGTGTCGGCCAGCCTGATCGGCCTCATCGCCGCCGCCTGCAACGGCGAGGCGATCCTCAAGGGCCGCTCCATGTTCATCGGCCGCCAGGGCGAGGAGGTCGCCGCCGCCGGGGTGTCACTCCTGGACGACCCGACCACCCCCGACGCCTACGGCGCTTCCGCTTACGACTCCGAGGGGATCCCCACCCGGCCCGTCCCGCTCATCGCCGCCGGGCGCCTCGGCGGCTTCCTGCACAACGTCTACACCGGCCGGAGATCGGGGACGGGCACCACCGGCTCGGCGGTGCGCGGCGCCTACAAGTCGACCCCGAGTGTCGGGCCCCGGGCGCTGCGCCTGGAGCCGGGCCCGTCGTCACCCGAGGAGCTCATGGCCCGGGCCGAGGGCGGTCTCTACGTCCAGTCGGTCAGCGGCATGGGGACCGGAGCCAGCCCCGTGTCGGGCGACTTCTCGGTGGGAGCCGAAGGGCTCATGATCACCGGCGGGGCGCTGGGCGAGCCGGTTCGGGAGCTCACCGTGGCCTCCACCCTCCAGCGCATGCTGGGCGAGCTGGTCGTCGGTTCCGACCTCACCTGGCTGCCCGGGTCTGCCGCGGGGGTGACCCTGCTCATCCCGGAGATGACGCTGAGCGGCGCCTGAGGGACCATCGGCTAGCCTCACCGCCCTATGAGCAAGAAGACCAACAAGCGCAAGCTGAAGTGCCGGCGTAACAAGGCCAACCACGGCAAGAAGCCCAACGTCGGACGGCGGTAGCCGTTTGGTCCGGGGTGCTGAGCCGGGGGGATGACCGCCGGGCACGTCCTTGTCGGCACCTGTTCCTGGACGGACAAGACGCTCGTCCGGGAGTCCGACTTCTATCCGAAGAAGTCGATGCGGGCCGAGGAACGCCTGCGCCACTACGCCTCGATCTTCCCGCTCGTCGAGGTCGACTCCACGTACTACTTCCCGCCCACGGAGGAGTTGGTGGGCCTGTGGGTCAACCGCACCCCGCCCCGCTTCACCATGAGCGTGAAGGCGTACTCGTTGCTCACCGGCCACCCCACCCGGCCCGACTCGCTGTGGCCCGAGGTGGCTGAGGCGGTGCCGCTGGAGCACAAGGAGAAACGCTCGGTCTACCTCTCCCACCTCCCCCCGGCGGCGGTGGACGAGGCCTGGGAGCTGTTCCGCCGGGCCCTCATGCCCCTGCACTCGGCCGGGAAGCTGGGGACGGTGCTGTTCCAGTACCCGCACTGGTTCCGGCCCAAGGCCGAGACCCGAGCGGCGCTGGCCGAGCTGCCCCAGCGGCTTCCCGACTACGACTGCGCCGTCGAGTTCCGCCACGGGTCCTGGCTGGCCGAGGGCGAGCGGGAACGGACCCTCAGCGTCCTGGAACGTCACGGGCTCGCCTTCGTGTGCGTGGACGAGCCGCAGGGGTTCTCCTCGTCGGTGCCTCCGGTGGCGGCGGCCACCGCCGACATCGCCGTCGTCCGCTTCCACGGCCGGAACACCGCCACCTGGGAGGACCGGGCCATCACCACCGCGGCCGAACGCTTCGCCTACAAGTACTCCGAGGACGAGCTGGCCGAATGGGTTCCCAACCTGCGCCAGCTGGCGGGCTCGGCCCGGGAGACGCATGCCCTCATGAACAACTGCTACCGGGACTACGCCGTCGACAACGGCCGCCAGCTGGCGGCGCTGCTCGAAGAAGGCCTCCAGCCCGGGGCGTAACATCGCGTGCATGGCGTCCACTGGCCCGGTCTGGTTCTGCACCGCCTGCGACGATCAGGCGCCGTGGCTGGCCGACGAACCCAAGCCCTGCCCCACGTGCGGCAGCAAGGAGCACGTCGAGGCGGCCAAGCGGTTCGGCAACCTGGAGCTCCCCGGTTCCGACTGAGGACCTGGGGACCTGAGCCTCAGCCCAGGCGCGTGACGGGCGACGTGCCGAAGCGGGCCGCCATCATCTCCTTCAGCCCCCGCGGGAAGGCCGTCCGGGAGGCGCGGTGGGCGCCGGCCAGGGCCCGCTGGGCCTTGGCGTCACCTTCGAAGGCGGCGATGCAACCCTCGGGTTCCAGGTTGGCCAGGGCCAGGATGGCCCCGGCGCAGCCGAGGGGTCCGGCCAGGGCCAGGAGGGCGGAGGAACCGGTGTAGAGCGGCCCGCCCCACTCGAGCTCCTCGAGGAGGCGGTCGGGGTCGCCGGTGGAGTCCTTGAGGCCGGTGACGGGCAGATCGGAGAGCATCGCCACCGGGATCCCGGGAGGCGAAGCCTTCGGATAGTGGTATGCCAGCAGGGGAAGGGCACCCGCGGCCCGGGCCACCTGCTCGTAGTAGGGGCGGGGGTCGTCGACCCGGGGTGGGGAGAGCACCAGCACGCCGTCGGCGCCGTGCTCCTGGGCCGACAGGGTCAGGGCGGCGGCCTGGCGGGCGGAGGCGGCGCCGGTTCCGGCCAGCACCGGGACGGGGTCGGGGACGGCGTCGCGCACGGCCGAGAGCAGGGCGACGCGTTCCTCGGGGGTGAGGGTGGCCGCCTCGCCGGTGGACCCGGCCACCACCACGGCCCGCACCCCGAGCGCCACGAGGTGGGCGGCGTGGAGCGCGGTGCTTTCGGCGTCGAGTTCGCCGTCCTCGTCGAAGAGCGTCACGAGGGCCACGCCCACGCCTACGAAGGGCGGACCCGGGGATCGGGGTGTCCCCGCACTGTCAGCCACGCCGTCACGGTAGCGTTTCCCTCATGGAACTCTCCTCCCTGGTGCGCCCCGACGGGGGCAAGATCGTGCTGGTGGTCATGGACGGGCTCGGCGGCTTTGCCGACGGCACACACGGCACCGAAGCCGAGGAGGCGACCACGCCCAACCTCGACCGGCTGGTGGCCGAGGGCGTCACCGGCCTCGGCGAGCCGGTCGGCCCGGGCATCACCCCGGGCTCGGGACCGGGCCACCTGGCCCTCTTCGGCTACGACCCCGAGGTCTTCGAACTGGGCCGCGGAGCGCTGTCCGCCGCCGGGTTGGATTTCGAGCTCGGCCCGGGCGACATCGCCGCCCGGGGCAATCTCTGCACCCTCGACGGCGGCGGGATCATCACCGACCGGCGGGCGGGGCGGCTCCCCGACGCCGAGGCCCGGGCCGTCGTCGATCTGCTGACCGACAAAGTGTCCGTCGACGGAATCGACGTCGTGTTCCGACACGAGCGGGAGCACCGGGTCCTGGTGGTCCTCCGGGGTGAGGGGCTCGACCCGAGGCTTTCCGATACCGATCCGCAGGTGACCGGCGTCGCGCCCCTGACCTCCACGGCCCTGGACCCGGCGGCGGAACGCACCGCGGCGGTGGTCACCGAGCTCGACACCCAGGTGCGGGCCATCCTCTCCGATCAACCCAAGGCCACCGGGCTGCTGCTGCGGGGCTTCGATCAGCACCGGGAGCTCCCCGGCTTCAAGGCCCGCTACGGCCTCACCGCGGCCGCCGTCGCCATCTACCCGATGTACCGGGGCATCGCCCGCCTGCTGGGCATGGACGTGCTCGGCAGTCCCGCCGATCTCGACGAGCAGCTCGCCATCCTCAGGGAATCGTGGACCGACTACGACTACTTCTTCTTCCACCACAAGGCCACGGACTCGGCCGGCGAGGACGGCGACCGACCCCGCAAGATCGCGGCCATCGAGCGCCTCGACGCCGCCCTGCCCGCCATCCTCGACCTCGGCCCCGACGTGGTCATGGTCTCGGGCGACCACGCCACCCCCACCCAGATGGCGGCCCACTCCTGGCACCCCGTCCCTGTGGTTCTGTGGGGCCCCCGGGTCGGCCGGGACGAAAGTGACCGTTTCGGGGAACGCTGGTGTCGCCAGGGCGGGCTCGGCACCCGTCCCATGCGCACCATGATGCCGATCCTGCTGGCCAACGCCGACCGGCTGCAGAAATACGGGGCCTGACCTTCGTTTGCCTTCTCTCTGAGCCGGGTACCCGGCTCAGAGCATGGAAGGAAGCGGCAGTGACGTGGCGGCGCGCGCCGCCGATACCGCCCCCCGTTTCGATGTCGACGTCGTCCCCACCGCACCGACCGACAACGACCTCCTCCGCATCCGCCGGGCCCGGAGGGTGCGCCGGGTGTTCATGTCCCTGGTGGCCGTCTTCCTCACCCTCGGCCTGAGCGGTGTTCTGGGCGTACGGACCCGGACGACCACAGTCGAAGGTGAGGGCTACGAGCTCACGGTCACCTACGGCCAGGTCTCGAGGCCGGGACTCCCCACGACATGGAGCTTCGAGGTGCACCGCCCGGGCGGGTTCGACGGGCCCATCACCATCTCGACGCGGTCGAAGTACCTGGACATGTTCGACGAGAACGGTTTCGACCCCAGCGCCACCAAGGTCACGGCCACGCCCGAAGAGGTGATCTGGGAGTTCGATTCGCCGCCCGGTGACACGCTGGCGGTTTCCCTGGACGCCCGCATCGAACCGTCGGTGCAGTGGGGCAGGGAGGGTGAGACGTCCGTCCTCGAAGACGGGAAGCCGGTCGTCACCGCCCGCTACAAGACGTGGGTGCTCCCGTAGTGGAGATGGTCCTGCGGGCCAGCGCCATCTACTTCTTCCTGTGGGCCATCACCCGCGGGCTGGGGAAGCGGGAACTGGCCGAGATGAGTGCCTTCGAGCTGCTCCTGCTGGTCACTGTGGGGGACCTGATCCAGCAGGGCGTGACCCAGGAGGACATGTCGGTCACCGGCGCCATGCTGGCCGTCGGCACCATCGCCATCTGGGTCCTGATCTTCTCCTGGATGGGTTTCCGTTGGCGCCGCGCCCGTCAGCTCATCGAGGGCGTGCCGGTGGTCATCGTCCGCGACGGCCGCCCGCTCGAGGAAGCCATGTGCCTCGAGCGGGTGACCATCGACGAGATCCTGGAAGGAGCCCGCGAGCAGGGCATCGCCGACCTCCGGGACGTCCACCTGGCCATCCTGGAGCCCGACGGGCGGTTCTCGTTCCTGAAGCGGGAAGGTGCCGGCGGCGACCACCAGCCGGCCCCGGAACGGCACAAGGCCTAGTCGAGGGCGACTGGACCCGGGTCAGTAGGCCCGGGACGTGCCCTTCGGGCCGGTGCGCTCGGGGCTGTAGTTCGACCGGGTGGCCCGGCGCATGCTGACGGCACCGACGCCGCCGTGGCGGGCGATGGCCGCCTCGTAGTTCTCGCCGTCCTCGAAGGGGTAGGCCTCTTCGAGGGGGGCCGGGGTGGCAATGGTGGTGTGCTGCATCGTCCGCTCCTGAGTCGTACTGATGTTCGTTACCAGGATAACGGTGTCCGGCCAGTTTGAGCACGGCCGGCTCATGTTCCCCGGACGGCGCCGTTCCCTTTGCCGAGAGGCGAGTCCCGGTCCGCCCGGCTGATCCGGGCCACCGCGAGGGGCACATCCTTCCGGATCGCCTCCTCGGCCTCCTCGACATCGAAGCCGGCTTCGAGCCAGGCTCGGGCCTCCCCGGTGTGGTCGGCGCCGACGAGGTCGGACCACCGTTTGGCGTCCATAGGCGAGAACCCGGCCGCCCGCCACGCCAGTGCCTCGTCCAGGCTGAAGCTGAGCGCCCACTGCTCGCCGGCTTCGGCCTCGAAGGCTTTCTCCATCCACAGGATGGCCATGGCCGGATCGGTCCACTTCCAACGTCGGGCCTGGTGATGATCGACGCCGGCAGCCTCGAAGGTGGACCGGGCCCGCTCGGGACTGAACCCGGCGTCGGCCCAGCGCCGGGCGGTGCGTGGGGCGATCTCGAACTGGTCCGGGGCCGCGGGCGGAAAGCTCTCCCGCCAGGCATCCCGTTCCGCAGGCGTGAACTTGAGCGATTCCCAGTAGGAGTCGTAGTACATCGGCCCCTCCTCGGCCCCTCACTTTACGGTTGTGGTCGTCGCGGCCGGCCCTGAGGTGGTCGTCCCTTCCGCCGGAACGCTCGTGGTCGTGGGCGACTCCTCGACCGGTGTCAGCGGAGTCGTGCTCGCCGTCGTGGTCGTCGGGCGGAATCCCAGGGCGTCGGGCTCGGCCACCGGGAACGACTTCGCGGGCACGCCTCTCAGGCCCACCCGCATGAGGTCGGCGAAGATCCCCGCCGGGAAGCTTCCGCCGGTGACCGTCCGCCTATGGACGTCCGACATCGGTCGTTGGGGTTCGTAGCCCACCCACACGGCGGTGGCCACCTGAGGGACGAAGCCCACGAACCAGGCGTCGATGTTGTCCTGTGTCGTTCCCGTCTTGCCCGCCACCGGCCGGCCGATCTCGGCACCGCCGCCGGTCCCCCCCGCGACGACGCCGGCCAAGGCCCGGTTGAGCACTGCCGCCTGCTCCGGCTCGAAGACCTTCCGGGTGGTGGGTTCGTGCCGGTAGACCACCTTCCCGGCGGGATTGCGGATGGCCGTGATGGCATAAGGCTCGGCGTAGACGCCGCCCGAGGCGAACGTGGCGTAGGCCGCGGCCATGGTCAGCGGGCTCACGCCCTTGTCGAGGCCGCCCAGGAACACCGCTCCCTGCGTCGTGGTGGCGTCCTCGGGGATGCCGGCGTCGGTGGCGGCCCCGACGACGTCGGAGACCCCGACCTGGCAGCCCAGGTCGACGAACACGACGTTGACCGATCTGGCCAGAGCCTGGTCGACGTCGATCTGGCCGCCGGCGTCCTCGCCCGCGTAGTTGCTCACCGGCCGGCCGTAGCACGGGATCAGCCGCCCCGAGGTGCCGTCGAAGGTGGTGCGGGGATCGATCCGGTCCCTCAGCGCGGCCATGTAGACGAAGGGCTTGAAGGCCGAGCCGGGCTGGCGGTGGGACTGGCTGGCGAAGTCGAACTGGACGGCGCCGTAGTCGAGGCCGCCCATGAGGCTGCGGACGGCGCCGTCGCCCGGCTCGACGCTGGCGGTGGCGGTGAAGGGGTCTCCGGGCTCGCCCAGGCGCTTGCGGGCCGCCGCCTCGGACGCCCGGAACAGCTTCAGGTCGAGGGTCGTCTCGATGGTGTACCCGGCGGTGAGCAGTTTCGTGAGGCGGGTCTTCGTATCGTCGCCCAGAGCGTCGAGACGGCCGCCCTCCTTCTTCACGTATTCGACGAAGTGGGGAGCCATCGACACGGGGGGTGGCGGGGCCGGCGCCAGGGTGAGCGGCTCCACCCGGGCGGTGGCCAGGTCCGCCGGTGAAAGCCAGCCCTGGCGGGCCATGGCCACCAGCACCTGGTTGCGGCGCTTGATCACGGGTTCCGGTCGCGTGCGGGGATTGAGGCGGCTCGGGGACCGGATCTTTCCGGCCAGGAGCGCGGCCTGGGCCGGAGTCAGCTCCGACGGCTCCACGCCGAAGTACGACTGGGCCGCGGACCGGATGCCGTAGGACCCGTCGCCGAAGTACACCTGGTTCAGGTACCGCTGGAGCAGTTCGTCCTTGCTGTGACGACGCTCGGCGGCACTGGCGAAGAGCACCTCCCGGAGCTTGCGCAACACGGTCCGCTCCCCGGCCGTGTAGTTGACCTTGGCCAGCTGCTGGGTGATGGTGCTGCCGCCCTGTGTCCGGCCGAGGGCGGTCTTCACCAGCGCCCGGAGGACGGCCTCCGGGTTGATCCCGCTGTGGTCGTAGAAGTTGGCGTCCTCGGCCGCGAGTACGGCCTGCCGCACGTGGAGGGGCACGTCGTCGAGGGCCACGGCCGCCCGCCGGCCGTTCTCCTCCCCGAGCAGGGAAGCCACCACGGACCCGTCGGCGGCCAGGACCTTCGTCGTCTCGGGAAGCTGGTCGAAGTCGGGGACGTTGGGGGTCAGGGGCGTGGCCAGAAAGAGGATCACCCGGCTGGTGACCATCGCCGACCCCAGCCGCAGTGGGGGGATGACGGCGATGGCGACCAGGGCGAGGAGCGTCCCGACGCCGATCCTCCGCCACGGCAGGGAGCGGAGGCGCCTGCGGGGCGCAGCTACCGTCGCCGGCTTCCGGGCGCCTGTCTTCTTCGTCGGCGCAGGCTTCTTCGTCGAGGCAGGCTTCTTCTTCGGCGCAGGCTTCTTCGTCGACGCAGGCTTCCGGGGCTCGGGTTTCCGGGAGGTCATGTCGCAGAAAGTGTCCCCCGGCATGAACGGGCAGACGGGGATGGCGCGACGGCGGGCGACAGCGTCGGCCTGGACCCTGGTTTGCGGGACCCCGACCGGGGGCACTGCACCTGTGGTGCGCGGGCGGCGAAGACGAGCGGAACCCATCTCCGGGACGAAGCGCGGGCGCGTCCTCCGGGCCCTCCGGCGGGCCGCCCCCGGATCGCTCCTGGTCCTCGTCGTCGTGGCCATCTCGCCACCCCTGCGGGAGGCGGCCCTTTACGGCGCCACGGCCGCCACCCTGCGGATCGGCGGCTGGTGGGCACCGGACGTCCCCCCCTTCGACGATCTGTCCACCAACACCCGGATCGTGGCTGCCGACGGGCGCCTGCTGGCCACGCTCCAGGAGGAGAACCGGCGGCCGCTCCGCCTCGCCGACATCCCCGTTCCCGTCCGCCGGGCCGTCCTCGCCGCCGAGGACGAGGATTTCTACCGCCACGCCGGCGTCAACCCCACGGCCCTGGCCCGGGCGGCGTGGCGGAACTTCCGGGGTGGCCACCAGGGGGGCAGCACCATCACCCAGCAGCTGGCCAAGACCAACTTCACGACCGGGGCCCGCACGTTCGACCGCAAGATCAACGAGGCGCTCATCGCCGGCCGGCTCGAACGGCGCCACACCAAGGACGAGTTGCTCCAGCGCTACATCAACCAGGTGTACGTCGGAGAGCAGGCCTACGGGCTGGCCTCGGCCGCCCACACCTTCTTCGACGTCGACGTCACGCGGTTGTCGGTGGCGCAGGCGGCCACCCTGGCCGGGAAGCTCCGGGCTCCGGACCGGCTCGACCCCCGCACCGACCCGGACGCGGTCATCCGGCGTCGCGACGCCGTGCTCGGGAACATGGCCGAAGAAGGCTGGCTCAGCGACCGGGAGCTGGCGGCGGCCCGGGCCGAGCCACTCATCCTGGCGCCGCCCCGTCCGGCGGCCGGCGCCGCCCTGGCGCCGCACTTCGTGGAGCTGGTGAAGCGGGAGGCGCAGACGCTCGACGTCCTCGGGGGCGACGCCGCCACCCGCCTCCAGCGGTTCGCCACCGGTGGCTACCGGGTCGAGACCACGTTGGACCCCGCCATCTTCGAGGCCACCACCGAGGCGGTGCGCGGCCAGCTCGGCCGCCCGGGGGATCCGCTGGCGGCCACCGCCTCGGTCGAGCCGGGCACCGGCGCCATCCGCAGCCTCTTTGGCGGGCTCGAGTTCGCAACCAACCAGTTCGACGAAGCCAGCCTCGGGGCCCGCCAGCCCGGGTCGGCTTTCAAGCCGTTCGTGTACCTGGCCGCGCTCCGGGAGGGCATCGACCCCCGCAGCACGTTCAACGGCACCTCGGGCCGGAAGATCGAGTGCTATGGCAAGCGGGTCGACAACGCCGGGAACCGGAGCGCCGGGGGACGCATCGACGTCAACCGGGCGCTGGTGGCCTCGGTCAACGTCGTCTTCGTCGACCTCGGGTGCGACGTCGGCATCGAGCCGGTCCTCCGAGCGGCAGCGGACGCCGGTATCCCCGAGGACGCGACCGAGGCGCAGGCCGCCATCTTCCTCGGCGGCCTCGACCGCGGTGTGAGCGCCCTGACCATGGCGGCCGCCTATGCCACCTTCGCGTCGGGGGGTGTCTACGCCGAGCCCTACGCCATCGCCCGGATCGTCGACGGTGACGGGAAGGTGGTCTACGAGCGGGAGCCCGATCGGCGGCGTGCCTTCCGGAGGGAAGAGGTCGGCGTCCTCAACCGTCAACTTGCGGCCGTCGTCACGTCGGGGACGGGCCGGGGCGCGGCCATCGGACGGCCGGTGGCGGGGAAGACGGGCACCACGCAGGACAACGGCGACGCCTGGTTCGTGGGCTACGTCCCCCAGCTGTCGACGGCGGTGTGGGTCGGCTACGAGCCCCGCCGGCCGATGCGCCGGGTCCACGGACGGGCCGTCTTCGGGGGTTCGTTCCCGGCGGCCATCTTTTCCCAGGTCATGAAGCGGGCGTTGGAGGGCGTGCCGATCGAGCCGATCCCGACGGCCGACCCGGACGACCTTGACCTCCGCCGGCTCAAGAAGAAGACGACCTGGGCGGCCCGCCCGGAGCCCGTACCGGCCCCGGCTGATGCGGCGACGGCCGCGGCTTCGGTCGACGGCACGGAGGCGGTCGATGGCGCAGCCGCGCCAGCCGGCGCGTCGGACCCGGGTCCGTCGTCCGCTGAACCGGCGCAGCCGCCGGCCGCCGAACCGGGGCCTGCGCCGGCGCCGCACCGTGCCGCCCCTCCACCCGGCCCGTCGAGCGGCGACACGCCGCCCCCCCGGGATCGGGACGAGCCGGCCGACCCACCGTCGGACGGCGATCGCGGGCCCCAACTGCTGCCGTCACCTACCCCGGGCCGCCCCTGACCTGGGGGTCGTGGTCCCCGCTTCCGGGCCGGCTCGCCTTCGGGCCGCCCCGTCCGGAACCTAGGCCTTCTTGGCGGCGCGGCTCCGGCTGCTCGCGGCCCCGGCGCGGCTCGAAGCCACCTTCTTGGTGCCGGCCGCGCGCTTGACCGCGGGCTTCGGGGCTGCCTTCGTCGCAGCCGGCTTCTTCGACGCGTTCTGCGCGGCCGCCCCTGCCGAGGGCGCCGCCTTCTTCGCGGCTGTCTTCGTGGCGGTCGGGCGCTTGGCCGCGGCCGGCTTGGCGGTCGTGGGGCGCTTGGTGGCGGCTGGCTTGGCGGTGGTCGGGCGCTTGGTGGCGGCCCGCTTGGCGGTGGTCTTGGCCCGCGGGGGCGCAGCGGCGGCCGCCGGCTTCCTGGTGGTTCCGAGCGATTCGTCGGTATTCCCGAAGGCGCTCAGAAAGGGGTTGCTGGCCATCGCACCGAGCCGGGAGAGGGTCTCGAGAGCAGTCCGCTGGACCTCGGCGTAGACGCGGAGGCTCTGCTTGAGCGGAGCCAGGGAGAGGGAGATCAGGTCTGAGCTCTGGGGGAAGGCCATGGTTGCTCCTCGGTGGGGTATACGAGCTATTCCCAAATGCTTGAGATATCAAGCATGATATAGGGTCGCTGGATGGCAACCAGAACCGGACCTCCAATCGGCCCGTTCCCTGCGGGCGTCGAAACCGATGAGCAGAAGGACGAGTACGACAAGCTGCGCCGCCGGGTGCTGTGGAAGATGCCGTACGGCCTGTACGTCGTCGGTTCCCGGGCTGGTGACCGGCGAAACCTGATGACGCTCAACTTCGCCACCCAGGTGTCTTTCGAGCCCAAGCTGGTGGGGATCGGGGTGGAGAAGGAAGCCTTCACCCATGAGCTCATCTCCGAGGGCGGCGTGTTCTCCCTGAACATCGTCAGCCGGGAGGACCGGGCGATCGTCCGGAAGTTCGTGAAGCCCGTCGAAGAGGATGCGGACGGGACGCTGAACGGCTTCGCCGTCCACGCCGGTCGAACCGGCGCCCCCATCCTGGACCAGGCCGTGGCCTACGTGGACTGCGAGGTGCGCCAGCCGGTCGACTGCGGCGGGCACACGTTCTTCATCGGCGAGGTGATGGACGCCGCCTTCGCGGTGGAGGACGAGGAGACCGAGGTGCTCCGCATGGAGGACACCCGCATGTCCTACGGCGGCTGAGGGGCGAGCGGCGCCGATACCCTAGGGACCCGCCCCGGCCTGGGGGATGCGAAGGAGGGGCGTGCACCACATCGACGAGCAGGTGGAGAAGTACATCGAAGGGCTCTTCGAGGTCCAGCACCAGGACCGGGTCTTGGCCGAGATGGAAGCCCGGGCGGAAGCCGAGGGGTTCCCCATCATCGGCCGGAACGTGGGCCGGTTGCTTGAACTCCAGACCCGGGCCATCGGTGGCCGGCGCGTCATCGAACTGGGGTCCGGCTTCGGCTACTCCGGCTACTGGTTTGCCCGGGCGGTGGGGGAGGCCGGCGAGGTCGTCTGCACTGAGGAGAACGAGGACCTGATCCGCGACGCCGAGGGCTACCTCGGCCGGGCCGGCCTGTGGGACCGGGTCACCTACCACCGGGCCGACGGCCTCCAGGTCCTGTCCGGCTCGGAGGGCGACTTCGATGTGGTCTACGTCGACACCCACAAGTTCCAGTACCCCGATGCCTGGCGGGCGGCCCGCCACCGCATCCGGGTCGGCGGCGTCTACCTGTGCGACAATGTCCTGTGGCGGGGCATGGTCCCCCGGGGCGAGGACGACACCGTCTTTCCCGGCTGGCCCGACGCCATCCGGGAGCACAACCGGCTGGTCGCCTCCGACCCGGGCTGGGTCTCCCACCTGGACCCAACCCGCGACGGGGTGATGGTCGCCCTGCGGGTCTCCTAGTGGTACGCCACTAGCCGAGCAGGTAGCCCAGCACCCGGCGGACCACGTCGGTCCGGGCCTCGACGCCGGTCACGTCCTCCAGGGAGAAGCCCAGGAGGACGGCCGGGCCGGTGGTGACGCCCGCGGCGTCGGTTCCGGCCGGGCCCGAGGGCCGGCGGTAACGGGCCGAGGCCCGGCCGTCGAGATGGGGATAGTCGGAGGGGTCGAGCGCCTCGGTGGTGGGACGGAAGGCGGCCGCCGTCCTCGGCCCGGCCTGGCCTCCGAGGTCGAAGGTGGCGCCTACGAAGGGGACGTCGACACCATCCACCTCCCGGCCATCCCCGTCCTGTTCCCGCTCGTAGGCGCCCAGCCAGTACTGGAAGAAGTCGTCCGAGAGGGTGGTGCAGCCGTCCTCGCCCCGGTCGAATGGGTTGCAGGGATGGTCGCCGGTGGGCTCGTACTCGTCACCGTCGGCGTAGGGCCGCCCCGCCTCCCGCCCCAGGTACAGGAGCCGGCCGCCTTCGTTGAGGTAGTCGCGGGCTGCCATCGACTCCTCCTGGGCGAGGCGCGACGTGACGCCGGGCAGGCTCTCGCCCGACGGTCCGGGGGTGACCCACACCACGGCCTCGTAGTGGGCCAGCACCCCGAGCGGGTGCGGCGACCGCCGGCCGTGGGCCTCCACGTCGTAGGTATCGGTGGGGATCCCGGCGGCGGCCAGGGCCTCGATCACGGCCCCGGCCCCGGTGGGCGCCCGGCCGGGTCCGGGCGTGAGGCCCGGGTCGGGGCGGGCGGGAAGGATGGCGGGCAGCTCGGAGCGGGGGGCCAGGTCGCCGCCGGCCACCACCAGGACCCGGTGGGGAGCTCCCACTGCGACCGTGTAGGTGAAGGCCTCCGACTTCACGCCGCCGGCCTCGAACCAGGCCTCCACGGCGTTGCCCGGTGCCGTTCCCGAGACCTGACCCCGCACCTCGCGGTAGTGGACGTCACCGGGTCCGCCGTAGCGGGCACCTCCGTCCCATTCGGCCGTCGGGGCCGTCCGCACCGGGCCGCCGTTGACCCGGAAGTGGAGCGTGACGGCGCCCAGGCCACGGTCCGCCCGGGCCTGGACGGTCTGGGGGTCGCCATGGGAGACGGCGAAGGAGTCGGCGGTGAGGGGCGGGGCCTGGTTGCCGAGGTGGGAAACCGGGTGGGCCGGGTCGGCGGCGGAGCGGACCAAGTCGAGGGCGAAGGGGCGGTTCAGCTCGTATTCCTGGCGGACGAGGGCCTCGTTGTCGGGGAACAGGAAGCCGTTGCCGGGCAGGCCCTCCCCCAGTTCCGGGGTGAAGGCCAGGGTGCCGTGGGTGGCGTGGGTCCAGCTCATGGTCTCGCCGTTGGTCACGTACAGCTCGGTCGAGAGCATCGGGTGGTAGCCGGGGATCGCGGGGTTGGTGGTCGTGCCGGCCAGGGCCTCATAGATCGGCGCGTCGGCCGATGGCGTGTCCTCCTGCCAGCCGAAGGGGTAGAGCAGGAGCTTGCCGTAGGAGTGGTAGTTCACGGCGAAGGTGAAGTGGATCTGCGCCATCAGGTCCATGACGGCCTGCGTCTCGGGCTCGGACCCGGCCGACGGACCGTGGTAGGTGGCGCTTTCGCGCCGGGGGGAGGCGCCCTCGGTGTCGTAGGCGAAGTGGTCGGGGAAGTTCCGGTTGAGGTCGACGCCGTCAACCATGTTCAGGCGGCCGTTGCTGTCGTTGTCCCGGTGGTTCTTGCGCCAGAGCCGCTCGCCGTCGAAGGTGTGCTGGTATCCGTCGGGGTTGGCGACCAGCACGAACCACAGCTCGGTGGTGCCGAGGAGCCGCGGTGATCTCGGGATCGGTCCCGTAGTTGTCGACGTAGGCCCGCAGGAGGCGGCGGTTGACTTCCACCGAGATCCACTCCCGGGCGTGTTGGGCCGACAGGTGGAGGACGGCGGGGCGGGTTCCGGCCGGCACCGAGGCGCCTCCGGCGGTCACCCGCAGAGCCACGATGTCACGACCCTCGACGGAGTGCCCGACCACCCGGTGCTCGACCAGGTCCGGATGCTCCCGGGCCAGACCGGCCAGTTCGTCGGCGATGCCTCCCTCCTCGTCCCAGGACCGCCACACGGAGAACCCGTCCCGGGCCTGGGCGCGGGCCAGGTCCAGGACGCCGTGCCCCTCGCTGTTGCGCCAGGGGCGGAGCCGGAGGCCGGTCGCCCGCAGGGTCGTGGCTTCGGCCGGGGAAAGGACGAGGTCGGCCTCCAGGGCCGGTCCCGGCGCCGGCCGGGTGGTTGCGACGTCGTAGCCGGCCCGGACCAGCTGCCCGATCCGGGCCGCCGGAGCGGTGAGCCGGAACATGTCGAAGCGGTCGGCCGGGGCGGCACTGGCGCCGCCCGGGGCGAGCAGGCCCAGCACCAGGGCAAACACCGTGAGTTGGGCCCGCCAACGCATCCAGGGAGGTTGCCACAGGGGGGGCGCCGGGCGCACCCGGGATTTCCTGTCAGGCGCGGCAAAGTCAAAGGCGCAGTGAAGGGGATGCGGGTGCGTCGGGCGGCGGGCGGACTTTGGAACGGCGCCGGCGCCCCGGGCTCATCTCTGGAACCGGCGTGGCTCACCGCCGCCTGTAGGCGGTGAACAGCGCCGGTTCGGGGAGCACGCCACTTACGAACGAACCGGCGTGGCTCACCGCCGGCATGCGACGGTGAACAGCGCCGGTTCGAGGGGCCGAGCCGCTGACGTAACAACACGGCGCGACTCATCGCTTCCCAACCCCCTTCACTGCGCCTTTGACTTTCGGCCCGGACGCTCAGCCCGCCAGCAGCGCTCCCAGCCGTGTGAGGCCCTCGACCAGGTCCTCGTCGGAGAGGGCGTAGGAGAGGCGGGCGTAACCCGGCCCGCCGAAGGCCTCACCGGGGACGATGGCCACACCGGCCGATTCCAGGGCCACCTCAGCCAGCTCGAGGGTCGACTGGGGCTTCTGGCCGCCGATCTCCCGGCCGAGCACGCCGGCGAAGGAGGGAAAGGCGTAGAAGGCGCCCTCGGGCTCCTGGCACGTCACCCCGGGCATGGCCGAGAGCATCTCGTACATGCGCCGGCGGCGACGGTCGAACGCGTCCCGCATCCGGTGGGTGTCGTCCAGGGTGCCGGTGACGGCGGCCAGGGCGGCGGCCTGGGAGACGTTGGAGACGTTCGAGGTGGTGTGCGACTGGAGGTTGGTGGCGGCCGCCACCACCGCGGTCGGGGCGATCATCCACCCCACCCGCCAACCGGTCATGGCGTAGGACTTGGACACGGCGTTGATGACCACGCAGCGCTCGGCCAGCTCGGGGACGGCCACCGGCATCGACACGGCCCGGCGGGACCCGTAGACGAGGTGCTCGTACATCTCGTCGCACACCACCCACAGGCCCGTCTCGACCGCCCAGCGGCCGAGGGCCTCCACCTCTTCGGGGGGGTAGAGCGCCCCGGTGGGGTTGGAGGGCGACACGAACAGCAGCGCCTTGGTCCGATCGGTGCGGGCCACCTCGAGTTGGTCGATGGTGACCCGGAACCCGCTCGCTTCGCCGGTGGGCACCGGGACCGGCACCCCGCCGGCCAGGGCGATGGACTCGGGGAAGGTGACCCAGTAGGGCGCCGGCACCAGGACCTCGTCGCCCGGGTCGAGGAGCGTGGCGAAGGCGTTGGCGATGGCCTGCTTGCCTCCGTTGGTGATGAGGACCTGGTTGGAGGTCACCTGGTAGCTGGAGTCGCGGGCCGTCTTGGCCGCCACCGCCTGGCGCAGGGCGGGCAGGCCGGCGGTCGGGGAGTAGCGGTGGGAGGCCGGGCGCCGGGCCGCCTCGATGGCGGCTTCCACGATGTGGTCGGGGGTGGGGAAGTCGGGCTCGCCCGCCCCGAAGCTGACCACGCTGATCCCGGCGGCCACCATGGCTTTGGCCCGGGCGTCGATGGCCAGCGTCGCCGACTCGGCGATGGCGCCGACCCGGCTGGAGATGCCGCTTGAGATATCGGCGGGGGTGCGACTCTGCGTGCGGGTGGGTTCGGGAGACATTTTCGATTCGCTTTCGTCGGCTGCAGACCGGATAGTGGCACCCCATGGGCGCCGACATCCCCCAGATTACGATTCCCGCCGACCTGCTCCCGGCTGACGGCCGTTTCGGGTGCGGGCCGTCCAAGGTCCGGGCCGAGGCGGTGGCGGCGCTGGCCGAGGCGGCTGGAGGCTACCTCGGCACCAGCCACCGCCGGCCCGGGGTGCGGCAGGTGGTGGGCCGCGTGCGGGAGGGCCTGAGCACTCTGCTCGGCCTGCCCGCCGGCTACGAGGTGCTGCTCGGCAACGGGGGCGCCACGGCTTTTTGGGACGCGGCCGCCTTCGGCGTCATCGAGCGTCACAGCCAGCACCTGTCCTTCGGAGAGTTCTCGGCCAAGTTCGCCGCCGTGGTGCGGGGCGCGCCCCACCTGGAGGACCCCGAGGTGATCGAGTCGCCCCCCGGGACGTGCCCCGGCCCGGTGGGCCGGGCGGGCATCGACGTCTACGCCCTCACCCACAACGAGACCTCCACCGGGGTGGTGGCTCCGGTGCTGCGGCCCCGCGACGCCGAGACCGGACGGGATGCCCTGGTCGTCGTCGACGCCACCTCGGCCGCCGGGGGCGTCCGGGTCGACGCGGGCGAGTTCGACGTCTACTACTTCTCGCCCCAGAAGTGCCTGGCCTCGGACGGCGGGCTGTGGCTGGCCGCCTGCTCCCCGGCCGGGGTGGAGCGGATCGAGCGCCTGGCCGCCTCGGGGCGCTGGACCCCACCCTCGCTCAGCCTGCTGCTGGCGCTGGAGAACTCGCGCCAGGACCAGACCTACAACACGCCGGCACTGGCCACGCTGTTCCTCCTCGCTCACCAGGTCGAGTGGATCCTGGGCCACGGGGGGCTGGAATGGTCGGCGCAGCGTTCGGAGGAGTCCTCGGGAATCCTCTACCGGTGGGCCGAAGCGAATCCGTTGGCCGCGCCTTTCGTGGCCGAAGCGGCTCGCCGGTCGCCGGTGGTGGCCACCGTCGACCTCGACCCCACCGTGGACGCCGACGTCGTCTCGGCCGTGCTCCGGCGCAACGGCATCGTCGACACCGAGTCCTACCGCAAGTTGGGCCGCAACCAGTTGCGCATTGCCTGCTTCCCTGCGGTCGAACCCGACGACGTCACCCGCCTCACCGGCGCGCTCGACCACGTGATCGCCGCGCTGGCCGCCTGACCGCTCCGGTTGGCCCGGACCAGCCGGGAACCCTTCGTTTGCCCATTCGTCTCTTGTATGTGATGTTTCTGTTACGCAAGGTTCGTAGGGTGGCATCGGTGACGATGAGGCTGAATCGGCGAATGTTTCTGCGGGCGTCGGCCGTGGCCGGCGGCTCGCTGGTTGCCTCTCCGTTGCGCGCGTTGGCCGCACTGGGCGAAACCATCGACCTGACCGGCGAACCGGTGGCGTTGCGGGCCCTGGGAAACGGGGGCTACGGCCCCCTCCGGGAGGCAGGTCCTGAACTCGACCTTCCCGAGGGCTTCAGCTATGTGCGCTTCGGTGGCGAGGGGACCCCAATGTCGAACGGCCGGCCGACTCCGGAGGCCCACGACGGCATGGCCGCCTTCTCGGGACCCCGAGGGACGATCCGCCTGGTGCGCAACCATGAGATCGACGGCCACCACGCCGCCTTCGCCGCCGACCCCTATGACGCCACCGCCGGCGGGGGGACAACGAACCTGGTGTTCGACCCGGGTCCGGGCCGTCTGGTGGCCAGCCATCCCAGCCTGACCGGCACGATCCGGAACTGCGCCGGAGGCGCCACGCCCTGGGGGACGTGGATCTCCTGCGAGGAGACGACCGACGGCCTCATCGACGGCTACGGGCAGAAGCACGGCTACTGCTTCGAGGTGCCCGCCGGGGCCGCCGCCCCGGTCCGGGCGCTCCCCCTCCGGGGTCTCGGGCGCTTCAAGCACGAGGCGGTGTGCGTGGACCGGGACAGCGGCGCCGTCTACCTCACCGAGGACCAGGACACCGCCGGCTTCTACCGCTTCCAGCCGAAGCTGAAGGGTGCCTTGGCCGCGGGCGGGAGGCTGCAGATGCTCGCCGTCGCCGGGCGCCCGGGCTACGACACCCGCAGAGGCCAGCGGCGGGGATCGGCGCTGCCCGTCACCTGGGTGGACATCCCCGACCCGGACCCGAGCGACGTCAGCGCCCGCCCGTTGGCGGTCGCCCAACAAGGTCGTTCCCGCGGCGCGGCGGTCTTCTCGCGCCTGGAGGGATGTTTCTGGCACCGGGGCCGGGCCGTGATCGTCTCCACCGAAGGAGGGACCGCCGGCTTCGGTCAGGTGTGGGAGTACCGGCCCCGCGACCAGCGCCTGGTGCTCATCTTCGAGTCGCCCTCCGCCGCCGTGCTGTGCCAGCCCGACAATGTGACCGCCACCCCCCGGGGTGGCCTGCTCCTGTGCGAGGACGGGCCCGGGCCCGATCGCATCCGGGGACTCGATCAGGACGGGCGGATCTTCGACTTCGCCCGCAACCGCTTCTCAGACGGCGAGTTCGCCGGCCCCACGTTCTCCCGGGACGGGAAGATCCTCTTCGTGAACGTCCAGCGTCCGGGGGCCACCTTCGCCATCACCGGTCCCTGGGGGCGTGGGTCGCTCTAAACCCCCGGCCGGGCGGCAACCGGCTCCCGATCCACCTCGAACCAGACCCGCTTGCCCCGCAGGCCCGGCTCGACCCCCCAGGAGGCGGCCAGCCCGTCGACGATGGTCAGACCCCGACCGGAGACGGCTTCCACTCCCGCCTGACGCTTGGCGGGCATGAGCGAGCTGGGGTCCTCCACCTCGACGCGGATCGTGGTTGACGACACGAGCAGAGACAGCTCGCCGGCGCCCCGGGCGTGGAGCAGGGCGTTGGTGACCACCTCGCTGGTCAGCAGCTCCACGGTGCCCATCACCTTCTCGTTGACGTCGTATCCACGCAGGACCCCGCGCACGTAGCGCCGGGCGGCGCCGGCGGTGGCCGGGGAACTGCCCAGGCGGGTGCTGCGGGAAACGGTGGGGGTGATCATGGGCGTGGGTTCATGGCTTTCATCGGTTCGTCAGAGGCGTTGTGCCCAAAGGCCGGGGCGGCAAACAGGTTCTTCCTTCCACCCGCTCCGGTCACCGGACGTTCAGAATGTGCGTGCTGGCTGACGCAGCCTGAGGGGGTGACATGCGATCCCGGCTCAAGATCCTGTTTTCGGTGGTGGTTCTGATGCTCCTGGGTGTGCCGTCCGGGAGGGCGGCCAGCCCGGTGAGCGCGACGGCCAACCCGACGGCGGGGACCAACCTGCTCGAGAGCGGACGCCTCGCCGGCCGGGTCCTGGCCATGGTGGAGGCCGGGTCCCGGCTGTACCTGGCCGGAGAGTTCACCGGTATCCGGTCCCCCGCCGCCGACGGGGGAGTCTTCGACGCCGCCACCGGCGGGGCGGTCCCCGGATTCCCCCGGCTGGGCGACGGCCAGATCAAGACCTCGGCGGCCGACGGCTCAGGCGGCTTCTACGTGGCCGGGACCTTCACCATGGTCGAGGGTGAGGCCCGACCGGGCGTGGCCCATTTCCAGGCCGACGGGCATCTCTCGCCCTGGAGCCCGGACGTCTCGCCTCCCGGAACGGTCAAATCGCTGGCCCGCTCGGCGGCCGGGCCGGTCTACCTGGGTGGGGACTTCACCTCGGTGGCGGGCCAGGACCGGCCCGGAGTGGCGGCCGTCGACGGCGCTTCCGGAGCGCTGCACACGGGTTTCGCGCCCACGCTGGGCCCCACCGTGGTGCGCACCCTGGCGCTCTCACCGGACGACGTCCGCCTCTACGTGGGGGGGCGGGTCGACCCCGGCGGGGGCGGCGCCCGGCGCGGGCTGGCCGCCCTGCGGGCCTCGACCGGCGAAACCGAGCCCTGGGACCCCGACGTGGTCGGTCGGGTCGACACCATCACGGTCGCCCGGGCCGACGGCCGGGTCTACCTCGGCGGTGACTTCGACCGGGTGGCCGGCGTCTCCCGGCTCTACCTGGCCCGCCTCGACCCGGTGAGCGGGGCGCCCGACGCCTGGGGCGAGGGGGCGGACGGCCCCGTGTCCGCCGTGGCCATCTCGCCCGACGGGCGCACAGTGTTCGCCGGCGGCGAGTTCACCGCCCTGGGCGGCCTGCGCCGCGGCCACCTCGGCGCCCTCGACGCCGGTTCGGGAGCGGTGGTGGCGGCCTGGGACCCGGGCGCCGACGGCCCGGTGGCCACCCTGGCGGTGTCCGGCGACGGCGCGCTCCTCTATGCCGGTGGGAGCTTCACGTCCCTCGGGGCGGCCGATCGCCCCGGCCTCGGGGCGGTGGCGGCCGACACCGGGACGGTCTCCGACACGTGGATGCCCGACAGCGGCGGGACCGTGGAGACCTTGGCCCTCTCCGGCACCCTGGTCCTGGCGGGAGGTCGCTTCGGCACCGTGGTGGAGCGGCCCCGGGCCTACCTCGCCGCCCTGTCGGTGAAGGGCGGCACCCTCGACCCCGGCTTCCCCACCGAGACCGACGGGCCGGTGCGGGCCCTGGCCCTCGCCCCGGGAGGCGGCCGCCTGTACCTGGCCGGCGATTTCGGGGTCGTCGGCGGGATGCCCCGCGCCGGGGTGGCCCTGGTCGATGCGGCCAGCGGGGCCGTGGATCCCAGCTTCGTGCCCGCCGCGCCCAATGGCCCGGTGCGGGCCGTGGCCCTATCGCCGGACGGGCACCGGCTCTACATCGGGGGCGCCTTCGACTCGGTGACCACCCCGGCCGGCCCCGTATCCCGCCCCGCCCACCTGGCCGCCCTCGACGCCGCCACCGGCGCCCTGGTGGCCGAGTGGACGCCGCCGCCCGACCAGGGCGGAGCCTTCACCGGGCAGACCGGGGAGCCCACGGACGGCGTGGTGGCCGTGGTCAATGCCCTGGCCGCCTCGGCCGACGGAACCCGGGTCTACGCCGGCGGCAGCTTCATCGACCTCGGCGGCCGGTCGGGGCTGATCTCGCTGACCGCTGGGGAGGGCGCCGTCACCGACTGGCAGCCCGAGATGGACCGGCCCATCAACTCGATCTTCGAGTCGAGTGCCGATCGGCGGACCTTCTACGTCGCCACCGGCGGTTTCGGCGGGGAGGTTCAGGCCTTCGACCCGGCGGGGAAGGCCGCGCCGGTGTGGCACCGGCACTTCGACGGTGACGCCACCGCCGTCGTCGCCTCGGCCGCCACCGTGTACGTCGGCGGCCACTACGACTACGTCTGCGACAAGTGCGGGTCGATGGGCGGCCCGGGCGACGACTTCCGCCGCCACATGGCCGCCTTCGACGCCGCCACCGGCGCCCTCGATCCGTGGGCGCCGGTGGCCAATACCAAGACGGGCCCCTACTGCGCCGCCCTGGGGGGATCACACCTCTACATCGGCGGCGAGTTCACCCGCATCAACGACCTCCCCCAACCGGGCCTGGCCCAGTTCCCCGGGACGCCCTAGGACGGGGCCCAGTTTCCCGGGGCTCCCTATCGCCGCCTCCGAGCCGCGGCCCGGGTGGCCGTCCCCACAGCGGTGAGGGCGAGACCGAGGCCGGCCAGCACCCCGGCCAGGGGTGCGCCGGTGCGGGGCAGGGCCGTGGACGGCTCGGGCTGGGTGGTGGCGGCTGCCTCTACCAGCTGCCCCCGTATGGCCCCGGCTGCGAACGAGGCGGTGTGGATGTTCACGTAGTGGCCGGCGGGATTCCCGGTCACCGCCGCCACCTTGGTCGCGTCGCTGGTGACGCAGTTCTTCAGCCCGTTGGCGGGCACCATGAAGTCGATGTGCACCGGCCCGGAAGCGCCCTTGGCCCCCGTGTGGATGTGGCCGGCGGTGGGCGCCTCGGACAGACCGCTCGGGGTCAGCTCATAGCAGACCTGGTTGGTATCGGTGTTGATGTCTACCTTGGCCGTGCCGCTGGCCCCGGCCGGGCCCTTGTTCGGGACCTCCTCGTCGGGCGAGAGGGTCGCGGTGTAGGAAACCATCTTGGCCTGCGCCGGAACGGCGCCGAAGAGAACGACCAGGCCCGTCAGGGCCACGATCCTGAATGCACGCATGCTCTGCCTCCCTGTTGGAGCTGCGAAGGCCGCGATGCTATCGGTGCCGGTCAGGGGCCTTGGCACGGCGCGGAGCCGGCCTGAACCGACCGCTCCGGTTCACCTGTTCGTCACCTTTGTGTCGGTTTGTGGTCATGCGTCTCGGGTTGACTCCCGTGTGAACACTGATGGTGGTGTTCTGTAAGTGGTTCCTTACACGGATTGAGAGGGGTGGCCCGTGGGGGAGCTGACGCTGGTGGCGCGCCTGGTTTTGGCGGGCGTGTTCGCCACCGCCGGGCTGAGCAAGGCGTTCGACCGGCCGGGAGCCCGGCAGATGCTGGGTGACTTCGGCGTTCCCGATGTCGTGGGTGGGGCGCTGGCCCGGGTCTTGCCCGTCGCCGAACTGGCCGTCGCCGCCGCCCTGCTGACCGGAGCGACGGATTGGCTGGGAGCGGCCGGGGCCCTGGTCCTGCTCGGCGCCTTCAGCCTGGCGGTGGCCGGCAACCTGGCCCGGGGCCGCACCCCGGACTGCCACTGTTTCGGACAGGTCCACGCCCGGCCCATCGGGTCGGCGACGCTGGCCCGCAACGCCGTGCTCGGCGGGATGGGCGCCCTCGTGCTGGTCGGTCCCGATGCCACGGTGGGAAGCTGGTGGACGGAACTCGGCCGGGCCGAGCGGGTGGTGGCCGCCGGCGTCCTCGCCCTGGCCGCGGTGGTGGCCCTCCAGGGCTGGGTGTTGCTCCACCTCCTGCGCCAGCAGGGCCGGCTGGTGCTGCGCCTCGACGCCCTCGAGGCCCTGGTGGGCGGCGTCGACCCCGGGGACCGCCCCGGCCTGCCCGTGGGCACCCCGGCCCCCTCCTTCGCCCTGCCCGACCCCTGGGGGGCGACGGTCGCCCTGGATGAGCTGCTCGTCCGGGGCCAGCCGGTCCTACTGGTCTTCGCCGACCCCGGTTGCGGGCCGTGCAACGAGTTGTTCGGTGACATCGCCCGCTGGCAGCGGGACTGGCGCGGGGGGCTCACCATCGTCGTGGTCAGCGCGGGGAGCGCCGACGCCAACCGGGCCAAGGCCACCGAGCACGGCCTCGTGGACCTGGTGGTCCAGGAGCGGCGGGAGGTGGCGGCCGCCTACGCCACCACGGCCACGCCCAGCGCCGTGCTGGTCGCCGCCGACGGGCGGGTGGCCAGCCCCCTGGTGGCCGGGGGGGACGCCATCTGGAAGCTGCTGCTCCGAACCCCGGGGCACGGGGTGTCCCCGTGGACTCAGTCCCCCGCCGGAGCCCGGAGCCCCGGGGTCCGGGGTGTCCCCGGAAGCAACGAGATCGAGATCACCGTCTAGAGAAGGGGAGACGCCTATGGATTCACGCTTCGACGACCTCACGCGGGCGATGGGTGCGCCGCTGCCGCGGCGGCGGGCCCTGGCCCTGATCGGCGCCTCGGTGCTGGGAGCCGCCTTGGGGCTCCGGCCCCGGCCTGCCAGCGCCGGCCACTGCGCCACGGAACGCACCTGCAAGATGCACCAGGGGGCGCTGATCTGCGTGCGCCCCTTCGGGGGGGATATGAACCCCTCGAAGGACTGCAAGTGCGCTCCCGACGCCAAGGAAGGCGACGGGTGCATCGAGGCCCGTCCCCACTGCGGCTCGTCCGACAACCCCTGTTAGCAGGCGCGACCCCGGCGGGCGAGGGGCGGTTCAGGTCCCTCGCCCGCTGGCGCGACCCCCTCAAAATGCGCCTATGAACCTCGGCTGAGGAGGATGCTGGCGGCGTGGGGTCGAAATCGACCGTGAATCGGGAATCGCTCCGACGCCCCCCAAGGAGTCGACATGCACGTATCGAAGCCGCACCGCCGCGGGGCGGTTCTGCTCATGGTCGGCCTTCTCGTCGCCCTGGTCGGGTCCGGCCCGGCCAACGGGGCGGTCGACTGGAGCCGCCAGAAGACCCCCACCCAGAAGCGCCTCCTCGACGTGGCCTTCGTCAATGCCAACGTGGGGGTGGCCGTGGGTCAGGGCGGCATCATCGTCGGGACGACCGACGGCGGCGCCACCTGGGCGGAGCGGGCCACGCCGGTGCAGTCGGACCTGCGGTCGGTCGTCACGCTGCCCAACTGCGAGGGGACCCTGCCCTGCTTCTGGGCCGGCGCAGCCAATGGCACGATCATCGTGAGCACCGACGGCGGGGCCAGCTGGTGTGCCCAGACCACCGGCTCCACGGAGCGGATCAGCGGCCTGGCCGCGGTGAACAACAACGAGGTCATCGCCGTGGGCACGGCCGGGACCATCCTGCGCTCGACCACCGCCCGCGGCTGTGCCACCGCCGCCGGATACGCGGCCCAGCCGTCCTCCACCACCCGGATCCTCAACGACGTCGTGCGGATGCCCGATGGCATCACCGTGGTGGTGGGCGCCTCCGGCACCATCCTGCGCCAGGCGGGCGCCGCGCCCTTCGCCCTGGTGCCCTCCGGCACCAGCCTCGACCTCGACGCCGTCAACGTCACCCGCGGTCCCGGGGCCGGCTACACCCTCAACGCCGTGGGCGAGAAGGGCACGGTGCTGACCAGCACCGACAACGGCGCCTCCTGGGTCCTCCGGGCCCCCGCCGGTCGGTTCGACCTCCACGACGTGGTCTTCCCGGTCAACAACCAGACCGGCTACGCGGTGGGCGACATGGGCACGATCATGACCACGGCCAACGGTGGCCTGAGCTGGACCCGCCAGAGCACCAGCAACTGCAACAATCTCTTCGGGCTGTCCATGATCGACGCCAACCGGGGCTGGGCGGTTGGGGGCAGCGGCACGGTCATGGTGCGCCCGGCAGCGGGCAAGGCGGACCCCGGCGGCTGTGCCCTGAGCGGCGCCGGCTACCGGATGGTGGCCTCCGACGGCGGGATCTTCTCCTTCGGCGAGGCCGAGTTCTTCGGCTCGACGGGTGCCATGACGCTCAACAAGCCCATCGTGGGGATGTCCACCACCGCCACCGGGGAGGGCTACTGGCTGGTGGCCTCCGACGGCGGGATCTTCTCCTTCGGCGACGCCGGCTTCTTCGGCTCGACGGGTGCCATGACGCTCAACAAGCCCATTGTGGGGATGTCGTCGACGCCCACGGGGAACGGCTACTGGCTGGTGGCCTCGGACGGAGGCATCTTCTCCTTCGGCGACGCCGCCTTCTTCGGCTCCACGGGCGCCTTGGCCCTGGTGAGCCCCATCGTGGGCATGGCCACCACCCCGACCGGTTCCGGCTACTGGATGGTGGCGGCGGACGGCGGCATGTTCGCCTTCGGCGACGCCAAGTTCCTCGGCTCCGCCGCCGAGTCCCGGGTCCGCAACGTGGTCGGCATGGCCGCCACGCCCACGGGCGCCGGCTACTGGGTCGCCTCCTCCGACGGCCGGACGTGGGCCTTCGGTGACGCCGGCGACCTCGGCAACCTGGCCGGTCAGCCACTGGCCAAGCCGATCGTCGGTATGGCCAGCACGCCTACGGGCGCCGGCTACTGGATGGTGGCCTCCGACGGCGGGATCTTCTCCTTCGGTGACGCCAAGTTCTACGGCTCGACGGGTGGCATGACGCTCAACAAGCCGATCGTGGGTATGGCCTCGGCCTAGCACTCCCCACGCCAGCGGTAGCTCGGCTGCGCCGACCCTGGGCTTGTCCTAGGGTCGGCGCCGTGCGCGTCCCCGTCCCCATCCTGCAGACGACCATCGCCGGGAGCCTGCCCAAGCCGGCCTGGCTGGCCACGCCCGAGGTGCTGTGGGCCCCGTGGCGGCTCGCGGGCGACGCCCTGGCCGAAGGGCAGCGGGACGCGGTGAGGGCCGCCCTCAAGGAGCAGGAGGCGGCCGGCATCGACATCGTGAGTGACGGGGAGCAGTCGCGACAGCACTTCGTCCACGGGTTCCTCGAACGGATCGAGGGCATCGACTTCACCCAGCGGCGCCGGATCGGGATCCGGGCCGACCGCTACGAGGCCGACTGCCCCACCGTGACCGGCCCGATCCGCCGCGCCGGTCCGGTCCACGCCGACGAGGTGCGCTTCGCCCGGGCCCACACCGACCGGCGGCTCAAGTTCACCCTGCCCGGGCCCATGACCATCGTGGACACGCTGGCCGACGATCATTACGGCGACCGGGTCAAGCTCGCCTTCGCCTTCGCCGAGGTGCTGGCAGCCGAGGCCCGGGAACTCGCCAGCCTCGGAGTGGACGTGATCCAGTTCGACGAGCCCGCCTTCAACGTCTATCTCGACGACGTGCGGGACTGGGGCATCGAGGCTCTACACCGGGCCATCGAGGGTGTCACCTGCACCACCGCCGTGCACATCTGCTACGGCTACGGCATCCCGGCCAACATCGAGTGGAAGCGCGGTCTGGGTGACGAGTGGCGCCAGTACGAGCTCACCTTTCCCCACCTGGCCGGCAGCCGGATCGACCAGGTGGCCCTGGAATGTGCCCACTCCCGGGTCCCGCTGGCGCTGATCGGGCTGCTGGAGGGAAAGGACGTGATGGCCGGCTGCATCGACGTGGCCACCGAGGTGGTCGAGACCCCCGAGGAGGTGGCCGGCGTCATCCGCGCCGCCCTCGAGTTCGTCCCTCCTGAGCGCCTGTTCCCCACCACCAACTGCGGGATGGCCCCGCTGTCCCGGGACGTCGCCTACGCCAAGCTGCGGGCCCTGGCCGCCGGCGCGGCGCTGGTGCGCTCCGAGCTCGGCGGCTGACCGTCAGTCGGCCCGGTTGAACTGGGCGACGGCGATGGCGAGGAGGATCATGCCGGTGAGCGCCACCACGCCCAGCTGGGCGAGGACGGGGACCTCCCAGCCCCACCAGGTCAGGGGCGGGTTGAGCCGGGCGAGCGCCTCGGGCGCGGCGCTGACATGGTCGAAGACGGTCTGGCGGATGGGGTGGACGGCGTAGGTGATGGGGTTGATCTTCACCGCCGTGTTGAGCCAGCCGGGGAGGTCCCGCAGGGGGTAGAGGGCGCCGGAGAGGAACATCAACGGCATGAGGATCATCTGCATGAGCCCCATCATCGATTGGATCTGGCGGACCCGGGCGGCCAGGACCAGGCCGAGGGCGGTGAGGCAGAAGCCGAGGACCATCATCTCGACCACGAGGATGGCGATCATCACCGGGGAGTAGGGGACGTTCACCAGGGGGGCGATGGCCACCACGATCAGGCCCTGGATGGTGGCCACCGTGGCCCCGCCGAAGCATTTGCCCACGATGATGGCGCTGCGCCGTACCGGGGCGACCAGCATCTCCCGCAGGAACCCGAACTCGCGGTCCCACACGATCGAGGCGGCGGAGAACATGGCCGTGAACAACACGGAGAGGGCGAGCACGCCCGGATAGATGAAGGTTCTCAGGCTGACGCCGCCGGTGGTGCCCTCGGTCAGCGACGCCAGGCCCGTCCCCAGCACGAAGACGTAGAGCAGGGGCTGGACGAGGGCGGTGACGATGCGCACCTTGTCCTGCGAGAAGCGGATCAGCTCCCGGCGCCACACCACTTTGACCGCCCGGATGTCGCTGGACAGGCCGGCGGGCGGGACCTGTACGTGGACCGGCGTGCCGGACGGCCGGTTCATGGTGGTGGTCACGATCCCCTCCTCGGGGTGAAGGGGTTGGAGCGCTTGCGGTCGGAGGCGGACGCCTCGGCGTCGCTGATGGTGGTGCCGGTGTAGAGCAGGAACACGTCGTCGAGGGACGGCCGGGCCACGCTGACGGAGCGGATGGGAACGCCCAGGCCGGCGAAGAGGTGGGGCACGAACTGCTCGCCGGCGGGCACGGCGAAGGTGACGGCGCCGTTGTGGATGGCGGCTGGGATCTCGAAGCGCTCCGCCAGCACGGCGATGGCGGCGTCGTCGTCGTCGGTCTGGATCTGGACGCGGTCCTTGCCGACGTTGGCCTTGAGGGCCTCGGGGGTGTCGACGACGACGATCCGGCCGGAGTTCATGATGGCGATGCGGTCGCAGTTCTCCGCCTCGTCCATGTAGTGGGTGGTGAGGAAGATGGTGATGTCCTCCCGCTCGCGCAGCTCCCGGATGTAGGACCAGATGGAGCTGCGCGTCTGGGGGTCGAGGCCGACCGTGGGCTCGTCGAGGAACAGGACCCGGGGCGAGTGGAGCAGCCCCCGGGCGATCTCCAGGCGGCGCTTCATGCCCCCCGAGAACGTCGCCACCCGGCTCGTGCGTCGCTCCCAGAGGCCGACCATGGTGAGGACCTGGTGGAGCCGGTCAGGAAGCACCGAGCGGGGGACCCCGTAGAGCTCGGCGTGGAAGCGCAGGTTCTGCTCAGCCGTGAGGTAGAGGTCGAGCGTGGTGTCCTGGAAGACCAGGCCGATGTTGCGCCGGACCTCGCGGCGCCCCCGGACGACGTCGTAGCCGGCGACGGTGGCGCGGCCGCTGGTCGGGTCGGTCAGGGTGCAGAGGATGTTGATGGTCGTCGACTTCCCGGCCCCGTTGGGACCCAGGAACCCGAATGTCTCCCCGGCGTAAACGGACAGGTCGATGCCGGCCACGGCTTCGATCTCGCCGTAGCGCTTGACCAGCGCGCCCACCGAGACGACAGGTTCCGCCGTGCTCAGCTGGGTTGCCGGGGACATGATGTCGGTTGAGGTCATGTTTTCACCCTACTCTTGGAGAACCCAATGGTAGGATATCCCCACGGTTTGTGGAAGGTGCCGGCGGAACCGGTGCGGGAGCTTCGAGAGGAATGTCCGATATGACGGAGGCGCCTACCACGCCGGTCGGGCTGGTCGGTCTGATCGGCGCCCTGGGCGCCGCCGGGCGCCGGCTCTTCGCCCGCCGGCTGGCCGAGGAGGCGTGGGTGGCTGAAGCCGGCCTGCGCGCCCCCGCCTACGGCGTCCTGCTCACCATCGAACGCCTGGGTCCGGTGTCCCAGAAGCAGATCAGCGACCAGATGGGCCTCGACCCCAGCGACCTGGTGGGCGTGATCGACATCCTGGAGCGCGAGGCGTTCCTCACCCGCGCCCGTGACCAGCAGGACCGCCGGCGCTACTCCCTCACCCTGACGCCGCTGGGGCGCAAACGGCTCAGCCGGTTCAGCGCCATCGCCGCCGAGGTCGAAGAGGAGCTGCTCGCCCCCCTCGACGACGACGAACGCCAGGCCTTCCGGGCTCTGGTCCACCGCGTGCTCGAGCACCAGCGCCAACCCGACGCCCCGGCGGCCTCCAGCGGCCATTCATGACCGGGTCGTCCGCGCCGTTGCGCATCGGACCGCTGGTGGTCGACCCTCCGGTGGTGCTGGCGCCCATGGCCGGCGTCACCAACCGGGCCTTCCGCCGGTTGTGCCGGGAGTTCGGCGCCGGCGGCCTCTACGTCAACGAGATGATCCTGGCCCGAGCGCTGACGGAAGGCGACGAAGGCACCGTCCGCATGCTCCGCTTCGACGCCGACGAGCACCCTCGCAGCGCCCAGCTCTACAGCACCGCCCCGGGGACCACGGCCGAAGCCGTCCGCCGCCTCATCCACGACCATGGCGTCGAACACGTCGACCTCAACTTCGGCTGCCCCATGCCCAAGGTCACCCGGAAGGGCGGGGGCGCCGCCCTGCCCGTCCGCCGCCGCCTGTTGGCCGCCATCGTGGGCGCCGCCGTCCGCGCCGCCGAGCCGGACGGGGTTCCGGTGACGGTCAAGTTCCGGATCGGCATCGACGACCGCATCCGCACGTCGGTCGACACCGGGCGTATCGCCGAGTCGGAGGGGGCCGCCGCCGTGGCCCTCCACGCCCGGACCGCGGAGCAGTGCTACGCCGGCGACGCCGACTGGGTGGCCATCGCCGAACTGAAGGAGGCCGTGCGGACGATTCCGGTGCTCGGCAACGGCGACGTGTGGGAGGCGGCCGACGCCCTCCGGATGCTCGAGGCGACGGGCTGTGACGGCGTGGTGATCGGGCGGGGATGCCTCGGCCGGCCCTGGCTGTTCGCCGACCTCGCCAACGCCTTTACGGCGGGGACACCCCGAACGCCGGTCCGTTCCTTCGGGTTCGTGGCCGCCACCATGCTGCGCCATGCCGAACTGCTCACCCTCGACTATGGGGAGGACGGCGGGCTGCGCTTGTTCCGCCGCCACGCGGCCTGGTACCTCCATGGCTATCCCGTCGGTTCCGAGGTTCGCCGCCGCGCCGGGATGGTGTCGTCGCGGGCGGAACTGAGCGCCATCCTCGGCGACATCGATCCGGCCCTGACGCTGGCCGCCGGCAGTCTCCGCCTCCCGCGGGGCCACACCGAGGGCCCCCGACCCGTGCACCTCCCACTCGGATGGCTCGACCTGATCGACGACCCGACACCCCCGGAGGGCGCGGAGCTCCTGGTCAGCGGGGGGTGATGAGCGCCGCCGGGGTCAGCCGGAGCGGGACGCCGAGGTGAGGAACCCGATGACGATGGTCCCCCACCAGGCCACCTGCGAGATGGCGGCGATGGCGACGCCCCGGGTGACGTAGTCCCAGGGGATCCGATCGCCGCAAACGTCGGTGGCTACGTCGCGCAGCTTCTTGCTGTACCGGTGCACGTTCACGCCGTTGAGCATCACCACCAGGACGAGAGCCATCTTCAGCCGGCCCGGGCCGGAGGTGAGGTCGGGGTCGAGGACCACGCCGGAAGCCAGGAGCCCGGCCAGTCCGGCGCTGACGACCGCATTCACGGTGGAGGTGAGGCCGACCAGATCACGCGCCGTCCGGCGTCCCACGACCCACAACAGGGCGTACATGTCGACGACGATCACGCCGCCGAAGCCGGCGGCAAGTGAGACGAGGTGAACGAAGAGGGCTGCTTGTCGCAGCGGGCCGTCGTCCACACGAACTGTGGCAACTGCGCTGACAACGACCGCCCAGAGCGCGCAAACAAAAACGATCTCCGTGACCGCATCGGTGGCGGACACGGTTCGGCCCTGCGCTTCAACGGGCCGGCTCAGGCTCATCTGTCGCGGGTCTCTAACGTTAGGAATGGGCGAATTGGGCGGATAGTCGTTCGGGAGCGCCCGGGAGTGCCCGACTTTTCGAACTTCTGCGAAATCCGAAGGTGCTGCGGGCCGAGCAGATGTAACCGGGTGTTCGCCCACCCGACCCGCAGCGGGGGGAGAGTCGCCCGTGGTGCCCGCCGAGTTCCCGAGTCTGTTAGCGAACGTTCACGATTCCCGGGCCGAGGCGAGGCGAGCGAGGCCGCACCAGGCGACGCGAAACGGGGCTGGGGCGGCCTCGCGGCCGCCCCAGCCCCCTTTGGATGATGCCGTCAGACTGCTGTCAGACGAGGTCGGCGCAGGCGATGCGCACGTGCCCCGAGTGCGGGTCGTCCGGGTTCGGTTCGCCGGAAGCGTGGATCCAGATGGAGCGGGCCGTGGGTCGGGCGACCCAGTCGGAGAACGTGTCGGTGTCGTCGGCCTCGCCGCTGCTGTCGGCGATCAGGCCTCCAAGCGGGTCGTCGGTCGACGACGGCCACAGCTCGTTGGGCGGCTCGCCGATACCGGCGGGGTCGTTCTTGTAGTGAGGTCCGAAGCTGGCGCACGTTCCTTCGTGGAGGTGGGCGGGATACACCTCGCCCGGGACAAGACCCGTCACATCGAGTTCAACCCTGGTGTGGTAGCGGTACCGGGTCACCTTCGCCTTGCCCCGAATGTCGAGTTCGTCGGGGTCAGGCGCAGGCGGGTCAGCGCCAGGCGGGAATGTGAAGCCGAAATGCCCACAGTGCACAGCCGGGTCCAGGGGCGGGATCAGCGTGGCCGCCTCCGCGATGACCGAAGCAGGACACGGGTTGCCGGCAGAGACCTCGCTGACGGGCTTGAAGACACCGCGGGCAACCTTGGGAGCCCGGTCCGGGCCTTGCACATCGACGGTGGGCGCGGGGTGCGATCCGGGCTCCTCGGCTGCGTCACCCACGTCGGCCCAGTTCACTTCCTCACCGTCCGAGTACACCTGCAGGGCGGGTGTCGGGTACGTGCCACGGATCCCCGGGGTGCGGACCTTCACCTTGAAGAACTCCGCGGCGCTGAGGTTCCCGGTGCCGGCGGCCGCGACAGGGACGCCGTTGATCCTGAGGAGCCCGAAGTCCGTCGAGGACGAGCGGCGGGTGAAGGTGACCTGGTCGACCGTGTGCTTGCAGGTGAAGTCGGAGGTCTTGTAGCACTTCCTGACCTTGAAGCCGGCTGGGAAGGACACCACGAGCTTCTGCGTGTGATGCGCCGCCAGCTCCGCCTCGGTCGTGAATGCCGGCTCCACCGGAGCCCGGTAGAACAGCTTGGTGTCTCTCAGCGTTTCAACACCCGTTACGACATGGGCAGATGCGGGAGTTGCGCTCGCGACCAGAGCAGTGAGTACCGCCCCGATCAAAAATTTCTTCTGTCGTCGAAGCATCGTTCTTAGCTCCTCGGTTCCGATAGCGCGAAAGGGACGAAGGCCCGGAATGGCACAAAATCCTGCGTTCAGGGCGATGATCCACGATCCGGCACCCGGAATATCCGATTCGCGGTCGACATCCGGATTCGACGCTGTTGACCACGTTCCTCCCTGGGAGGAACGAGACGAAATTCACCTTGTGGACGCGGGACAGAAACCCCATCTGACCAGCAGCGCGGCAATTGGTCGACCCAAATAGGACGATCCGCTCAGGAGGCATCTTCAGGACATACGGCGCGTCGGAAACCCGATTGCGACAAGAGGCCCATGTGGCGTCTTCCGGACGTTCGGCGCGTCGATATACCGATTGCGACAAGAGGCCCATGTGGACGTCTTCTGGACGTTCTGCGCGTCGGAATATCGTTCATGGACGCGCCAAAGTCCGTGGGCCAGGCCCACGGACCCCTGCGTTTCAGCGCTTCTTCAGCGGCGCCGTTGCCGGAGGACCAACGCGGCGAGCCCGGCGACCAGGCCCCCACCGACCACCAATCGCAGCGGACTGCCGGGGCGGTCGTCGTCATCCGGACTCGCGGTCACCGTGATCCCGGCGGAGCGGGCGCCCTCTGGTAGGGCCTCGGGGACCGGCGGCCCGGCCGCCTCCCGGCTATCCGTCTCCGTCCCCTCGGCTGAGGAAGAAGAGTTTCCTCCGGACGCCGGCGACGGGCGGGTCCCGGCTCGGGTTGACGCGCCTGGCCCGGTGGCCTTGGGCGCGTCCGTGGTCTTCCCGGCGGGAGCCTCTGAACCTTGCCCCTCGTCCGCGGTGGGCGCAGGTGCCTCGCTGGAATCTTCGGAGGAAGCCGTATCTTCGGCGTCCACTGCAGGCGCGTCGTCGTAGACCGCGTCCTCGTCCTCGGCGTCCTCGTCGAGGCGCTCGTAGACGTAGGCGTGGTGTTCGCAATCCCAGAAGTAATCGTTTGAGCGGGCGAGCGTGTCGAGACGGGAGACCGTCTCGTCGGTCTCGAACTTTCCTCGGGCTCGGGCATCGTCGGCGATGCGCCGGGCCTGGGTCTCCGGCTCCGAGCCGTCGGGTGCGGCGGCCACCAGGGCGTCGTAGGCCTGGCGGGCGGAGTCCGGGGTGCAGATCTCCACGGCGAAAACCGGCGCCGGCCTCGCCGTCAGCGCCAGGGTCAGCGAGCGCGGCGCTGGTCAGAATCCGACGCTTGGATCCGATCGGGGATGTGGGGGGCACAAGCCGGAAGATTTGACGGGCGTCGCCCAAAATCCTCCCCGCCGACCTTTTTGGTGGTTCTGGGTGGTGGAGGTGAGCGGACTCGAACCGCCGACTTCTACGTTGCGAACGGGGCCGGAGTTGTCTGGCTAAGTGACAGGCGTGGTGTTTAGGCAGGTCAGGCGCCCTTCCAGCGTCCGCTGGTTCCGTCGAGTCCGGCTTGTTCGCTGCAGTTGATGGGCAAAGTGATGGGCAAAGCCGCTCTGGCGGTGGCGCTCGAATCAGGAGTCGCTGACCGGGGGGTCGGCCGGTTCTACCCTTGGTTTGTGCCGGGCGAACTCGTGATCGTGTCGAACCCAGACCAGGGTTCGTCTCTCGGGTACCTGTTGCGCCTTCCTATCTCGGGAGGGCTCGTCTTCCGCACGAGTGGCACCTGGCCGCGGACCAAGGCGCTGTTCTGCTACCCGATGCCGCCCGACGCCTGGCCGGAGGACGGAGAGGTCGTCGAGCGCGTGCCGTTACGCTCGTGCGTCCGGCGGGGGGCGGCGATTGAGGTCGTGGCCGACCGGGCCCGGGAGAACCGCTCTCAACTGGTCTTCACTACCGCCCGGGGCCGCGATGTGGTGTTCTGGCAGTCCCCGCGGACGAGCAAGCAAGCCCGCCCGAACGTGGCGCTCCCGACGGCCCGGGCTGGCGGCCTCGCCGACCTCGAGGTCATCGTCGACACCCGGGAGCGCTATGCATACCGCTTCCCCGGGCAGGCCGTGTCGACTGTGTCCCGGGCGCTGCCGTGCGGCGACTACGGCGTCGTGGCTGGCGGTCGGCTCGTCGCCGTTGTGGAACGCAAGTCGATCGCCGATCTCATCAGCAGCGTCACCAACGGGAAGTTGCGATACGCGCTCGGCGATCTTGCTGCTCTACCTCGCGCCGCCGTGGTGGTCGAGGACCGCTACTCGGCCCTGTTCAAACAGCGGAACGCCCGTCCCGCCCTCGTCGCCGATGCCTTGGCCGAGTACCAGGTCCGTTGGCCCACCGTCCCATTGGTGTTCTGCGAGACCCGCCCCTTGGCCGAGGAATGGACCTACCGCTATCTCGCCGCTGCCTGGCAGTGGGCGGCCACCGAGCCGAAGGCGCAGGAGCGGACCACGATGACCGATCCGGATCCGCAGCTCCTCGTTGCCCCCGAGCGGCCGGAGCCGAGCGTCGCCGAGGTGCGAGCCTGGGCGCGAAGCACTGGGCTCGAAGTTCCCGACCGCGGCCGCCTCCGACCTGAGATCTGGGAAGCCTGGCGGTCCGTCCACTGACTGCCCGACCGCCCCGGCCCGGTTGGTTCCTGATTGATCGGCCTTGTGAGCACGCCGACTGAACCAGGGCTTCTTGAATGCCATGCACGAGCGGAGCGTTCGGGGCGTGCCGCTGCGTCCGCCGAGTTGGCTGGCGTGCCGTCGGCTCCACGTCGTGAAGGTGCTGGTCGCAAGGGGTTTCGCGTCCGGTTGATGCGCCACGGTGTCACCCCGTGCCGGCTGGTCCGGTACGCGGGCAGTTCGGGCCCGGGGAGGCCTGCTGGCTACGTCTCTGGCTACGTCTTGGCTTCTTGCGGGGCCGCAAGAAGTTGTCCGAGCCGTCTCAGGCGGCCGAGGTACCCCGGCGGGGCGACGTCGCCTTGCGCACGTTCGATGCTTCGTTATTGCGTCTGACTGCCCCGCGGGACGATTGCCCCGTACAGCATGGCGCGCAGCTCGGCATGGTAGGCAGCTCGGACTGCTGGCCCCTGCATGAACACGATGCCGATCAGCTTCTCCTTGGCGTCGAACAGGTAGCGCGGGCCGGTGATGCCGCCCCAGTACACGTCGCCGATGCTGCCGGGGAACAGCGGTCCGCCATCGGCGGTGCGCACGGGGTTGACCAGGTTCCAGGAGTAGCCGTCGCCCGGATGGGCGACGCCGCGGGTGGAGCCGATCTGGTCTGCCATCGCCCAGCGCACGGTCATCGGCGAGAGCAGCCGCACGCCGTCGAGGGTGCCGCCGTTGACCACCATTTGCAGCAGCCGGAAGTAGTCAGTGGTGGTCGAGGCCATGCCGGCGCCGCCTGAGAACCGCTTGGGCGGCTTGGTCACGTCGAGCCACTGGAACACCCACATGTCCGGATCAGTGGACAGCGGGCGTGCAAACCGCTCGAGCGCGGCGCCTTGCACGGCGAAGGTCGTGTCCTTCATCTTGAGCGGATTGAGGACCAGCTCCTTCAGAGCCACGTCGAGCGGCTGCTTGGTCACGCGTTCGATGATGTGGCCGAGCAGATCGGTGGCGATCGAATACTCGAACTGCGTGCCGGGCGAGAATGCGAGCGGCAAGGTGGCGAGTTTCTGCAGCATCTCGTCGGTGGCCATGGTGTCGATGCGGTCGATGCCGAGTTCGCGGTACTTGTTGCGCAGCGGGTTGGGCGGGAAGAAGAAGTACGTGAACCCGGCGCGATGCGTCATCAGGTCGTGCACCGTTGGCTGGCGCTCCGGGGCGACCAACTCGACATTGCCCCCCGCATCGCGGCGTTCGATCTTGAGATCCTTCAGCTCCGGCAGGAATGTCGCGATCGGCGCCATCACTGGCAGCTTGTTTTGCTCGAACAGCCGCAACGCCGCCACGGTGGTGATCAGCTTGGTCGACGAAGCGATCGGATGAATGGTGTCGCGCTTCATCGGTACTTGCTTGTCCTTGTCGGCCCATCCGACCGCTTCATGCAGGACGATCTGGCCGTCGCGGGCGATCAGCACCACCGCACCGGGAATGCGGCCCTCTTCGACGTCTCCCTCCAACCAGTCGACGATGGCCGCGAGCTTGGCCCCATCGAGGCCCAAGCGCGTGTGCGCGGCCAACGTACCATCGCGTGCCAGCAGGCCAGCGGGAGCCGCCAGGGCCAGACCGGCGGCCAGCAGCGATGCCAGCGCCACTGATTTCAATGCCAGATGACGCATGATGTCCTCCCTGGCAGCTGGCTCGTGGAGGGCGACGGGCTTTCCGTCTAGTTGGGTTTGCGTCGGGTGATCGTGATCAGGGCGACGCCGAGAGGGCATGCCACGGCGGCCAGTGCAAGCAGCTTGGGGGTCGAGTGCCGCCCGGTGCTGGGGAGCGTCGTCAGGTTGGCCGGGCCCGCCGCCGGCGGGGTCCCATGGGCAGCGAGGGCTGCGGCGCTGGCGGCCGCCGCAGCAGCAGCATTGTCTGAGGGCGCCATTGCCGGGCCGACTTCGGTGGGGTCAGGGCACTCAGCCGGGGGGTCCGCCTCGGTTCGCGCCGATCCTCCGGGCGGGACGTTGAAGGCGACCACTACCGAATCGACGGGCTGGGTGCCGAGGTTGCGGACGAAATGGGGCCAGGGGGCGGTGGACGCGTCCTTCTCGAAATGCGTCTCGCTGGGCCGGACATCTTGGCCGACGCACGGCGGATGGGAAAGTCCATAGGTCGTCAAGACCCCCGATCTGACGATGACCACCACGCCGCCGGGGTGACGGTGCCACCCGGAGGTCGCACCTGGGGCCAACGTGAACGTGTACACCACGGTGTCCGTGCCCGCCCCGAAGGTGATCGCACCCGCCTCGGAGTGGGTGCCCCGCCCAACGTCTGTGCGCCTGAGCTCACCGTAGCCAGGGCTCCCCAGCGCTGCTGGCCCGAACGCCAACCACCCGAGCGTCGTCGCGACAACAAGCCGTCTCATTGCCCGCCCCTCTCGTCTGCCGGCCCGTGCACCGGCGGAAGCTCGCGCTTCCCCGCAATGGCAACCTTCACCTTCCCCCCGTGGAGTGGAGGGAGATCATGCTGTGCTCTCCTCGGGTACTTGAAGATCTTGGGGCGCCGCGCTTGGCGCGTTGGACCTGGGCGTAGAGGTGCGCTCGCAGTTCGGTGAAGCGGGGATCGGCGCGGGTGGTGAGTTGGTCGCGCGCCTCAGGCAGGTCGATGGTGAGGTCCTCGGCGACTGAGGTGGGCGCGCCCGACAGCACGATCACCCGCTGACCGAGATATACGGCCTCGTCGATGTCGTGAGTGATGAACAGCAGCGTGACACCGAGCCGATGCCACACATCGCGGATGAGGTCTTCCAGGTCGGCGCGGGTCTGCGCATCGACGGCGGCGAACGGCTCGTCCATCAGCAGGACCAACGGCTCGTACGCGATGGCGCGCGCGATCGCAACCCGCTGCTGCATGCCGCCGGAGAGCTGCCACGGGTAGGCAGAGTGCGCGTCGGCCAAGCCGACCGAGGCGAGAGCCTCGTCGACGAGCTCGTCGCGCCGGCGGCGCGCCATCCCCTCGGCCCGCAGCGGCAACTCGACGTTGTCCCGCACGCGCATCCACGGAAACAGGCTCCGGCCGTACTCCTGGAACACCACCGCGACGCCTAGCGGCGGCCCGGTCACCGGCGTACCGTGCACACGCATCACCCCCGCCGTCGGTGCCAGCAAGCCAGCCAGGCACCGCAGCAGGGAGGTCTTGCCGCAGCCGGACGGCCCGACCATGCAGACCAGCTCGCCGCGACCGACGGTGAACGTCAGGTCAGCGATCGCCTCCACCCGCCGCCCGTGGGCGTCATAGACCTTGCGGAGGGCGCTGACCTCAAGCACGCCGCCCCCTCACAGCCCCCCGCGCTCCGCGGCACGCAGCCCGTGATACCAGTGCAGTACTCGGGACTCGGCAAGCCGGAACGCCAACGACAGCGCCACGCCGAGCAGCCCGAGCAGCAGGACACCGCTCCACATCTCCGGAATGGCGAAGCTGCGCTCGAACTGCACGACAGTGAAGCCCAGGCCGCTGCTGGCGGCGAACATCTCGCTGATGACCATCAGGATGATGCCGATCGACAGCGCCTGACGAGCGCCGGTGACGATCTGCGGGCTGGCCGAACGCAGCACCAGGTGGCGCAGGCGTGCGGTGCCGCGGATGCCGTAGCTGCGGCACGTATCGGCGAGCACCTCGTCGACCGCACGTACCCCCTCGACGGTGTTCAGCAGTACCGGCCACAGACAGCCGAAGGCGATTACCAACACCTTCATCGCGTCCCCGATGCCGGCAATGAGGATCAGGATCGGGACAAGCACTGGCGACGGGATGGCACGGAGGAACTCCAGCACCGGCTCGACGACGGCACGCAGCCGGGGGCCGGAACCGATGAGGACGCCGAGCGCCACTCCGACGGCGAGGGCCACCGCGTACCCGAGAGCGAGGCGGCCAAGGCTGGGTGCCACGTCGTCCAGCAGCCTGCGACTGAACCACGTGTCGCGAAACGCCACCAGGATGCGCGACAGCGGCGGCCGGTAGACGTCGGTGCTCCCGGCGCTGGCGTACCACCAGACCGCCACGAGCGCGACCGGCAGACCGAACATGGTCACGGTCCAGCGGAGTATGGCCGTCATGCCAGCACCTCCGCCCGCATGGCGGGATGCCAAGCCAGCACCCGGCGCTCGGCCGTCCGAGTGACCAGGTTGGCAGCGACACCCAGTACGCCGGTGACGACAGCGAGGGCGTACATCGCGGGCGCCGCGCCGCTGGTCTGGGCGACCGCGATCTCCTGGCCCAGTCCGGGGGTGCCGATGACCAGCTCACCGGTGATCGCCAGCTTGAGTGCGACCGAGGTGGCGAGGCGGATGCCGGTCACGGCGTAGGGCAGGGCGGTCGGCCAGACCAGGTAGCGCACCTGGTGCAGCCGCCCGAGCCGGTAGCTGCGCGCCGTGTCGCGGGCGACCGGGTCGACGTCGGCGACGCCATGCAGCACCTGTACCAGCACCTGCCAGAACGACGCGTAAACGACGAGAAGCAGCGTGGCTTGCCGCCCGGTGCCGTAGAGCAGCACGGCGAGCGGGATCAGCGCCACCGACGGGATGGGCCGCAGGAACTCGATGGTCGAAGAGGTCGCGGCGCGAAGGGCCGGCACCGACCCGATGACGACGCCGAGGACGAGCCCCGCGACCACCGCGATCGCCAGCCCGGTCAGCCAGGTGCGCAGCGTGTCGGCGAGTGCGGTCCAGAACGCGGGCTGGTGTGCCTCGTCGACCAGGGCCCGGGCGATCCGGCTGGTCGGCGGCGCGTAGCGGGCGGGCACCAGCCCGAGGCGGGGCGCGACCTCGAGTAACCCCGCGAACGCGACCAACCCGGCGGCGCCGAGCCGCGCCCGCCTCATGGCAGGAGCGCGTTCACATCGGGTGCCTTGTCCATCAGCCCGTCTTCGACAGCCAGGTCGGCGAGCGTCTGCACGGACCGCCGGTTGATCTCGGTCCGCCACTTGGGAAGGGTGAGCTTCGCCACGACTTCCGGGGCGATCTGCATGTACGTGCCGAGCACCTGCCGCGCCTCGTCCGGGTGGGCGTCGGCGTAGCGCAGCGACTCGGTCATCGCCTCGGTGAAGCGCATCACAAGGTCGGAGTTCGTGGTGATCAGCTGCTTGGACGCGAAGTACGTGGCCGCAGTGAGGTCCGGCGCGGCGTCGACGTAGTTCCAGGCCACCACACGCCCGCCCTGACCGAGCGCGGCGGTCAGAAACGGCTCCACCGCCCAGATGGCGTCGACCCGGCCAGCCTGGAGGGCCGCGGGCATGTCGGGGAACGGCACTTCCACGAACTTGACCGCCTTCGGGTCGCCACCGGCCTTGCGCACCGAGGCGCGGATCGTCGTGTCACCGATGTTTTGGAGGGTGTTCAGGGCTACGGTTCTGCCGCCGAGGTCGGCCGCCGTCCTGACTGGGCTGTCCGCCTTGACGACCACGCCGCTGTAGTCCTTGCCCGCCTCTCCCGTGGAAGCCGCCGCGGTGCAGACGATCTTGACCGGCAGCCCCTTCGACGCGGCCAACAGCAACGAGGTGACGCCGCTGTACCCGAACTGCAACTGGCCGCTGACCACGCCAGGCACGATCGCCGCGCCACCCTGACTGGTCGACAGCGACAGATCGATGCTCCGCTTGCTGAAGAAGCCCTTCTGCTTGCCCAAGTAAATCGGGGCCAAGGGGACGTTCGCGATGACCCCGGCCGAGACCTTGTCAGGCTGTCCCGAGGTCGGCCTCTGCGCTGCGTCGGACGAGGTGCAAGCGGCGGAGGTGGCCAGCGCCGCCACGGTCAGGAGTACGGCAAATTGCCTGAGCGTTCGCATGGTGACTCTCCTGTTTCTCCGGGTCGTCGTCGGCCGTCCTGCGCGAAACTGATCGCGCCACTGTCTCGTTGGTGGCGATTGGGTCGCGGCGTTGGCGAACCGTTGGAGCCCCATTGGCACTGCGGATCACCCTCATCGATCGGGTGTCCCTTGGGTGGGACGGCGGGTCGCTCGACGACCGGGGCTTCCCCGGTCGTCAAGGACGTTTGGCGTTCGCCTACCTCGTCGTGAACCGGCATCGCCGCGCCCCCAGGGACGAAGTGGCCGAGGTGCTGTGGCCGGGCAACCTCCCGCGGACGTGGGAGGGTTCGCTCAACGCCCTGATGAGCAAGCTGCGGGCACTTTTCAGCGCCGGAGGCCTCGACGGGGCCACGGCTGTGGAGTGGCGTTTCGGCTGCTACCAGCTCCACCTGCCCCCGGACGCGGTGGTGGACGTGGAGCAGGCCGCCGCCGCGGTAGACGGGGCCGACGCGGCACTGGCCCGGGGGCACCTGAAAAGCGCGGCCGACTACGCCAACCGAGCGGTCGAGTTGGCACGCGGAACCTTCCTCCCCGGAGACGAGGGACCGTGGGTCGACGAGGTTCGGGCCGGTCAACGGCGCCTCCTGGTACGGGCTCTCGACGCCGGAATCCGGGCCGCCCACGACTCCGGTGATCCGGCCAGGGCGGCCACCCTGGCCGAGGAGGCGGTGGCGCTCGAGCCCTACCGGGAGACCGGGCATCAGCAGCTGATCCAGGCCCTGGCCGCCGCTGGGGACCGGGCCCGGGCCCTCCGAGCCTACGAGGACTGCCGGCGGTTCCTGGCTGAGGAGCTTGGCGTCGACCCCTCACCCCAGACCGAGGCCGCCTACCTCGAGGTGCTGCGCGCCGACCTGGCCGGCGGGCCGATCACCCCGCCTCTCCCACCGCTGGTGGCCGCTCGGGCCGGCATGGTCTTTGTGGGACGGGACGCCGAACTCGATCAGCTTCGGCGCCACCTCGCCACCATCCGCCCCGGTGATACCCGGCTCGTGATCGTGACAGGGGAGCCGGGAATCGGGAAGACCGCGCTGGCCATGCGCTTCGCCGCCCTCGCCCACAGGGAGGGGACATCCGTGCTCCTCGGCCGATGCGACGAGGAGACCCGCCCGCCATACCAGCCCTTCGTCGAGGCGCTCCGCCACGTCATCGCTGACCTCCCCACCAGCGAGCTCCGCGCCCACCTTCGACGGGACAGCCCGAACCTGCTCCGCCTCGTGCCCTCTCTGGCTGACCAGCTACCCGGGTTGCCTCAGCTCGCTCCCGGCGACCCCGACACCGAGCGCTACCGGCTCTTCGAGGCAGTGGCCGGGTTCCTGACCAGCCTTTCCGCAGCCCACCCGTTGCTACTCGTGCTCGAGGACCTCCATTGGGCCGACCCCCCCAGCATCCTCCTCCTCCGTCACCTCACCCGCTCCTCGGACGGTCTCCAGCTCCTGACGGTGGGGACCTGTCGCAGCCGCGAGCTCAGAAGCGGACATCCCCTCGCCGAGGCCGTAGCCGACCTCCGCCGCGACGACCTCGTGGCCGAACTCCCCCTCGCCGGACTCGACGAAGACGAGGTGGCCGCCCTCGTGGCCGCGGCGGGAAACGTCCGCCCCGCCCTCGCCGGGGCCATCTCCCGGGCCAGCGACGGCAATCCTCTCTTCGTCCGGGAGATCGTGCACCACCTGGCCGAGACGGGGACCGAGGAGGTGCGCATCCCGACCAGCGTGAAGGATGTCATTTCCCACCGCCTGGCCCGGCTTCCCGAGCACACCCTGGCGGTCCTGGCCCTCGCCGCGGTGGTGGGTCGGGAGTTCGGGCTCGACCTGCTCGGCCGGGTGAGCGGCGAGAGCGTCGTCGACCTCCTCGAAGGTCTCGAACCAGCCGCGGCGGCGGGGATCGTCGCCGAGGTCCCCGAAGCCGTCGACCATTGGGCGTTCTCCCATTTCCTCGTACGCGAGACCCTCTCCGGCACCATGTCGACGAGTCGGCGGGTCCGCCTTCACTGCCGAATCGGCGAGGCTCTGGAGGCGCTCGCCGGCGGTGAACCCAGGACCTACGCGGCCGATCTCGCCTACCACTTCTGGGCGGCTGGGCCAGCCGGCGACTCGGGCAAGGCGGTGCGTTACGGCCGATTGGCCGGGGACCAGGCCATGGCCCAGTTGGCCTTCGAGAACGCCGTGGGCGACTACGAGCGGGCGCTCCAGAGCCTCGAGCGCATCCCGGGCTCGGACGACGACGACCTGAGGGGTGCCTTACTCCTGGGTCTGGGCGGCGCCAAGGCCAGCGTCGGCGACGCCGGCGCCCGCGGCACCTACCTGGCGGCGGCCGAGCTGGCTCGCCGCGGCCAGAACGCCGCCACTCTGGCCGCCGCCGCCCTCGGCCTCGCCGACGTGTGGGCGCGGAGCGGAACCGTGGATCAGGTCCGGATCGACCTACTTGAAGAGGCCTTGGCCACCCTGGCCGACACCGACAGCCCGTTGCGGGCACGACTCCTCGGCCGCCTGGCCACCGAGCTCTCCTCCGTGCCTGGCTCGCTCCCGCGTCGGCAGGCGCTGACCGCCGATTCCGTCGAGGTGGCACGGCGCCTCGGCGACCCTGTGGTCTTGGCGTCGTGCCTCCACTGCCGCAACCATGCCGTCTGGGGCCCGGGGGGCGCCGAGGAGCGGCTGGCCGCGGGACGGGAAATCGTAGGGCTGGCGGAGCGCGGCGGCGACCGGGAGCTCGCCCTCCAAGGCCACGCGTGGTGCGAGACGGCCCTGCTCGAGCTGGGCGAAGTCGCCGGTCTCGATGCTGAGGCCGCCGCTTACGACCGTCTGGCCGAAGAGCTCGGGCAGCCTCGCTACCGCTGGTACGCCGCCACTCGTCGGGCCATGCGGACGCTGCTCACCGGCGACCTCGACGCTGGGGAGCGTATGGCCCGTCACGCCCTAGCCTTGGGCCGGCGGACGGCCGAACCCGACGCCGAGGACGTGTTCGCCTGCCAGATGGGCATGGTCTGGCACGAACGTCCCACCGAGGAGACGTCTCACCTCTGGGCCGAACTGAGGCCACGATACGACAGCCTTCCGCCACATTCGGCCCGGGTCATGGCCTGGCACGCCCACCACATTCGGATCACGCTCGAGTCGGGCCACGACGAGGAGGCTCGCGCCGAACTTGATTGGTTTCGAGCCATCGGCGTGGACGAGGTCGAGAAGACCGTCTTTTGGACTCCGACCGTCGCGTTGCTTTCCGGGGCCGTCGCCGAGCTGGGCAGCGCCGAGGAGAAGCGCATGCTCTACGCGCTGCTGGTGCCCTACGCAGGAGGCAACGTCGTCTGCGGAGGGGCGGTGTCCTTCTGGGGATCCTGTTCACACCACCTCGGCGTGCTCGCGGCCAGCCTCGGCGATTGGGACAACGCAGAGCGCCACCTGACCCACGCCGCCGGCGTGCACGAGCGCATGGGAGCCAGGGCCTACGTGGCCCGCACCAGGCTGGAATCGGCAAGCATGTTCACTGCCCGAGGCAGGCCGGAAGATGCCGAACAGGCCCGGGCGCTCCTCGACCTCGTCGACAACGACGCCGGCCAACTCGGCCTGCCCGTCGTGGCCCGGCGAGTGGTCGAGCTCCGGGACCGGCTGGACGGGAAGCGATCGGCGGGCCCCGGTCGGTCGAAACTCATCTCCTCGCCTGCCCGAGGACCGGTTGTGTGACTTTTGGCCACGCGTTGGCGTTGTCAGGTCTGGGGTCCGAGTATCAACGGAACGGAAAACTCGGCTGGGGGGCAGCGGTACGGCTGCTGGCTCGTGGGAGGCGACGGGCTTTCCGTCTAGTCGCCCCTCCCGACCGCAATGGCGCCGGCCCGGGCAACGCCCGCCCGGAGGGCTGGCAAATGTCTGACGGACGTTCAGGGTTGGGTTCGGGAAGGTCGGGTTGGTAGACGGGAGGGTCGTAGAGGGTGGGGCAGGGGGTTTGGGGGGCTTCGGGGGGAGGGTGGGTGGGATCGTTTCGGTTCGCGGAGTCCGGCTTCGGGCGGTTGGCGTTCCCCGCGACGCTGGGGCGTACTCGCCAGCCGCTCTCCTGAAGGCGACGGGCGGGGCGGCCCAGCGGGTTCTGCCGCCGACCGTCACGACGCTCTCGCGGGGCGGTCCGCTGGCTCGGCGACGGCCTGCAGGCCCGCTGGGGGGCCGGGGGCGTCGTCGACGGGCTCGCCGTCGAGTAGACGCTGCAGGGGCCGCAGCAGGACGACGATCCGGCCGCCGAAGCGGCGGGCCGGCAGTTCGCCGCGGGCGACCAGGTCATAGGCCAGGCTCTTTGAAATTCCGAGTAGCTCGGCCGCCTCGGCGACCGACAACACCAACCGTTCGGGGCGGTCCACCAGCGCCCACCTCCCGTGATCGCTCGAGCTGTTCATCTGATGACTGGCGCCCGGATCGGCGCTTCGCTACGCCGAGCCAAGACGAGCGCGCTTCGGGATTCCCGGTGACCTTCCCGGCGTGGTTCCCGAAACGGCGCCCCCGACAGGAAATTTCGGATCGGGAACGGGACGCGCATTCCCGGTTCGGCGAACTTCGTGGCTCACCATGCGCCGTCGCTCTGAACGCGAACCTCAACGCCGGTCTGAACGAAAACCTGAACGCCGCTGCTCGCCGGGAGCTTTCTTCCGCGTTCAGACCTGAGCGGCCGGCCTTGCCCAGGTCTCAGGGGCCAGGCAACGCCATTGCCGACTCCGGCCTCGCCGGGCACAACCAGGGGAGGGAACGGGCGTCGCACTCGCCCATTCCGCCATGGGCACTCGGGACCTGACTCGGGACCAGCCCGAATCACTCGGGACCTGGCTCGGGACCACCAGGGACTTGCGGGGACCGGCGCGGTCAGGGGCCGGTCGGCGCGTCTTGGCTGAGTCGCCTACTCGAAGGGGTCGAGCTTGCCGGTGGCGATGATCTTCTGGGCGGCGTCGACGGCCGCGCGGGCGATGGCCAGGGCCCGCTCGGCATCCTGGACGGTGATGGCCGGCGTGTCCTCCGACGGGTACTCGCTGTCGTGGCGGCGCCGCCGGACACGGTTGATCTGGCCGAAGACGGCGATGCCGCCCTTGTCGTTGAAACTGGGCCCGGGCGGCGTCGAGCACGGCGATGTGGCCGCCGCGGGTCGTTGGTCGGAGTCCTTGGGTGGCGAGGAGCGCGGCCGCCGCCTTGCGGGCTGCGTCCTAGGCGAGCTGGAGGGCGCCGGCCGGGTCGTCGTCAGTCCCCTTCCGCGCCAGCCCGATGTGGGCGTCGGCATCGGACAGGAGACGCCTGGCGACGTCGGGGGAGGGCGTGACCCGTTCGAGCTCGCCGGCGGCCAGGAGCCGATCGATGTCGTCGCGACCCCGCTGCCAGGTCATCGGGCCGCCACCACTCGCGCCGGGAGGGCGGCAAGCTCCCGGGCGAGGGCGTGTTGGGTCTCGTCGACGAGGACGGCGACGAGCGGACGCCGCTTGACCTCGGTGATGAAGCTCTCCCGCGCCCGCCGCCACTGGTCCAGGCTCCGCACCGTTGCCTGGACCGGGAGCCCGATCTCCCGTTCGGCTCGGTCGGCGGCGTCGTCGACGACGTCCCGGTCGGCGTCGCCGACGACCAGCACGTCGATGTCGTTGGGAGCCCGTCCCGCTTCGCCGGCGTAGCGGGCGGCCCACGACCCGAACAGGATCACGGCAGCCGCACCGTCGATGCCGGCGAACTGCTGGGCAACGACGACGGGAGGGCCGTAGGTGGCGAGGATCACTTGGCGGAGCGGCGTGAACATGGGGTGTGCGGGGTTGGCCCGGACGAGCCGCGCCGGGCCAACGCGGCGGACCGTGACGATCCCGGCCTGCTCGGCCCGGTTGACCTCCCGCTGCGCTGTCGGGAAGCTGGTCCCGGCGCCCTCGGCCAGGTCGGTCAGGGTGTACTCGGCCTCGGGGTCGCCGAAGAGACGGGCCAGGATTCGGCCCTGGGTGTCGGAGCGCAGGATGGGGGCGAGCGACGGCACCGCGACCTTCATAAACCGTAGAATACCCTACGGTTAACGAAGGCGACCAGCTATTCTGCGTCGTCCGCTGGTGCCAGGATCCTCCCAAGCAGGTCGGCCGCCTCGCGGTCGGCCTCGGGTAGGAAGTGGGCGTAGACGCTGAGCGTCACGTTGGGATTCTTGTGGCCGAGCCGCCCGGCCACCGTCCGCACGTCGACCCCGTTGGACAGCAGCCGGGTGGCGACGAAGTGCCGGAGGTCGTGCAGGCGGACCTCAGGCATCCCGGCCCGCTCGGCCAGGCGGGCGAACGCCTGCGTGACGACCCACGGCCGCCAGCTCGACCGGCCGGCGGGGGCGTCCGAGAACACGTAGGCGTCGTCGGGCAACACCGTCTCGCACGCCCGGGCAACCGACTCGGCGGCTTGCCGGTGAGCGGTGAGCACGGCAACGGTGCCCTGGTCCAGGGCAACACGCCGGGTTCCATGCGTCTTCGTGTCCTTGATGACGAGTCCGTCCTTGCCCTTCACCGCGCCCCGGGCAATCGTGACGATGCCGGTCCCCAAGTTGACGTCCGTCCACCGCAAGGCCACGAGCTCCCCCCGCCGGGCACCCGTGGCCGCCGCCAGCTGGAGGAAGACGGCGAACGCCGGGTTCTCCTCAGCGGCCCGGGCAAACAGCAAACGCACCTGTTCCGGCGACGGCGGGCGGATGTCCCGGGCCGGCAGCCGGGGCGGCGAGGCGCTGGCCGCCGGGTTGACGGCCAGCCAGCCCCACCGGACGGCCTGGCCGAGCGCCCGGTGGAACACGTTGTGGGTGCGCCGGACGGTGGCCGGGGCCAAGGGCTTGCCGCCGCGCCCGCCTCGCTGCGACAGGTGGCGGTAGAGGGCGTCGACCTTGGCCGTGGTCAGCTTGCGCAGCGGTGTCTCGCCGATGTGGGGCAGGAGATGTGCATCGAGGATCGTCCTGGCGTGGTCGGCGGTGGACGGGCTGAGGCTCCCCTCGGCCTGTTCGAACCACTGCTCCAGCATCTGCCCCACCGTCATCGTCGCCGCCGAAACGACGGGCGCCGGCCCGGCCACCAGGGCGGCCAGCGCCCGCTGTGCCTCCCGTTTTCCACCTCGCACCGTCTTCGTCAGGTACTTGCGGCGGCCCGTCAGCGGGTCTCGGCCGACGAAGACGCGCAGCTCCCACGACCCCTCGGAGCGCTGCCGCATCGATCCCCGCATGCCCATCTCCTGCCCATCCGCGGATGGGCAACGGTACTTCAAACTGATGGGCAAAGATGGGCAATTGATGGGCAAAGACGAAGGAAGGGCTGGCCGGGAGCTAGCATTTCTTGCTCCTGACCAGCCCTTTTACCGTGGAGGTGAGCGGACTCGAACCGCCGACTTCTACGTTGCGAACGTAGCGCTCTACCAGCTGAGCTACACCCCCGTTCCGGCCCGCTAACCGAGAACGCCTCCGCCGTTCCCTCAAACTTCGAGGCGTCCGCGACAAACGGACCAGACACCACCAGAGTAGCGCCCGGGGTCCGGCTACTCCCCGGACGGCCCGGCTCTGCGGCCTTCGATCCCCTCCAGGAGACGGGTCTGCAGGAGGCTGGTGGTGAGGTCCCCCCGGGTGCGCTCGAGGACGGCGCGCAGCTGGTCGGTGGTGCGGCGGAGGTGGCCGGACATGGCCTCGGGGAAGTCCATGGTGCAGAGCAGGGTGTAGACCTCGTCCATGAGACCGAGCAGCTCCTCGCCCCGCTCCGGCTGGCCCCGGCGCAGCTGGTCGAGCAGATAGCGGCGCAGCTCACTGGCTGCCTCCGCCATCCCGTTCAGAAAGGCCTGGACCTCCACTCCCATGTCGCTGGCGATGGGTAGGGGGTCGCCCCGGACGAAGGCGAGGGTCAGGCGGGCCTCGGCATACTCCTTGGCCGCGTCATGCACGAAGCCGGCGTAGCGGATGTCGGGATGGGCGGTCAGCGCGTCGCCGGCTTCCTTCAGATGGGCGGCGGCCTGGGCGGCCAGGTCCTCGGCCACCTCCCACTCCTGGCGGTGGACGGCCCGGATCGACGCCGCGCAGGCCTGGATGGTTCGCCGGCAGGCGGCCAGGCCGGTCTCCCGGGCCCGGTGCTTGTTCTCCAGCTCTCCCCGGGCCCATTCGCCGACGGCGGCGATCTCCTCGGCCCGGCCCATGCCTACAACGCGGCCGAGCGGGCCGCGGTGGCCTCCGGCACCGCCTCGGCGTCCGAGACGTCCGAGGGGTCGGAAGCATTGGAGGAGTCGGTGAGGTCGATCTCGACGGGGATGGCCACCGGCAGGTACCGCACCTTCGCCTTGCGCTCCAGGGCGAGTTGGCGCAGGCGCCGCAGACCGGTGACGTAGGCGGCCAGCGCCACGTCGACCAGTAGGTGGGCGCCACCCAGGACCGGGCGCAGGCCGGGGACGGTCAGGGCCAGGGCGAGGGTCAGGACGGCGGTCAGGCAGAGGCCGGCGAAGACCTGTCGGCGCCGGCGGAGCACGTCGACCCGGGAGAACTGGCGGACGGGGACGGGAGGCCGGGACCGGTCCCGGCCACGGCGCCGGGCGGGCGGCACCACGGGCCCGGGTTCGGCCACCAGGGACGCCCGGGGCAGAGCCGAGCCGATGGGGCGGACGGCGCTCGGAGGCCGGGAGGCCCGGGGGACCACGGGCGGGGCGAGGACCTCGAGGCGTTTGCGGAAGTTCTCGACGGAGCGGCCCTGGCGGGCTTCGGCCCGCTTCCGGAGAGCGGGGGGGAGCAGGACGATCCCCCACAGCACGGCCAACCCGAGGAGTACCACCGGCCCAGCCTCCCCTTCACCTTTTGACGCCGCCCGGCGGGAACCTAACACCCGCCCGGGGGGCGGGGGCGGACCCGAATGCGTGTTCAGGGTGCCGGGCGCCACCGAGGGCGCCGCAGGCGTGCTAGAGGCCGTAAGTGAGTTCGTCACCCTCCGTCGCCTTGCGCCGGAAGGTGCCGGAGCGCCCGCCGGTCTTCTCCCACAGGGCGAGCTTGCCGATGGTCATCTCCCGGTCGACCGACTTGCACATGTCGTAGACGGTGAGGGCGGCCACGGCACAGGCCGTCAGCGCCTCCATCTCCACGCCGGTGCGGTCCACCGTCTCGACCTGGGCCTCGATCTCGACGAAGTTGTCCTCGATGGTGAAGTTGACATAGACGCTGCCCACCAGGAGTGGGTGGCACAGCGGCAGCAGCATCGGCGTCTGCTTGGCCGCCTGGATTCCGGCCACCCGGGCCACGGCCAGAACGTCACCCTTCGTGATCGCCCCCGAGGCGATCATCCCCGTCGTCTCCGGCTTCATGAGCACCCGGCAGCGGGCCACCGCTCGGCGGTGGGTGGCCTCTTTGGGTGTGACGTCGACCATCCGGGCGCGGCCAAGCGGGTCGAGGTGGGTGAACTCGAAGGGCGTCATGGCGATAAGTGTACGGCGTGACCCGTGCCGTCGCCGGGGCCGGCCGAATCTTGGACCAATCGGCATGTGGCGAGCGGCAGTTACACTCAGTGGCCGGGGGAAAGATGACCACTGACCAGCGATCCAACGTGTTCGACGCCTACGCCAGGCCGCTACGCGACCTACGCATCTCGGTGACCGACCGGTGCAATTTCCGCTGCCCCTACTGCATGCCGGCCGAGGTCTACGGGGACAAGTACGAGTTCCTGCCCCGCTCCCAGATCCTCAGCTTCGAGGAGATCGAGCGCCTGGCCGGCCTCTTCGCCGGCCTGGGGGCGGTCAAGCTGCGCCTGACCGGGGGCGAGCCGCTCGTCCGGGCCCACCTGCCTCGCCTGGTCAAGGGCCTGGCCGCCATCGACGGGGTGGAGGATCTGGCCCTGACCACCAACGGGGTGCTCCTCGGGGAGATGGCCGGCGCACTGGCGGAAGCGGGCCTGCAGCGGGTCACGGTCAGCCTCGACACCCTCGACGACGACGTCTTCCGGCTCATGAGCGGGCGGGACAGCGTCGGCCCCGAGACGGTGGTGGCCGCCATCGACGCGGCCGCCGCCGCCGGTCTCGCCCCCATCAAGATCAACTGCGTGGTCCAGCGGGGCGTGAACGACCACACCCTGGTCGACCTGGCCCGGCGCTTCCAGGGCACCGGCCACATCCTCCGCTTCATCGAGTTCATGGACGTCGGCACGCTCAACGGCTGGGACCTCACCCAGGTGGTGACGGCGGCCGAGATCGTCGAGCGCATCGACGCCGTCCTGCCCCTCGAGCCGGTCGAGCCCAACTACCGGGGCGAGGTGGCGAACCGCTACCGCTTCCGGGACGGCTCGGGGGAGATCGGCGTGATCGCCTCGGTGTCCCAACCCTTCTGTGGGGACTGCACCCGGGCCCGCCTGTCCACCGAGGGCCGCCTGGTGACCTGCCTTTTCGCCACCGGCGGGGTCGACCTGAGGGGCCCCATGCGGGCTGGCGCCACCGACGAGGAGCTGACCCAGCGCATCCGCTCCACCTGGGAGGCCCGCACCGACCGCTACTCCGAGCGCCGCTCAGCCGTGACGGTGGCCAGCGGGAAGCGTCGCCGTATCGAGATGTACCAGATCGGCGGCTGAGCACCGAGGCTTCAGCCGAGGAGCTGCGTCAGCCGCAAAGAAGAGGCTGTGCCGCCCTTCGGGCGGCGCCTCGCTCTTTCTGGCGCCGAAGGCGCCAGGGCTTAGTGGTCGGCGGGGGCGTCGAGGAGCATGACCTCGACGGGTTCGCCTGCTGCCAGTCCGTCTCCATCCGGGATCAGGGCCAGGGCGTTGGCCAGTGCCATGGCGGAGAGGACGTTCGAGGCCTGCACGCCGGTGGAACCGGCCATCAGCCGGCCGTTTTCCCGCCGGACCCGGACCCGGTCGAGGTGGAGTTTCCCGTCGCGGTGCCGGCGCATGTCGTGCTCCGCCACCGCCTCCACCACCGGTCGGAAGCGGTGGGGGTGGCCCATCATCTGCAGGAGGGCGGGCCGGGCGAAGAGCTCGAAGCTGACGAGGGACGACACCGGGTTGCCGGGTAGGCCGAAGATCGGCCGTCCGCCCACCAGGCCGTAGGCCAGCGGCTTGGCCGGCTTGATGGCCACCTGCCACCAGTTCAGGGCCCCCATCTCGTCCAGGACCTTTTTGACGAGGTCGTACTCGCCCATGGACACGCCGCCGGTGGTGACCAGGGCGTCGCAGGTGGCCACGGCCTGCTCCAGGCGTTCCCGGATGACCGCTTCGTCGTCCCGGGCCACCCCGAGGTCGACCGCCTCACAGCCGGTCTGGGCCACCAGGGCGCAGAGCATGACGCGGTTGCTGTCGGTGATCCGTCCCGGCGCCAGCGGCTCGCCCGGCGGGGTGAGCTCGTCGCCGGTGGACATGACGGCCACCCGGGGCCGGCGCACCACGGCCACGGTGGCGTGGCCCAGGCTGGCCACCACCCCGAGGTGGGCCGGGGTCAGCACCGTGCCGGCGGGGAAGGCCACCGTCCCGGCCTCCAGGTCGCCACCGGCCCGGCGGATGTGGTCGCCGGCGCGGGCCTCGCGGCGCACCAGGACGCCGTCGCCGTCCACTGCGGTCTCCTCCACCATCACGATCCCGTCGGCGCCGTCGGGGATGGGGGCTCCGGTCATGATCCGGATGGCCTGGCCCGCTTCCACACTGATGGTGGGCGCCCGGCCGGCGGCCAGCTCGTCGACCACCACCAGGCGGACCGGGGCGTCGGGCGAGGCGCCGGCGGTGTCGGCCGCCCGCACCGCGTAGCCGTCCATCCCGGTGTTGGCGAAGGGGGGCACGTCCCAGGCCGCGCTGAGCGGAGCGGCCGTGGCCAGACCCAGCGCCTTGGCCAGGGAAAGCTCAGTGGCCGGTAGGACGGCGGTCGTCTCCAGAATCCTGGCCCGGACCTCGTCGAGGGGGATCACCCCCCAGAGGGTAGCCAGGGGCAGGTGGAGGAAAGGTGCGATCCGGGCATAACTCCACCCCCGTACACTTGAGGGCAGGGCGGGGAGCGCGGAGGGTTGCATGCGGCGAGTGGCGTTGATGCTGGTGGTGGCCCTGTTGGGTGCGCTTCCTTCGACGTGGGCGGGGGCGGGCGACGAGGCCGCCGCCCTTCCGGTGCCGGACTTCGGGGTGCCGCCGGTGGTCGACCTCCCCGGCCCAGCCCAGGTCGACCCCGCCGTCACCGCCGCCGCGGCCGGCCTTCCGGCAGGAGCGACGCTCGACCTGGTCATGTCCCTCGAGCGCCCGGCCGGCGAACGCCTGCGCAGCCTCCTGACCGGGCTCGGCACCTGGTCGTGGGCCTTCGAGCACATCCCGGCGGCGGCCGTGCGCCTCCCCGTGGAACGGCTCGACCTCCTGCGCCGGACCGAGGGAATCGTGGGCGTGTACCTCAACGAGCCACTGCGCTACTACCTGAAGGAGTCGGCCCAGCTGGTGAACACCGCCCGGGCCTGGAACGACCTGCACGTCACGGGCAAGGGCGTCACCGTGGCCATCCTCGACACCGGGGTGGACTTCGGCCACCCCGACCTGGCCGACGCCATGCGGGCCAACGTGAAGCTGGTCGGCTTCGGCGATCCCCTCCCGACGATCCCCATCCAGAGCCTGACCAACTCCGACACCTCGTCGGGTCACGGCACCCACGTGGCCGGCGACGTCGCCTCCCGGGGCACCGCCTCCGACGGGGCTTACCGGGGCCTGGCGCCCGGCGCCGGCCTGGTCGGCATCGGGGCGGGGGACGGGCTCAGCATGTTCCTCGTCCTGGAAGGGCTCAACTGGACGATGGCCAACCGGGAGAAATACGGGATCCGGGTGATCAACAACTCCTGGGGCACCCAGTTCGAGCCCTTCGATCCGTTCGACCCGGTGAACGGCGCCACCCGCACGCTGGCCGAAGCCGGCGTGGTCGTCGTCTTCGCCAACGGCAACGACGGCACCGAGATGGCCATGAACCCCTACGCCTCGCCCCCCTGGGTCCTGCCCGTGGCCGCGGGCGACAAGCAGGGGAAGATGGCGACGTTCAGCTCCGGCGGCATCGAGGCCGACACCGTGGGCCTCGGCTTCGCCAAGGTGGACGTGGCCGGGGAGACGCGCCGGCCCCTGGCCATGGGCCTGTACCACCCGGCGGTGACGACCACCGGTGTCGACGTGGTCTCGACCCGGGCGGCGAACACCATCCTCCCGCTCACCGGTCTGACCTCCGACCTGCAGTCGGTCCCCCCGGACGAGCTGCCGTACTACACGACTCTGTCGGGCACCTCCATGGCCTCCCCGGAGACGGCGGGGGTGGTGGCCCTGGTCCTGGAGGCGGCGCCCGAGCTCAATCCCGCCCAGGTGCGGATGGTGCTCCAGATCACCGCCCGGCCCATCGCCGACGCCCCGTTCCACTTCGCCGGCTACGGCTATACCGACGCCTCGGCCGCGGTGGAGCTGGCCCTGCGTCTGCACGGCGGGGCCGCCGGCGCCATCCAGAAGGAGCTCGAGCGGCTCCAGAGCGACCGGGACCGGACGGTCCTCGACGGCCTGGCCCACCCCGACCACACCTGGGCCTGGAACGACCTCGCCCCCACCCTGGTGGGGTCACGCTCGCACGAGGTCACGGTCCCCGCAGGTACGACCCGGCTCAAGGTGGCGGCCAACGGCGGTGCCGTCCCCTTCGTCGGCCTCGCCCGCTACGAGATCACCGTGACCGACGCCGCCGGCCACACGGTGGGTGACACGTCCGCCTCGGAGGCGTCGGGAGCCACGATCCTCGACGTCGACCTGTCCAAGGTGCCTGACGTCGCCTTCGGGACCTGGACCGTGGAGATCTTCGCCGTCGGCTCCCCGGGGAGCCCCTCCACCGGGGCGGACGGCTTCGGCGCCAAGCGGCTCCTGAACGTGCTCGTCTCCACCTTCGGGCCTCAGGCCGAGCTGTGCCCACCCACCCAGCAGTTCGTGCCCGAGGGCGTACTGGCGTCCCGCTTCCAGCAGGAGGACCCCTCCGGCGTCCCCGACCCTGGCCATCCCGGGTACACCAACGTGGGCCTGGTCCGGGCTGGACGCCTGGGTCAGCGCACGCCGGCGCGGAACCTCGCCGCCGGCTTCGGGCTGGCCACCACGGCCGTGACCCCGCCCCGCTTCGTCTCCGAACCGCTGGCGGCCCCGCTCACCATCGATGAACCGGCGACCGTCCAGGTGTGGGTGCAGGGTCCGTCCGAGGTGGTCCAGGGTCTCCTCTCCGGCCAGCTCCTCGACCTCTCCCCGGACGGGAAGGCGGACATCGTCATCGGGCAGATCCCGGCCGGGGCCGTACTGTCCGCCGCGTCCGCCGAGCCGCTGCTGACCGAGGCGCCGCTCGAGCTGGTCAAGCCCGTCACCGTGCCCGCCGGGCACCGGCTCGCCCTCATGCTGGGGGTGAGCTTCATCGGCACGTCCGCCCACCGGCTCTACTTCGACTCGGACGAGTATCCGTCCGGTCTGCGCCTGACCACCGGCCGGCTGGCCGACCGGTGCACCGGCCCGTAGGCCGGCACTGCGCCGGTCGGACGAAAGAAGGTGCCCCGCAGGGGCGCCGAGCAGTTACGGGGGGATTCGGGGGCAGAGCCCCCGAACTAGACGATCTTGCGCCGCTGGACGAGGTCGGCCAGGAAGGCCTTGAACTCGGTGCCCAGGTCGGGACGGTCCAGGGCCAGCTCCACCGTGGCCCGCAGGAAGTCGATCTTCTTGCCGATGTCGTAGCGGCCCGTCTCGAAGGTCAGCCCGAACACCGTCTGGCTCTCCAGTAGGAGGCCGATGGCGTCGGTGAGCTGGAGCTCACCGCCCGCCCCCGGCGTGATCCGGTCGAGGGCCTCGAAGATCTCCGGGGTGAACACGTAGCGGCCGATGACGGCCAGGTTGGACGGGGCGTCCTCGGGTTTGGGCTTCTCCACGATGGCCCCGACCCGCACCAGGTTCTCCTCGATGTCGTCGGGCTTGATGCAGCCGTAGGAGGAGATGTCCTCCCGGGGGACCTCCATCACCGCGATCACCGAGCGCCCGTAGCGTTCGTAGACCCCGAGCATGGAGCGCAGCAGGCGGGCGTCGTCGACCATGATGTCGTCGCCCAGGAGTACGGCGAACGGCTCCGAGCCGACGTGCTGGCGGGCCACGGAGATGGCGTGACCCAGACCCAGGGGGTCCCGCTGGCGGATGTAGTGGATGTCGGCCATCTCCGACACCGACTGCACCTGCTCCAGGAGGTCGTCCTTCTTGCCCTGCTCGAGGTAGAACTCGAGCTCGAAGTTGCGGTCGAAGTGGTCCTCGATGGCCCGCTTGCCCCGGCCCGTGATGATGAGGATGTCGGTGATTCCGGCCCGCACCGCCTCCTCGATCACGTATTGGATCGTCGGTTTGTCGATGACGGGCAGCATCTCCTTCGGCTGGCTCTTGGTGGCCGGGAGGAAGCGTGTTCCCAGCCCCGCGGCGGGGATCACCGCTTTACGAACCTTGTTCAACTGTCCCTCCCTCACCAGCCCCCGTGTTGCTCCCGTCCCGGGGTTCGGTCCCCACCCCGGCGCCACCACCGGGCGGGGGTGGGGCCTGACGGATGTTGGGCTCGGCCTGCTCGACCCGGTTGCGGCCCCCCTGCTTGGCCCGGTGGACGGCCTCGCTGGCGGCGTTGACGAGTGTGCGCACGTTAGTCCCGCTGTGCGGATAGGCGGCAACGCCGGCGGAGACCGTCACCGTCCGGGACTTCCCGGCGTGGGTGACGGGTGTGTCGCTCACCGCGGCCCGCACCTTCTCGGCCAGCACCATCGACCCGCCCAGGTCGGTCTCGGGCAGGAGGAGGACGAACTCCTCGCCTCCCCAGCGGGCCACCACGTCGATTTCCCGGACGCTGGCCGCCAGTCGCCCGGCCACCTCGACCAGCGCGGCGTCGCCGCCGGTGTGGAGCCATTCCGGGTCGTCGTTGACGCTCTTGAACTTGTCGACGTCGATGAACACCAGGCCCACTGACCGGTTGAAGCGGACGGCCCGGTCCAGTTCCTCCCGGCAACGCAACTCCAGCTGACGGCGGTTCCACAGGCCGGTGAGGCCGTCGGTGATCGACAGGCGCTGGGCCTCCTGGTGGAGGGAGACGTTGTCGACGGCGGTGCCGGCCTGGTTGACCAGCGTCTCCAGGGCCGAGAGATCGTCGAGGCCGAACGTCCGGGTGGGGTGGCCGTAGACCGCCACCACGCCGAGGAGGTCACCCCGGGAGAAGAAGGGGACGGCCATGGCCGTAGGCCGCTCCGGCTCGGGGGGTGCGGGCTGGACCCCCGTCTCGCCCGGGTACACCACCCCGACCCGGGTGGCCGCAGAGGTGCCGGCTACGCCTTCGCCCCCTTGGAGCACCGCCCCCACCGGGGCGCCGGGGCCGGTGCGGGCCACCAGGCGGTCGGGGGCGGGGACGAACTCGTAGAAGACGACCCGGTCGGCGCCCACCGCCTGCTGGGCGGTCTCTGTCACGAGGGCCAGGATGCTGTCCCGGTCATGCTCCTGGCGGCCGGAGCCGGTCTCCCGCAGGCGGGCCACCGCGCCGAGGCGCGCCACCGCTTCCCGGAAGGCCCGCCGGGAGGACTCGTGTTCCGCCGCCGCCCCCTCGAGGGCGGCGTAACGGTCCACCAACCGCCGGGCGGCGGCCAGCGCCATCCATCCGCAGCCGGCCGCCACCATGGCGCCAACCGAGGCCAGGGCGGCCAGGCCCGTGGAGCCGGATTGGCCGGCCACGACGGCAACCACGGCCAGAAGGGCGGCTGAGACCCCCAGGGCCAGAGCCAGGGGCGTGGTGAAACGGGAGGCGGGCATGGGTTCAACCATTCGGCCATCCCGGCCCGCAACCTGTCAATGTCGCGGCGCCAACCGATATGATTGGCAGTCTCACTCTTCGAGTGCTAGTGACCGAGGTCGTCATGCCCACCTATGAATACCGGTGCACCAAGTGCGGGCAGCACGTTGAAGCCGTGCAGTCTTTCACCGACGACCCGCTCACCGAGTGTGCCGTCTGCGGCGGGGAGCTCCGCAAGGTCTTCGCCCCGGTGGGCATCGTGTTCAAGGGCAGCGGCTTCTACAAGACCGACAGCCGCAGTACGAGCTCTTCGACGAGGGCGAAGGAGTCGAGGAAGGAGTCGACCAAGGAGTCGACCAGCTCCTCCTCCTCGTCGGGCACGGAGAAGAGCAAGACGGAAGCCAAGGACTCGAAGATCGCGTGACCGACTCGGCCCCCGGGGGTCGGCCCGGGGCTGGGGTGTCCCCGAGAACGGACAGCCGAGATCGGGGTGCTCGGGGGGTCAGGCTTCTACTCGTTCCTCGATGACGTCACCCCGGTGGAGGTGGACACACCCTTCGGGGCGCCCAGCGCTCCGATCGCCGTCGGGGAGGTGGCCGGCCGTCGCGTGGCCTTCCTGCCCCGCCACGGCGCCCGCCACGAGTGGATTCCCCACCGCATCAACTACCGGGCCAACCTGTGGGCCCTGCACACCCTGGGCGTGACCCGGGTGGTGGGGCCGTGCGCCGCCGGCTCGCTGCAGCCCGATGTCCGGCCCGGTGACTTCGTGGTCTGCGACCAGCTCGTCGACCGGACCTGGGGCCGGGCCGACACCTTCTACGAGGGCCCGGTGCCCCATCACGTGTCCTACGCCGACCCCTACTGCCCGGAGCTGTCCCGCCTGGCCGCGGAGCGGGCGGCGGCGGGCGGAATCCGGGTCCATGACCGGGGCACGGTGGTCGTGGTCCAGGGCCCCCGCTTCTCCACCCGGGCCGAGTCCCGCTGGTACCGGGCGCAGGGCTGGGAGGTCATCAACATGACCCAGTACCCCGAGGCCTACCTGGCCCGGGAGCTGGGCCTGTGCTACGCCGCCATCGCCCTCATCACCGACTACGACACAGGTGTCGAGCCCGGGGGTTCGGGGGTGTCCCCCGAAGACGATCTCGAGCAGGCGCGGCCAGTGTCCCAGGCCGAGGTGTTCGACTTCTTCTCGGCCAACGTCGACCGGGTCCGCACGCTCCTCTTCGACCTCATCGCCGCCGTCCCGCCAAAACGGGACTGCACCTGTTCCGAGGCACTCGGGCCCCTCCCCGGCTGACCGGCCCCGCTCACTACGCTGACGGGCCTCCATGCTCCACGACATCATCCTCGGCCTCCTCCAGGGTCTGACCGAGTTCCTCCCCATCTCCTCCAGCGGCCATCTTGTGGTCGTCCCCGCCGTGCTCGGCTGGGACGAGCCGTCCCTCACCTTCGACGTCCTCCTGCACCTGGGGACCCTGGTGGCCGTGGTGGTCTACTTCCGCCACGACCTGCTCGGCCTCGCCCTCGGGGTCCTCGGCCGGGGAATCGACCCCGACGGGGCTCGGCGCATGACCCTGTACCTGGCCGTCGGGACCGTCCCCGCCGTCGTGGCCGGTCTCGTGCTGGGCGATTTCTTCGAGGGTCTCTTCGAGTCGCCCTACACGACCTGCGCCGAACTGGTGGCCACCGCCCTCATCCTGCTGGCCATGGAACGGGTGGGGGACCGGGCCCGGCGCCGGCCCCTCGATGTCAGGTCCGCCACCGGGATCGGGGTGGCCCAGGCCGTGGCCATCCTGCCCGGAATCTCCCGCTCCGGGACCACCATCGGCGCCGGCCTCGTCCTGGGTCTGTCCCGGGAGGAGGCCACCCGCTTCTCCTTCCTCCTCTCCATCCCGGCCATCGCCGGAGCCGGGGTGCTCAGCCTGGCCGACGTGGCCGGCGGCGGACTCGACGTGACCAGTGGGGTGGTGGCCGGGGTCATCGCCTCGGGGGTGTCCGGCTACCTGTCCATCGGGGCGCTGCTGCGGTTCGTCCGCAGCCACTCGCTCACCGTTTTCGCTGTCTACCTGCTGGTCATGGCACCCCTCTCGGCGCTGATCATCTACCTCCGCAGTTAGCCTCCTGACCATGAACGGGACCATCGAGGCGGTGATCTTCGACTACGGGGGTGTGCTGTCCACGCCGCCCTTCCTCGGCATCTCAGAGTTCGAGCGGGACCACGGCTATCCCAAGGGGTCGCTGCTCCAGCTCATCTTCGGCGATGCCCCGCCGACCGGGGCCCAGCGCGACGCCATCTCCGACGGTGACGCCACCGCCGCGGCCTGGGCCCTCTATGACGGCGACGGCGACTCCCTTCCGGACTGGCATCTCCTGGAGATCGGGAAGCTGACCCTCGCCGAGTTCAGCGACCGGCTAGTGGCCCGCTCGGAGTCCCACCTCGGGACCCGGCTCGACCCCGGGTTCTATTCCCGCTTCCTGGAGTCGCTGCGGGTCGGCGTCTACTGGCCCGTTGTCCATCGCGTGCGCCGGCTGCGTGAAGAGGGCTACCGGACGGCCATCCTGACCAACAACGTGGCCGAATGGGCCGAGGTGTGGCAGGCGTCGATCCCCGTCGAGCTCTTCGACGTGGTCATCGACTCGTCCGCCGTCGGCCTGCGCAAACCCGACGAGGCCATCTTCCTCCTCACCTGCGAGCGCCTCGGCGTAGCCCCCGGCGCGGCTGTGTTCCTCGATGACAGCCCGGGCCACGTAGCCGCCGCCCGGAGCGCCGGTCTGGCCGGCATCGTGGTCACCGGTCCCACCCAGGCTCTGGCCGACCTCGACGCCCTCCTCGAAGCCGGGGCGGACCAGCGGGTCTAACAAGTGGTCCCCCCGGTCGAGCCGCCGCCGTGCCCCTGGCAACTGCCCGACCCGGAGGCGGCCGATCCCGACGGCGTCGTGGGGGTCGGAGGCGATCTCGCCCCCGGCACCCTCCTGGCCGCCTACCGCCAGGGGCTTTTCCCCATGCACCTCGACGGGCGGGGGCGGATGCTGGGGTGGTGGGCGCCCGACCCCCGTGGCGTTCTCCCCCTCGACGGGCTGCGGGTCAGCCGGTCTCTGGGGCGCTCGGCCCGGCACTTCGACATCCGGGTCGACACCGCCTTCGACGAGGTCATCGGCGCCTGCGCCGAGCCCCGGCCTACGGGCGGGCACTGGATCCGCCCGAGCATCGTGGAGGCCTACCGCGAGCTCCACCGGCTGGGCTGGACCCACTCGGTGGAGGCGTGGAACCGGCGCACCGGCGAACTGGCCGGTGGCCTCTACGGCGTGGCCATCGGCGGCCTGTTCGCCGGCGAATCGATGTTCCACCGGACCACCGACGCCTCGAAGGTGGCGCTCATGGGCCTGGTGGAGATCCTCCGGAGCGACGGAGACCAGCGGCGCCTCCTCGACGTCCAGTGGGCCACCCCCCACCTGGCCAGTCTCGGCGCCGTCGAGATCCCCACCGCCGGTTACCTCCGGCACCTGAAGGAGGCGCTGGAGGCGCCCCTCCCCCCGGCGTTCGCCTAAGACCTCGCGCAGAAGTGGTTGTGCGTCTGTCGTCGAGTCCTTGTCATACCCCATCCGTACACTTGTTCGTATGGATCGACGGGTGTTGCGGACGGCACGGGTGGAGCTGCGGGTGACGCCAGCACAGCGTCGGCGTTGCTTCGGGCTGTTGAGGGCTGCGGGCGATGTGTGGGCGGGGCTGATCGAGTTCAACGGAGCCCGTTTCGTGCGGGGCGGGCCGCCGGTGTTCGGGTTTGCCGCGTTGTGTAGGGAGTTGACCGGAGCGGATCTTGGGCCCTTGGCGCGGATCTGCGCCGAGGATGTGGCCAAGCAGTATTCGTTGTCCTGCTTCGAGGCCGCCCGTCGAAAGAGGGCGGGCAGGCGGGCCCGCTACCCACGCCGGAAGCGGGCGCTGAGACCAGTGCGTTTCCGATTCTCGGCCTTTTCGCTGGACGGGCGCCGGCTGCGCCTGGCGGTGGCCAGGGGTCAGCCCGAGTTGTGGGTGCGTCTCACCCGCGAGGTCCCTTACGACCTGGGCTCGGTGCGGGCCGTCACTTTGGTCAGCGAATTCGGGCGGCTCTTCGTGGATGTGAGCGCGATAGTCCCGGTCGATGCCCTTGCTCTCGATCCCGGTCGAGTGGCGGGGGTAGATGTGGGCATCATCCACCCGTTCGCGTCGGTGGGACCCGATGGTGACGCCTTGGTCGTGTCCGGTCGTGCGCTGCGGGCGGAGGAACGCCTCCACCTTGAGGACACCAAGCGGCGCAACGCCCGCATGGGCCGGAAGGCGCCTCGTCGAGGTCGAGCGCGGCAGTCGACGGTGGCGTCGGCTCCGGCTGGCGCAGCGGCTGGCCGAACGCAGGCACATCGCCAAGATTCGTCTTGCCCACCACGAGGCGGCTAAGACGGTGGTTGCCTGGGCGGTGGCCCGCCGGGTCGGGACCCTCGTGGTCGGCGACCCGAAGGGGATCACCGACCGCAAGGCCGGGCGCCGCCAGAACCGGCGGGTCAACACCACGTGGCGCCGCACGCACCTCACCGGCGCGCTCATTGACAAGGCCACCCGTGCCGGAATCATCGTCATCCTCGTCGACGAACGGGGTACCTCTTCTACCTGTCCCCGCTGCCAACGGCGGGTTCCCAAACCACGAGGCCGGGCCTTCATGTGCCTTGGCTGCGGACTGCTCGCCCACAGGGATGTGGTTGGCGCCGCCAACATCGCCGCCCGAGGCGGCGGAGCCCTCGACGTCGTCCCTTACGAGACGTCGACCACGCACCGTCGAGCCGGCACCGTGCCGACCCGGCGTGACCGACGGCGGCACCGCTGGGACACCAGCCGAGCCGCCCGCCGGTCCAGCCCGACTCCGGGCCGCCCCACCGCCACCATGACGGCGGGGAGTCGCTCGCAGGGACGCCATACCAGCCCAGAACCATCCACCGGGCGGGGACGGCCAAGCCGCCATCAGCGGCGCCCTCCGAGGATCGCAACGAACCGCGCGATGGAGTACTAATCGGTAGCCTCCCTGAGAATGGAACGTCTCGGACTGGTCGGTCTGCCCAACGCGGGGAAGTCGTCGCTGTTCAACGCCCTGACCGGGGCCAACGTGGCCGTCGCCGCCCATCCGTTCTCCACCACCGAGTCGTCGGTGGGCATCGCCCAGGTCCCCGACGACCGCCTGGAGCAACTGGCCGAGATGTCCGAGTCCCGCAAGGTGGTGCCCGCCGGGGTCGAGTTCGTCGATATCGCCGCCCTGGTCAAGGGGGCCAACACCGGGGAGGGGCTGGGCAACCGGTTCCTGGGCAGCCTCCGGGAGGTCGACGCCCTCGTCTACGTGCTGCGGGCCTTTGAGGACACCTCGGTGGCCGGGGGGTCGGACCCGGCCGACGACCTCGCCACCCTCGAGTTCGAGCTGGTGCTGGCCGACCTGGCCTCGGTCCAGGGCCGGGTCCACCGCCAGGAGAAGGCGGCCAAGGGCGACAAGTCGCTCCTGCCCGAGGTGGAGGCGCTGCACCGGGCGGAACCCGTTCTCGACGAGGGCACCCCGATCTACCGGTCCCGGCTCTCGGCCGACGACCGGGAGCTGCTGCGGCCCTCCTTCCTGCTCACCAACAAGCCGTTCCTGGTGGTGGTCAACATCGGCGAAGGTGAGATCGAAGAGGGCGCCAAGGCGGCGGCGCCCTTCGGGCCCGACGCCATGGCGGTCTGCGTCCAGCTGGAAGCGGAGGCGGCCCGGCTCGACCCCGACGAGCGCAGCGAGCTGCTCGAGGGCCTGGGCCTGGGCGATGGGGTCGTGCCCCGGGTGGCCCGGGCCGCCTACCACCTCCTGGGGCGGCGCACCTTCCTCACCACCGGCGACAAGGAGAGCCGGGCGTGGACGTTCCGGGCCGGGGCCAAGGCCCCCGAATGCGCCGGCGTCATCCACACCGACCTGCAGCGGGGCTTCATCCGGGCCGAGGTGATCCGCTGGGACGAGCTGCTCGGCATCGGTTCCTGGGCCCGGGCCAAGGAGGCCGGCCGCCTCCGGGTGGAAGGCAAGGAATACGAGGTCCAGGACGGTGACGTCCTGGAGATCAGATTCAACGTCTGATGGTGATGCCGGGTGGCCTGGCTCGTCCGCGACGGTGACGTTTTGGCCAGCCTGGAGGTTCCCCACGGCGGGCGGGGGAGGGCCCGGGGTCTGCGCGGCCGCCCCGACTTCGAAGGGGCCCTGATGCTGCGGCCCTGCAAGCAGATCCACACCTTCGGGATGCGCTTCCCCCTCGACGTCGCCTTCTGTGATTCCGAGGGCCTGGTGCTCCGGGTCGCCACCCTCCCCGCCCGGCGGGTATCCCGCCCCGTGTGGAAGGCCGGCTTCGTGGTCGAGGCCCGGGCCGGCGCCTTCGAGCGCTGGCGGCTCACCCCCGGCGACCAGCTCGAGATCCGGGATTGACCAGGGCAGGGACGCGAGGGCAGGACCGCGCCCCCCTCCGGGGGCCTGGTGCTGGTAGCCACGCCCATCGGCAATCTCGGCGACCTCGCCCCCCGGGCCGTGGAGGCCCTGGCCGGGGCCACCGTGATCGCGGCGGAGGACACCCGGCGGACCCGTGCCCTCCTGTCCCACGCCGGGGTGTCGCTGTCCTCCTCACGCCTGGTGGCCCTGCACGGCCACAACGAGGCGGACATGTCGGCCCGGCTGGTAGCCGAGATGGAGGCCGGCGCCCGGGTCGCCTACGTGACCGACGCCGGGATGCCCGGCATCTCGGACCCCGGCGAGCGCCTGGTGCGCGCCGCCCTGGAACGAGGCCTGCCGGTGGAGGCGGTGCCCGGACCCAGTGCCGCCCTGACCGCGCTGGTCATCTCCGGCCTGCCCACGTCCCGGTTCGTGTTCGAGGGCTTCCTGCCCCGCAAGGGGTCCGAGCGGGCCGCCCGCCTGGCCGCCCTGGCCACCGAGGAACGAACCACGGTCATCTTCGAGTCCCCCCGTCGGCTGGCGGCCACACTGGGCGACCTGGCTGCCGCGCTGGGTCGGGAGCGGCCGGTGGCCGTGGCCCGGGAGCTGACCAAGATGTTCGAGACGGTGTGGCGGGGCACCCTGGGGGAGGCCGCCGCCGGCGGTCCGGAGGCCAGAGGGGAGCAGGCCATCGTCATCGGCCCGGCCGCTCCCCGACCAGAGCCGGACGACGATCAGGTGCTGGACGCCCTCCGCCGGGAACTGGCCGAGGGGGCGTCGAAACGGGACGCGGCGAGCGCGGTGGCACGGCGCCTGGGGGTCAGCCGCCGCCGAGCCTACGAATTGGCCACCACTCTCCCGTCAGACGGAGGAAGAGGGGGAGCGGCGTAAGCCCTCCATGCAGGGGGTGCACACGTACTTGTCCCGAAACGCGACGAGACCTTCACCCGAGTCGCAGAACACGCAACCGGTCTCCACCTTGGTGAGGATGATGCGTTGGTCCTCTACGTGAATGCCGAGGTAGTCGCCCTCATGGATGCGGAAGCGCCTACGCAGCTCCGAAGGCAGGACCATGCGGCCGAGCTCGTCCACCTTGCGGGCCATGCCGGTGGACCTTGCTCCGGGCCTCCGGTTGGAGGCCATATCGTGGGGCCCGAATCGAGCCGAGGCTGAGGATGCCACTGGTGCCACCCTTCTCCGTCAGCGAAGAACTGTCATGAGCGAACCAAATTTCTCCAACGACGTTCCCCAGATCGGCGCGGCCTACACATGGATCGACACCCACTGCCATCTCCAGCTGGGGGACGAAGCCGCCCAAACCGCCGTCAACCGTGCCTTGGCCGCAGGCGTCGGGCGCATGATCTGCATCGGGACCGACCTCGCCACCTCGCAGGCGGCGGTGGATCTGGCCGGGTCGCAGAAGCAGGTCTGGGCCACCGTCGGGCTCCACCCCCACGATGCCTCCCGCCACGATTCCGAGTGGGAAGGGCTGCGCCGCCTGGCCGGGGCGCCGAGGGTGGTGGGGGTGGGGGAGGCCGGCTTCGATCTGCACTACCGCCACTCCCCCGAAGCGGCCCAGGAGGCGTCCTTCCGGGCCCATGTACGGCTGGCCACCGAGCTCGACCTGGCCCTCGTCATCCACTCCCGGGAGGCCTGGGACCAGACTTTCGCCGTGCTCGAGAGCGAGGGGGTGCCGGCCCGGACCGTGTTCCACTGCTTCACGGGAGGCCCCGCTGAGGCTCGCCGGGCGCTGGACCTGGGGGCGTGGCTGTCGTTCTCGGGCATCGTGTCCTTCCGCAACGCCGACGACGTGCGGGCCGCCGCCGCCCTCGTCCCCGTCGACCGTCTGCTGGTGGAGACCGACTCGCCCTTCCTGGCTCCCGCCCCTCACCGGGGACGACCCAATGAGCCGGCCTATCTGCCCGAGGTGGGTGCCGCCGTGGCCGTCGCCCGGGGGACCAGCCCCGAGGCCGTGGCCGAGCTGAGCCGGCGCAACGCCCTGGCTGTCTTCTGGCCGTGATCTCGGGTGACGCCCCCGGGCCCCCGGGGAATCCTCTGCTGTCCCCGGCGGACGTGCGGGGCCTCCTGGCCGCTCATGGGATCCGTCCCAGCCGGGCCCTGGGGCAGAACTTCCTGGCCGACCCCAACACCGCCCGGCGCATCGTCCGCCTGGCCGGGGTGGCCCCGGGCGACCGGGTGCTCGAAGTGGGCCCCGGGGTCGGCTCCCTGACCCTGGCCCTGGCCGACCAGGTCGGTCCCGCCGGGGCGGTCACGGCTCTGGAGCTCGACCGCCACCTGGTGCCCGTCCTCGACGAGGTGCTGGTCGGCCGGACCAACGTGCGCCTGGAACAGGGCGACGCCCTGACCGCCGACTACGAGACCCTGCTGGCCGACGGCACCGACACCATGGTGTCCAACCTGCCCTACAACGTGGCCACCCCCCTCATCGCCCGGCTCCTCGAAGGAGCCCCTCAGCTGACCCGGCTGGTGGTGCTCGTCCAGCGGGAGGTGGCCGAGCGTCTGGCCGCTCCGCCCGGAAGCCGCCAGAGTGGCTCGGTGTCGGTCAAGGTCGCCTACTTCTCCCGGCCCAAGGTCCTGGCCGTCGTGCCGCCCACCGTCTTCGTCCCCCGCCCCCGGGTCGAGTCCGCCCTCGTCGCCTTCGACCGCCTGCCCACACCGCCTGTGGATGTGCCGTCCGCCCCCGGGCTGTTCGAGCTGGCCCGGGCCGGCTTCGCCCAGCGCCGCAAGACGCTCCGTCAGGCCCTGCGGCCGCGGCTGGGAGCCTCGGCGGCCGAGATGCTCTCCGCCGCCGGGGTGGACCCGGGCGCCCGGGCCGAGGCCCTGTCCCTGGAGGAATGGGCCGCTCTCGCCCGGGTCGCGGGAGCCATGACATGAGCCTGGGCTACGCCGGGGCAGAAGGTGAGGCCGGCGGTTCGCACTTCCTGCGACTGGTGGCCCGGGCCAAGCTCACCCTGTCGTTGCGGGTCCTGGGGCGCCGGCCCGACGGTTACCACGACCTCGAGGCGTTGGTGGTGTCCCTCCAGGATCCCCATGACGTCGTCAGCGTCTGCCTTCATCCCACGGCCGGGGTGCTCATGTGGCCCATGTCGGGACGAGCCTCCGCCGGCGTGCCTCCCGGGGCGGACAACCTGGCCGCCGTGGCCGGGCGCACGATCCTCCAGGCGGCGGACGATGAGGCTCCCTTTGCCGCCGCCGGCCTCGAGATCGCGCTGCACAAGGAGATCCCCGCCGGCGCCGGGCTCGGTGGCGGATCGGCCGACGCGGCCGCCACGCTGGTGGCGGGAGACCGCCTGCTCGACCTGTCGCTCGGTCTCGCCGCACTCACCGACCTGGCCGCCGGGCTCGGATCCGACGTCGCCTTCTGCCTGTTGGGAGGAACGGCTTGGATGCGGGGCCGGGGCGAAGTGATCGAACCTCTGGCGCCCCTGGATGCGCTGCCCCTGGTGGTGGCCGTCCCGCCCTTCGGCCTGTCCACCCCGGCTGTCTACGCCGCCTGGGACGACCTGGGCGGTCCGCGCTCGAGAACGCGTCGTTCCCGCTCCTCCGGCCCTGGCCGGTCTTCTCCCCGGCGGGCTGGCCAACGACCTGGAGCCGGCCGCCGAGGCGGTCGAGCCCCGGCTGCGGCCGTTCCGGGAGGCACTCGAGGACCTGGCTCAAGGGCCGGCGCTGCTGGCCGGAAGCGGCTCCGCCCAGGCGGTCCTCGCCGCCGATGCAGACCGCGCCAAAGCTCTGGCCATCGACCTGAGAGTCCGTCTCGGCGCTCAGGCCTGGGCCACCCGCCCCGTCGAACGGGGCGTCGCCTTCTAAGCCACTCATCCCGGGGACACCCCGTACCCCGGGTCGGGCGTTACTTCCCGGCCGCTCGGCGCTGCCAGCGCGTGCGCTTGAGGAGCTTCTTGTGCTTCTTCTTCCGCATCCGCTTGCGGCGCTTCTTGATGAGCGAGCCCATGGCGGGGGCACACTACCCGCCGACCCTTGTAGCTGTCATACCGCTGGCTTCGCGGTGCCAGGTATCGTCCTAGACGGTCGGGGGTGGTGTAACCGGCAGCACAGGGTCCTTTGGAGTCCCTGGACGAGGTTCGAATCCTCGCCCCCGAGCTCGGCCCACTGAAAGGGGTGGAGGATGACCGAGGCTTCCCCGAGCCGCTTGGCCGCGGTGGTGCTCGCCGCGGGCGAGGGCACCCGCATGAAGTCCTCCATCCCCAAGGTGCTCCACCCTCTGTGCGGTCGGCCGATGCTCCTCCACGTCATCGGCGCGCTCGAGCAGCTGGCCGTGGAACGGATCGTGGTGGTGGTCGGGCACGGGGCCGACAAGGTCGTCAAGACCCTCCACGGCGAGACCGACGTGCCCCTCGAGTTCGTCGAGCAACGGGTCCAGCGGGGGACGGGGGACGCCGTCTCGGTGGCCCTGACCGTCTTCGCCGACGAGCTCGACGGCGACGACGACATCGTGGTCGTTCCCGGCGACACCCCGTTGTTGCAGGCCGAGACAGTGGCCGCTCTGATCCGGGAGCACGAGGCGTCGGGAGCCGCCGCCACCATCCTCACCGCCCGCCTGCCCGACGCCACCGGTTACGGCCGGATCGTGCGGGGCAAGGACGGCGGGGTCGAATCGATCGTCGACCACTGGGACGCCACCGACGCCGAGCGGGAGATCGACGAGGTCAACACGTCGATCTACTGCTTCCGCCGGAACCTGATCGCTCCCGCCCTGCGCCGCCTGTCGCCCGAGAATGCTCAGGGCGAGTACTACCTGACCGACGCCATCGCCGTGCTGCGCCAGGCGGGCCACAGGGTCGTGGCCATGACCGCGCCGGAGACGGCCGAGGCCGTCGGCGTCAACGACCGGCTCCAACTGGCCGAGGCCGAGGCGGCGCTGCGGGCCCGGATCAACGCCTCGTGGATGCGGGCCGGGGTGACCATGACCGACCCGGCCCGCACTTACGTCGACGCCTCCGTCACCCTCGGCGCGGACGTCTCCCTCCTGCCCGGGGTTGTCCTCGAGGGGCGCACCTCCGTCGGCGCCGGGTCGGTGATCGGGCCCGACACCCGCCTGGTCGACACCACGGTGGGGGAGGGCGCCATCGTCACCTACACCGTGGCCCGGGAAGCCGAGATCGGTGACGGGGTGACCGTGGGCCCCTACACCCACCTGCGGCCCGGCACCCGGTTGGCCCGGGACGCCAAGGCGGGCAGCTTCGTGGAGATCAAGGCCTCGGAGGTGGAGGAGGGCGCCAAGATCCCCCATCTCGCCTATGTGGGCGACGCCACCGTGGGGCCCGGCGCCAACGTGGGTGCCGGCACCATCACCGCCAACTACGACGGTCGGGCCAAGCACCGGACCCGCATCGGCGCCCGGGCCCGGATCGGGTCCAACACCGTGCTGGTGGCGCCGGTCGAAGTGGGCGAGGACGCCTACACCGGCGCCGGCTCGGTGGTGACCCATGACGTGCCCGCCGGCGCTCTGGCCAAGGGCGTTCCGGCCCGGGTGGAGGAGGGCTGGGCCAAAGCCCGGAGCGACGAAGCGGCGCCGGAAACCGCTGCGCCAGAAGGCGGAGCGGCAGGCGAAGAGGGTTGAACCCCGTTTCACCTCCTCAGATCTGCGAAACTGGCATGTAAGGGCTCTGGGGTGGGGCGTGCCTCGGAGGGGACGGAGACAGCATGGAACTGGTCACGAAGAAGAAGCTCATGCTCTTCAGCGGGCGGGCCAATGTGGCCCTCTCGGAGGAGATCGCCGAGAACCTCGGCGTCCCGCTGGGCGACGTGGAACTGTCCACGTTCGCCAACGGGGAGATCTACTGCCGGTACCTGGAGAGCATCCGGGGCGCCGACGTCTTCATCGTCCAGAGCCACTGCGATCCGATCAACGAGCGGATCATGGAGCAGCTGATCATGATCGACGCCGCCAAGCGGGCGTCGGCCAAGCGGATCACGGCCGTGTGTCCCTTCTACGGCTACGCCCGCCAGGACAAGAAGACGGAGGGCCGCGAGCCCATCACCGCCCGGCTTCTGGCCGACATGCTCACCACCTCGGCCGGCGCCGACCGGGTCGTGGCCATGGACCTCCACACCGGCCAGATCCAGGGCTTCTTCAACACGCCGGTCGACCACCTCACCGCCCTGCCCGTTCTCTCGTCCTATCTGATGGAGACGGTGGAGGGCGACCCGGTGGTCGTCTCACCTGACGCCGGCCGGGTGAAGCTGGCCCAGCGCCTCGCCCACCACCTCAACACCGACATCGCCATCATCGACAAGCGCCGGCCCCGGGGCACCCACAACCTGGCCCAGGCCAGCGAGATCGTGGGTCAGATCACCGGGCGGCCCTGCATCCTGATCGACGACATGGTCGACACCGCCGGCACCGTCACCTCGGCGGCGGAGCTCCTGGTGGAAAAGGGGGCGGCCTGCGTCTACGTGGCCGCCACCCACGGGGTGCTGTCCGGTCCGGCCGTGGATCGCCTGAAGAACGCCCCCATCCGGGAGGTCATCCTCACCAATACCCTGCCCATCGAGGATGGCAAGCGCTTCCCCGAGCTGCGGGTGCTCTCCATCGCCCCCATCATCGCCGACGCCCTCGACGCCGTGTTCGAGGACACCAGCGTGAGCCAGATCTTCCAGGGAGACAACCTGTAGGCAGGGCCCACTAGGCTGCCCGCCCATGGATGAGGTCACGCTGGTTGCTGAGGTCCGCCGGGGTACCGGCAAGTCCGTCGCCCGGAAGGTCCGCCGCGAGGGCAAGGTCCCGGCCATCGTCTACGGGCTGGGCACGGATGCCACACCGGTGTCGGTTCCGGGGCGGGAGCTCCAGCACATCCTCCACGGGCCCGGAGGGGTCAACACCCTCATCAACCTGGACATGACCGGTACCAGCGAGCTGGTCCTGGTGCGCCAGATCCAGCGCCACCCGGTGCGCCACAACCTGGTCCATGTCGACCTGATCCGGGTGAGCCGCGACGTGGCCATCGCCGCCGAGGTGCCCATCCACCTCATCGGCGAGCCCGAAGGGGTCCGGGACGGCGGCCTGCTCGAGCAGCTGATCTTCACCCTCTCCGTCGAGGCCAAGCCGGCCGACATCCCCCAGAACATCCAGATCGACGTGTCCGCCCTCACCATCGGGGATCACCTGTCGGTCGCCGACCTCGTCCTACCGCCCGGTGTGACCTCCACCCAGGAACCCGAGGAGCAGGTGGCCCACGTGTCCCAGCCCCGCGGCCTGGCTCTGCCCGAAGAGGAGGAAGCGGCCGCCGCGGCTGCCGCGGCCGAGGCCGAGGGCGAGGAGGGGGCCGAGCCGGGAGAGGCGTCCGCCGAAGGCGGGGCTTCCGGCGGGGAGTAACCACCCCGGGTGCTGTTCCGGCGCCAGGCCCAGGGGGCGTCGGCCGACCTGCTGGTGGTCGGGCTCGGCAACCCGGGCGAGGATTACGAGCGCACCCGGCACAACGTCGGGGCCGAGGTGGTCGACGTGCTGGCCCGGCGCCACGGCGGGAAGCTGCGCCGCCAGAAGGAGCGCTCCCTGACCGACGAGGTCACCATCGCCGGGAAGCGGGTGGCGCTGGCCATCCCCCTCACCTACATGAACCTGTCCGGGGAGGCGGTCGGACCCCTGGTGCGCCGCTACCGGGTCGAGCCCACCGGACTGGTGGTCGTCCACGACGAGATGGATCTCGAAGTTCCCCGCCTCCAGGTCAAGGCGGGTGGCGGGCTGGCCGGCCACAACGGCCTCAAGTCGATCGTGGCCCACCTGCACTCCCAGGACTTCCTCCGGGTGCGCATCGGGATCGGCAAGCCCCCCGGGCGCCGGGAAGGGGCGGACCACGTGCTGCGGCGATTCTCCAAGGCCGAGCGGGAGCAGATGGAAGTCACCATCGAACAGGCCGCCGACGCCGTCGAGGCGATTGCCAGCGAGGGCGTGGCGGCGGCCATGAACCGCTTCAATTCGTAGAAGCTAGGAAGCCCCGAGGAACTCGGCCAGGTCGATGGTCTCGCTGGCGGGCGGGATCTTCACGTCGACGTCCTGACCGAAGTCGAAGAACTCCATGCTGACCTTGGCCGTCCCCGTCGTCGGAGCGGCTCCCTCGCCGCCGGGCACCTTGGCCTTGGACAGGTCGATCTCGTAGACCAGGCGCCGGGGGAACCCGTCGCTGTCGATCCAGGCCTCCATGGGCAGCTCATTGACACCCACGGTCGCCGCCGCCTGGGCGACTGCGGACCTGAGCCGGTCGGCGTTGGGGCCCGAGATGTTCGCGGCCAGCTGCTCGTTCGCCTTCTGGAGGTTCACGGTCATCTTCAGGTGCCTGGTGGAAACGCCCCGCACGTCCTCGGTGCCGACCTCGGTGATCTCCCCTCCCGCTCCGGCCAGGAGGGCGATGTTGGCCAGCGGATCTGAGCTGTTGAACTGGGCGGTCAGGGCGGCGACGTCGATTCCTGACTGGCTGGACAGGGCGGCCAGGTCGAGGCGGGCCCACTGCTTCCCGCCCGGCAGGCCGGCGGCCAGCTCCGGCGGGAAGTGCATGTAGACGGCCTTGCCGTCGAAGACGGTGGACACGGTGGCGCCGCCGGGAGGTGTCCCCGGAATGACCGAGGCCATGTCCATGTCCAGGCTCATGAGCGGCACCGAGCTGTCGGAGGCGCCCTTGGCCGTCAGGTTCAGCGGGCCGTTGGGGCCGGTCACCGACATGGTGAACTCGAAGCGTGACGTCTTGGCGTCGGCGGCACGGCCGGCGGAGGCGAGGACGAGGTCGAGGACACTCGTCTCGCCGGTGTCGTCGCCCTTGTCCGAAGTGTCCGGCTTGGCCGAGCCGGCCTGGTTCTTCTTGCCGTCGCCGCCGCAGGCGCCCAGCAGGGCGAGCGATCCGGCGGCGAGCAGGGCGATGAGGCGACGGTTCATGAGGCAACTCCTTGCGCCGGGCGCGGGAAACCCGGCCCTAATGCCACCTCATCGGCTCGAAAGGGACCGGCCTTGAGGTTGGACCTTGCAGCCTAAGCTTCCAAGACCGTACCCATGCCCCTCAGAGACCTGACTTCCCTCCTGCGCGAGGACCCCGCCCTGGCCGATCTGGCCGGCGGTTCAGCGCGGGTCGTGGCCGTCCCCGAGGCGCCCCGGGCCTTCTTCTTGGCCGCCCTGGCCCGCCTGACCGGCCGGCGTCCCCTGCTCGTGGGCGTGCCCACCACCGCCGAAGCTGAGCGCCTGGTGGCCGACCTGCGCCAGTTCCTCGACCCTCCCGGAGGAGTGGAGCTGTTCCCGGCCTGGGAGACGTTGCCCTTCGAGCGGGTGTCACCCCAGACCGAGACCATGGGTCGCCGGCTGCGGGTCATGTGGCGACTCTCGCGACGGGAGGACCTCCCCGAGGTGATCGTGGCCCCGGTGCGGGCCCTGGCCCAGCGCCTCGGACCGCATGTGGAGGACATCGATCCGGTCGTCATTCGCCCCGGCCAGGTGCTCGACCGGGACGAGCTGGTGGAGCGCCTGGTGGCGGCCGGCTACCGGCGGGAGTACCAGGTCGAGGCCCGGGGTGAGATCGCCGTGCGGGGCTCGATCGTGGACGTCTACCCGTCCACGGCCGATCATCCGGTGCGCATCGACCTGTGGGGCGACGAGGTCGACCGCCTCCAGGCCTTTTCCATCGCCGACCAGCGGGCGACCGCCGACGTGGCCTCGGTGGAGATCTTCCCCTGCCGGGAGCTGCTGCCCACCCCCGCGGTCCGGGAGCGGGCGGCCCGCCTGGTGGGGGCCGAGCCGTGGGGCCGGGAGCAGTGGGAGAAGCTGGCCGAGGGTCTCGTCTTCGACGGGATGGAGTCGTGGCTGCCGTGGCTCACCGACGAGGAGCACGTCCTCCCCGACCTGTTGCCCGAGACCGGTCTCGTGCTGCTCGTGGAGCCGGGGCGGATGCGGGACCGGGCAAAGGAGTTCAACGACGAGGAGGCGTCACTGGCCGCCACGCTGGCCACGACCTGGGGCGTCCCGGGGTCTGGGGGGTCCCCAGGGGACACAGTTCGGGAGTTGCCCCGCCTGTCGCTTCCCTTCGATCGGGTGTTGCGCCACACCGGGGCGGACACCTGGAGCATGCTCTCCGCCCCCGACCGGCCCGAGACGCCTTATATCTCGGGGACCCCGGTGGAAGGGGTCCAGGGGGACCCGGCGGTGTTCGTGGCCCGGCTGCGCAAGCTGCTGGGCGAGGGCTACCGGGTGGTGCTGGCCGCCGACGGCACCGGTTCGGCCGAGCGGATCCGCCGGGCCCTGGCCGACGAGGGCCTGGCCGCCCCCATCCTGGAACGGGCCCCGGTCGCCCCCGGCGCCTCGGTGGTGGTGGCGCCCCTCCAGCGGGGCTTCATGCTCCCTTCCCTGCGGCTGGCGGTGGTGGCCGAAGCCGACCTCACCGGGCGCCGGCGCCTCCACCGGCGTCCCCGGGGCGCCCGGCGGGGGGAGGACTTCTACGACGACCTGAAGGCCGGCGACTACGTCGTCCACCAGACCCACGGAGTCGGCCGCTACGCGGGCATGGTGGCCCGCGCCATCGGCGGCGTGGAACGTGACTACCTCCTGCTCGAGTACAAGGGGGCTGACAAGCTCTACGTCCCCACCGAGCAGGTCGGGGTGGTGCGCCGCTACACCGGCGGTGACTCGCCGGCCCTGTCCCGGCTGGGGGGCACCGACTGGGCCAAGACCCGGGCCCGGGTGAAGAAGGCCGTCGCCGAGATCGCCCAGGAGCTGGTGGTCCTCTACCGCCGGCGGATGACCACCCCGGGGCACGCCTTCCCGCCCGACACCCCCTGGCAGCGGGAGATGGAGGACGCCTTCCCCTACGAGGAGACCCCGGACCAGGCCAAGGCCATCGACGACGTCAAGGCCGACATGGAACGGCCCGTGCCGATGGACCGGCTGGTGTGTGGCGACGTCGGCTACGGCAAGACGGAGGTGGCCATCCGGGCCGCCTTCAAGGCCGTCCAGGACGGCCGGCAGGTGGCCGTGCTGGTACCCACCACCCTGCTGGCCACCCAGCACGGCCAGACCTTCTCGGAGCGCTTCAGCGGCTACCCGGTCCGGGTCGAGGTCCTGTCCCGCTTCCTGACCACGAAGGAGCAGGCGGCCGTGGTCCGGGACCTGGCCACGGGGGCGGTGGACGTGGTCATCGGCACCCACCGGCTCCTGTCCGAGGACGTGAAGTTCAAGGACCTCGGCCTCCTGGTCGTGGACGAGGAGCAGCGCTTCGGCGTGACCCACAAGGAGAAGATCAAGAAGCTCCGGATCGGGGTGGACGTCCTCACCATGTCGGCCACCCCCATCCCCCGCACCCTGGAGATGAGCCTGACCGGCATCCGTGACCTGTCGCTCATCAACACCCCGCCCGAGGACCGCCAGCCCATCCTCACCTACGTGGGCGAGTCCGACGACCGGGCCGCCACCGAGGCCATCCGCCGGGAGCTGCTGCGGGAAGGCCAGGTGTTCTTCGTCCATAACCGGGTGGCCGACATCGAGGCGGTCTCGGCCCGGGTGCGGGAGCTGGTCCCCGAGGCCCGGGTGGCCATCGCCCACGGCCAGATGGACGAGGGCAGCCTGGAGAAGGTCATGGTCGACTTCTGGGAACGGGCCTACGACGTGCTGGTGTGCACGACCATCATCGAATCCGGCCTGGACATGCCCACGGTCAACACCATGGTGGTGGACCGGGCCGACCTCTTGGGCCTGGCCCAGCTTTACCAGTTGCGGGGCCGGGTGGGTCGCTCCGGCCAGCGGGCCTACGCCTACCTTTTCCATCCCGAGGGCCGGGTGCTGACGGAGGAGGCCTACGAACGCCTCAAGACCCTGGGCGAGTTCACCGACCTCGGCTCCGGGTTCAAGATCGCCATGCGGGATCTGGAGATCCGGGGGGCGGGGAACCTGCTCGGCGGCGTGCAGTCGGGCCACATGGCCGCCGTGGGCTTCGACCTGTACTGCCAGATGGTGACCGAGGCGGTGGGGGAGCTGACCGGGGAGCTGCCGCCGGAACCGGTCGAGATCTCGGTCGACCTGCCCGTCACCGCCTCCATTCCCCGGGACTACATCGCCCGCGACGATCTGCGCATGGAGGCCTACCGCCGGCTCGCCGCCGTGGGGAGCCGGGCCGACGTGGACGACATTGCCAACGAGTGGTCCGACCGCTACGGCGCACCGCCGCCGCATGCTGCCAACCTGCTGGCCGTCGCCCGGGTGCGGGCCGAGTGCGTCCGGCTCGGGATCCGGGAGGTGGCCGTGCAGCGGGGCTCGGTGCGCTTCGCCCCCTTGGCGCTGCGGGAGTCGCAGCGGGTCCGCCTTCTGCGCCTTGCCCCCAACTCGCTGACCAAGTCGACCGACGAGGTGGTGGTGCCGCTCAAGGCGACCGGACCCGTCGGCTCCAAGAGCGACGGGCTGGCCGTGGTCGAGGGCATCCTCACCCTGTTGGCCGAGCTGGTGCCGCCCGGGACCGAAGCGGTCATCGTCCCGGCCGCGGTCGGCTCGGCGGGCGCCGAAAGCTAGCCTGCTAACCCGTGAATCTTCGTCGTGCCCTCATCGCCGTCGCGCTCACCGGCGGCCTCCTCGCCTCGGCCTGCGGTTCGACCGCCGCCGCGGCCGCCACTGTCAACGGCCAGACGATCGACCGCTCCGACTTCGAGAAGGAGCTCAAGGCTCTGGCCGAGAACAAGGAGCTTCAGGCCGCCAGCGGGGGCCAGGGGCTTCTGGGCACGGGCAAGGACACGGTCGACGCCCGGTTGTCGGCCGGCTGGCTCACCGCCGTCATCTACGACGTCCTCATCACCGACGAGTTCGATCGCCGCAACCTCGAGCTGACCGAAGAGGACAAGGGCGCGGCCGAGGCCCAGCTGGCCGACCAGTTCGGGAACCCCAAGGTCGCCGCCGCCTTCCCCAAGTGGTTCCGGGAACGGCTTTCGGGCCGGAACGCCCGGGCCGTGGCCGTCCGCACCGCCATCTCCGGCCTGTCGCTGTCGGAGGAGAGCCTGAAGAAGTACTACGAGGAGCACAAGGCCGACTTCGAGCAGGTCTGCCTGTCCCACCTGCTGGTGGAGACCAAGGAGCAAGCCGACGCCGCCCTGGCCCGGGTCAAGGGGGGCGAGAGCTTCGCCGCCGTGGCCACCGCCGTCTCCAAGGACCAGGGGAGCGCCCCCAAGGGCGGCGACCTGGGCTGCAACAACAGGGGCCTCTTCGTGCCCGAGTTCGAAGCGGCCGCCTTCTCGGCCTCCCCCGAGGTGCCTACCGACCCGGTCCAGACCCAGTTCGGCTTCCACGTCCTCATGGTCAAGGAGCGGAAGACGGCCCCCTTAGAGCAGGCCCGGACCCAGGCCAAGCAGGCCCTCGACAATGAGAGCCAGGAAAAGTTCCGGAACTTCCTGAGCAAAGCGGCCCAGAAGGCCAAGGTGACCGTCGACCCCCGCTACGGCAGGTTCAAGGCCGAGCCCCCGGGTGCACCTGAGGTGATCCCGCCCGAAGCCCCGGCCCCGGCCGAGGGCCGGCCCTCGGACCAGACCCCCGAACCCAGCCTCCCCGGGGCCCCGGCGCAACCGCTGCCGGGCGACCAGACCCCGTCGAACAACAACCAGTAGATGGCCTCCGGGCGGGTGGTCGTCGTCGGTCTCGGACCGGCGGGCGCCGATCTCCTGCTGCCCGCCGCCCGGGTCGCCCTGGAGGCGATCGAGCCGGGCCGGCGCTTCGCCCGGACAGCCCGCCACCCGGCGGTCGCCGACCTCGCCGCGGAGGGCCTGGCGCTCATCGCCTGCGACGACGTTTACGAGACGGCCACCTCCGCCGAGGACGTGTACCGGGCCATCTCGGCCCGTCTCCTGACCGCGGCCGAGGAGGGGGACGTGGCTCTGGCCGTTCCTGGTAGCCCGGCGGTGGGCGAACGCACGGTGACCCTACTGCGCCGGGCCCTCGGGGACCGCCTGGTCATCGTCCCGGGGCTCTCCTTCGCCGAGCTGGCCTGGACCCGGTTCGGGGTCGACCCCACCGACGGGGCCCGGGTGGCGGACGGGAAGGCACTACCCAGCGCCCTCCCCGCCGGCCCGCTGCTGGTCAGCCACTGCCACTCCCCCCTGGTCCTGTCCGATGTGAAGCTGGCGCTCCTCGAACGCCTCGACGGGGAGGCGCCCGTCACCGTCCTCCAGCGCCTGGGCCTGCCCGACGAGACGGTCGTCACCCTGCCCCTGGCCGAACTCGACCGGGCCGTGGAGCCCGACCACCTGACCGCCGTCTTCGTCGATCTGCCTCCGGGCGGGCCGGGGCCGGCATGGGAGCGGCTGGTGACCCTCATCGAGCGCCTCCGGGCGCCCGGGGGGTGCCCATGGGACGCGGAGCAGACCCACCACTCCCTGGCCCGCCACTGCATCGAGGAGGCGTACGAGGTCATCGAGGCCATCGAGGCGCTCCCGGCCTCCGCTCCGGGCGGGCCCGATCCCGTTCCCGACGGGGCCTACCAGCACCTGGAGGAGGAGCTGGGCGACCTGGCCTGCCAGGTCGTGTTCCACGCCACCTTCGCCCGGGAGGCGGGTGCCTTCACCATCACCGACGTGCTCGACGGGGTGCACGACAAGCTGGTGCGCCGTCATCCCCACGTGTTCGGGACGGTCCAGGTCAGCGGGGCGGACGAGGTGCTGGCCAACTGGGAGCAGATCAAGAAGAGCGAGAAGGGCGGGTCGTCCCTCATGGACGACGTCCCCCAGGGACTGCCCTCGCTGCTCTACGCCCACAAGCTCTTCCGCAAGGCAGCCGCCGCCGGCCTCGACTTCGGGGCCACCGCCGAGGCCCGGAGCCGGGCGCTGGAGGCCGTGCGGGCGCTCCCCGACGAGCCCGGGGCGGACATCGAAGCCAGCCTGGGGGAGGCGCTCGCCGCCCTGGTCCACCTGGCCCGCACCGCCGGACTCGACGCCGAGACCGCCTTGCGGGGCTGGGCGGGCCGTTTCCGGACCCGGTTCCAGGCCCTCGAGGGCCTCGCCGCGGAGCAGCGTGTAGCCCTCGAGGCCCTCCCCCCGGAGACCGGGTGGCCCTGTGGGAGGCCACCGCTCTCCTCCCAAAGCACTAGTCCCAGCCCGGATTCCCCCCCGTTTGGGTCAAGGCTTGTCCGTCTCTGGGCCCTATGCCTGATTTTCTCTGCTTCGGAGGGACTACTTCGCTGCCGATCAATTAGCTAGTTCCTCGGGGTACGGACGCCCCGCCCGGATGCAGAGGAGTCTCTCGTATGAAGAAGCACATCGCTCTCGGAATCGCCGCTGCGGTACTCGGCGCCTCCGGCGTGGCCAGCGCTGTCGTGTCGGTCGACCAGCTGACCTCGGCCGCCAACTCGACCGCGAGCCTCTCCGCGGTGACGGACAGCCTCGCCGCCAACTGCTGGATGGTCACCGGCTCCGCCAGTGACGCCGGCTGCAACACCTCCATCGCCGGCATCGAGGTGCCCGGCCTGCCCGAACTGCCCAACCTGGTGCCCGGGGTCGACATCCCCGACGCCACCGGCCTCCTGGCCATGGCTTCCAACGCCGTGGACACCGCCACCGGCGCCGTGGGCTCCGCCCAGAGCATCGTCGGCAGCCTCGTCCCCACCGCTACCGGCCTCGCCGGTGGTGTGATGCCGAGCGCCTGCAACCTGCCGGTGGCCCTGCCCGTCGGGCTCCCGATCCCCACGGGGATCTTCTCGGCCGGCCTGAACCTCTTCCACATGGCGCAGAGCCTGGCCATGAACGACCTGGGTGCCGCCGGGCTGGCCCTGCCGGTCGCCCTGCCGGTCGCCCTCCCGGTCGGTGTGCCCACCGCTGACGACCTGATCAACACGATCGAGGAGCAGGCGGGCTGCCTGGGCGAGATGTCCGGTGGCCTTCCGATCCCCGCGGTCTGCTCCCTGACCGCTGGCGCTCCCGCCGCCGTGACCAGCGTCGTCCCCGGTGCGATCAGCGGCCTCCTGAGCTCGGTCATCAGCGACCTGACCAACATCACCGGCGGGGCCGTCAACGTGGCTGATGGCGGCACCGTGGGTGTGAACTGCAACGTCGACGGAGCCACGGACGCAGCCAGCGGCCTGGTGCCTTCCCTCCCGGGTCTGCCGTCCCTCCCGGGTCTGCCGTCCCTCCCGGGCCTCGGGTCCCTCCCGCTCCCGGTCCAGCTCCCGGTGGCGACGGTTCCCGCCGCCCCGGTCCCGGCCCTGCCCGCCCTGCCCGCCGTCCCCGACGTCGTCGGCACGGTGACCGGCACGGTTGGCGGTGTCGTCGACACGGTCACCGGTCTGCTCGGTAGCGACCTGCCGCTGTCGGTGCCGGCCCTGCCCCTGCCCACCAACTGCTCGGCTTCGGCTTCCGGCTCGTTGGGCGGCCTCCTCGGCAGCCTGACCAGCACCATCACGGGTGGCTGCAACTAGTACGCAGCACTGCTCGCTCTGCGGTAACTGCCGTGCCCTGGTGGGGGCACGGCAGTTCCGCGTCTGGGGCCTCTTCCTGCGATACGGTGCACATGGGTGCGCGGGAGTGGCCAATGAGCATCATCGAGCACGTTGAGGCCCGGGAGATCCTCGATTCGCGGGGCCAGCCCACCGTGGAGGTCGACGTCGTCCTGGACTCGGGAGCCCGCGGCCGGGCGGGGGTCCCGAGCGGAGCGAGCACCGGCGCGCATGAGGCCCATGAGCTGCGCGACGGCGACGACCGGTACGGGGGCAAGGGGGTCTCCCGGGCGGTGGCCAACGTCAACGACGAGATCCGATCCGTCGTGGTGGGGCTCGACGCCTCCGTCCAGCGGGACCTGGACGCCGTCCTGATCGAGTTGGACGGCACCGCCAACAAGTCCCGCCTGGGGGCGAACGCCATCCTCGGGGTGTCCCTGGCCGTGGCCAAGGCGGCGGCGGACGAGACCGAACTGCCGCTCTACCGCTACCTGGGCGGCGTGGGCGCCCACGTCCTGCCCGTCCCCATGATGAACGTCCTCAACGGTGGCGCCCACGCCGACTCCAACGTCGACCTCCAGGAGTTCATGGTCATGCCCGTGGGCGCCGCCTCCTTCTCCGAGGGGCTGCGCTGGGGGGCGGAGACCTACCACGGGTTGAAGGCGCTGCTGCGGGAGCGGGGTCTGTCCACCGGCTTGGGCGACGAGGGCGGCTACGCCCCCAGCCTCGAATCCAACGAGGCCGCCCTGGCGCTGCTCATGCAGGCGGTGGAACGGGCCGGGTACGTCCCGGGGACCGAGATCGCCCTCGCCCTCGACGTCGCCTCCACCGAGTTCTACGCCGACGGCCGTTACGTGCTCGCCGGCGAGGGTGCCGACTTCGACGCCGGCGGATTCGTCGCCTACCTGGCCGGGCTGTGCGACCGCTACCCGATCGTCTCCATCGAGGACGGGATGGCCGAGGACGACTGGGACGGCTGGCGGCTCCTCACCGAGCGTCTCGGGGACCGGGTGCAGCTGGTGGGCGACGACCTGTTCGTGACCAACCCCGAGCGCCTGGCCCGCGGGATCGACGCCGGGGTGGCCAACTCGGTGCTGGTCAAGGTGAATCAGATCGGCACCCTCTCCGAGACGCTGGAGACCATCGGCGTGGCCGGACGGGCCGGCTACACCAGCGTGGTCTCGCACCGGTCGGGGGAGACGGAGGACACCACCATCGCCTCGCTGGCCGTGGCCACCAACTGCGGCCAGATCAAGACGGGGGCGCCGGCCCGATCGGACCGGGTGGCCAAGTACAACGAGTTGCTCCGCATCGAGGAGGATCTCGGCCCCGGGGCCGCCTACGCCCGGCCCTTCGAGCGCCTTGGGAAACAGGGCCCAGTGAAGGAGGGGCAGCGGTGAACTCCAAGGCCCGCATCGCCGTCGCCTCCGTGGTCTTCGTGGGCTTCGTCTTCGGCGCGGTGTTCCCCACCCGCACCTACCTGACCCAGCGCCGGGAGATCACCGCCGCCGCCGAGCGCCTTGAGTTGTTCGAGGCCCAGAACGGCAAGCTCGCCTCGGCCGTCGACCGCCTGCAGCGCGACGACGAGATCGAACGCCTGGCCCGGAGCCGCTACAACCTGGTGCGCCCCGGCGAGGAGGCCTACGCCATCCTCCCCGTTCCGGTGCCGCCCCCGGTCGTCCCTCTTCCGGCGGCCACGCGCCCGGCTCCACCGCACCCACTCACGGCCTGGGTCCGCGGCACCCTCGACCGCGTCTTCTGACGAAGCCTGTTCCCGTGTCCGGGGGAGCCCCCGCACCTCCGGGGCGGGTACGTTGCGGGCATCGCCCCGGTCCCACCAGGCTGTGCGGTCCGGGGAGGGGGGAGGTCCAGCCTGCAGACCGTGACCCTGGTCGTGATCGGCAGCGACCCCGAGGGGGGCCAGCTCGAGGCCGGGCTGGAGGGTGCCGCCGGGGGAGTCGTCCGCGTCGTGGGCCGGGCCGACGACGGGCGATCCGGCGTCGAGCTGGTCCGCCGGCGCCGGCCCGATGTCGCCGTCATCGACCTGGCCGGGGCGCCCGGGGCGCCGGGGGGGACCGGGTTGGGACTGGTCCGGGAGCTCCACGAGGCGTCCCCCTCGACCCGCCTTCTGGCCGTGGCCGGCCAGGCCGACGCCGACCTCGCCGTGGCCGTTCTGAAAGCCGGCGCCCTGGGGTTCCTGGTCCGGCCGGCCGATGCCGGCGACCTGGTGGCTCCCGTCCTGGCCGTCGCCTCGGGTCACGCCGTGGTCCCCCGGGAGCTCCTTTCGGGGCTGGTCGGCTCGGCCGTTCCCCGCGACCCCGAGCTGCTCGATGCCCTCACCCCCCAGTACGCCGACCTGTGGCGGATGGTGGCCGACGGGCTGGAGACGACCCAGATCGCCGAACGGCTCTACGTCTCCGAGCGGACGGCCAAGCGGATGGTCGCCTTTCTCCTCCGCCGGCTGGGCGTGGCCAACCGCATCCAGGCCGCCGCCCTGGCCGGTCAGGCGGGACTCCTCGACGACGTCGGAGCCCCGTGATGAACGACGAGGTCCTCACCGTCGTCCTGGTCGACGATCACCAGCTCTTCTCCCGGGGTCTCGAGCTGCTCCTCAACACGGACCCCGACAGCGGGGTGCGGGTCCTGGCCCGCACCGAGGACGCCGGCAAGGCGCTGGAGCTCGTCCGCCACCACCGGCCGCGGGTGGCCATCATCGACCTGGTCATGCCCCCACCGGGCGGGCTGGCCGCGGTCCAGGCGGTCAAGCGGCACTATCCCGACGTGCACGTGCTCGCCCTGTCGGGCAACGACGAGGTGGCCAGCGCGGTCGAGGCCCTCCGCATGGGGGCGGACGGTTTCCTGCTCAAGTCCTCGGAGCCGGACGAGCTGGTGCCGCCGCTCGTCGCCCTGGCCTCCGGTCTCTCGGTAGTGCCCGTACCGGTGCTCTCGGCGCTGCTCGAGACGTGGACCCGGTCGGGTCAGGGGGCCATGAGCGACCTCAGCGTCGAGGAGCTGGAGCTGTTGCGCCTGATCGCCGCCGGCCTGGAGAGCATCGAGATCGCCGAGCGCCTCCACGTCTCCGAGCGGACGGCCAAGCAGCGTGTCGGCGTCCTCCTGCGCCGGCTCGGGGTCTCGAACCGGCTCCAGGCCGCCGCCCTGGCCGGGCGCAGCGGCCTGCTCGCTCCCCCCGACCCTGGATAGCCGGCCCGGGGTTTCGGGGTGTCCCCGACAGCCGGACGGCCCCGCCGGAGCGGGGCCGTCGCGACCACTCGTAGGGAGGGAGTCGGTTAGAGCAGCGACGCCCGGCAGCCGCCGTCGAGGACGAACGGGCTGCCGCTGGAGAAGCTGGACCGCTCGGAGGCGAGGAAGACGGCCATGCGGGCCACCTCTTCGACGGTGCCGTAGCGGCCCTGCTTCATGGCGATGACGCCGTCCATACCCCCCATCGCTTCGAGGGGCAGCATCGATTCGAAGTCGGCCTTCACGTTGTTGACCATGTCGGTGTCGCAGAAGCCGGGCAGGATGGCGTTGACCCGCACCCCGTGGTCCCGGAACTCGATGGCGGCCGTCTGGGTGAGCGACATGACGCCGGCCTTGGCCGCGGCGTAGTGGCCGATCAGGGGGACGGCGGCCTGAGCCGTCGTCGAGCAGATGTTGACGATGGATCCACCGCCCGAGGCGGCGATGGCGGGTGCCCCGTACCGGATGCAGAGGAACACGCCGTCGAGGTTGACCGACGTCACCGCCCGCCATTCTTCGTAGTCCATGGCCGCCAGCGGCACGGGCCGGCCGATGCCGGCGTTGGGCACCATGACCTGAAGCCCACCGTGCTGGGACACGGTCTGGTCGACCAGGGCCTGGACCTGTTCGGGACTGCGCACGTCGCAGGCGATGGAGGTCGCCCCGGGAATCGCCGAGGCGACTTCCTTGGCCGCACCCTCGTCGATGTCGGAGACGACCACGGTGGCGCCTTCGGAGCCGAACGCCTCGGCGATCGCCTTGCCGATGCCTTTGCCGGCACCGGTGATGATGGCGACCTTGCCTTCCAGCTGGCCGGCCATCACAGCATCCCCGCCTGCAGGCCACCGTCGAGCACGTAGGTGCCGCCGGTGCAGAACGACGAGTCGTCAGAGGCCAGGAAGGCCACCATCTCCGCTACCTCCTCGGGAGTGCCCAGCCGGCCCTGCTTCATGGCGGCCAGGGTGTCGAATGGGACTCCCACCGCTTCAGTCACGATGGGCTTCAGCCGGTCCACCATGGCCGTGTTGACGAAGGCGGGGCAGACGGCGTTGATCCGCACGCCGGTGGGCCGCATCTCGATGGCCGCGGCCCGGGTGATCTGGACCACGGCCGCCTTGGAGGCCGAGTAGGCGCCGAAGAGCGGCACCCCACCGAGGCCGGCCAGGGAGGAGATGTTGACGATGACGCCTCCCGGCTGGGGCAGGGCGGCGAAGGCCGCCCTCATGCCCAGGAACGTGCCTTTGACGTTGATCTCGTAGATCCGGTCGAACTCCTCCTCGGTGTGCTCGAAGAGAGGCTTGACGATCTCGATGCCGGCGTTGTTGACCATGATGTCCAGGCCGCCGAAGGCACTGACGCAGGCTTGCACCGCCGCGTCGAGCTCGTGGGCCTGGGTCACGTCGCAGCGCACCGCTCGAGCGGAGTCGCCCAGCTCGTCGGCCGCCGACTTGGCCCCGGCCTCGTCGATGTCGGCGAGGAGCACCTGGGCCCCACGTTCGATGAACAGCTTGGCGATGGCCAGCCCGAGGCCCTGGGCCCCGCCGGTCACTATCGCCCGTTTCCCATCCAGTTCAGGCATGCCACGTCCTCCCTTAGTCCGAACCGCTCCAGCATGGGCCGCCGGCGGCACCCCCCGCCACAGAGGCCGCGCCAGAGAACCCGGGACGGCTTTGGAGAGCCCTACAAGTCCTCGGGGTTCAGCCGGGCCCGCTGCAGGGCCCACCACACCTCGAAGGCGGTGAAGGGCCGCTCGAGGAAGCTGCCGGTCAGCTCCTCGAAGCGGCTGAGGCGGTAGCGGACGGTGTTCTGGTGCACGTCGAGCGCCTCGGCCGTGGCCTTGATGTTCAACCCGTTGTCGATGAAGACGGCCACCGTCTCCCGGACCGGCTCGGCCCGGGCGCCCAGCGCGGCCAGGGGCCGGAGGTAGCGGCCCATCAGCAGCTCGCCCAGCTCGTCCTCGGCCGCCACCGCCACCCGCAGCGACAGGTCCTCGAGGCGGAAGACGCCCCGCTGCCCGAAGCGACCGGCGACTTCGAGGACGCGGCTGGCGGTGGCGAAGGACGGCTCGATGGCGGCCAGGTCGGCCGGCGGCCCCACCCCGACGGTGCCCGGACAGCGGGCGATCTCGGGTGTCCGGGGCGCCACCCCGACCACGTCGCCGTCGAGCACGTCGACGAAGGCGTTGTGCCCGTGCGCCCCGCACCGAGGAGATGATGGCCCGCACCAGCTCGGCGCTCTGCCGCCCGGGGCGGGCCGGCCCCGGAGGGCGACGTAGCGCAGGTCGGGGGCCAGGCCGTAGGCGGCGCCGAGGCGGCGGATCTCGGCCGGGGCCACCGATCCGAAGACCAGCCCCCGCAGGAACTCGGCCCGCTGGCGCTCGTCGTGGCGGGCGATGTCGAGCTCGGCGTCGCGGTGGACGGTGGCCAGGCGGACGCCGACCGCATCGGCCAGGGTCCACAGCAACTGGACCATCTCCAGGTGTCACCGCCGGGAGAGCAGTTGGCGGTGGTGGCCGCCTCGGTCAGGAACTCGCGGATGTGGTGCAGGGACAGGCGGTAGGCGGTGAGGACGTCCTGGATGGACACGCCCTGGACGACCCGGTCCCCGGCCGCCACCGCCGCGTCGGCCAGCTCGGCGTCGCTGGGCAGGCGCCGGGCGGAGAGGGTCTTGACCGCGTCGGCGCTGTTGCGCAGAGCCGAGGCCCGCAGGGCCTCGTCGCTCACGTCCCGGTAGGAGGGGAGCACCTTGCGCAGGGTGGCGATGGCGCCGTCGGCCACGTCGCCGTCCCGCGCCGTCAGCCGGGTCAGGAGGGGCCGGATCTCCCGGTCCCACGTGGCCCGGTCGACCCGCCGCTTCGGCGCCGGGGGACTGTAGAGACCTCCAACCATGTCTGGACGATTCTAGAGAAGTCTCTCTCGCCTGCCCCCGGATGGTTCGGACAGACTCGGCGTAACTTCGAGACATGAGGTGATGCCATGAGCACCAAGCCCGTTGTCGTTTATGGGGCCTCGGGATACACCGGGAGGCTCGTCTGCGAGTACCTGCGGGAGCTCAATCTCCCGTTCATCGCCGCGGGGCGGAGCAAGGACCGTCTCGCCAGCTCCATGGAGCGCAACGTGCCGGGCATCGAGACGGCCGACTACGAGATCGCCGAGGTCGAGCATTCCACCGACTCCCTGACCAAGCTCTTCACCGGCGCCAAGACCGTCGTCAACACCGTGGGCCCGTTCGCCCAGTTCGGCCATGAGGTCGTCCAGGCCTGCCTCTCCGCCGGCTGCCACTACTCGGACAGCACCGGCGAGCAGGACTGGATGCTGGACGCCCAGGCGAAGTACGGCGACGACATGGCCGCCCAGGGCCTGCTGCTGTCGCCCGGCATCGCCCAGATGTACACGACGGGCGAGATCGCGGCCAACATCGCCCTGGAGCAGCCCGGGCTCGACACCCTCGACATCGTCGTGTTCTGGAAGGGCGCTCCGACCGTCGCCTCGACCGCCACCATCCTCGTCAACGCCGCCCTGTCCAAGGCCTACTACCTCCAGGAGAACGAGTACGTCGAGTGGCCGGCCGACGGCCAGCTCTACGACGTGGTGGTTCCGGGTCAGCACGAGATCGGGCTGGCCCTGCCCTGGGGCGGCACCTCGCACCCCGTCTGGTTCAAGGGCGACCCGAGGGTCAGCAACGTCAAGGTGGTCGGCGGGTTGCTCAACCGTCCGCTCATGCAGGGCGTGCCCCAGATCGTCCAGGCCGTGCTGGCCGGGGTCGAGGGCCTCGAGCTCGAGCAGAAGTTGGCCGTCCTCCACGAGCAGGCGTCCGGGGTGACCCCGGCCATGCCTCCCCGGGAGAATCCCCGCATCAACATCTCGGTCGACTCCGTCCACGCCTCGGGACCCCTCGGGAACGCCCAGGTCGTGCTGCACGGGAACTGCAACTACAAGCAGACCGGCCTGCTCAACGCCTACGCCGCCGCCCAGCTGGTCAGCGGGGCCACCCGCCGGATGGGCTTCGCGTCGGCCTGCCAGGCCTTCGGCCACCGGGAGCTGCTCGGGGTGCTGCAGAGCTTCGGGCTCATGCAGGACCCGGTCATCACCCGGGCCTAGCTGAACCAGATGCCTACCAGCGCCGGGCGTCGGACGACGCCCGGCGCTTTCTCCGACGGAGGCTGAGCATGAACCTGGGGGAGATCCTCGCTGTCTCGGCGCGCCAGCACCCCGAGCGCACCGCCGTCATCTGGGACCACGGCCGCCAGCGGCGGACGTACCGGGAGCTGAACCGGCGGGCCGACGCCCTGGCCGCCGCCCTCACCGACGAGGTGGGGGTCAAGCCCCAGGACCGGGTGGCCCTCATGATGGCCAACACCCCGGAGCTGCTCGAGGCGCTCTTCGCGGTGTGGAAGGCAGGGGCCACGGTCGTGCCCCTCAACGCCCGCTACACCCAGGACGAGATCCTCTACCACGTGGGCGACTCCGAAGCCCGGGTGCTGCTGGCGGGCGACGAGTTCGGCCGCGTCCCTGGCGCCCATCCAGGAGAAGCTCGGCCTCGACACCCTCATCCTCTCGGGCGACGGGTCCGCCGGCCTCGAGGGGAGCATCGCGCTCGAGGGGCTGCTGGAGCGCCATTACGGCCGCCAGGCCGACGTTCCGGCGACGGCCGACGACGACGTGGCCTGGCTGGCCTACACGTCGGGCACCACGGGACGGCCCAAGGGCGCCATGCTCACCCACGGCAACCTGACGTTCGTGGCCGTGTGCTGGCTGGCCGACCTCCAGCGCCTGGAACCGGAGGACGTCGGTCTCGTCGCCGCCCCCCTCACCCACGGGGCGGGGATGATGGCGCTGGCCTTCGTGATGAAGGCGGCCACCCAGGTCATCCTGCAGCCCTCCGGCTTCGACACCGCCCAGTTCCTCTCCGACGTGGCCGAGCACCGGGTCACCCACAGCTGGCTGGTCCCCACGCAGATCAAGATGGTCCTCGACCATCCCGACACCGACGGTGCCGACCTCTCCAGCCTGAAGACCATCGTCTACGGCGGCGCCCCCATGTACGTGGAGGACCTCAAGGAGGCCATCCGCCGCATCGGTCCCGTGTTCGTCCAGCTCTTCGCCCAGTCCGAGTCGCCCATGACCGGCACCTACCTCCGGCCCCAGGAGCACATCCTGGAGGGCCCGGGCAGCGAGCGTCTGGCGTCGTGCGGCTACGCCCGCTCGGGCACCGAGGTGGCCATCCTCGACGACAAGGGCGCGCCGCTGCCCCCCGGCGAGATCGGCGAGATCTGCATCAAGTGCCCGGCGGTCATGAAGGGCTACTGGAAGCGCCCCGACGCGACCGCCGAGACCATCCGTGACGGCTGGCTCCACACCGGCGACATCGGGAAGATCGACGATCAGGGCTACGTCTTCATCCTCGACCGGACCAAGGACATGCTCATCTCCGGGGGCCTCAACGTCTACCCCCGGGAGATCGAGGAGGTCCTCCTGCGCCACGCCGGGATCAGCCAGGCCGCGGTCATCGGCGTGCCCGACGAGCGCTGGGGCGAGGCGGTCAAGGCCATCGTGGTCCCCGCCGCCGGCGCCCGTCTCTCCGAGGCGGAGGTCATCGCCTTCGCCGGCTCCCAGCTGGCCGGCTACAAGAAGCCGAAGTCGGTCGAGTTCGTCACCGACCTGCCCAAGACCACCGTCGGAAAGATCGACAAGAAGGCCCTGCGGGCCCCGTACTGGGTGGGCCGCGACCGCCTGGTCTGATCTCGCTGTTCATGGCAGGTCAGGAGGACGGCAGTTCCGCGCCGACCAGGTCCAGGAGGGCGCGGTACAGCTCGTCGGCCGCGCCGGCGCTGTCGGCGATGCACGTCGCACCGAACTTGCCGGCCACCGGCACGGCGCCCAGGAGATGGAGCGCAACGCCGCAGCCGGTGGCGCGGTCGTAACCGAGCCCGCTGCGGTCGACGAGCGAGATGGCATCACCGGGGCTGCGACCCCGGAGCCGGTCGGACTTCAGGTTGTCGGTGGCCACGTAGTACCGGGCGTCGCCATCCGGGCGCCGGAGCTCCCCACTGGCCAGGTCGTACCGGGCCCCGGTCGCCAGGCGGGCCATCCAGAACGGGTGAGTGGTTCCGCCGAGCCGAAGGTTGATCTCGCTGAGGTACACGTCGTGTCCGACGACGAGGAAGTCGATGCCGAACGATCCGACGACTCCTTCGGCGGCCAGGACCTGGCCCACCTTGAGCGCTTCCCGTTGGATGCTGAGCCGGTAGGCCGGGTGAGCCGGGAACCGGCAGCCGATGTAGACCTGGTTCTGAGGTCCGCCGAGGATCTGGTCGTGCGTAGAGAGAATCTCGACCACACCTGTCGGTGAGATCCGCAGCTGGACGCTCGGCGAGCGCAGTTCGGGCGCCCGGAGAAGTTGCTCCACCACGGCGCCCTGCGCCGCCATCTTGGCGATGTAGGAAGGCCAGTTCTCGCTCTCCGAGCAGAAGACGCTCTTCGACGTGGGCAACGGATCGGCCAGCCCGTCCACTTCGAGGATGACGTTGCCCAGCCCTGAGAAGCAGTCGTTCAGCTTGATCACCACCGCCTCCAGCTCGGGCCGGCCGGCCACCAACGCCGTGATGGCGGCGGTGACGTCCTCGACGGTGAAGAGGTCCTCCGAGCCCGGCAGGACGCCGACGCCGGCCTGTCTCGCCGCTTTCCGAGCGCCGGTCTTGGAGCCCAGCGCCCCCAGCTCAGCCCGAGGGCCGTCAACCGGCACGCCGAGCGCCTCCGCCAGCTCGTGCTCGACGGGGGTGGCAATGAACGGCAGGAGGTAGGCCCGCGCCGGGTCGCCGATGGCCTCCGACAGCCGGGTGAACGCCGCTCGATTGCTGAGCAGCTTCGCCGAGAGCCAGCCGAGATCCGCGTCACCGGCGTCGACCAGCCGAAGCCGGCTCCGAGCGTCGGCTGGATCGGGGACGAAGCGCAGGTAGTACTCGATGATCGCCGGATCGATGGCGGTCGACGTGGTGTAGACGATCCTGGTCGTGGGGTCAGCCAGGAGCAGCAGGAAGCACAGCAAGCGCTCCTCGTAGAAGACGATGCCCGTGACCTTGCCGAGGTCCTCAAGCGGCAGGGTCAGGGATGGGACGACGACGACGATCGTCCCCACCGGGGAGTTCCCGGTCATCGGTCGGCGTCTCCCACGGTTTCACGGTAGACGCCATCCCGAGGGAGCTAGCCGGTCAGGCGGGACACCTCGCTCATGAGGTGGAAGTACTTGAGCAGGGTGACGGCGGTGATGATGACCGTGCCGCCGGCGGCCAGGATCGCCACCAGGCGGAAGGCCGGGCTGCGTCCCCCGTCGCCCAGGGCCCAGGTCTCGTCCAGCGCCACCTCGGCCGCCGCCCGGCGCCGCAGTGCCACCCGGCCGCCGGAGCCGCCGTTGCCTTCTGAGCGGCGCTGGGGGTTCTCCCACGGCGAGGGGTCGTCGTCGAGGACGACGGTTGGTGCGGGACCGGCCTCGGCCGTCGTCGCCCGCCGGCGGGCCTCGCGGATGAGGGGGATGCTGACCCCGATCATCACCGCGTAGGCGGCGAGCTTCACCGCCAGCGTGAGGTAGTAGGGCTCGGCGTAGGGCAAGCGGAAGAGCCGGGTGGCCTGGTCGGGGGAGAGCGGCACCCGGTAGGCCACGGACTCCACCAGGTTGTAGATGCCGGTGGCGACCACCAGGCCGGTGAGCCACCAGGCGGTGCGGGCGATCTTGTCCAGGCGGCCGTCGGCCAGGTTGGTGCCGTACTCGGAGAGGAAGCGCCGCCCGGCGGGAACGGCGAGCAGGGCGAGCAGGCCCACGGCGATGCCCCACAGGATCGCCAGCATGGAGTGCACCCACAGAACGGCCACGCCCAGCGGCTCCCCCTGGGGGGAAGCCCCGCCGCCCGCCACCGCCGCCCCGGCGGGAGGAACGGGGGCGTCGACCACCAGGTCGGTGCTCCCCCGGCCCAGCAGCACGGCGGGCTTCCCGGGCTCGACCCGGGCGTCGTTGACGGCGACGTCGATGGTCCAGGTGCCGCCGTAGGGGAGGATCACGAACCCCTCGTGGATCCCGGGCTTCCCTTCCAGCTCCAGGGTGCCGAGCTCGAAGGGACCGGCTTCGTCGCCACGGTCGTTGCGGGCGGCGGCAAAGGCGACGTGGTCGAGGGCCAGCGGGGCATCGGCGTCGCCTTCGGTCACGGTCACCCGCAGGGGCAGCCACAGGGCGCTCCGGCCCTGGCGATCGGCTCGTTCGATCCTGACGTTGAGCGCCGGGCCGGCGGCGTCGCCCGGGCGGATCACCAAGGGGCTGGCGGAGCCGACGGCCACGTCTTTGCCGGATTCGAGCACGAGGTTCTGGGGCTTCTGCAGCGGGATGCCGGCGACCCCCCCGGGGCGCGACTGGGCCCGTACCGTCAGCGACCACTTGCCGGGGTCGACCGCCAGCTTGCCGGTGTAGGCCCCACCACCGGCATCGGTGAGGACCACGGGCGCCAGGGAATGCCCGGCGTCGTCGTTGCCTTCCACGGTCACGTCGAAGCCGGGCTGGGGCGTGCCCGAGTCGGCGTCGACGAGGTCGACGGAGACGGTCCAGTCCCGGCCCCCCTCGGAGTGCAGGGCGATCCGGTCGAGCCACAACTGCACCTTGCCGGCGGTGTGGGCCGAGGCGGGCGCCGGCGAGATCGTCGCCAGCGCCAGGGCCGCCACAGCTCCGCAGAGGATCCTGGTCGGATTCATCAGTCCTCGCCTCATCGTCAGGTCACCAGCCCGCTGGCGCGGTCCCACTTGCCGTACCAGCCGGCGATGTCCACCTTGGCTTCGGACAGCTGCTTCTGGAACCAGTCGTAGAACAGGCGTTGGCGCTGCTCGTCCTCGAGGACCTTGGTCAGCTCGGGCTTGGCTTCCTCGAAGGAGATGGCCGCCCCGTCCTCCCGGCTGTCGGCCACCACCACCAGGAAGCCGCCCCCGCCGGGGATCGGGTCGCTCATCTGGCCGGCCTGGAGCCCGGAGATGGCTTCGAGCACCGGGGCGGGGAGTGGCGTGGCCGGGCTCACCAGGCCGAGGCTCCCCACCTGGCGGGCCCCCAGCTCCCGGGCGGCGGCGTCGAAGGCGTCGCCCGTCACCGCCCGCCCGCGGAGCGTCCGGGCTGCCTCCTCGGAGTCGAAGTGGGCCACGCGGATCTGGGATCGCCAGGTCTGCTGGAAGAAGGCTGCGCTGCGGTCGTACTTCTGGCGCAGCTCGACCTCGGACACGGCCACCTTGGGAAAGACCTTCTCGCCGATGGCCTTCGAGAGGCGCGCGTCGCGCAGGGCTTGCTCGAGGTCGGCTTGCGACCAACCGGCCGACTCGTACTCGGCTGCCGGCACCTCCGTCGGGGCCAGGGCATCGAGCGCGCTGGGCTTGTCCTGGATTTCCATCTGGGCGGCCAGCTGTTCGAGGAAGACACTCCGGATGGCGAATCCGAGCACCAGCTTGGCGGCCTGCTTGCGGTCCGTCTGCCCGCCCGCCCCCGCTTCGAGGGCCTGGCTGTTCTGGCTCTTGACCCATTGGCTGGTGAGGCGCTCCACCCGTTCCGAGGGGAGGTCCGTCCCGGCCACCGTGGCCGCCACCTTGGGCGGGCCGTCCTCGCCGCAGCCCGCCACCCCGATCGCCAGGACCAGGGCCAGGGCCACCCTGCCGGCGTTGCGCCTCATCGTGATTCCTCCTCGAGGACCTGGGCGAGCCACGGGTTGGTGACCTCCTCCGGGTCGGCGTCGGGGCTCTCGTTGAGGATCTCGGTCTCCAGCTGGGTGCGGGGCGAGTTCACCCGCTCGCCCGCGACCAGCGAGCGTAGGTCGTCCACGCTGCGGCGAACGAGCAGGTAGACGTGGGGATCGCCCTGGCGCCGGGCGTAGTACCCGGCGCCCGAGAAGGTGCCGACCCCCACCGAGACGGCCTGTTCCACCCCGGCGGCGTCCTGGACGCGGACGACGAACTCGGGATCGACCAGGCCGAAGTCGGGCCGGTCGGAGTCGGTCACCAGGCGCCGGTAGGCCTGGAGGGGCAGGACCTCGGTCTCCCGCTCGGCCAGGAGCCCGCTGACGACCTCCGGTGTTCCCGGCTCGGCCAGCCAGGTGGCGGCCGCGGTCCGCACCAGGGCGACCTGGCGGCCTTTCGACTCCACGCTGAGGCGATGGACCTGGGCCGGAGTGAGGTCGACGACGGAGAAGACCCCTGGGGTGGCGGGTCCGGTCGGGGCGTCGGCGGCGGGAGCGGCGCGGTCCTCGGAGCGATCGCCGCTTCCGGAGGAGCAGCCGGTGACGCCGGCGACGACCGCGGCCAGGGTCAGGCCCATGGCCACCACCCGACCGCGCCCCGCGCCCGTCCCATGCCTCAGCCTCGCCGCAGGCGCAGGAGCGCCACCGGCATGGGCGCGAGGAAGGCAAGCGACGGGAAGACGACGCCGGAGCGCACGAGGGTGTCCCGCCGGGCCTTGGTGAGGACGACCTTGTGTACGCCCCCGTAGGTCCGTCCCGCCGAGATCACGTCGTTCTCCCGGCCGACCCACTGGACCAGGCCGGTGGCGAAGTCCCGGTTCCCGAAATTGTCGATCAGCCGGTTGGAGGCGATCCCGGCGCTGCCCACCACGGCGAAGCGGGAGGTGACGAGCTGGGCCCCGTCGGGCTGGTTGGTGGACACCTCGCTGGCGTCGTAGGCGGCGGCCAGGATGAACGGACTGTCCGCCGGGTTCCCGGGGATCGAGCTCTGCGAGCTGCTGGCCACCAGCGGTGTCACCGACTCGATGGCCTCGCCCCCGGTCGCCTTCTCGATCGGGTGGGGGTCGACGAACAGCACGGGGATGCCGTCCCGTTTGAGGTCGCGGATGGCCGGGTTCTCCGACGGATAGTCGAAGGCCACCACCGACGCCGGGTCGTCGGCCAGTGAGCTGCGGTCGCGGACCTCCCCCGCGCCGAAGGCCAATCCGTAGGGGCGCATCAGGTCGGACAGCTGCGCCCGGGTGGCCTC